>DVGI01000016.1 GCA_018712805.1 Candidatus Fimenecus excrementavium | reverse complement strand
GCCATCTCTAAGATAAGATATCCCATAGCATAAGCTAGTAAGACCCCTCAAAGACTATGAGGTTGATAGGCTGCGTGTGTAAGTGCGGTGACGTATTTAGCTTGGCAGTACTAATAGGTCGAGGGCTTGACCTTCTGGTTTCCAAAGTGAAATCAATTGTTTGAAACACTTTTTCCTCAGTTTTTCCTTCTATTCTTCCGCTTTCTTCTTTGTTCAGTTTTTAGGGTGTAATTTCTATATGCACCTTTAGCTCAGTTGGTAGAGCACCTGACTCTTAATCAGGGTGTCCAGGGTTCGAGCCCCTGAAGGTGTACCACCTGATAACAACACGGCCCGTTGGTCAAGTGGCCTAAGACTCCGGCCTCTCACGCCGGCAACAGCGGTTCGAATCCGCTACGGGTCACCACGAATATAACGGGGTAACCTGTTTATATATCCCACTTTGGTGGGGCCTTATGAGTTTATTAGCGCTGCGGTAACGCAGAGTTAATTATAGTCGGTGTTTATTACGATGAGGGTCCACCCGTTCCCATTCCGAACACGGTAGTTAAGCTCATTCGTGCCGAAAATACTTGGCTGGAAGCGGCCCGGGAAAATAGGTCGATGCCGACACACAAAGCTCTGTACAGTTTGTACAGAGCTTTTTCTTTTTCTATACTTATTATATAAGTGCTGTTGACAAGCGCAATTTCTTTGCCTATACTGAAAAGTATGAATTCCCTAGATGTTTTCGGAGGCGTTTTATGCAGACACGCGAAAAGAAAATCGATGCACTTCGGCGCAAATATAATTTTTCCGAGCTCGGGCTGTATTTTGCGCTGTATAAGCGATATACAGGTTTAGAAATCGAAAAGAATATCCGCTACGCAACGGACGGCAAGCGGACCTATTTAGATATTGTTTACGAAAAGAACGGCGGTAACGAAAAGCACCCGCTGTTTATTTATTTGCATGGCGGCGGATGGGTGTCCGGCCGGCGCACGGCGCGCATTTATTATTGTGACAGTTGGGCGAAACAGGGCTATGTATGCGCCAATATCGGCTATGATTATGCGAACGATGCAAAGCACCCGGAGCATCTTCGTGAGATTTTCAAAGGCATAGAATATGTGTTGGACCGCGCGGAGCATTACAATATTGACTCTACAAAGGTTGTTATAGCCGGAGAGTCGGCAGGGGCCTATTTTGCCGCGTTTATCGGCGCAATCGCGACTCACCGGGAGCTCTATCAAAGATTTGCCATTCCTTTTAAATATCAAGAAAGTTTTAATGTCTCCGCGTGTGTTTTAATGAGCGGGATTTACGACCCTGCGCGCTCGTTGGACACAAAGTTTAAAGATATGGACGGATTTTCTGAAGCCTTGTGCGGCTTGACTGCGGAAGAATTACAAGGTGAGGACGGAAGAAGCAAGCGCGACTTTTTGGCGCCGTCTTTTTATGCGGATGCCAAATTTCCGCCGTCTTTTATTATCGGCTCGAAACAAGATTTGCTGCTGCCGGAGTCGGTCGCCCTGCATAACGAACTGACCGCGGCAGGTGTTATGAACCAATATGCGTTGTGCGGCGGCTTAAACGGCGTGCATGCCGGTGCATTGCTTTGTCAAGTCGGCGACGGTAAAAAGGCGCTGCAAAAAGCACAAGCATTTGCGTTGGAAGCATGCGCTGACCGAGAAAAAGAGAAAATATAATGGAAAGTGAACTGACCTGCGGCAGGGAAATTTCATTTCACCCGCAGGTTAGTTTTTTAGAAATTTTAGAAAAAATGTGTTGACAAAAACGCCGCCATCTGCTATTATATTAAGGCGCTAAAGAAATATATTCCTCAATAGCTCAGTCGGTAGAGCATGCGGCTGTTAACCGCAGGGTCGTTGGTTCGAGTCCAACTTGGGGAGCCACATGAAAGAGACACGCAGTTGCGTGTCTCTTTTTCTTTGTTATATATTATTGTTTTTATTTGAGGTAAACAGCCGCGCGGCTGTTAACTGGCGCAAGAGCTTGCGCTCGCGGGGCGAGAAACAGCAAGCTTTTGCGCAGGAAGAAACAAGGAGCAAGACGAAGCGCTCCAAGCGAGTCGTGCGACTATGTTTCTGACCGAAAGGGTCGTTGGTTCGAGCGAAACTTTGGGGAGCCACATGAAAGAGACACGCATTTGCGTGTCTCTTTTTCTTTACACAACGTTTGCATTGTGATAGACTAAAGCCAGTTTTCGGTGTCGAAAAAACAATATTATCTATTTCTCGGAGGTGCAATATGCTTGGCTTACAACGCGGAACGGTTCGGCTTTATCCGCATGAAACGGCGTGGGAAGCGGAAGCCGAACATACGATTATAATGCTTCAAAAGCTTTTGGGCGACGACGCAAAAGAAATCCAACACGTCGGCTCAACCGCAGTGCCGACCATTTGTGCAAAACCGATTATTGATATTGCGCTTGCGGTCAACAGCTTTGACGATGTGATGAAACATTTGCCAAAACTGCAAGCGGCAGGGTTTTATTATCGTGCCCAAAATAATATTTCCGGGCAAAAGCTGTTTGCCTGCGGCAGCTTTTATGACGGCACGGGCGACTTACAGACACATTTTATTCATGTGGTTTTAACAGACAGCGAACAGTGGCGGGATTATATCTTGTTCCGCGATTATCTGAACCAACATGCAGACACCGCCAAAGCCTATGAAAGCTTAAAGCTTTCCCTTGCCGAAGCCGCGCCGGTGGACGCGGGACGAGAGCAGTATTTACAAGGGAAAAAGGATTTTATTGCGGCGGTTTTACGAAAGGCGTTGGCGGCTTCTTTTCTCGGTCAAATTGTCGATATTAAAATTGACCGTCTGCTTGGCAGCGCCCACCCGAAGCACCTAGATTTGATTTATCCGGTCAACTACGGCTTTATTCCGGGCGTTTTCGGCGGCGACGGGGAAGAGATGGATGTGTATTTGCTTGGCGTGGACGGGCCGGTTTTTAAATCTTCAGCGCAAATCATCGCGGTTGTGCACCGTTTAGACGACGAAGAAGATAAATTGGTCGGTGCGCCGGTCGGAACGCATTTCACAAAAGCCGAAATTGAAAAATCCGTTGCTTTTCAGGAGCAGTATTTTAAAACGGAAGTGGAAATGTGGAAAGGGTAAAACTATGATGTTGTAAAAACCGCAACAGCTTTACAAAATCAGAAAAAACGAAGAAAATCCCGAAAAGCGTTGACTTTTTCGGGATTTCTCGTTACATTTAGGTTAATAACACAAATTTCGGCGGGAGGTTGTGCAAATGAAAACCAAAAAGAAAATAAAAATTGCGGTGTCGGTGCTTGCAGCTGTGGTTTTGGTCGGGATTTTGGCGTCGGGAATTTTGTGGTTCCCGGGAAAAGGGGAGACCACCGACGAATTTTGGCTTTCCACGATGCCTTATCGCTTAGAAGATACCGTTATTTTGCAAAAAGAGCCGGGTAAGGATTTTAAAATTCTGAACCTTGCCGACATTCAGCTCGGTGACACGTTGGATATCGGCAAGCGCGCTTATACCGAAGAAACCATCCGCCGCTTGGTCGAAGAGACAAAACCCGATTTGATAACCCTGACCGGAGATCAAACCTGGACGGGGTCGCAAAGGCTGTCCGTTCGATATTTTGTCGAGTTGATGGATTCGTTCCAAATTCCGTGGGCACCCGTGTTCGGCAACCATGACGGTGAGGGGAACGTCGATAAAAACTGGATTGCCGACCGCTATATGGCGTCGGAATATTGCCTCTTTCAAAAAGGCCCGAACAATATAGGCGGCGTGGGGAATTATATCATCAACATTATGGAGGGCGACAAAATCGTGCAGTCGCTCATTATGATGGATTCGGGGCAGGGGCGCGAATATCCCGACGACCCCGACGGCACAAACCCGCTTTATCTGTATGCGGACGAACTCGACGGCGGCGCCTATGTCTTAAATGCCGACGGCACGCGCAAGCAAGCGCAGGTCGGCGACAATTACGAATTCATCAGCGAAACGCAAATTGCCTGGTATAAGTGGGCGATTACGGGCGCGGCGGTCGCAAACGGCGGTGAAATTCCGGAATCCATCGCGTTTTTCCACATTGCTTTGCCGGAATACCACTACGCCTATCTCGACTGGAAAGCGGGCGGCTATGATGAAGCCGTTGGCTTCGGCGAAAAGCGCGAACCGGTCTGCTGCCCGAAGGTCAACAGCGGCCTGTTTGCGGTGATGCAGGAGCTCGGCTCCACCAAAAACGTGGTGGTCGGGCACGACCACGTCAACAATTATTCGGTTTTGTATAAAGGCATCCGCCTAACTTACGCCTTAAAAACCGGCGACCGCTGTTACGCGGACGCCGATTTAAACGGCGGCACGCTCCTGACCGTTACAAAAGACGGCGTGACCACCGAACACGTTTACATCACCATAGAGCAATAACAAATCACACAGCGGAAATTTTGCCGCTGTGTTGTTTTTTAGGTCTTTTCTTTTGGCGGGCAAGCCGCTTTTGTTTAAACGCTTGCAAAGCGCGGTAAAATAGATTATACTAGGACTTGTCAGAAACCCGCACAAAACCCGGTTTGTAAACCGCGGATTACACAAAAAAAGGAGTGGATTTCTTTGGATCCCATCAATGTCGATTTCACCGGCGGCGGTAAAAAGGACGACGGCAAAAAAAGCGTCGTTGCCGATATTTTAATCCCCCCGGAACACGCCGGCAGAAAAATTGCAATCAACATTATTCTCACGTTGGTTGCGGCGGCGGTTTTGTATTATTTCATGATTCCCGCGCTCAACTTTAAAGCAATTGAGCTTTATATGTATGTGGTGTTTGTCTGCCTGATCTATTTAGGGCTTACCATTCTTTCCACCAAATTGTTTGCAAGACCCGAATACGGTCCCTATGTGCGCAAACGCGCCCGCGTGCCCGGCATCATCATCGGATTGGTGCTGGTGGTCGGTATCATCGGTTATCTTTGCGGTGCGACCATTTTCCGCGCGCAGTCTTACAGCAAGCTGTTGACCGTCGAAGAAGGCGATTTTGCACAGGACGTCGCCGAAATTGATTTTTCAAGCGTTCCGCGCCTCGACTCCGCGTCTGCAAACCAATTGGCGGTGCGTGCGCTCGGCGATTTGCCGGACTACGTTTCCCAGTTTGTCGTTTCCGAATATTCGACCCAAATTAACTACCACGGCACACCCGTCCGCGTTTCAACGCTCGCTTACGGCGATATTTTCAAATGGCTGAAAAACACCAAAGACGGCCTGCCCGCTTATATCATTGTCGATATGACCACGCAGAAAAGCGAAGTCGTGCGCCTCGAAGAGGGTATGCGCTATACGCCCTCCGAGCACTTCAACCGCTATCTTGTGCGGCATCTTCGCTTCCAGTATCCGACTTTGATGTTCGATACACCGAGCTTTGAAATCGACGAAAACGGTGATCCTTACTGGATTGTGCCGATTCTAGACAAGACAATCGGCCTGTTCGGCGGCACGGACGTCATCGGCGCCGCAGTTGTCAACGCGGTGACCGGCGAGTCTCAGCTTGTCTCCACAAATCTTAACGGCGAGTCCGCGCTTCCCACCGACCAGTTTGTGACCGATCCCGAGTGGCAGTGGCTTGATCGCGTTTATTCCGCGAATATTTTAGACCAGCAATATAATTACTACGGCAAACTGTCCGGCGGGTTTATCAACTCGATTATCGGGCAGGAAGGCGTTAAGGTGACAAGCTCCGGCTATAACTATTTGGCGCTCAACGACGACGTGTATATGTATACCGGCGTAACGTCCATAAGCTCCGACCAGTCGATTATCGGCTTCGTGCTTTTGAACCAGCGCACGAAAGAGACCAAATATTATCCGATTTCCGGCGCGCTCGAACAAACGGCGCAGACCTCGGCGCAGGGCGCGGTTCAGCAATATGCTTATGTCGCGACGTTCCCGCTGCTTCTGAATATCAGCGGTGAGCCGACTTACTTTATGGCGCTCAAAGACTCCAGTGAATTGGTGAAAATGTACGCTATGGTCAACGTCAAACAGTCGACGATTGTTGCGGTCGGCAACAGCCTGACAGAGTGCACGGAAAAATATGCCGCCGCGCTTGAAAGCAACGGCATCAATGTCGATATTGACGTCAGCGAAATGGGCAGCGAGGAAGACCCGTCTGTCGAAAAGCCGACCACGCGCGACGTCTCCGGCAAGGTCGCCGAGATTCGCTCGGTGGTTACCGGCGGCGAGACGTATTTCTATATCCGCCTGGAAAATGACCCGACATTCTATAAAGTTTCAGTCGCCAACGCGGAAAAAGTGGTGCTCTTAAATGTCGGCAGCGACGCGGCGTTTACCGTCGGCGCAGACGCCAAAGGCGAAATTGTCGACGTTGTCTCGATGAAATAATAAGCCGAAATCAAACAAAGCAAAAGCCGCGCGGAAATTCGTGCGGCTTTTCTTTTACAAAAAAGAGCCGGTGCACACGAAGTGCACCGGCTATCATTTTATTGTTATTTCTTCATTTTCATTGAAATGTCAAACGCCTGCACCGAGTGGGTGAGCGCGCCGAGCGAGATAATATCCACGCCGGTTTTCGCGACTTCTGCGATTGTGTCAAGCGTGATGCCGCCGGAAGCTTCGGTTTTGGCTTTGCCGTCAATAATTTTCACGGCTTCGCGCATCATGTCGTTTGTCATGTTGTCAAGCATGATGATGTCCGCGCCGGCTTTCAGCGCTTCACGCACTTCGTCAAGGTCGCGCGTTTCGACTTCGATTTTTACCATGTGGCCGAGCTTTCCGCGAAGGGTATCTACTGCGCTTTCAATCCCGCCGCTTGCGTCAATGTGGTTGTCTTTGAGCATTGCGCCGTCGGAAAGGTTGAAGCGGTGGTTTTTCCCGCCGCCGCAAACCACGGCGTATTTTTGCAGCGCCCGAAGCCCGGGAAGCGTCTTGCGCGTGTCGGTAATCTGCGCGTTTGTGCCTTTCACAAGCTCTACGGCGCGCGCCGTAGCGGTTGCAATGCCGGACATATGCTGTAACAGGTTTAAAGCTGTGCGCTCGCCTTTCAAAAGCAGAACGGTCTTGCCGGAAAATTCCGCAATCAAATCGCCTTTCTGAATTTTGTCGCCGTCTTTTTTATACACTTTGGCGGTGAACGTGTCGTCCAAAAGGCGAAATGTGCGCAAAGCGACGTCCAACCCGCACAAAACACCGTCCGCTTTCGCGACAAAATAAGCGTCGTTGCGTTGGTCCTCCGGGATTAGGTAATCCGCCGAAACGTCGAGATAGTTAATATCTTCTTTCAGCGCGCATAAAATGATGTCGTCCACATAAAACTGCGGCAGGCTCATCCTTCGTCGACCTCCTTTAAGATAATGTGCGCGACCGTTGCAAGGCTGAGCGCTTCACAATAGTCGGGAGTAATGGCGAATTTGCCGGTCTGAAGCCGTTTGAGAATCGCGTCAACACGTTTAAGACCGGTGTGCACCGCGCCGAGGTCCGGAATGACGAAATAGGCACGCTGCATAATCGAGCGGATTTCCGTGCGTAAACCTTTCGGCAGCGGAGCGCCGGAAACGTCCGGCACGCGGTTGTCGGGGACTACGTGCTCCACGTTGGTTTCTTCGCGGCGGGCAATGTCCTGCGCCGCCCGGCGGCCGAACACCAGCGCTTCCAAAAGCGAGTTGCTCGCCAGTCTGTTTTTCCCATGTACGCCGGTGCAGGAGCATTCACCGACCGCGTACAGCCGCGAAACGGTCGTGCGCGCGTCCAAATCTACGCCGATGCCGCCCATCAAATAGTGCTGGCAGGGGAAAACAGGGATTAAGTCTTTGGTAATATCCACGCCGTGTTCCAAACAGCCCGCGTAAATGCCGGGGAAGCGGTTGACCAAATAGTCGTGCCCGCGGTGTCTTATGTCGAGATAAAAGTTGTTGCTGCCGGTTTTGCGGCTTTCCATGATGATACACTTGGAAACCACGTCACGCGGCGCCAATTCGAGCCGTTGGTCGTAACGGTGCATAAAGCGTTCTTTTTTGCAGTTGAGCAGATAAGCGCCCTCGCCGCGCACGGCTTCGCTGATTAAGAACTGTTCGCGGTCCGCGCCGTTGAACGCGGTGGGGTGGAACTGCACATAGCTTAAATTGCGAATGGTTGCGCCGAGCTCATAGGCAAGGCGAATGCCGTCGCCGGTCGCCACGGCGGGGTTTGTGGTGTATTTGTAAACCCGCCCGATGCCGCCGGTTGCAAGCACGCAGTAATCGCAAAATACCGTATAAGGTTTGCCTTCGTGCAAAATATCGGCGCAAAAGCCGCCTTTTACCTTTTCAAGCCGGAACACCATGCTGTCTTCCAGCTGCGTAATGTTTTTGTGCTTTTTGACTTCTTCTAACAGCTTGTTGACAATTTCCGCGCCGGTGGTATCCTTATGGTGAACGATACGGCGGCGGCAGTGCCCGCCTTCGAGCGTTTTTTGAATTGTGCCGTCGGGATTTTTGTCAAAATCCACGCCGTAAGACATGATTTTCCGCACATCGTCCGGGCCTTCGGTCACAAGCGTCCGCACGGCGGCCGGGTCGTTTTTGTGCTGGCCGGCAATCATGGTGTCTTCGTAATGCAGGTCAAAGCTGTCGTTTTCAAAGCTTAAAACCGCGGCGACACCACCCTGTGCCAACGAGCTGTTCGAAAGCGTGTCGCTTTTTTTCGAAAGCATCAGCACCGAGAGGTTTTCCGGCAGAGAAAGCGAGGTGTATAACCCGCCGACGCCGGAACCGACAATTAAAACATCATATTTCTTTTCCATTTTCACATCACACCATTGGGGTAAAATTTAAACAGTCTGCAAGTTATTTTCCCTGCAGGCGGTGAATCATGATTTTGGCGGCTTTGTAAATATCGCCGCAGCCGAGTGTCAGCACCAAATCTCCGCTTTGCGCGTGCGCCAAAACATAGTCGGCGACTTCGTCGAAGGTGTTGAACCACACAGACCCGGGGATTTTGGCGGCCAGCTGCGAAGTATAGACGTTATAGGTGTTTCGCTCGCGCGAGCCCATAATCTCGGTCATCACGCAATAATCCGGAATTTTGAGCACTTCGGCAAATTCGTCCATGAGCATATAGGTGCGCGAATAGGTGAACGGTTGGAACACCGCCCAAACCTTGCGGTACCCCATCTCCATGGCGGCCTCCAACGTCACGCGCAGTTCCGTCGGGTGGTGGGCGTAATCGTCGGCAAAGCTGATGCCCTGATAGGTGCCGAGTTTTTCAAACCGGCGCCCCGCGCCGTGGAAGGTTTCAATCCCTTTTTTGCAGTCTGCAAAGCTCGCGCCCGCGTGCATGGCGGCGGCCACAGCGGCCAAAGCATTGAGCACGTTGTGCTCGCCCGGGATTTCCAACGTCAGGTGACCGAGCTTTTCGCCGTCACGGCACACGTCAAACGCATAAAACGCGCCGTGCTCGTCAGAAATATTTTCGGGGTAATAATTGTTCTCTTTCGAGAACCCGAACATGATTTTCGTCTTTTCACCGACGCCCTGCATAGCGGTTCGGGTGTTTTGGTCGTCGCCGTTGTAAATGACCGCGTCGGTTGCCATATCGGCAAATTTGTGGAAGCTGTGAATCAAATTGTCCAGCGTCTTGAAATAGTCCAGGTGGTCCTCGTCAATATTCAAAATGACCGCAACCGCCGGGGAAAGCTCTAAAAATGTGTCCACGAATTCACAGGCTTCACAAACAAAGTTTTCGCTTTTGCCCACGCGCCCGTTGGCGTTGATTAACGGCAGCTTCCCGCCGATAACCGCAGATGGGTCAAGGTTTGCAGTAATGAGAATCTGCGTCAGCATCGAGGTGACGGTGGTTTTGCCGTGCGTGCCGCAAACGCCGATGCAGTTTTTATACATTCTGGAAATCGCACCGAACAGCTTGGCGCGCTCAAAGGTCGGCACACCGCTTGCCTTCGCGGCGACAAGTTCCGGATTGTCGGGGAGCAGCGCCGCGGTGTAAACCACCATTTCGGCGTCGCCGATGTTTTCCGCACGCTGACCCATTGAGACGGGAATGCCGAGCGCACGAATCCGCGCGAGTGTGTCGCTTTCGTTGTTGTCCGAACCCGAAAGTTCATAGCCCCAGCTGTGCAGAATTTCCGCAAGCGGGCACATGCCGCTTCCGCCGATGCCGATGAAGTGGATGCGTTTCACTTTTTTCAATAAGGTATCGATATTTTCCATATCAAAATTCCTTCCAAACTTTAATACTTATATTATATTGCAAAGCGCGAAAAATTTAAACCCCTAAAAGCATTTTTTATCACCGCGCGGCAAAAACAAACATACAATAAAGTAGTGAACCGAAAAGGAGCGTGTCAATTTGAAAACATTTGTTTTACTCGGCGGCGATTTGCGCCAACGGTATTTGCATACGTTTTTAAAAGAAAAAGGATTTTCTACATATTGCTTCGGCCTGTACCCGGGCGACAGCCTGCAAGCGGTCCGGGACGTTCTGCGAAGCAATACTGTGGCGGCGGTTCTGCCGCTGCCGGTAACCCGGGACGGCACGCACGTGCAAATGCCCCTGACGAACGAGACGCTGCCGCTTTCACAGGTGGTCGCCAGCGTTCAGCCGGGGAGTCTTGTCGCCGGCGGCATTGTGCCAAAGGCATTGACGGAGAGTTTGCTGCAAAAAGGCGTCACCGTCTCGGATTACTACGACGAGGACTTCATTTTAAAAAACGCCGACCTGACAGCAGAAGGCACGCTTTTGGAACTGCGCAAACACATTTCTGCGCCGCTTGATACTTTGCGCGTCGCGGTCACGGGTTTTGGCCGTGTGGCAAAAGCGACGGCAAAAGCCCTGCGTGCGCAAAATTGCAAGCCGGTTGTTGCCGCGCGAAAAGAAGAAGCGCGCGCCGAAGCGGAACGTGCGGGCTTTTCGGCAATTTCGATTGCCGCGCTTTGCGAAACCGCGGGGGAATATGATGTGATTATCAACACCGTTCCCGCGCAGATTTTAGGCGCGGACGCGCTGCAAAAAACCAAGCCAGGCGTTCTTTTGCTGGATGTGGCCTCGCCCCCGTTCGGGGTGGACTTTGCGGCGGCGGAGAAGCTTAAAAGAACCGCCGTCAAAGCTCTTTCCCTGCCCGGGAAATACCTGCCGGCAGAGGCGGCGCAAATTGTGGGGGAGAAGCTTCTTTCTCTCCTGTAACAAAGGGGGGAAAACCATGTCCCAAACACGAGTGGGATTTGCTATGTGCGGGTCTTTCTGCACATTTCATAAAGTGCTTCCGGAAATGGAAAATCTTGTAAAAGCGGGCTATGACGTCTTGCCGATTATGTCACAAACCGCGTATTCGACCGACACCCGTTTCGGCAAAGCGGTGGATTTCGTCCGTCAAATTGAGGATATGACCGGTCACGAAATTATCCACACCATTTTTGCGGCGGAGCCGATAGGCCCGAAGAAACTGTTGGATATTTTGGTGATTGCGCCGGCAACCGGCAACACGCTTGCCAAGTTGGCGAACGGTGTGACCGACACGCCCGTAACGCTCGCCTGTAAAGCGCATTTGCGCAACGAACGGCCGGTGCTTTTGGCGGTGTCGACCAACGACGCGCTCGGCACGGCGGCAAAAAACATAGGATTGTTGTTAAACGCGAAACACATGTATTTTGTACCCATGCGCCAGGATGACCCGGTGAAAAAACCGAATTCACTGGTCGCGGATTTCTCGCAAATTCCCGAAAGCGTCCTGTCGGCGCTTTCCGGGCGCCAGCTTCAGCCGGTGCTCGTATAAAATTTTTTCGGCACGGAATGTCTGACACAGTTTTGCCAGATGTTCCGTGCTTTTTTGTGTGCAAAATCCGATTTCCGCACTTTTGCCGGATAGAACGAAAAGCACCCCGAAATCCGGCTTTGCGGGACAATTCCGATTGATAATGTCGAAAATCGTTGTCATTTTGTCGAAATGACAACAAAAATTTTATGCTGTTTGCCTAAAATTGCCCGCGTAACGATTTTCGATAGAATTCCGCAGCATTGTGTGCTACAATAAAGGGTACTTATTGTATACAGGAGGCAGACAATGTCTTTTATCGAAGTAAAAAACGTGACCAAGACCTATAAAATGGGCGAGGTTGAAATCAAAGCATTGGACGATGTCGGCTTCGGCATTGAAAAAGGCGAATTTGTGGTAATTGTCGGCCCCAGCGGCGCGGGCAAAACGACAATTTTGAATATTTTGGGCGGCATGGATACCGCCACCTCCGGCGAGATTTTCGTGGACAACGACGATATTACCAAATACGACGAAAAAGCGACCACGCGTTACCGCCGCGACGATGTCGGTTTCGTGTTCCAGTTTTATAACCTGGTTGGGAATTTGACCGCGCTTGAAAACGTCGAGCTGTCTTTGCAGATTTCCAAAAATCCGCTGAGTGCAAAAACCGTTTTGCAGGAAGTCGGGCTTTCAAACCGAATGGACAACTTCCCGGCGCAGCTTTCCGGCGGCGAGCAGCAGCGCGTTTCGATTGCGCGTGCGCTTGCGAAAAACCCGAAGCTTTTGCTTTGCGACGAGCCGACCGGCGCGCTGGACTACATCACCGGCAAATCCATTTTAAAGCTGCTGCAGGATACCTGCCGGGAAAAGGGCGTGACGATTGTCGTCATCACCCACAACCTTGCCATTGCCCCGATGGCGGACAAGGTCATTAAAATCAAAAACGGAAAAATCGACCAGATTTTGATGAACAAACGCCCCACCCCCGTGGAGTACATTGAGTGGTAAAGGAAGAACAGGCATGACAAAAGGTATGAGAAAAGACTTCCGGCGCGAAGTCCGCAAAAGCATCAGCCGGTTTCTGTCGATTCTTCTGATTTCGGCGCTCGGTGTGGCTTTCTTTGCCGGTATCCGCTCGGCAAGCCCCGCGATGGAGGCTTCCGCGGACGCGACCTTTGACAAAGAAAATATGGTGGATATCCGCGTGCTCGGCACCCTCGGCATGACCGATGATGACGTGGCGGCGCTGTTGACTTTGGACGGCGTTGCGAGCGCAGAGGGGATTTTCACAAAAGACTATCTTTGCGAGACCGAAAACGCAATGGTCGTCACCAAAGTTTTGTCTTTGACCGATCAGATTAACCAGGTCAAAGTGCTCGAAGGGCGCTACCCGGAACGCTATAACGAATGTATCGCCGACCAACAGTTTTTGGACGCTTCCGGCTATCAAATCGGTGACACGGTGAAGCTGAAAACCGGCACCGACGAAAAAGTCGGCGATATGCTCGCCGACGATGAATATACGATTGTCGGCGTGGGCGAAACCGCGTATTATCTCGATTCCGACCGCGGCACTTCCGCCATTGGCGACGGCACGGTGGACGGCTTCTTGGTCATTCCGAAAGAAGCCTTTACACAAGACGTTTTTTCCGAAGTGCTTGTCACGATGACCGGCGCGAAGGACATGAACTGCTTTTCAAAAGGTTACACCGACCTTTTAAATACGGTTACGGCGAATATTACCGCAATCGAAGAACAGCGCTGCGCCGCGCGTCTTGCCGAATTTAAAGCGGACGCCGACGAACAGCTCAATGAAGCGCGCTATAAATTCCAACAGCAAAAAGATAAGGCGTTAAGCGATTTGAGCGACGCCTATCAGACGCTGATTACCGCCGAGTCGGAGCTCGAAAGCGCTCAAATTGAAATTGACCAGCAGCGCCAACAGCTCGACGAATTGAAAGCGCTGTTTGATTCCGGCGACCAAAGCCTCGCAAACGGCCAGGCGCAAATAGAAGAAGCGCGCAAGTCGCTTACGGAACTTGAAAATCAGAAAAAGCAAATCGAAGCCCAAATTGCCGCCGAAGAAGCAGAAATTGCGAAAAAACAGCAGAAATTAAAAGAAGACGCGCCTTATATTTCCAATGACGAGTATTATTCCCGCAGTATGGAAATTATTCAGGCCACGGCACAAGTGCAGTATTACAAAAGCCAGCTTTCTACGCTCGACCAAAGCATTTCAAGCGTAGAACAGCGGGTGGATACCGCACAGGCGTTTATTGACAACTTCCCCGAAGCGGCGGCCGCCGCGCGTGAACAAATCGCGCAGGGCGAAGCCAAGCTCGAAGAGGGCGAGAAAAAGGTCCAGGACGGTCAGATTCAACTTGACCGCAGCAAAGAAGATTACGAAATCGCGAAACAGGACGCCGAAGCGGAACTCGAAGCCGCCGAGGAAAAACTCCAAAATTCCGAAGACGAAATCAATAATGTTTCCACACCCCAGTGGTATATTATGGACCGCACGTCCATTTCCAGCTACGCGGCTTATAAAGCCGACGCCGGCAGCATTCGCGCCATCGGCACCGTGTTCCCGGTCATCTTCTTCTTGGTCGCGGCGCTGGTTTCCTTAACCACCATGACGCGCATGGTCGAAGAGGAACGCACGCAAATCGGTACTTTGAAAGCGCTCGGTTACAGCAAAGCGTCCATCACGGCGAAATATGTGCTTTATGCGCTGTTCTCGACGCTGTTGGGCAGCGTGATCGGTGTGGCGCTCGGCGAATCGCTGCTGCCGTCGCTGATTATTCACACTTACCAATCCGTTTATGTCAACCTTTCCAACGTGGTTGTCGAAGTGAACGTGCTGAACGCCGTGATTGCAACGGTGCTCGCGGTATTGGCGACCGTCGGCGGCGCGTTTGCGGCAAGCCATCGCGTGCTTTCCGAAAGCCCTGCCGCGCTGATGCGCCCCGAAGCGCCGAAAGCCGGCAAACGCACCTTCCTCGAAGACATCGACTTTATTTGGCTGCGCCTGAATTTCGCACAGAAAGCGGCGTGCCGCAACCTGTTCCGCTACAAAAAACGGTTCTTTATGACCATTTTGGGTGTCGCTGGCTGTATGGCGCTTCTGCTTGTCGGCTTCGGGATCAGCGATTCGGTGGAATCCGTGCCCCAAAAGCAATACGGTGACGTTTTCGCCTATCAGGGCACCGTCGGCACCGACACTTCTCTTTCTCGCGCAGAGCGCCGGCAGCTGCTTGCCAAAGTCAGCTCCGTTGCCGGGGTCACCGATTATTTGCAAACCCAAAGCCAGGTGACTTACGCCGAGACCGACAAAGGCGAGACGACCGCCTATTTGATTGTCCCGCAGGATACGGTCAAACTCGGGGACTATGTCAACTTGAAGCCCCGGTTGTTCGGGGATAAGCTGAACCTCACCGACGACGGCGTTCTGATTACCGAAAAATTTGCCGATTTGCTCGGCGTATCCGTCGGGGATATGATTACCCTCAAAGATGATAAGACCGCAACGCCGGTCGGCGACGTCCGTGTGGCGGGGATAGTTGAAAACTATCTAAACCATTATATCTACATGACGCCGAACGTCTATAAGGCGCTTTACGGTGAAACCGCGTCGCTCAACGCCGCGCTGATTAAGACCGAAGCGGACGCCGACGCGTCACAGATTGCGAAAAATATTTTGAGCATCAACGGCGTAACCTCGGTTTCTATGAGCGCGACCGCCGAAGAACAGGTCAACACGATGATGGATAACCTCACGGTGATTATCGCCGTTATGATTATCGCCGCCGGTCTTTTGGCGTTTATTGTGCTTTATAACCTCAACAACATCAACATTACCGAACGCCGGCGCGAGCTTGCGACTTTAAAGGTGCTCGGGTTCTATGACGGGGAGCTTGCGGCTTACGTCTACCGTGAAAACGTCATCCTGACGGTTCTCGGCGTGCTGTTCGGGCTCGTGCTCGGCACGGTTCTGCACTTCTTCGTCATGCGCACGATTGAAACGGAATACGTTATGTTCGGGCTGGAAATTCATTTCTTGAGTTATTTGTTCAGCGCGCTGTTAACACTTTTGTTTGCCGCGGTTGTCAACTTTATTATGTATTTCCGCTTGAAAAAGGTCGATATGGTCGAGTCACTCAAGAGTGTCGAATAATAAAGCCTAAATCTTGTAAAAACTGCATATTGCAGAATGACAAATCGTGTGGTACAATACAAATACAATCAATCAAACAACAGGCGTGTAACTGACGGAACACCGCGTAACGCGGACGCAGGCAAACTGCGGGGAAGCACGCTTGTATACATAGCCGACCGTCTGGGCAATCTTGCAAAACGCAGGGTTGCCCTTTTTGTTTTGCAGGAACGTGAAAAAAGGAGCAGACAAATGGATTTTGCAGCATGGAACGGATTTAAAAAAGGGGAATGGAGCGAAAAAATTGATGTTCGCGACTTCATTCATAGAAATTACACCCCCTATCTCGGCGACGCCTCGTTTTTGGCGGGACCTACGGAACGCACAACAAAGCTGATGGACAAATGCAATGCGCTGTTCAAAGCGGAACGTGACAAAGGAGGCGTTTTAGACGTTGACACCGAGCACGTCTCTTCCCTTGTGACCTATGCACCCGGCTATGTCGACAAAGAAAATGAACTGATTGTCGGTCTTCAGACCGACGCGCCCCTGCGCCGCGGCGTAAACCCCTTCGGCGGCATGCGTATGGCGCGCAGTGCGGCAAAAGCATACGGCTATGAGCTTTCCGACACGATTGAACAGGAATTCAGCTATAAAACCACCCACAACGACGGCGTTTTCCGCGTTTATACCGACGAAATGCGCGCCGTCCGCCACATCGGTCTTTTGACCGGGCTTCCCGACGCTTACGGCCGCGGCCGCATCATCGGCGACTACCGCCGCGTGGCGCTTTACGGCGTGGACGTGTTAATTGAACTGAAAAAACAGGATAAGCGCGAAATCGGCAAAGGCAATATGCAGGTCGACACCATTCGCCAAAGCGAAGAGCTTTACCAGCAGATTCACTTCTTAGAGCTCCTCAAAGAAATGGCGCAGCTTTACGGCTATGACATCAGCAAGCCCGCAACCAACGCGCGCGAGGCGATTCAGTGGCTGTATTTCGGCTACCTCGCCGCAATCAAAGAGCAAAACGGCGCCGCCATGTCTTTGGGACGCACCAGTACATTTCTTGATATTTATATCAACCGCGATTTGGAAAACGGCACTTTGACCGAAAGCGGTGCGCAGGAGCTCATGGACGATTTCGTCATGAAACTGCGCTTGGCGCGTCATTTGCGCACGCCGGAATACAACGAGCTGTTCGGCGGCGACCCGATGTGGATTACCGAAAGCATCGGCGGCATGTCCTGCGACGGCCGCACACTCGTCACCAAAAACTCCTACCGCGTGCTCAACACGCTTTACACCCTCGGCTCCGCGCCCGAACCGAACCTGACCGTTTTGTGGTCCGAGCAGTTGCCCGCGCCGTTTAAAGCGTTCTGCGCTAAGGTCTCGGTCGATACCGATTCCATTCAATATGAAAACGACGACTTAATGCGCCCGATTTACGGCGACGATTACGCCATTGCCTGCTGCGTTTCCGCGATGCAGGTCGGCAAACAAATGCAGTTCTTCGGCGCACGCTGCAACCTTGCAAAGCTTCTGCTGCTTGCGATTAACGGCGGCTATGACAATATGAGCGAAATGCGCGTCGGCCCGCAAATGGATCCCATAAAAGGTGAAACCCTCGACTATGCCGAAGTCGCCGGCCGCTTCTCGGTCTATCTTTCCTGGCTTTGCAGACTGTACGTCAACACCATGAACGTCATTCACTATATGCACGACAAATACGCCTATGAAAAAATCCAAATGGCGCTGCACGACACAAACGTCACGCGCTTTATGGCGTTCGGCGTCGCCGGCCTTTCCGTTGCGGCGGACAGCCTTTCCGCAATTCAGTACGCCAAGGTGCACCCGATTCGTGACGAAAACGGCTATATTGTCGATTTTGAAACCGTCGGCGAGTTCCCGACCTACGGCAATGACGACGACCGCGTAGACTTCATTGCGCGCTCGCTTTTGGAAAGCACCATTACCGAGCTTCGCAAAACCCCGGCTTACCGCGGCGCGATTCATACGCTGTCTGCGCTGACGATTACCTCCAACGTGGTTTACGGCAAAAAGACCGGCAGCACGCCCGACGGCCGTAAAAAAGGCGAGCCGTTTGCGCCCGGTGCGAACCCGATGCACAACCGCGAAAAGAACGGCGCGCTCGCGTCTTTGAACACGCTGACCAAAATGCCTTACGACGCCTGCCGTGACGGTATTTCCAACACGTTCTCGATTATTCCGCAGGCGCTCGGCAAAACCGACGAAGAACGCGTCAATAATCTTGTTACGATTTTGGACGGCTATTTCAAAAACAAAGCGCACCACATTAACGTCAACGTCATCAACAAAGAAATGCTGATTGAAGCTTACGAAGACCCGGAAAAATACCCGAACCTGACCATTCGCGTGTCCGGCTATGCGGTGAATTTCCACAAGCTTTCGAAAGAACAGCAGCGCGAAGTCATTATGCGCACGTTCCACAGCGTGATGTAACCAACCAAAACCCATTTCCAAAACCAAAACCCGCCCTTTCCGAGAACGGAAAGGACGGGTTCTTTGCTTTTTATCCTGCACTTTATGCGCGCGGCGCTTCACCGTATTTTTCTTTGTAATCAAACGGCGTTCTTTTGCCGCCTTTTTCAATATGTACGCA
Source organism: Candidatus Fimenecus excrementavium (assembly GCA_018712805.1). Taxonomy (GTDB): domain Bacteria; phylum Bacillota; class Clostridia; order Oscillospirales; family Acutalibacteraceae; genus Fimenecus; species Fimenecus excrementavium. The sequence continues at coordinate 9,435 of DVGI01000016.1, read as the reverse complement.
AGCGTGCCCCAGCGAAAAAATCGGCCGGTCGTTTTTATAGCTGTCGGAATACACTGTGTTGACTTTGGCACCGTCGGGGAACGCTTCGAAAAACCGGCGCACCTTTTCTTCCCCGCGGCAGTTGTTATAAAGCAGGGTGCCGGTTTTTGGGTCGTGGCGCGTGCATAAAAGCGTGTCGATTTTTAGCCGCGCGGCGATTTCTTTTAACAGAAAATCCGGGCTTGCACTAATCACCACCGTGTACCGTTCGCGGTTTTCCGGCAAAAACCAGTCGAACACATCTTTTTCGTGTTTGTCCCAAAACGCTTTGACCGCCTTTTTTAAAGGAATAAAACGGATAAACACAAAAATATGCTTTTTAAAGCGGTCAAGCCGGATAACGTGAAGCCCGAGCAAAAGCCCCATCACCACGTAAAACGGCAGCAGCAAGAATAAATACGGATATCGTAAAAAACAGAAAATCAGAAACGTCGAGCCCGAGTCATACGGCACAACGGTTTTGTCGAAATCGTAAATATCTAATTCCATATTTTCTCCCAAAAACAGTTTTTCCTTAGTATAGTGGAAAACGCCGAAAAGCACAACCCCTTTTCGTACTTTTTGTCAATGGATATAACCTTTGGACTGTGATATATTAATGCCATAAAAGGATATGTGCGGTCGGAGGGGTTCACACATGTCGCTTCGTAAGCTTTCGGCTGTGCATTGCACAGCCGTTTTTTGCTTTCCTTTTCATACTATATTGTAAAAGGAATAGCGCAATGGCTGGGAGGAGGTGATAGTTCGATATTTGAATAATATATATAATTGGGTTGTTTTGTATCTTAATGAGGAGTTGAGGAAAATGTTAAAAAAAAGTTTGGCAGTATTTTTAATGGCATCCATATTATTGTTGTCTTTCTTTTCTGTACCGGCTTTTGCATATGAATCAGAAGATGATTTTGATATATCCGATTATACATGGGAAGATATAATGACCATGAGTAATGAGGAATTTCATGAATTGCTTTCAAATTTTGAAAGGGTTTACGATCCTTTTGGGACATATGAAACTAATCCGCTAACGGTTGATAACAAGTCCGTTCAACCCTATTGGACTTCCGGAACTGAAGATATGTCCGAACAAGGTTCTCACGAATTAATCACAGCACGTGCTTGTGGCCTTGTTCTTGCGGATAAAGGATTTTGGGGAACCACACATAACGGTTCAATTGTTGTAGCATTATCAATTTCTCTTGCTTCGATTATACCGGATAAAAATTTATTGTTGGGACCGCTCGACCTTTTTAAAGGCCACTTTTATGATCCTGATACAGGAAAAAACTTTTTAGGGGGAAGTAGTAACACTGCCTGTACGAATACGAATAAATTTTATCAAGAAGCGCTTGCTGAATACAATAAAAATGGATCGACGGAAGAGTTTATAGAGGCTGTGGGAAAAATGTTGCATTATATACAAGATGCCAGTGAACCACATCATGCAACAAATATAATTAAAGGTCAGAATAATGATGTGCATACGAAATTTGAAGAGTATTCAGATAGTAAAATAAACTCTTATATTGATTCCCTAACAACTTTAAGTAGTAGTTCTTATTCAAATGCCGTTTCCGCTTCCGTTATTTCGTTGGTAAATTCAACAGCTCGTACAGGTAAAAATGCTTCAGTTTATGCAATGGACGGAGACGACCAAACGAATTGGGATAGAGCAGCTTATTCAACGACAAGAAGTGCAGTACAGTATTCCGCTATGTTGCTGTATAAACTATCTGTGCAGGCGAATATTCCGTTAACAAAATGAGAGAGGTGCACTTTATGAAATTGACGGGGTGGCGGCGCATTGTTTACGGCATAGATTTGCTGCTTTTCTGGATAAGCGTCGTTTATTATTGCTTACAGGGTGTATTTGGTTTGGCAGTTTCCGTGGATTTGGCGAGGGCGCAATCCGACACAACGCGTTTGCGCGACCTTTTGGGAGAATCCTTTTTGGACTGGTGTAACACATGGCTCCGGGAGGAAAGCTCCGTGATTCCCATGATAAGCTGTTTTGTGCTTGCGGTGCTTGTTTCGGTGCTTACACTTTCGGCACTGCGAAAGGCTTTGCCGCGGGCTGTGGTTTGGGTTCTGTCGCTTACGCCTGCTGTGTTCGTGGTGATTTATCTTTTACTGAAAGGGCTAGCCATGCTCATCCCGCTTGGGTATCCCGAAAGCAATCTCGCAGGGTACGCGGTTTACAGCGTGCTTTGCATAGCTTACGCGGTAACGGCGCTTGTCGTTCTCGTGCGCGGTGCGAAGCGCGCAAAAGCCTCGGTGTAAGAAAATGAAATTTCACTTGCAAAATTTAAAAAGTGTGCTATACTATTATACGCAAAATAAATCCAACAAACGCTGTGAAAAAGGCAGTAGGCAAAAAGATTACCGCCTGAAAGAGAGAACGCGTCACGGGCTGAAAGCGCGTTCAAGCCGGTTTTTTGCTGAACTTTCACTTTGGAGCGGTGCGGCTGAACGTTTTCAGTAGGTCGCAACGGTGGCCGCCGTTACGGGCAGGGGCGTATTGGCGCCTTCACATTGGGTGGTATAACGGCTTTTTACGCCGTCCCTTTGGGGGCGGCGTTTTGTTTTGCAATTTTGCAAAAAACAGGAAAGGATGAACGGCCTTGAAACAGAAACTCGAAGAAATCCGTGCGCGCGCCGAAGCGGAACTTCAAAAAATCGACTCTCTTGCCGATTTGGAAGCGCTGCGCGTGCAGGTGCTCGGCAAAAAAGGGGAACTGACCGCCATTTTGAAAAGCATGGGGTCGCTTTCCGCTGAGGAGCGCCCGAAAATGGGGCAGCTCGCGAACGAAGTGCGCCAGAGCATTGAAGCGATGCTCACCGAAAAAACCAAACAGTTAAAAGAAGAACAAATGCGCCGTGAAATCGAAGCCACGCCGGTGTTCGACGTGAGCGCGCCGGTCGATTTAACGCGTGGGTCTTATCACCCGATTACGCTTGTCCAGCGCGAATGCGAGCGCATTTTCAAATCCATGGGCTTTACTGTGGAAGATTACAGTGAAATTGTGACCGACTACGAGTGCTTTGAGTCTTTGAATATCCCGAAAGCGCACCCCGCGCGCGATATGCAGGACACCTATTACCTCGAAAACGGTCAGCTTTTGAAAACCCAGACTTCGGCGGCGCAAAACGCCATTTATAAAAAATATAAAGATGCGCTTATTAACGACGGCGTGCCGATTAAGGCGATTTTCCCGGGCCGCTGCTTCCGCAACGAAGCGACCGACGCCTGCCACGAAAACACCTTCTTCCAAATGGAAGGCGTTATGGTGGATAAGAACATTTCCATTTCCAACTTGATTTACTTTATGAAAACCATGTTGTCCGAAGTGTTCCAAAAAGACATCAAGGTACGGCTGCGCCCCGGCTTCTTCCCGTTCGTTGAACCGGGCTTTGAACTCGATATCAGCTGCCTGATCTGCGGCGGCGAAGGCTGCCCGTCCTGCAAACACAGCGGCTGGCTGGAACTTTGCCCCTGCGGTATGATTCACCCCGCGGTGCTTCGCGACGGCGGGATTGACCCCGAAGAATACACCGGTTTCGCGTTCGGCTTAGGTCTTACAAGACTTGCCATGATGAAATACGGGATTAAAGACATCCGCGACTTAAACAGCGGCAACTTAAAGAGTCTGTCGCAGTTCGCGGACGACGAATAAGGAAGGAGGAGAAAAGACATGTTTTTATCGATGAACTGGATTTCGGATTTTGTCGACCTTTCGGGCCTTGACAAAATGGATTTAATCCACCGCTTTTCTCTGTCCACCGCCGAAGTGGAAAATGAAATTTTTGAGAAAGGCAAAGACCTTTCCGGCGTTGTGGTCGCCGAAATCAAATCGGTTGAACCCCACCCCGAATCGAAAAAACTGCACCTTTTAAAAGTCGATGCAGGTGACGGCAAGCTTACGGACGTTGTCTGCGGTGCACCCAATGTGCGCGTCGGGATGAAAACCGCGTTTGCAAAAGTGGGTGCTCGCCTCGGCGACATCACCATTGCGCCGCGCCCGCTTGCGGGGTATGAATCTTACGGCATGTGCTGCTCCGAAAAAGAAATCGGCATCAGCGACGACAATTCCGGCATTATGGATATTACAGACGATATTCCCGCCGGCACCGATATTAAAGATGCTTACGCCGTGGATGATATTGTGTTTGAGGTCGATAACAAATCGCTGACCAACCGCCCCGACCTTTGGGGCCATTACGGCATCGCGCGCGAGTTCGCCGCTTTGGCGGGCAGACCGTTAAAGCCGCTCGACACGGTCGATTTACACGCTTATGACGCACTGCCGAAAGTGAATATGAAAATCGAAGATCCGCTTTGCCAGCGCTATTCCTGCCTGCAGGTGGAAAACATCCACACAACGGTAAGCCCCGTGAATATGCGTATCCGCCTTTATTACTGCGGAATGCGCGCGATTAACTTCCTTGCGGACCTGACCAACTACCTGATGCTCGAAATGGGTCAGCCGATGCACGCGTTCGACTCGCGCAAGGTGGAAAAACTGCGGATTAAGCGCTTCCCAAAACCGTTTGAGTTCCAGACGCTCGACGGCGTGGAACGCCATATCGACGAAAATACTTTGATGATTTGCAACGGCGACACGCCGGTGGCAATCGCCGGGATTATGGGCGGCCTTGACTCCGAAATTGTCGAAGACACCACCACCCTGACGCTGGAATCCGCCACCTTCGACGCGGTTTCCGTCCGCAAATCCACCGTGCGTCTGGCGCACAGAACCGACGCGTCGATGCGCTATGAAAAATGCCTCGACCCGGAAATGACCGTTCCGGCTATTGCGCGCTTTGTCAAACTGTTGACCGATACTGACAAAGACGCCCGCGTGGTTTCGTCGCTTACCGATGAATATGCCTATCATTACGACACCGTGACGCTCGACTTTGACCAAGCTTATGTCGACCGCTATACCGGTATTAAAATTGACGGGGACACGATTGTCCACACGCTTGAAGCGCTGGGCTTTACCGTCAAAAGAGACGGCGACAACTTCTCGGTGACCGTGCCGAGCTGGCGCGCCACCAAGGACGTCACGATTAAAGCGGACATCATCGAAGAAATCACGCGTGTTTACGGCTATGACAACTTCGCCGTCCACACCGCTTCCGCGCCGCTTTACCCGGTGCGCCCCGAAACGGAAAAGACCGTCGAGGACAGAATCAAAGACATTCTCGTCAAACGCTTCTCCCTGCACGAAGTCCATTCCTACATTTGGGCGTATTATGACGAATACAAGGCGCTCGGCCTTGCGGTGGAAGACAACGTAAAGCTCCTGAACGCTACCAACCCGAATATCGAGACTTTGCGCCGTTCGATGATTCCGACTCAACTTTGCCAGGTGCGCAGCAACACCGCGTTCGCGCCGTCGTTCGGCATTTTTGAAATCGGCAGAACCGTAGACGGGCTCGATGAAAACGGGATGTGCCGCGAATATAAGAAACTGGCAATCACGCTGTTCTCGAAAACCGACTCCACCGAAACGCTGTATTTGTCGCTGCGCGATATGCTGGCGGTTCTCGCGGCGGATATCAAGCACAAACCGCTTAGCTTTACCGCGGCGGAAGCGTCACATGATTACCAGCACCCGCGCAACCTCAACACCGTGCTTTGCGACGGCGTAGCGCTCGGCGAACTCGGCGTTGTCCACCCGACCGTCGCGAAAAAGATTGATAAAAAGGCCGCGATTGTGTATGCGGAAATTGATGTCCGCGCGTTTTCGGAAATTGCTGATGCCGGCATCGTCTACCGCGAGCCCTCCCGCTTCCCCGGTATGGAAGTTGACCTGTCGTTTGTCTCGGAGACCTATGCGCCGATTGGTGCGGCGATTGAAGCGGCTAACTGCCCGTGGATTCAGGACGTGGACGTGGTTGACACCTACCGCGATGAATCGGGCAAATCGATTACCGTGCGTCTTGTGTTCTCTGACGACCAGCGCACGTTAAAACGCGAGGAAGTTATGGAAGTGGCCGATCAGATTATTGCGTCGCTTTCCAAACAGAACATCGCGCTGAAACAGTAATTCCCGGAAAAATAATAATAAAGCCGACGGCAAACGTAAAGTTTACCGCCGGCTTTTATCTTTTTCGTTTTGTGTGTAAAATCAATCTGTTTTCCTTGCTTTTTAGCGGGTTTGTAGTTATAGTAAAGACAGAAGTTGCAAAAGCGGGAACTCAAAAACAGGAGGGGTTTTTATGAGCTTTAGTGTTTTTTTGAGTGTTGTGGGAAAGTATATCGGTCCTTTAGTCATTTATATGGTGATTGCGGCGGCGATTTATATCCCGTGCCGCCTTTTATATCTTAAGCGAAAACGGCAAATTTTTGCCGTTTGGCATGAACTTTTTCTGTTTTTGTTTTGGGTGTATGCGTTCGGCGTTTTTTCGCAGACCGTCCTGCCGCGGTTTTATATAGGGATTACAGACAGCGGCGCGTTTTATTTTGACACCTACATTCCGCCGCGGACCGCGCCGAATTTCATGCCCTTTGCAACGCTCCGGCTGTTTTGGGAAAACCGGGGGGATTCGTTGGATTGGCATTCGTTGTCGGTTGTGAATCTGCTTGGAAATCTGTTGTTGTTCCTCCCGATTGGTTTTTTGCTCCCGGCGGCGTATCCGCGTCAGCGGCGGTTTTACCGCGTGTTCCTCCTTTCCTTTTTAGGGATTTTGGGTGTGGAAGTTTTGCAGTATTTTTTCGGCCGCGTGGCGGATGTAGACGATGTGCTGTTGAACAGCATCAGCATCGTCATCGGCTATTTCTTGTTCGCCGTTTGGATGCGGATTTACAAAGCCTTTCAAAAACGGCGTGGACTAAAATCGAAAACATAAAATAAACCATCCCGCAGCAAAACACTGCGGGATGGTTTTTGTGTTAAAAGAGATAGATGCCTTATTATTCCTGATAGGTCTTCGCTTTTTCAAATTCGTCCGTAATTGCTTTGTCGGGCGCTTTGGTGAGAAGCGACACCACAACGATTGCGATACAAGACAGCACGAACGCCGGGAACAGCTCGTAAATATCCCAAAGCCCGCCCAAAGGACGAAGCAGCAAGTTCCAAACGAACACCATCACGCCGCCCGTGAGCATACCGGCAATCGCGCCGGCGCGCGTGGTGCGCTTCCAGAACAGCGAGAACAGCATAATCGGCCCGAACGTGGCGCCGAAGCCTGCCCACGCAAAGGAAACGACCTTGAAAATGACGCTGTCTTCGTCCCAGGCAATCGCAATGCCGATAAGCGCAATCACCATCAAAATGATGCGCGACACCCACATAACCTGCTTGTCGGAAGCACCTTTCTTAAATACGCCCTCATACAGGTTTTTCGAGAATGCCGAAGAAGCAATCAACAGGTAAGAGTCCGAAGAGCTGATGGTGGCGGCGAGAATGCCCGCCATCACAATGCCCGCAACAGCAGGGTGGAACAACGTCTGGCTTATGATGATGAAAATATTTTCCGCGCCCGAAGAAGTGTTCAGCGATTCGTGCACCGGGAACATCGCTCTGCCCATGAGGCCGATGTAAACCGCCGCAGCGAGGGAAATGAAGCACCAAATCGTTGCAATGCGGCGCGAACGGGTAAGCTCTTTGCCTTTGCGGATTGCCATAAAGCGCAGAAGCACCTGCGGCACACCGAAATAGCCGAGCCCCCAAGAAAGGGTGGAAATAATCGTCAAAAAGCCGTAGCTTCCCGCTTCCCCAAACAGCGGTAGGCCGTTTGCGACCTGCTGAACGCCGTCGGCGTCCACTGTGGGGGAGGCAATAGAAGTCAGCGAGAAGAAGCCCTCAATCGCCTGCGCGTTATCAATAACCGCCGAAAAGCCGCCGGCTTTAATCGTGCCGAAAATCAGAACAACCACCAGCGCGAAGAACATGACGACGCCCTGCATGAAGTCCGAAGCGCTTTCCGCAAGGAACCCGCCGAGAAACGTGTAAAGCAAAACAAACAGCGCCCCGACAATCATCATCGAGTGATAAGAGAACCCGAACAACGTGCTGAACAGCTTGCCGCAGGTTACAAAACAGCTTGCCGCATACACGGTGAAAAACACCAAAATGAAAACGGCGGAAATCGAAAGAATGATTTTCTTCTTTTCGTGATAGCGGTTGCTCAAAAAGTCCGGAATGGTAATCGAGTCGCCGGAAACAATAGAATAACTGCGAAGCCGTTTGGCAACGATTAACCAGTTGACATATGTACCGATTGCAAGGCCCAAAGCCGTCCAAAACGCGTCGGCAAGGCCGCACCAGTACGCAACGCCCGGAAGGCCCATCAAAAGCCAGCCGCTCATGTCTGAAGCTTCGGCGCTCATGGCGGTGACCCACGGCCCGAGCGAACGCCCGCCGAGGAAGTAGTTCTCGGAATTTTTCTGAGAGCGCTTTGCGAAATAGATGCCGATGCCGACAACAATCAGCATGTAGGCCGCCATGGCAACCAGCACCTGTAAGGTATCACCTGACATAATTCTACCCCTTTTACAAAAAAGATGTTTCCATTATATAGGAAAAGGGCAAAAAAGTAAACAAATATTTGACAATCTGAAAAAGGAGAGCGCTTTTAAGTCGTCAAATCTTCTTGTCCGGCCGCCCGACAATAAACGGCACAACTTCGTCTTTGGTTAAAAGACAGCGCATTTTGTCGCTCGGCGCGTCTATGGGGCAGTAAATGGTTGTGTTCGGGTCGTCTTGCGGGCACAGCACATAATATTGCCGCGTTTCTTTTCCGAATTTCTTTTCGCAAATGTCCAGAATTTTACAAATTCCCGATTGCTTGTACATGACAATATCGTTGACAGCAAACATATTCTTCCTCCCACCTGAAATGAAAACGCAATCTGCGAAGCAGCCGAAGCTCTGCTCCGGCTGCCGCAAACTGCGCATTGTCATTATATTCATTATACCGCTTTTTTCATTTTGCGTAATAGGCTTTTTGAACAAAAATCGCAAAGCCGCGCCCTTTTTCGAGAAAAACTTTGCTTGTGTTTGCATGCCTCGGCTGCGCCAACCGGCACGCATGGACGGTTCGTTCGAGTCTCTCACGGACTTTTCAGAAAAAATAAAGACCTGTCAAAAGACAGGTCTTTATTTTGGCAATTGACTCTAATTTTGATAGAAACCCGTTAAGGGGGTGCAATTACGGTTTGGAGGGGGGGTGCATTTTTGATTTTAGGGGGGTGCAGTTCTTTGCCAAAGGAAGAGGAGCGCCTTCACGGAATAATATGTTAAGGGGAAATAATTTTTTGTTAAAATACGTATGTTTTTCTCTACATCCCTTGCAAACCAGAAAAAAGCGCGGTATAATATGACCAGAAGAACCGAAACGGTCATATTTCAAGGAGGGTGCGACCTTGGCTTTTACCGATTACGAGACTGA
>DVGI01000015.1 GCA_018712805.1 Candidatus Fimenecus excrementavium | reverse complement strand
TGGGCAGTGGCAGTAACGAAAAGCTTCTCTTAGCCCTTGATCGTAAAAGCAAAAACTATATACATGTTTTGCAGCCATATTAATAAGCTTTTGGGCATTTCCAAAGCTAAAAACATCTTTTGCGTCAGTTGGTTTTTCTTTGTTGATTTCAATGCAGATAGAATTGGCCGTTTTTATAAAAAAATTGTCATGATCATCTTGATTTTCAAATTCTTTGTTCATCACTTTTTCAATGTATTTCCTTAATTCTTTCTTAGGTCCTTTAAGCTCTCCGATCCAAGCTTTTTTTCCTATAAATGCCCTTTGTAATACAGCATCGTGCAAAGCACAACCATATATAAAGTCGAAAATCTTATCAAGAATCTTTTTTTGCTCATATTTCAAATTATTGAAATCCATTTTCTGTTCCTCCTAATGTTTTCTAAATAATTATAACATAAAAGTGTGAACAAGTGAAGCAAAAAGGAGAATATAAAGCCACATGGACATCTACCGTTTTCTGGATTCCAACGACATCCGCGCCCATCTGCAAAGCCTGCGGTACGATTTTACGCTGCCGGAGGCGGCGTTTCTTATCTGGCAATGCGCGACTGCGGCGCTTTCGGAAAAGCATGACGCATGGCGGGAGCTCATTCAGACCATGCCCGACTGCCGGATGGAACGGCGGCGCAATATGTGTGAAATTCAAAGCATGCACGGCTTCCTGCAGGAGTATATAGAGCTGGAAGAAAAGCTGCTGCGGGATTTTCATCGGGAATCGGACGCCGTATATTTTTATTCTGTATCGCTAAAGGACGAACATTTTCCCGACGGCTTTTCGGAAAGCGAAAAATATGAGCGCGCTTTCCCGACTCTTTCAGACTGCCTTGCCGCAGTAGAAAAGGATATGTTCGATAATGGCGCGGAGGATATCCTGCATATCTACATAAAAAGGCAGCTTCTTTCTGAACCGAACCGCTCTATGTCGGTCTGCCTGAACAACAGGCTGGAGGTTATGGATATTGACGCCTTTCACAGTCCGCTCACGGAGCGTGAGCAGGAGCTGCTCGGCGCTTTTGAGGGGATGTGGTTTGCCTTCCCAATGCCCTTTAAGCGTGGGGACCTTGTATGCCAAAAGCACAGTTTGAAAGCGTGGCGCTTTCCGCAAAACGCCTGTTATGTACTGGATTCCATTGCCGCCTGGACAAACAGAGAAATGCAGGAAAACGGATTTTTGGGGAATCGTTCTGATACGCAGGATATGGATCGCCTGCACCAAATACTTTTGAAAGACGGCGATGTGACGGACATGTCCTTTTCGGCGTACAGCGTGGAAGACGGACAAATCATTTTTGACAATGTGGGCTGGTATCTGTCCCTGGAACGGTTCGACGGCACGCTCACCGGGGCACAGCGGGCGCTGTATCCGCTGCGCGATTTGCTGAGCGGAAAAATCCGGCCGGATATGTTTCTGGACGCCCTGCGCGTACTGCGGGCGGACGAAGAAGCAAAAAATACGGCCGGGATTCGGGAAAACCTGCTGTACCATAAGGATATGTCCTATATTTCTTCAGAAAATGCAGAAGAGGAGGCCTGTGAAAAGGAGGAAACGCTATGAATGTATACCGCTTTATCAACTCAAAGGATATTCGGGAGCATCTTGAAGCCATAAAATATCCGTTCGGCTCGTTGGAGGCGGCGTGGATTATCTACCAATGCCGCTTTGCATCGCTCGAAGAAAAGCACGCCGCATGGCGGGAGCTTATTCAGACGATGCCCGACTGCGCAATCGAAGAACGCCCCAACACCGAGGCGCACGACAGCCTGCACCGCTTTCTTGCCGCGTATATGGAGCGGGAGACAAAGCTGCTGCATGCGTTTTGCGAAAACGACGGCGGTATTTATCGTTGGACGGAGTGTCAGGAGGACGGCCTGCGGTTCGAGCACCCGGGTATCTATTCCGACTATGCGAAATGCCGCGACCGGATCAGCCGGGAGATCGGCGACAACGAGGACGGGGAAATCGCAAGCTATCTTGTCACCAAAACATATCCCGACGCAGAGGAGCCCTGTATGCAGTCGAAGCTTTCCGCCGAGGGGGAGCTCCTCTCCATCCGGGAGAGCCAAGCCGGACCCGACCCTTTCGAGGGACTGTTTTTCGTTTTCCCCACGCCGTTTCAAAAGGGCGATATCGTCTGGGAGCCGAACACGCAGGGCTACTGCAAGGGTCCGTTTGTCCTGACCGGGGTTTCCGGCGAGACGGAGGCGCCCGGTCACCGTCGGGGCGGCGATAATTCGGATATGACCGCATGGGGGTATTTTCAGGATGAAAGCGGGAATATCTACCACGAGACCATGTGGAATTACATGGATCTGGAATATTACCGCGGGCCGCTCACCGGCAAACGGCGCGTTCTGCGTGCACTCGGCAACTGCCTGAAGGGTGAAATTGACGAAGGGCTGTTCGCACGTGCCTATCACGCGATTTTGACCGAGGAATACGCCGGAAGCCTTGTGCCGCGCGACATTACCAAAGAGGGTATGACGCTGGCCGCGCTCTGTGAACCGGAGCCGGTCCGGCTCTGGCTGGACGATTTGCGAAAAGCGCCTCCCGGGTACAAATGGTGCACAAGCGTCAATGCGGCGATCCGCTGTATTGAGCTGTGCGAAAAGGCCGGGTGTACTATCGAGCTTATCGACTGTGACCATGACCTCGGCGACTATGCCAAGGACGGCGGCGACGGGATCAGGCTGATCGACTGGCTTGCAGAGCGGGGGACCTTTTACCGTATCGAGCTGCACACGATGAACCCGGTCGGGCGGGAAAATATGCAGAGAGAGATCGAACGATACTGGCCGTCAAGGAGGGAAAAGAAGGATGAAGCAATTTCTCGGTGAACCTCAAATCAACGGAGCGAATGATACCGGCGGATGGCTGACCGGGCAGGAAAAATCCGATGTATTGCGGGCCTTTCTGCCCTCTGATGCTATGCGGCGGTACCTTGCCGGTGTGCCGCTTACAAAAAGACAAATTTCCGAGCTTGTTTGCGGTGCTCCCGTCCCATTGACAGATAAACTGCGTTAGATGGAATATTTGGCCGCAAAGGAAAACCTGTTTTCCGATCGTCCGTCAGAGAGTCTGTCTCTGCGGGAACAGTCAGCCGCCGACCCGGCGGCGCGGCAGACGGTTGAGGCTTCCTTTTCGTATCAGGCAAAGCAGATAAAACTGGCTTTAGAGGAGCTGGGAACGGGCGCCGAAGCGGTTTTTCTGCTGATCGAAGCCTGGCACGATGAAGAGATTGACGACCGGAAAATTTCTGCGGGCACGCCGTTTTTCAATGCGGACGACGCTTTGGAATATATCCGGTATGATATGGACAGCGCCGGTGATGATTACAGTAATCTTTGCTGGTACGAGCTTCAAAAATGGAAGCCGTCAACAGACCCGGTGAGCGGAAAAGCCTCCTACGTCCACAGCTATACCTATTATTTTCTCAAAGACCGCGCGTGCTTTTTTAAAAAGCTTGAAGAAACACGGGAACCATATCTGTTTCTGCCGGAATCCCGGCGGTATGCCGAAGACGGACAGCATCTGAATCTGCCCGTCCCGTTTTGCGCCGGTGATATTGTATGCGTGGACTGCCGGCCCTTTCGGCCGGAGCGCCCCGCTGTGCTGCTGGAAGTCGGGGACAATACAGACTGCTGCTGTGTGCAGGCGCTTTGCCGCGGCCAAAACGGCACTTGGACGCTCGGCGCGCTCAAGCACGGGAACCTGTTTTCAAACGTAACCTGCTTTCTTTCGCCTCTTTACCGTTTGGAAGTATGCCCGAAACCTCTGCCGGAAAGTGACTGCCTGCTTCAAAATATACAGGATTTTATCGCAGGCGACGAGAAACGCGGCAGGCTTCTTTGGGAAAGGCTGCGCCGTTTGGACACGCGCACGGATTCTGAAATTCGGTTGGTGCTGGCGGACTGAGTCACTGTGTACCGAGCTTACAGCCAAACGCAGCAGCCCGATATATATGGGTATTAGGGCAGCGCCCTAACGGGAAACACTGTTTTACGACTGTGGGAGTACATACAGTCTGCTCGCTACACGGATACAGAAAACCGGAGAAAGCGGTTTTGCGGGCCATTCGTCTCATTTATGGTGCCAGCAGAAGGCGGTAATCGGTTATCTAAAAAACGAACTCGTTTTACTTATTATGAACAGCCCATCGGAATTCCTGTCCGGAAATCCAATGGGCTGTTTTCTTTCATGCCGACGAGTTTATAGTGATTTATACCGCCACCTCGGTAATGGTTGTGCTTTCCGTCAAAGCGCGGATATCGGAATAGAGAAGCGTTTCTTTTTCAATCAGAGCCGCAGTAACCCTCTCAAGAAATTCTCTGTTTTTCAGAAGAATGTCTTTGGCAATCCGCATATACCGCTCGAGTTCCGCATGAGTCACAGCCTCGCTGCGAGAGTTCATATTCTCGGAAGTTTCGGGAAAACTTCGTGTGGAAACATCAATCATTCCAAATCCAAGGGTAGCGTTCTCTGAAATACCGTCCCTGATATAATTGCAAGCCCGATAGATATCGCTCCGGCAGCCGCTCGCGACGGTATCACAATAGTAGAGTTCAACAGCAGCCTTTCCAGCAAGAGATACAAGAACATAATAAGGTCTTCTGGAAAGCTCCTTACACCGGTGAATAAATCCTCCCGTAGAATCCCTGCCGGTAGAACGCAGAGAGGCAAGTCCTACACTTCCCGGGCAAAGAACTTCCGAAACGACAAGATGACCGGCTTCGTGAAGCGCCGTTTTTTTCATGTCTTCTGCGGAAGTCTTCGTATAGTTGTCCGGTGAATCATAAATCATTCTTAAAACGGATTTCACGAGGTCTTCCATTTCGATATCGGTCTTTCTTTTATAGGCGGCGCTGATTGCCGCCTCATTAAGAATTGTTTCAAGCTCGGCACAGGAGCTATAGCTGATCATCTTTGAAAGATCTTCCATATTAACATTTTTCGAAACTTTCTTGTTAGAGAGATAATGCGCAATGATTTTATCGGCATCCTTGTCGGTAGGACGCTTTACTTCAATTTTTCTGTCAAAGCGTCCTGAGCGCACAAGAGATTCGGGGAGTTTCCGCATTTCATTTGCTGTTGCAAGGACAAACACATCGCAGTTCTTTACCTCGTCAATACCTGACTGAACTGCTACATATTCTTCTGCGTCACGGTGATCGCTGTCCTCGTTGGCAAACTTGTCCATGTCATCAAGGAAAACGATGCAGGGGGCGGCGTTTTCTTTTGCCTTTTGGAAAGTTTCCGTAATATTACTTATAAAGTCGTCATTGCCCTTATTTCTCCGAACGACATAAGATTTAAGACCGCTTTCTTCTATAAAGCACTTTGCAATAAGGGTTTTGCCGAGTCCCGGATCACCGTATAACAAAATACCCTGCGGCAGCTTGGCTCCAAGAGCCTCATAACGCTCCTTATTATGCACCATATCGCAAATTTGCAGCAGTTCGTTTTTAATTGTTTCATAACCTATAACCTTATCAAATGCGCTCATACTCATTCCTCCAAATGATTTTCGGTTTCTTTTAAACATTAATGATACAACATGTTATTTTTTAAGACGCCTTTATCATGTTTTCTTGAGTATAACAGGCAGTTCCTGAAAATACAAATAAAATGGACTTTCGGAGAAAATTTATTTGCCGTTGCGTTATTTATCGTTTTTATGTTAATAGAGAACCAATGTGCGAATCACAGACAATATGTGTCCTGACTGTATTTCCGTGTGTTTTTATCAAATCCGTTATGAACATCCGCATCATCCACAGCGTCGGTATAACGCCCTTCCTGCCACAGCTTGTTCTGAAACCAAAGGAGATTTTGAATGAGAAATCTGCGCTCATTTTCCGAAAGAAAGAGATGATATTTCCGCCCTCTCATATGTAAATCCACTCGTTGTTCACGATTTCAGCAGCCCGGTTTCGGATACTGTTCGTCTTTTGTACCCACTCCATAGGGCGATTGGCTTTCAGTCTTTCCGTGATATTTTCCTGTTTAGAAAATGCGGATACAAGCGACCGAAACATCTGCTCCGCCTGCCGGTCTACCTCTGTCAATTGCTCGTTTAGCTTTCCGGCGGTCAGCAGATTGTAATACCGAATCCGGTGGCGCTGCTTCAAATATCGCCGGTATCGCTGTCCCCAAACTCCAATTTCAATTTCTTTTTCGGGCGGTATTTTCAGATTGGGCAGTTCATAATCGCCCTGCCGGGTATATGTGCCGTCTGTTTCTTCATAAATGCTTTTCATCACAAAAACCTCCTGCGTTTTTTGGTGCTTTTATTCTACAGAAGATTTTCAGAAAAAACCTATGTGCCGATTGCAGTTTTATCGGAATATGCAGAAAAAGAGTACGAACCCTTCGATTCGTACTCTCGTTTCCTTCCTGCAATGCCGGTTGCTGCGTGTTTTTCGAAT
Organism: Candidatus Fimenecus excrementavium; assembly: GCA_018712805.1. Lineage (GTDB taxonomy): Bacteria > Bacillota > Clostridia > Oscillospirales > Acutalibacteraceae > Fimenecus > Fimenecus excrementavium. Next base: position 79,067 of record DVGI01000015.1, on the reverse strand, counting down.
ACTGCCTTATGCACACCCGGCAAAAGCACAGACGGTGTTTTTGCTTTTTTGTTATTCATCATTGGCCGACGACAAAACTTCGTTTTCGCGGAACAGCAGAGAAATACACCATACCGCCGAAATCGCCACCAATGTGTAAATGATTCTGCTCATTACGGCTGCCTGACCGCCGAAAATCCACGAAACAATGTCAAATTGAAAAAGACCGATGGATCCCCAGTTGATGCCGCCGATGATAACCAAAATCAATGCGATTCTGTCCAGCATTTTTTTCAACTCCTTATTTGTACTTCTTGAACGGGTACAAATCTATTATGAGCCGAAACAGAAAATTTATACTTTTGGAAAAATTTTTCAAATGCCGGCTGCTTTTTTTAAAGCGTCCACTTTATCGGTTTTTTCCCACGGAACATTTAGATCCGTTCTGCCCATGTGACCGTAAGCCGCAAGCGGACAATAAATCGGGCGGCGCAAATCCAAATAATCTATAATCGCGGCGGGGCGCAAATCGAAAACTTCCGTGACGATTTCGCTTAAAACATCATCGGAAAGCACGCCGGTGCCGAACGTTTCCACCATCACCGAAACCGGGTGTGCAACGCCAATGGCGTACGCCAACTGAATTTCACATTTTTTGGCAAGACCTGCCGCGACAATATTTTTCGCAACATAGCGCGCCGCATAGGCCGCAGAACGGTCCACCTTTGTCGGGTCTTTGCCGGAGAAGCAACCGCCGCCGTGACGACCGATGCCGCCGTAGGTGTCAACAATGATTTTCCGTCCTGTAAGCCCGCTGTCACCGGCAGGGCCGCCGGTCACAAACCGACCGGTCGGGTTTACATAAATTACGGTGTCGTCGTCAAACAGGTTTTCCGGGACAATGGGACGAATGACGTTTTCCAAAATATCGCTGCGAATTTGCTGTAAAGAGACATCCGCGCTGTGCTGGGAGGAAATGACAATGGTGTCAATGCGCACCGGCTTGTCATTTTCGTCATATTCCACGGTAACCTGCGTTTTGCCGTCGGGACGAAGATAGGGGAGTGTGCCGTCTTTACGCACTTTTGCAAGCTGTTTTGCAAGCTTATGTGAAAGCGAAATCGGAAGCGGCATAAGCTCTTCGGTTTCGTCGCAGGCGTATCCGAACATCATGCCCTGGTCGCCGGCGCCGTGCAGGTTGTAGTCGTCGGTCTGACCTTCTTTCATTTCATAAGAATTGTCCACGCCGAGCGCAATGTCCGCCGACTGTTTGTCGATTGCGATTTCCACCTTACAGGTGTGCCCGTTAAAGCCTTTTTCGTCGCTGTCGTAGCCGATTTCGCAAACCACGTCACGTGCAATTTTTTCAATATCGACTTTTGCCGTTGTCGTAATTTCACCCATGACCATAATACGGTCCGTAATACAGGTTGTCTCACAAGCAACGCGTCCGTCCGGGTCCTGCGCTAAAATAGCGTCGAGAACGGCGTCGGATATATTGTCACAGATTTTGTCGGGATGACCCTCTGTAACGGATTCGGATGTAAAAAGATGTTTTGCCATAAATATCTCCTTTTTGGGCTCAGACCATAAAAAAAGCACCCGGGAACAAGCCAAGGTGCTTTTGCCACCTTATCTTTCAGCAATAAAGCTGTGGGAATTGGCACCTTGCAAATTTAGCAGGTTGCCGGACTTCATAGGGCCTGTCCCTCCGTCACTCTTCATAAGGAATGAAATCAATATGCATTTTTCGTGCTATATTGTATACCGTTTCTCAACAAAAGTCAACAAGAATACACAAAGTTTTGTACTTATTCGTTTCTGCCTTTTAAAATCGGGGAAAGCCGCTTGTAAAGTACAAATGTAATGACCGTGCACAAAAGACCTTTGATAAAGGTGAACGGCACATTAAAGATTAAAAGCGCCTGCCAAAGCGTTGTGACGCTCGGCAAAATCGTGTTGTATGCTTTAATAATCATTTCCATCGGCATGAAGTTTGTGTAAACGGGGTACACAAGGTACATATTTGAGAAGAAACTGACAACTGCCATGCAAAGTGCGCCGACCAACGCGCCGATAAATGCACCGGAACGCGTCTTTTTGTGTTTGTAGATGAGCCCCGCCGGAACAACCAGCATGCAGCCTAAAATAAAGTTGGAAAGTTCACCGACGCCGCCGGTGGAGGTTGTCATCAAATTGATTAAATTTTTAATCAGACAGACCATAACACCGCTGACGGGGCCGAGCGCAAACGAGGCGATCAGCGCGGGGAAATCGGAAACGTCCATTTTGATGAAACTCGGCATCAGCGGTGTGCTGAAATCCAAGAACATCAAAACGGCTGCGACAGCCGACAAAATCGCCGTTACGGTCAGTTTGCGAATGTTTTGCCTGGAAAAGGGTTTGCTTTTTTGGGGTTTTGCGGTTTTGATTGCTTTTTCCATTTGAATCAAGCCTTTCCTAAAAATTGCAAATGCGGCTGTCGTCAAATAAAAAACCCGCAAGAAACTTATCTTGCGGGCGTAGGTGTAAGGGTTATTACATCTTCTTTCATCCGGACTATACCGTCGGTTCGGGAATTTCACCCGATCAGCGAAAGCTTGTGGACTTTAACCACCGGTGGGGACTTGCACCCCGCCTTGAAGACAGCTGTTAATTTGTACTGTTATTATATGCCGCTTTCTTATCTCTGTCAACCGTCTTTTTGCGGCAAAGCGGTAAAAACAGCAAACTGACAATAATTAAAATCGGGAAAAGGTTGCCGAAGGCAAGCCCCGTTTTTAAAGCGCCGCCGTCGGAAAGCACCGGGTTCGCGTTTTGTGCAGCAGTGGAAACCGTACTGACAAGCCAAGGACCTACTGAACAGCCGATATCGCCGAGAATCGCAAGCACGCTGAACATCGCCGCACCGCCGTTCGGGTACATAGCGGAAAACATGCTGAATGTACCCGGCCAAAACAGGCTTATCGAAAATCCGGTTAAAGCACAGCCGAAAAGCGAAAGCAGGGGACTCGGCGAAAACGCGGTAACCGAATAGCAGACGATGCAAAGTGCAGCGCAGAAAAACATCGCTTTTTTCAAATTGATTTTTTCGCCGAAAATACCGAACAACAACCGCCCGCAGCCCATGAACACAGCAAAAAGGCAGGGCCCTAAAAGGTCGCCCATAAATTTGGAAACGCCGAGACCTGCTTCTGCGAAATAAGAGGACCATTGCGACATCGCAAGTTCCGAAGCACCGGCGCAAAGCATCAGCACCATAGCAATGATAAACGGTTTGTCCGACAACAATTTTCTAAGCGGAATTTTCTCTTCCTCTTTAAGCGTCGGCATAAACGGCACGGTAGAGAAGTTGAATAAATTGCAAAGCGGTACCAAAGCCCAAAGAAAGGGGAGCACGAACCAATAGTGATTGCCGGCAAAGCGGATAAACAGCGTAGAAAGCGCTACAACCACCATTTGCCCCCAGCAGTAAAACGAGTGTAAAAGGCTCATGTCCGCTTCTTTGCGGTCGCTCGGAATGGAGTCGACCACAGGGCTTATGGTCACTTCAATCATACCGCTGCCGATTGCGGAAATTACGGTTGCCAGAACCAGTCCCCAAAACGGCTTGTCCATAATCTGCGGCAAAATGCCCAGTAAAATAAGCCCGACAAAAGCACACGCGTGGGATGTTAAAATGATTTTGCGATACCCGATTCGGTCCACGATTTTAACGGAAAGAACGTCAACCGCCGTCTGCGCTAAAAAGTTGATTAAAATCAGATTGCCGATTGCGCCCAGTGAAATTTGAAATTCCGAGCGGTAAACAATAAACAAAATCGGCGACAAATTGTTGATGATTGCCTGCACAAAATAGCCGATATAACAGGCAACGGTTGTACTTTTAAAAGAACGCTGCAAGTTTAAACATACTCCTTGTCATCTGAAAGTTTCGCCGACCCGCTTATCGGAATCGGCTCGCCGAGCACCGTAGGCTCTATATGAAACGCGCAGGAAAAATAATCTTTGACGCGCGCAACAGATTCGCGTAAATTTGTAATCAGCGCTGTAGTTGCTTCTTGCTCGGCGGGAACGCCGTAAGCGTCTATGCCGAGCTCATTCGCAATATAAACTGCACGGTATAAATGATATTCCTGTGAAACAATAATCATTTTTTGAATGCCGAAAATCGCCTTGGCGCGGTAAATGGAAACATAGGTGTTAAATCCGGCGTGGTCTAAGAAAATAACGTCCGGATTCACACCTTTGTCAACGCAATATTGTTTCATGGCGTTGACTTCGTCGTAATTCACTTTGCCGTGGTCGCCGCTCATCAACAAGCGCTGTGAAACGCCGCTCTCATAAAGGGTGAGTGCAGTATCTACTCTTTCCCGCACAACACGATTTAAGGTGCCGTTCGGCTGCACGGAACTGCCGAGCACCAAAATGCAATCTACATTTTCCAAATTAGTTGCCGCGTCTGCGGAAATCAGACGGGGCGCAGAAATGCGAATTACGTGTGCGTTGATAGCCACAAATAGGACAGCAACCGCAAGACACAGCACGCCGAAAATAAGCAAAAGCTTTCTTAGACTGAACTTTCGCTTTTTTGCTTGCTTATCGGTCTTATCATCGGCTTTAGGCTTGCTGTTCCGTTTATGAATCAGGCCGGGTTTACACTTCATGGTTATACCCTCGTTTCAATCACCTGTAAGTTGCCGTCAAGGCTAAATTTTCCGGCATTTGCCGGAATAAAGAAGCTGTCACCTTTCTTGGCCGGCATTGTGTCTTCCCCACAAGCGATTTTGCCGCTGCCGTCAGCCACAACCAACGACACAAACGAATTTTCGTCTGCTACGGCTTCGTAGTTGTATTTAACGTCGATATTCCAAACGGTAAACAAATCGCAGGAAGTGAGCAGCTGTTTTGTATAACCGTCATGCTTTTCCATTTCTCCTTCTGGTTTTGTGTCACGCGTCGGCGGCACGCAATGGGTGACCGCAATCGCTTTTTCCGTGTGCAGCTGGCGCGGCTTACCGTCGGCGCCGAGCCTGCCGTAATCATATACACGATAGGTGACGTTGGAGTTTTGCTGGATTTCCGCTAAGAGAATGCCTTTCCCTATGGCGTGCAGCGTGCCGGATTCAATAAAGAATAAGTCCCCTTTATGCACTTTTACTTTGTTGACGACGTCCAAAAAGGTGTTGTCCTCCACACGGCGGCGGAATTCCTCGTTGGAGATTTCCTTTTTGAAACCGTAAATCAATTCCGCACCGGGGTCGCAGTCAAGAATATACCAACATTCTGTTTTGCCGTATTCGTTTTCAACACGCTGTGCATATTCGTTGTCCGGGTGCACCTGAACGGACAGGTCGTTTTTTGCGTCGATTAACTTAATGAGAATCGGGAAACGGTCAAATCTCTGTGCGTGTTTGCCGAGCGTCTCTTTTCCGAGTTTGTCAATCGTTTCGGAAAGCGTCTTACCGGCAAAATCGCCGTTTTCCACAATGTTCTCACCGTCTTTGTGACAGGAAAGCATCCAACCTTCGGCGACAATGTCCATGTCGCTTTGAAAGCCGAAATCGGTTTTCAGCTTTTGTCCGCCCCAAATGTAATCTTTTAATGCAGGTTTCAATTTTAAAATCATAACAAAGACCTCGATTGAAAAATTTTCAAAATTATATTAACAGAAAACCCCGCCGAATTCAACCGAAAACAAGGATTTTGTTGCTGTTTCGAGGGTTGACTACGGCTTTAAGAAATGCTATACTTTTCTTATTCGATTGAACAGAAAGGACGGACGTCGTGCAGCCGAATATTATTTTTTATTTCAGCGACCAACAGCGAAGCGACACGGTAACCGAGGATATTATGCCGACGCTTTGTGACCTCGCCAAAGAGGGAACACGGTTTGAAAATTCCTTTACCTGTCAGCCGGTCTGCGGACCTGCGCGCGCTTGCCTGCAATCCGGGGTTTATGCAACACAGTGCGGCTGCTTTAAAAACGGTGTTGCTTTGCCGCAGAATATAAAAACACTTGCCGATTATTTTAATGACGCGGGGTATGAAACTGCCTATGTCGGCAAATGGCACCTCGCATCCGATCCGGTGCCCGGTGTCGGCGTGCATTGTGAAAAAACCGCCGTTCCGAAAGAACGACAGGGCGGCTATCGCGACTGGTGGCGCGCTTCTGATGTGTTGGAATTTACGTCCCACGGCTACGACGGTTATGTTTTTGACGGGGACGGCAACCAAATCGATTTTAAGGGCTACCGTGCAGATTGTATTACGGATTTTGCGCTCCAGTATCTCGACCAAAAGACGTCGGAAAAACCGTTTTTTCTTTTTCTTTCGCACATTGAGCCCCACCACCAAAATGACCACGGTCGGTTTGAAGGTCCGAAAGAACTTGTGCCGGAGTTTCAGAATACACCGATTCCGGAAGATTTGTCTTTTCTTCGCGGGGATTACGAAAAAATGTACCCCGATTACCTTGCCTGCATTCGCAGCCTGGACGACAATTTGAAACGAATTGTAATCAAATTAAAAGAAAAAGGGTTATTTGAAAATACCGTTATTGTTTACACGAGCGACCACGGCTGCCATTTCAAAACACGTAATGTGGAATATAAGCGCTCCTGCCATGACAGCGCCATTCATACGCCGTTGGTGATTTTGGGCGGACCGTTTCGCGGCGGTGGGGTGCAGTCGCGGCTCGTGAGCCTTATCGATTTGCCGCCGACGCTTTTGGACCTTGCCGGAATTCCTGTACCCAAAAACTATATGGGCAAATCTTTGGTGCAGGAACTGAAAACCGGAGAGGAACGCGATTGCGTTTTTCTGCAAATCAGCGAAAGCCAGTGCGGGCGTGCGATTCGTACAAAAAAATACACTTACTCTGTGCGCTCCGCCGCATTGACAGGCTTTGTAAAATCCTATGCCAATGTGTATTTTGAAGATTATCTTTATGATAACGAAAAAGACCCCGCGCAAAAGCGAAATTTAATTCGCGACAAAGTCTATAAAGCCGTTCGCCGGGATTTGCGGCAGAAGCTTTTGCGGGAGATCTATAAAGTCGAACAGAAAACGCCGAAGATTTTGCCGGCTGTAATCGTTCGCAAAAAGTGATTTTGATATTTTCTTTATACGATTTATACGAAAAGACAGGGCAAAAACGGTTTGCCTTGTCTTTTTTATGGAATTTTTGCAAGATTTCAAAACAAATATTGCAAAAAGGAATAAAATGTAATAAAATTTATGAGCATTCAACAATATCATGAAACTTGGAGGCCTTGAAAATGCAGTATTCGCAAATGTCAAAAGCAGATTTGCTTGCAAAGAAACAAGAGCTTGACAAAACCTTTGCCGAACTCAAGGAAATGAACCTGAAACTGGATATGTCCCGCGGCAAACCGGGTGCGGACCAGCTTGCGTTGTCTATGGATATGTTGACCGAAATCAAAACCCCGGACGACTGCATTGCTTCCAACGGGTTTGACTGCCGCAACTACGGCGAACTCGGCGGCCTTCCGGAGTGCAAGGCGCTGTTTTCGGAAGTGCTCGGCGTACCGGCGGAAAATATCGTGGTCGGCGGTAACTCAAGCTTAAACCTCATGTTTGACTATATTGCACAGTGCATGACCAAAGGCGTTGCCGGCAATACGCCTTGGATGCTGCAGGACGGTGTGAAATTTATTTGCAACGTGCCCGGCTATGACCGTCACTTTACGATTTGTGAGCATTTCGGCATTGAAATGATTAACGTGGAAATGACGGAGAACGGCCCGGACGTTGAAAAAATCCGCGAACTTGTCAAAGACCCGAAAGTCAAAGGCATGTTCTGCGTGCCGAAATATTCGAATCCCGACGGCATCACATATTCCGATGATACCGTTCGCGCACTGGCGGCTTTGCAGCCGGCAGCAAAAGATTTCCGCGTGATTTGGGATAATGCCTATGTTGTGCATGACCTCAACGACACGCCGGATCAGCTTTTGAACATTTTTGACGTCTGCAAGGAATACGGCACCGAGGACAATTTTGTGGAATTCACTTCCACTTCCAAAATCAGCTTCCCGGGCGCAGGCGTTTCCGTTCTTGCGGCTTCCGACAACAACATGCGCGAAATTATGAAGCGCCTTGCAATGCAGACCATCAGCTACGACAAACTCAACCAGCTTCGTCATGTTAAATATTTCAAGAATTTGGACGGCATTCGCGCGCACATGAAAAAGCACGCGGCGATTATCGCGCCGAAATTCCAGATTGTTTTGGACGCTTTGGACCGCGAACTGAAAGAAGACGGGCTTGCACAGTGGACGCGCCCGAACGGCGGCTATTTCATCAGCCTGAACACGACCGGCTGCAGCGCAAAGCGCGTCGGTGAACTCTGCAAAGAGCTCGGCGTTACGCTGACGAGCGTCGGCGCGACTTATCCTTACGGCAAAGACCCGGCGGACCGCAATATCCGTATTGCGCCGACTTACCCCTCGGTCGAAGAACTTCAAAAAGCGGCGGAAGTGCTTTGCCTTTGCGTAAAGCTTGCCACTCTTGAAAAATTGCTGTAATAGGTATATAATACACATATCTGAATATTCCCCGGAACCCAAAATCTCGGCGCAGGGGTGACAATATGTGTGATTACAATCAACAATTTCATAATCCATTTCCGTCATCTGCAACGCCGTTTGTTACTGCGGTGATTGTGGCGGCCGGAAATTCAACACGAATGGGCGGCGTCAATAAGCAGTTTCTGCTGATTGACGGCGTCCCTGTGCTTATTCGGACACTTTTAGCGTTTTCCCGCTCACCATTGATTCAGGAAATTGTCGTTGCGGCGCGCGAACAGGACATAGAACACATCTATGATTATTTGAAGCAATACCGCGTGGAGAAAGTTGCGGCGGTTGTCCCCGGCGGGGAAACACGGCAAAAAAGCGTGTACGCCGCTATTCGCAGCAGTTCGCCGTTTGCCGAGTATTTTGCCATTCACGACGGCGCACGCCCGCTTGTGACGCAGGAAATCATCGAAAACACGGTGAAAAAGGCTTTTGCTTGCCGCGCGGCGGCAACCGGTGTTCGGGTTAAAGATACAATTAAGGTCGTGGACAGTGAAAATCGTATCACGGACACGCCGGACAGAAGCACCCTTTGGGCAGTACACACGCCGCAGGTGTTTGAACGCAGGCTTTACTTGAGCGCTGTGGACAGTGTCGAAAACAGCAGCCAATTTACCGACGATTGCAAACTGATTGAAGCCGCCGGCGCACCGGTTTATATGGTCGAAGGCAGCTATGAAAATTTGAAAATCACAACGCCGGAGGATATTCCTTTCGCAGAAGCGGTGTTAAAAGGGAGGGCGAAACAATGATGCGAATCGGTCACGGGTATGATGTGCACAAATTGGTAAAAGGCCGTAAGCTTATTTTAGGCGGCGTAGAAATCCCGAACGATGACATCGGTTTATTAGGGCATTCCGACGCAGACGTTCTGCTGCACGCAATAAGCGACGCGCTTTTAGGCGCGGCGGCGCTAGGCGACATCGGAAAGCATTTTCCGGACTCAGACCCTGCCTATGAAAACGCAGACAGCTTACTGCTTCTCACGCGCGTTGTGTCTTTGCTTAAAAAGCAGGGCTATAAAGTCGGCAATATCGATGCGACTGTTCTTGCACAAGCGCCGAAGCTGGCACCGTATATTCAGGAAATGCAAAAGAATATTGCAAATGCTTGCAAAATGCCTTTCGACTGTGTCAGTGTAAAAGCGACGACCGAAGAGGGGCTTGGCTTTACAGGAAGCAAAGAGGGGATAGCCGCGCACGCGGTTTGCCTTTTGGAAAAAGAAAATCAAATTCGTTTTATTTAACAGCCTTTGACAGACAGTAAAGGGGGAGCCGTATGCCTACCAAACCGTCCGAACCGAAAACCGTGAAAAAGCCCCGCCGTTGGTGGTTGTTCAGCAAATATGCCGAAGAGGGTTACGTTCCGAATCGGGAATTATTTGCCTATGCCGCCTCATTAACCGGGCAAAATATGGCTTATGCTATTGTTTCACAGTGGCTCTTTTATTTTTGCACGGATGTTTTGCACATAGGCGCGCAAAAAGTTGGCTTTTTAACTGGTTTTACAAGAATTTGGGACGCCGTCAACGATCCGGTTGTCGGGACTTTGATTGATCGGCGAAAATGTCAACCGGGAAGAAAACTGCATCCGTATCTCGGGAAACTGCCGATTTTCATCGGTATTTTAACCGCGTTGATGTTTGTGGATTTCAGTGTTTCTGAGACGGCCGCGATTCTTATTTTGCTTTGCGTCTATATCGCTTGGGATTTTACTTACTCTTTCCAAGATGTCGCACTTTGGGGTATGATGTCGTTAATTTCGCCGCACCCGCACGAGCGTTCACGCGTTTCCCAGTGGCTGAATATCGGTGTCGGTGCGGCCTCCGGGCTTATCAGTCTTGTGCCGCTGATTATGGGGGCGCGTGAATCGATTGGTATCAGTGAAAAAACGCTGTTTTTAATTTTTGGTATTTTCTTCGGATTCGGTGGCGAGTTATTATCTATTTTAGCCTATAAGACGAAAGAACGAGTGACTTTTGTTGCCCCGCCGCAAGAGCCGTTTTTAAAACAGCTTACCGAACTGCGCCACAACAAAATGCTGCTTTTACTTTTGCTTGCGCAGGTGCTTAATTTCCTGAACGGTGCAATTCCGTGGATTTATTTCTTTAAATATTGTGTTTCTGTGGAAATCGGCGGAAAGGTGTTTAACGGCGAAACCGTACAGTTTTATTACGGGATTTTAGTAAGTGTACTTTCGGCTGTCAGCATGTTCTTTTCTGTGAAACTTGCCGATAAAATTGGCGGTATGCGGAATATTATTGTTGTTGCACAACTGATGAATATTGCCTGTCGCGTGTTAGCCTTTTTCGTCGGCTTTAAAACGCTGCCGCAAATGATTGCGGTAATTGTGATTATTTCTGTTTCTTCGATTCCCACCAATATGATCGGTATTGCGCAGCGCGCGATGCTTTGCGACGCGGTGGATTATGCAGAGTGGAAAACCGGAAAACGCACAGAGGGCATCAGCAATTCTCTGCAAAACTTGACTAATAAGCTGACTGACGCGCTCAAGCTTTTGACAAGCGGTCTTGTCCTAGGCTGGCTTTCCTACGACGCTGAACTGGGAATTGAGGGGCAGTCGCAGGCGTTTTACGATGCACAGTGGCCGCTGTTTATGCTCCTGCCGGCGCTGGGTTCGGTTTTATATTTGATTCCGTTCCTTTGCATTCGTTATACAAAAGCCCAGAAAGCGCAAGTGGAAAAGGATTTGAAAGAACGTCGCGAGGCGGCCGGAAAAGAAGAAAAGGAAGCTTAATTTTGCATGAAAAAATTGCTTAAGAAATATAAAGAGCTGATTCTCTATGTCGTATTCGGAGCTTTGACTACGCTTGTAAATTACGTCGTATATTTCGGCTGTAAAGCGCTTCATATCCCGTATCAGCCTGCAACAGTCATCGCCTGGATTGCCGCAGTTGCATTTGCATATATCACCAACCGTATTTGGGTATTTGAAAGTAAAACTTTCGGCGCAAAGGCTATTTGCAAGGAAATTGTGCTGTTCGTCGGTGCGCGGCTTTTTTCGCTTGTGTTGGAACTGATTATCATGTTTATCGGCATGGATTTGCTTTCCGCCGGCGAACGAACGGTTGTTTTGTTCGATAAAACCTTGCCGCTCGGCGAGTTTATCACTAAAACGATCGCGCAAATTGTGATCATAGTATCCAATTATGTATTCAGCAAGTTGGTGGTTTTTCGTAAAAAGCGAGAAAACAGCGAATAAACATGCGAAACGCTTGCATTTTTATGCATGTGGGTGTATAATTTAGCCACATTTTCAGAAAAGGAGAACTGATTATGAAAAAGTCAATGAAAGTCTTAGCAATGGTTATGGCATTGGTTTTGATGGTCTCTGCTTTTGCCGCTTGCGGCAGCGACACCGACGTTGCGAAAACACCCGCAGTTAAGGTCATCAACATCAACCTGACCGAAGAAGAATATGCATTCGGCGTTGACAAAAACCAGCCGGAACTGCTCGAACAGGTGAATGCCTTCATCGCTGAAATTAAAGAAAACGGCAAAATGGAAGAAATTTTCAACAAGTATTTTAAGGAAGGCACGCCGACCCCGGTAACCTCTGCGGCTTTGGATGAAACCAAAGACCAGCTTGTTGTTGCGACCAACGCGGAATTCCCGCCGTTTGAATACACCGAAGGCGACCAGTACCTCGGCGTCGATATGGAAATCGCTTATCTGCTTGCGCAGAAACTCGGCAAAGAACTTGTGATTCAGAACATGGACTTTGATGCGGTTTGCCTTTCCGTCGGCAGCCACAAGTGCGACATCGCTATGGCCGGTCTTACCATCAACGAAGAACGCAAAGAATCGGTTACTTTCAGTGATTCCTATTATCAGGCTTCTCAGAAGCTGATTGTCAAAGGCGACGACACCACATTTGATGATTGCACCACAGCAGACCAGGTTGTTGCGAAGCTCCAGAGTATGGATTCTTCCGTGAAGATCGGTTTCCAGAACGGTACAACCGGTCAGTCTTACACTGAGTCCACCGGCGACTTTGAATCTAACACATTCAAAGTAACGCCTGTCGGCTATCAGAACGGCGCTTTGGCGGTTCAGGACATGGTGAACGGCAACCTCAATTACGTTATCATCGACGCGGCGCCCGCACAGTCCATTGCGGATTCTGTCAACGCTGCTGCGTAATTAGCAACTCAAAAGAAAATAAACATTTAGCGCAATACCCTCACCGTTTCGGTGAGGATATTGCGTTTCTGTGTGAAATAAGGATTTTATTATGGGAGACTTTGAACGCAAATTTTGGAAATTTGTAGAGTTGTTCCAGGGCGGCAGCGCTGATTCTTACCTCTCTGAAATTTCCACCGGCTTGCAAAACACGGTTAAAATCGCCGTCATTGGTCTGCTCATCGGTATTGTAATCGGTACATTGATTGCGACCGTGCGCGTATTGCCGAAATACAGACGTTTGCCACGTGTTTTAAATGGAATTTGCAGTGTATATGTCAGCTTTTTCCGCGGGACGCCTATGGTGGTGCAGCTGTTGCTGTTCTATTACGTAGCACTGCCGCTGATGGATGTGAATCTGCCGTCGGTTACGGTGTCTTGCATTGTGTTCGGCTTAAATTCCGGCGCCTATGTTTCGGAAATCATGCGCAGCGGCATTCAATCCGTTGACCCTGGACAAATGGAAGGCGGCCGTTCGGTCGGCTTGAGCTTTGCAACGACAATGCGCCGCATTGTCATTCCACAGGCGATTAAAAACATACTGCCGACATTGGGCAACGAGTTTATTTCTTTGATTAAGGAAACCTCAGTTGTCAGCTTCATCGGCGCAACGGATTTGTATGTTGCATTCCGCAAGATTGGTACTTCGACTTACGAATTTATGATTCCGTATCTTGTCATGGCGGTGATTTATATCGCAATGGTATTGTTAATCAGCGGTCTGATTAAGTGGATGGAAAGGAGCCTGAGAAAAAGTGATAGAAGTCATTAACCTGACCAAAAGCTTCGGCGACCTTCAGGTGCTCAAAGGCATTAACCTGACCATCGAAAAAGGGGAGAAGGTCGTTATTATCGGTCCTTCCGGTTCCGGCAAAAGTACCTTTCTGCGTTGCTTAAACTGTATGGAAGATCCGACTTCCGGCAGCGTGCTGTTTAACGGCGTTGATTTAACCGACATGAAAGTGGATATCAACGTTCAGCGCCAACATATGGGCATGGTGTTCCAGCATTTTAACCTTTTCAACAACAAGACGGTTTTGGAAAATATTACGCTGTCTCCGATTTTGGTCCAGAAAAAGGCGATGGCAAAACTGCGCCGCCAAAATTTGAAGTACAAGCTTACGGGGAAAAAGGACAAGATTGCTCCGGCTTCGGAAATTAAATCCAATGCCCAAATTAAGGCGGAAGCGAAAGAAAACGCGATGGCGCTTTTGGAGCGCATCGGGCTTTCAGACAAGGCAGACGCTTATCCGTCGATGCTTTCCGGCGGTCAGAAACAGCGTGTTGCGATTGTGCGTTCGCTCGCGATGAATCCGGACGTTATGTTGTTTGACGAGCCGACCTCGGCGCTCGACCCGGAAATGGTCGGTGAGGTTTTGGACGTGATGAAAGACCTTGCGAAAAGCGGTATGACCATGGTCGTTGTAACTCACGAAATGGGCTTTGCGCGAGAAGTCGGCGACCGTGTGTTGTTTATGGATGACGGCAAGATTTTGGAAGAAAACACGCCTGACGGCATTTTCAACCACCCGCAAAACCCGCGTTTGCAGGAATTCCTTTCCAAAGTCTTATAATTCAAAACATAAGAACAAGAAAAAAGGGTACGGTTTTTACCGTACCCTTTTTAATATGCTGTTTGTGTTTAGACTTCCGCGATAACTTCCACTTCAACCAAAACATCTTTCGGCAAAGCGGCAACTGCGACGCAGGAACGCGCCGGCTTGCTGACAAAATAGTTGCCGTAAACCGTGTTGAAAGCACCAAAGTCTGCCATATTCTTTAAGAAGCAGGTTGTCTTAATGACTTTCGAAAAATCCGTACCGGCAGCTTCTAAAATCGCGCCGATATTTTGGCAAACCTGTTCGGTTTGCTCCTCAATCGTGGTGGCTTCCACTTCGCTGGTTGCGGGGTTAATCGCAATCTGACCGGATGCATATAAAACGCCGTTGATGATTTTTGCCTGAGAATACGGGCCGATAGCCTCCGGCGCATTTTCGGTGTGTAAAGTATCAATCATTTGGAATTCCTCCTTAAAAAGATTTCTTAATAAGACTTAATATGATAGCCGCGCTCAATCAAAGCGTTTTTGATGGCTTCAATGTGGTCAAAGTTTCGGGTTTCCAGCACCAAGCGCAAATAGCAGCCGTTGATGTCGGAACCTTCCGAAGCTCTTTCGTGGTGAACGGAAATGATGTTGCCGCCCTGTTCCGCAATGGTTTCGGAAACGCCTTTGAGCTGACCGGGTTTATCAAGCAGTTCAATTGTCATGGAGAACGTCCGACCGGACTTCAAAAGACCGCGTTTGATGACTCTCGACAGAATGGTCACGTCAATATTACCGCCGGAAACGAGGCAGCAAACCTTTTTGCCTTTGACGTCAATTTTGTTAAACATCGCAGCCGCAACGGAAACCGCGCCGGCGCCTTCTGCAATCAGCTTTTGCTGTTCAATCAGCGCCAAGATCGCCGCTGCAATTTCGTCCTCGGAAACGGTAACAACGCCGTCCACATATTTTTGGCACATATCGAACGTAATGTCGCCGGGTTCTTTTACAGCAATACCGTCGGCAATCGTAGAGACTTCGTCGAGCATCTCGATTTTGCCGTCGGCAAGGGATTTTTGCATGCTCGGAGCGCCGGCAGCCTGCACGCCGTAAACTTTGACATTCGGCTTTAACGCTTTAATCGCAAATGCAACGCCCGAAATCAGTCCGCCGCCGCCGACCGGGACAATGACAATATCCACATCGGGCAGCTGCTCTAAAATTTCAAGTCCGATTGTGCCCTGACCCGCAATCACGTCTTCGTCGTTAAACGGGTGAATGAATGTATAGCCTTTTTCGTCTTTCAACTGTAACGCACGGTTGTAAGCGTCGTCATAAACGCCTTCCACCAGGCAAATTTCCGCACCGTATTTTCTCGTAGCTTCCACTTTGGAAATCGGTGCGCCGTCCGGCAGACAAATCAAAGATTTAATTCCGTTTTTGGTCGCGGCGAGCGCCACGCCCTGTGCATGGTTGCCGGCGGAGCAGGCGATCACGCCTTTTTTCTTTTCTTCATCTGAAAGCTGTGAGATTTTATATGCAGCACCGCGCACTTTGAAAGAGCCGGTAACCTGCAAGTTTTCGGTTTTTAAATGCACCTCACAGTCAGGATTGATTTTCGGCGCCATGATCATGTCCGTTTTGCGGATAACATCTTTCAGCTGAAAAGATGCGTGATACACTTTGTCGAGCGTTAACATGTATAATCTCTTCTTTCCAATAATTTACCCAAACAATTATATAACACTTTAGCCAAAAAAACAATAAGAAATCTGACAAACTCTTACAAAAAATCCGGATTTTAGATTGATAAATTTTTAAGTTACTGCTATAATATCTTTTAAGCCATTTACATGGCAGTTTAGATATGGGAGATTTTAAAAATGGAAACCAACGAGAAGAAACAAGTTGTTTTAAGTGCAATTCAGCCGACGGGCACGCCCACACTCGGCAATTATTTGGGTGCGCTGAAAAACTGGAAAAATATGGCGGATGACTATGAATGTTATTATGCCGTTGCGGATTTACACTCAATTACCGTTCGGCCCGAACCCGCACAGCTTCGCCGCAAGACGTTGGAAATGTATGCATTTTTGCTTGCCATCGGCCTTGACCCCGAGAAAAACACCGTTTTTGTGCAAAGCCACGTCAGCGCACACGCACAGCTCGGCTGGATTCTCAACTGCTACACGCAGTTCGGGGAAGCGGCACGTATGACACAGTTTAAAGATAAAAGTGAGAAACACCCGGAAAACGTCAACGTTGGTCTGTTTGCTTATCCGATGCTGATGGCGGCGGATATTTTGCTGTATCAGGCAAACTATGTGCCGATCGGCGTGGACCAAAAGCAGCATTTGGAAATTACCCGCAATATTGCGGACCGTTTCAATGGTCTTTACGGTGAAACCTTCACGTTGCCCGAACCCTTTATCGGCAAAACCGGTGCAAAGATTATGTCTTTGCAGGAGCCGACAAAAAAAATGAGCAAGTCGGACACAAACGTCAAAGCGTTTATCTCTGTGCTGGACGATACCGATACGATTGTCCATAAAATTAAAAGCGCAGTCACCGACTCTGAAGCGCGCGTGCATTATGCCCAGGGGAAAGACGGCGTCAATAACTTAATGACGATTTACAGCTGCTGCACAGGTAAGGATTTTGCAGAAATTGAAAAAGAGTTCGACGGAAAAGGCTACGGCGATTTCAAAGCCGCGGTAGCTCAAGCCGTTGTTGCGGAACTCGCGCCGGTGCGCGATGAGTTTAACCGCTTGATCGCTGATAAATCTTACCTCAACGCCTGCATGGAAGCCGGCGCCCAGAAAGCCGCCCGTGTTGCCAACCGTACGCTTCGCAAAGCGATGAAACGCGTGGGTTTCTATCAACTGTAAGGTGAAACAATGGCGATTGATAAAGTAAAAGCTTATTTTAAAACATTCGGGTTAGAAGATAAGATTTTGGAGTTCCCCGTTTCGAGTGCTACCGTTGCACTTGCGGCACAAGCTTTGGGTTGCGAAGAAAAGCAAATTGCAAAGACGCTTTCTTTTCTTGTAGACGGGGCCCCTGTGCTGATTGTTGCGGCTGGTGACACAAAAATCGACAACCCGAAGTTTAAAGCGCGGTTTCATCAAAAAGCGTCTATGATTCCGGCGGAGCGAGTCGAAGAACTTGTTGGGCATGCGGTCGGCGGGGTTTGCCCGTTTGCGGTAAACAGTGGCGTTACAGTCTATTTGGACCGCTCGCTTCAGCGGTTCCAAACCGTATTTCCCGCCTGCGGAAGCGCCAACAGCGCTATCGAGCTTACGATCCCGGAACTGGAAAAATATTCGGGATATTGCGCATGGATAGACGTGTGTAAAGGCTGGGAATAACCTATATAGAAAATATTGCCAAAGCCGGAGGATTTCTCCGGCTTTTTTTCTATAAAACTTTCTATGTAAATTTTCGTAAAATTATTGACTTTTTTGTATTTTTTCTCTATATTTGTATTCATACCAAATAGGGGTGCACGCGTTGCATACCCAACGATACCTATCGGTTGGAAAGGGGCTGCATAATTGGAAAAAAACGCAGTGATTATTGATTTGAAAAACATCTCCGTCAGCTTTGACGGCCAACCAATTTTACGGAATATCGACCTTTACATTCGTGACGGCGAATTCGTAACCTTGCTCGGGCCCTCCGGCTGCGGAAAAACAACCACACTTCGCATCATTGCCGGTTTCTTGGAACCGGACAGCGGCGAAGTTATTTTTGAGGGAAAAGTAATCAATGGTGTTCCTGCACATAAGCGGCAGGTGAACACCATTTTTCAGCGTTATGCTCTCTTTCCGCATTTGAATGTTTATGATAATATCGCGTTCGGCTTGAAACTGCAAAAGAAGTCAAAGGACGAAATTCGCAAGACTGTGGAAGAAATGCTCGCGCTTGTCAATTTGAAAGGATTTGAAAAGCGGAATATTTCTTCTCTTTCCGGCGGTCAGCAGCAGCGCGTGGCGATTGCGCGTGCGCTTGCCGTGAAACCGCGCGTTTTGCTTTTGGACGAGCCGCTCGGTGCGCTCGACTTGAAGCTTCGAAAGGACATGCAGGTTGAGCTTAAAAACATTCAGCAGAGATTGGGCATAACCTTTATTTATGTTACGCACGATCAGGAGGAAGCGCTTTCCATGTCGGATACCATCGTTGTGATGGATAACGGCGAGATTCAGCAAATCGGTACGCCGACCGACATTTACAACGAGCCAAAAAATGCATTTGTTGCTGACTTTATCGGGGAAAGCAATATTTTGGACGGCATTATGCACGCCGACTTTTCGGTGGAATTCCACGGCATCAAATTCCAGTGCGTCGATAAAGGCTTTGGCAAAGACGAACCGGTTGACGTTGTCGTTCGCCCGGAAGATGTTGACATTGTCCCGGCAGAAGAGGGTATGCTCAAAGGCACCGTGACTTCTGTGACCTTCAAAGGCGTTCATTATGAGATTATCGTGGATGTTGACGGCTTTAAATGGATGATTCAGACCACGGATTTTGTAGAAGTCGGTGCTGTTATCGGCATTTCCATTAAGCCGGACGAAATCCAGGTTATGAAAAAGAGCGAGTATTCCGGCCTTTACGGCGATTACAGCTCGTTTAGTGAGGAGTTCGACGAATTGTCCGATCCGGAAGCGACGCCGGAGGATGAAGAAGAACCGGCGGAGGCGTGAGATGAACAAGAAATCTTTAACCTCCAAACTGATTAACGCGCCGTATCTGCTTTGGTCCGTGCTGTTTATTTTGGCGCCTATGGTGATGGTCGTCTATTATGCGTTTACCGACCGCAGCGGCAATCTTACCTGGGACAATATCACGGCGCTGACCGCCTATAAAGAAACTTTCGGGCGTTCGATTTGGTACGCAGTTTTAGCGACGGCAATCTGCCTGCTTTTATCTTATCCGCTAGCCTATATCATGTCGCGTTCCGGTGTTTCCAAACAACGAACTTTAATGATGCTTATCATGCTGCCGATGTGGATGAACTTTTTAATCCGTACGTACAGCTGGATTACGATTTTGGCCAACACGGGTATATTAAACACCATTTTTAAGGCAATCGGTATAGGCCAAGTGCAAATGATTAACACGCCGGGCGCCGTTATTCTCGGTATGGTTTATAATTTCCTGCCGTATATGGTTCTGCCGATTTATTCCGTGATGTCGAAACTCGATTACAGCTTAGTCGAGGCGGCGCAGGACCTTGGGTGCAACAACCGTGCGGTTTTGCGCAAGGTCATTTTTCCGATGAGCGTTCCCGGTGTCATTTCGGGAATTACAATGGTTTTCGTGCCGTCGGTCAGCACCTTTTATATCAGCCAAAAGCTCGGCGGCGGCAAATTCCTGCTTGTCGGCGACTCGATTGAAATGCAGTTCCAGTCCGCTTACAACTATAATCTCGGCGCATCGCTTTCCCTTGTCTTGATGCTGATGATTATTATTTGCATGTTGGTGATGAACCGCTTTGCTGATAAAGACGAGGGGGCGATTATCATATGAAGAAAAAAGCGCTCTCGAATATTTATATCGCGCTGATTATGCTGTTCTTGTATGCGCCGATGGCGGTCATGGTGGTTATGTCCTTTAACGGCACAAGCAGCACAAGCGTGCTTTCCGGTTTCTCTTTAAAATGGTACGGAGAACTCTTTAATGACCGTATCACATTGCAAGCGTTATCGAATACGCTGGTTTTGGCAATCACGTCTTCGATTTTAGCGCTGATTATCGGAACGCTTGCCGCGGTCGGCATTAACGCCATGCGGAAAAAGTGGATTAAAAATGCGGTTTTGACTGTGACCAATATTCCGATGATGAACCCCGAAATCGTGACCGGCGTTTCGATGATGCTTCTGTTTGTTTTTGTCGGGCACTTGGTGACTACGAGCGATGTTTTGGGCTTCCCCACGCTTTTGATTGCGCACGTCACGTTCAATTTGCCTTATGTGATTCTTTCGGTTCTTCCGAAACTTAAACAGACGGACAAACATTTAGGTGAGGCGGCGCAGGATCTTGGCTGCACGCCCGTTTCCGCCTTTTTTAAAGTGATATTGCCAAACATCTCGTCCGGCATTATAACCGGCTTTATAATGGCGTTTACGCTGTCTTTAGATGATTTTATTATCAGCTATTTTGTCAGCGGTCCGAAATTTCAGACTTTGCCGATCGTCATTTTCTCAATGACAAAGAAAAAGGTTAAGCCGGATATGTACGCCCTTTCTACTTTGATTTTTGTTACGGTGCTTGTGCTGTTAATCCTGATGAATGTGATGCAGGCGCGCGCCGATAACAAACAAAAAATAAAGCAAACAAAGCAAGTTTAAGGAGGCTTGAAATGAAAAAAATTTTAGCAGTTGCACTTTCTCTCACGATGTTGCTCGGTATCGTCGGCCTTTCCGGCTGTACGACTTCCGAAAGCACAACGCTTGATGCGTCCAAGTTGGTTTCCGACTATAATGTCGAGGAACTCAAAGGCACGGAAATCAACGTTTATAACTGGGGTGAATATATTTCTGACGGCGCCGAGGGGACAATGGACGTCGTTGCGGAATTTGAAAATCTGACCGGCATCACCGTAAACTATACGATGTTCGACTCCAACGAAGATTTGTATTCCAAGCTGAAAAGCGGCGGCGTCAGCTATGACGTTATTATTCCGTCCGATTACATGATTGAACGCATGATTAAAGAGGGCATGCTGCAAAAGCTGGATTTCAACAACATTCCGAACTATTCCTATATTGCCGATGATTACAAGAACCTGTATTTTGACGAGAACAACGAATACAGTGTGCCTTATACCGGCGGCATGGTCGGTCTTATCTATAACACCACCATGGTGACGGAAACGCCGGACAGCTGGAGCATTATGTGGGATGAAAAATACAGCGGTCAGATTTTGACCTTCAACAACTCCCGTGACGCATTCGGCGTTGCGCAGTATCTGCTCGGGCAGTCGGTCAACACCACCAATCCCGACGACTGGCGCGCTGCTGCGGATAAACTCATTGAGCAGAAACCGCTGATTCAGTCTTACGTTATGGACGAAGTGTTCATCAAAATGGAAGACGGCGAAGCCGCGATTGCACCTTACTACGGCGGCGATTATCTGACGATGGCGGACGTTAACCCGGACCTTGCGTTTGTTTATCCGAAAGAGGGCACCAACATTTTCGTGGACTCCATGTGCATTCCGGCGAACGCCAAAAACAAAGCGGCTGCAGAGTTGTTCATCAACTTTATGTGTGAGCCGGAAGTCGCGCTTGCAAACGCAGAATATCTTTGCTATCTTTGCCCGAATACCGCGGTGCTTGCCGATGACCGCTATACCTTAAAAGACAACGAAGTGCTTTATCCGAAAGAAGAAGTGAAAACCCAGTATTTCCACAACCTTGACCAGGAAACACTGGATTTGCTTGCAAAGCTTTGGGAAGAAGTCAAGCTTGCGTAACAATTAAATCAATAGAAAACGCCTCGTCTTTTGACGGGGCGTTTCTTTTTGTGTAAAAATAAAAGCATGTATCCGTGTCCTATGGCTTTGGAGTTATTTAACGGCCATTATGTCATAAAAGACCATATGGCAAAATATTGTGTACAAAGCCAAATAGCAAACTTTTCAAAGGATAAGGTAAACGCTAAAAAATAGTTAAAACCTCTTAAAATGGTGGCGATAGAGTAAAAATACAGGCCCTGCAATTTAGCAGAGCCTGTAAATCTTGTTTAATGCTTATTCGAAGGTCAGAAGCAGGAAGCCGGCCGCAACAGCAGAACCGATAACACCCGCAACATTCGGACCCATAGCGTGCATCAGCAGGAAGTTAGAGGGATTGTATTTTCTGCCCTCAACCTGGGAAACACGCGCAGCCATCGGAACGGCGGAAACACCTGCGGAACCAATCAACGGGTTAATTCTGCCTTTGGTGATGACATTGAGCAGTTTTGCAAACAATACGCCGCCCACCGTGGAGAAAGCAAATGCAATCAAACCGATAACAATAACGGCAATTGTTTTGAGATCCAAGAAGGTTTTGCCTTCTGCGGTTGCACCGACAGTAACGCCGAGCAAAATCGTAACAATGTTGCAAAGGGCGTTTTGTGCGGTGTCGCTCAAACGGTCGGTAACGCCGCTTTCTTTAAACAGGTTACCGAGCATCAGCATACCGAGCAGGGGAGCGACCGACGGAAGAATCAAAACGCAAATGACCGTAACGACAATCGGGAAGATAATCTTTTCCGCTTTGCTGACGGTGCGAAGCTGGTCCATTTTGATTTCGCGTTCTTTCTTGGTGGTCAGCGCGCGCATAATCGGCGGCTGAATCAGCGGAATCAAAGCCATGTAAGAATAGGCGGCAACAGCAATGGGACCGAGCAAATGCGGAGCCAGCTTTGAGGTTAAGTAAATTGCCGTCGGGCCGTCAGCACCGCCGATAATGGCGATAGAAGCAGCTTCTTTCGGGTCAAAGCCTTCAAAGCCGGGGATATAACCGCTGACAATTGCAACGATGAATGCAACGTAAATACCGAGCTGCGCAGCCGCACCGAGCATTAAGCTTGAGGGGTTTGCCAGCAGCGGGCCGAAGTCGGTCATTGCGCCGATCGCGAGGAAGATAAGGCAGGGGAAGATGCTGGATTTTACGCCGGAATAAATCAGTCGTAAAACACCCGTATCATACCAGTGTGCGCCCTCGACCACTTCGCCCTCATAAGACGAAAGCATCAGCGGGTCATACATGATGTCCGGATAAATATTAACAAGCAACATACCGAAAGCAATCGGCAATAAGAGCAAGGGCTCATATTTTTTGACAATGGCCAGGTACAGCAAAATGAAAGACACAGCAATCATGACCCAGTTTTGCCAAGAAAGAGAAACAAACCCGGAGGTTTGGAAAATTTCAACAATCGCGTTGACTACTGACATGAACGAGCGCCTCCTTAACCGATATAGGCGAGCGCTTCGTCTGTGGCAACCGTGCTGCCTTTTGTGGCAACCACTTTGGTAACCGTACCGCTTGTCGGCGCAACTATTTCATTTTCCATTTTCATGGCTTCCAAAATGAAGAGCACGTCACCTTCATTGACCGCTTGGCCGTCTTTTACCTGAACGTCCAAAATCGTGCCGGGCATCGGCGCTTTTACAGCCGTACCGCCGGCAGGCGCAGCGACAGGCGCGGGGGCAGGCGCAGCGACAGGCGCGGGAGCAGGTGCCGGAGCCGGAGCCGGAGCAGCTGCAGGTGCGGGAGCAGCCACAGGAGCGGGTGCGGGTGCTGCAACCGGTGCAGGTGCAGCCGCAACAACAGTGCCGCCGATGCTTGCAAGCACAGCGTCGGTAGCAACGGTGTTACCTTTAGTGGTCAAAACAGCCGTGATTTTACCGTCACAAGGTGCCACGATTTCATTTTCCATTTTCATAGCTTCCAAAATGAACAGAACATCACCGGCTTTTACGTCCTGACCGACACTTGCCTGAACGTCCAAAATCGTGCCGGGCATCGGTGCTTTCACGTCCGTGCCGCCGGTGGTGGTAACTGCCGCCGGTGCGGGAGCCGCTGCGGGTGCAACAGGTGCTGCAGGTGCCGCGGCAACAGGAGCGGCCGGCGCGACCGGTGCAACAGGCGCTGCTGCGGGCGCTACGTTTGTTACAACCGCATCGCTTTCGGATACTTCAACTTCGTAATCCATTCCGTTTAAAGTAACAATGTATTTCATTTCTTTTACCCCTTATTTTCGAATTGCTTTAATAGACTTGAACTGTAAACGATTCAGCGGAATGCCGCTTTCGTTGCTGACAATCGCCATAATTACAGCGGCTGTCTTTTCGTCCACGTCAAATAAATCTACAGAAGCGGGAGCTGCGACGGTAGGAACCGCAGCGGGCGCAGGTGCTGCAAGCGGTGCCGCAGCAGGAGCAGTCTTGGGAGCGCTCGAAGGTTTTTCGTCGCTCTTGTGCTTCACGGTTTTCGCTTCTTTTTCAACGGAGCGAACCGCTTTGGAAAGCAAAAGAACCAAAACCGAAAGCAGTGCCAAAATCAGAAGCACGACAATCATGCCGGTTACGGAAACATTTAAAGCTTCGCCGATTGTAATGCCGTCTTCATAAGCCAGTGTTAAAAGTTTCATAAAACAGCCTCCTTATTCTTCCACTTTCCGAATGGAATAGGTGAAGGTGTTTTTCTTAACTTCGTCACGTTTATCAAAGAAAGCTTCTGCCTGTGCCGGGAACGCGATATAAGAAAGCACATCTTCGTCGCAGTGGGCTTTGCTGCCGATTTCTTTCTTTGCTTTTTCAAAGCCGGGCTCCAGAGTGTCTGCAAAACGGCAGGTAATCGGCTTTTCGTCGCCGAGCACTTTCTTTTGCAGGTCTTTGTCGATTTCGCCGGGGGCTTTGCCGTATTCGCCGCGGATATAAGCTTTTACTTCTTTGGAAATGCTCTTGTAACGCTCGCCGAGCAATACGTTGGTTGCGGCCTGAACGCCGACCATCTGGCTCATCGGAGTGACAAGCGGCGGATAACCGAGGTCTTTACGGACACGCGGGGTTTCCGCAAGCACTTCGTCAAATTTATCCATTCGGTTCTGTGCAGTCAACTGGGCAACCAGGTTCGAAAGCATACCGCCGGGGACCTGATAGTTGAGCGCATCAGTGTCGGTGGAAAGCACAACGGGATTGAGTTTGCCTTCCTTTAAGAATTTCGCCTTGACGGGTTTGAAGAAATCGTTGATTTCTTTTAATACCTGCATATCAAGGTCAATTGTGTAGCCTTCCTGCTTTAATGCATAGGCCATGGTTTCGGTCGGCGCTTGGGAAGTGCCGCCGGAGAAGCAGGAAATTGCGGTATCAATGACATCGCAGCCCGCTTCCACTGCTTTTTGCAGGGTGAGCATACCAAGACCGGTTGTGGAGTGGGTGTGCAGAATAATCGGCACTTTCACGTTTTCTTTCAGCGCTTTTACAGTGTCGTAAGCTTCCTGCGGGCCCATGATGCCGGCCATGTCTTTGATGCAGATGGTTTGGCAGCCCATAGCTTCCATGTCTTTTGCCAGTTTCACATAGGCTTCCAAATTGTGGATGGGGCTTTTTGTGTAGCTGATTGCGCCGGAAGCGATTGCGCCGTTTTTCAGCGTTTCGTCCACAGCAACCTGAATGTTGCGCACGTCGTTCAGTGCGTCGAAAATACGAATGATGTCAATACCGTTTTCAATGGACTTTTTCACGAACATACGAACGACATCGTCGGGATAATGCTTATATCCCAAAAGGTTCTGACCGCGAAGCAGCATTTGCAGCTTCACGTCCGGGCATTTTGCGCGGATTTTGCGAAGCCGCTCCCACGGATCTTCGTTGAGGTAGCGCAGGCAGGAATCAAATGTTGCGCCGCCCCAGCACTCCAGCGAATAGTAACCCGCTTTGTTCATTGTTTCCAGGATTCCCTCAAAATCTTCAAAGGGAAGCCGTGTTGCAATGAGGGACTGATTCGCGTCACGAAGCACAGTCTCAGTGAATTGGACTTTCATACACATAGCCTCCAAATATAGTAATGAAATATTAAAACCAAATTACTCCAGTTTAAACCAAATTATACAATATATAGTTTTTGGATTCAATAGAAAAAACAGAAGTTGCGAATTTTCGGAAAAAAGCAAAAAAAAACGGCGAAACGCCGCCGCCTTTTTGTTAACCATTTAACGATTGTTGCGCAATCGGAGATATTCGCTTTTATTTTGTCGAAAGGAAAGAGCAATCCAAACGAAACTAAATCCCCAAGCGAGCAAAACCGCCAGGAAAAAATCCACCCTGCCGTAAGGGAAAAATGCGACGAAACGAAAGAAACTCGTTGCCGGAATTTTTGCGATTATAAGCGCCCACTCTAAAACAACAAACAATCGAGCAAAGGGGAGCGCTACCGCAACGCTCCAACATAGGCAGGCGATTTGCGGCGCCCAGTTTTTCGGCCATTTCCACATACCCATATTGGCTTTTTCCGGGTCGCCGTAGGTGATGTCGGCAAGATACCGGCGAAGGGACTCGGTTTCTGAAGACAAAACGGGCCGATAGCACAAAAAGGCATATCGGCACATTAAAAAATAGAAAAAGAACGTAACAATGTTAATGAGAATCAAATCAAACCAGCCGAACTCCAGCCGGAGGACAAGCGGATTGCCCTCCAGTTGGAGATTCGGCGTTGCGTAATAGGTTAAAAGCAAATCTAAAACGCATGTGCAAAAATAAAACAGAATGAAAAAGAGAAACAGCGCTTTGTTTTTGCGCATTATTGAAGTTCCTTTCCGATTTTGTAACCGGCAGCCGTCGCGTCGGCAATGCGGCCGGTTTTTTCGGCGTCGCCGATTACGAAAACACGCGGGTATTTGCCTTTGATTTTTTCATACAGCGCGTTATCGGGGCGCACGCCCAAAGACAGAACGACATAGTCGGCATCCACAAGCCGCAGGTTTTCCGTTCCAGTTTTCTGGATTTCAATTTTGCCGGGGGTGATAGCGGAAAGCTTGTGCCCGGTAATAAATTCCGTGCCCGCGGCTTTGAGGCGCGGCATGCAGTCGTCAATGTGCTGCATCCATGTGCCGGGGGCGATGGTTTCCGCCATTTCGACCATAATGACATGGTTTTTCTGGGAACACAGCATTTCGGCGGTTTCAAGGCCTGTCATGCCGGAGCCGATGACTGCGACCTTTTTACCGCTTAATTTTACGCTGCCGTCCAAAATTTCGGTTGTTGTGTAAACCGTCGGCAAATCCGTGCCGGGAATGGAGCGCGGGCGAACCGCCAACGCGCCGGTCGCAATTACGACCGCGTAAGGGTCAAGCGCGGCAATCGTGTCTTCGTCAGCTGTCGTATTATAGCGAATTTCCGCACCGTTTTTCTCGCAGGCGGTCACCAGATCCTCAACGCACCAGTCAATTTTATCTTTAAGCGGGGGTTTGTCGGCAAGCTGCAGCTGCCCGCCGGCCTGCGCTTGTTTTTCAAGCACAATCGGCTTAAACCCGCGTTTGCCGAGGAATTCCGCCGCGGTGAGACCCGCAGCGCCCGCGCCGACAATTATGACAGTTCTGCCGTTCCCGTCTTTTTTGAGTTGTTCCTTTTCGTGCCCGAGCATCGGGTTGACGGAGCAGTTTGCATGCGTACCGCAATAGGCATTATGCTGCATGCTTTCCATGCAATAAAGACAGCAGATGCACCGCTTGATTTCGTCTTCGCGCCCCTCCATTACTTTGTTTGCCCAATGTGGGTCCGCAATATGCGGGCGACCGAGACAAACAAAGTCCTGAATGCCTTCTTCCAACTGTTCTTCGGCCTGCTTCGGAGAACGAATCAGGTTCGCCGCAAGCACGGGTACAGAAACCTCTTTTTTGACCGCAGCCGCCATATATTTGCGCCAGCCCGGTTCAAAGGAAGTCGGTTCAAGCCAATAGTTATAAGTGTCATAGCTCGCGCTCGAAACGTCAATCGCATCAACACCTGCCTTGTCAAGCGCTTTCGCCATTTGGACGCCTTCATCGAGCGTGTACCCGACGCCCTCGCGTCCGATTTCTTTGTAGCATTCGTCCACGGTAAGCCGGACAATCACAGGAAAATCTTTGCCGCAGGCGGATTTAATGCCTTGTAAAATTTCCAGCAAAAAACGCATCCGGTTTTCGAGACTGCCGCCGTATGCATCGGTACGGTGGTTGGTATAAGGGCTTAAAAACTGCTGAATCAAATACCCGTGCGCCGCGTGGAGTTCCACACCGTCTGCACCGGCTTTTTTCGCACGGACTGCGCCGTCGACAAATTGCTGAATAATCTTTTTGATTTCGCGCACCGACATTTCGCGGTTTTTGCTTTCCGCCGAATAGGCGCGTGGCGATTTTGAGGGCGCCCATGTTTTTAACACCAAATCTTTTTCCATCAGCTTTTTGCCGAAAGGCGCGACTTTATAAAACATGCGGTCATAGGCTTTGCCCATAATCCGCTCCATCGCAATCGAAAGCGGCACAGTACCCATCATAAGACCGATATTTTGGCGACCCGGGTGATGCAGCTGAATGAACATTTTTGCACCGTGCCGGTGAATACGGTCAATCATCTCTTTGAGCGGCGCAATATGATAATCGTGGCTGATGGCAAGCTGCGCAAACGCCGAAGCGCCGCTGAAATCATTGACGCGGGTGATTTCGGTCACAATCAAGCCGCACCCGCCGATTGCGCGCTCTTCATAATAATCCATCATTTCCTTGGTCGGGGTGCCGTCCATTTGCCCAAATCCGAGCATCATCGGCGGCATGACGATTCGGTTTTTGAGTTCTACATTTCCGATTTTGCCGGGTGTAAACAGTTTTTTGTATTGCATCTGCTTTTCTCCTTTATGTTCCTTGCGGGTCAAGCGGGGCTACAAAAACCGCGCCGACGTCCGGTGCATAGGTCATTTTGTTGTTGAATTTATTACTGCCGTCGTTTTCTAACAGAATGCTGTTTTCGCCGGCTTTCAAAGATACAAGAATGGTCTTGGTTTTGTAGGTGTCTTCACTGTATGTGCTTCTGAAATAGGTGTTGCCGAGCTTTTGACCGTTTACGCTTATTGTCAAATACCGTTCCACAAGGTCGACGTTATAATCATGCACGCCGCCTTCTTCATTGTTGCTGTAAAGGAAAGTGATTTGATAAAGTCCGGCTGCGGGAGCGTTGAATTTCAATTCTGCGGCGGAAGCCTCTGCCGAAGAAATGCCGGTAAGGCAGGAAGTCGGCGAGGCGGTTACGCGGTTATAACTGACGGCAGCGTCACACGCTTTTATGGTCGCCGCACCGCTCAAAGACATTTGCTCGGGTGTAATCGCTGTCACTGAATTTTTTTCTGATTTTGTGACTGAAATAGCCGAAAGGGCAGGGGCGTCAAAAATCAAATAACTTACCCCGCGCGGCAAATATAGTGTGCCGGAATAGGTGGTTCCGTCGGTGCTTACGGGAAGCTGTGCTTCGTTATCATCGTTCAAAGAGACTGTGCTCGGCACTTTTTCGCCGGTAACGGATACGGTGTAATACCCTTCTGTGGGAGCCACCACAAGAAATGCGGTGTTTTCATCACTTGACTGCTTGATATCTTTTTCAAAGTAGATTTTGTTATTTGTTTCCGAATCGATTTTTGTAACGTCCAGGAAATCGAAAGAAATCGTGTTGCCCGCACTTGCGTTTTCGGGGAGTGCAATTCGAACCATATGTTTGCCCGCAGTAAATTCTTGCGTAAACGTGTAGCAATCTGTAAAATCATCTTTCACGGTGGATACTAAAACGGTTTTCTCGGTCCGCGCTGTTCCGTCGATTGCAATTTCGACTTCCAAATTGGTGCGGATGCCCTTGTCTGACACAGAACCGTCTTCTGCATACTGCATGCCGTTCGCGCCGTTGCCGTAAATCAAATCCAGTTGATATTGCCCGTTTTCAGGGATATCCACGGTGAATTCCACACCGCTTTCTTCGGAAGCGTCCGCCTTGACCATTTCTTTTTGGGAGGCGGCGTAAGCAATGTCTGTTGTTTTATAGGCTGTTCCGAACAAATCGGCATCTTCCGCTTCATAGCGCCACATAGAAACTGTTTCGTCTTGCAACTCGGCAGATTCATCCTGCGGCGAGATTGTGAAACGCAGGCACTGCGTATAAAGCAGATTTTCAAGGCTTATTTCCAGTGTGCCGTTTTCAATGGGCAGATTTTTTACGAATTTGGTTTTCGGGGTGTTGACAATCCCCGAAAGCCCTTTGTAATCTACATATTCCGCCGTAACCGTAACAGAAGTTACACCGGAAAAAGCAGTGGTTTTGTCTAAGTTATTCAGCGTGATAACAGCGTCTCTGTCCGTTCCGCCGGCTAGAATTTGGATTTGTTTTTTGTCTTCATCGATAGTAGCAAGTCCTGAAAATCCACGATTTTTGAGGCCTTCGGATTTCCGAATCAGAAAATCGCCTAAATTGCTTTGGAACAAGTCCTTGGCTTCGCTCTCGACGGTTTCGCCGGTCATTTGCGAATACCAGCGATATGTCCACCAGTTGCTGTTCGGTGCGACGTCGTCCGCGACCACGTCGGAAAGATTGTTTGCAAGCCGCCAATAGGCAACGCAGGCTTCGGCTTTGGTGGATTCAATGCGGCTGATCCATTTAATCGATTCGCCGGGTATGCCGTTGGTTTCCATCAGCCCGTATTCGGTAATGCAAACCGGGAGCTTTTCAATCCCGACAGCCTTGCAAACGGCATCATAGTCGCTGAAATGCTCGTCCCAGTGGTAAAGGGAACTTGCGCCGAGTTCGTGCCAAATCATAATATCCGGCAGACAATTTTCGGCCTTGCAAAACTCTAAAAATTCCTTTATGTAGTCGGAATTGTATTGACAATAACCGGGACCGCCGATGCGCGCTTCGGGATTTATGGATTTCACGAGCAAATAGGTCTCTTTCCACGCGTCATAGGTCTTTTTGCGATTTTCATATTCGCCAAAGTCCCCGAACCACGCGCCGTTGTCCATTTCGTTATAAATGCAATATACCACGCGGTCGGCGTAAGGCTGCTGTTCCGTCGCGGTGACTGTCTCTTTGACGCGTGCCAAATATTCCGGCATGCTGTCAAATTCATAATACCAGGTGTCATACATGTCTTGCGTGTAGACGATAATGTCTTTGCCGCCGGCATTTATAAATGTGTCGGCAACTTGATTTACGTCGCCGATCGGGTGTTGCAGACCGCCGAGGGTTTTGGTGGAAAGGGTGGAAACACCGATACTTTTCGCGATTTCGACACTCGGAATATCGGGCTCTGCAAAGCCGTATAAAAAGCCGGAAGCGCCGGTGGTGATTTCACCGTTCTTTTTTGCAAAATCGAATGTAACAGATGGTTTGTTCGTCATATACAGATACCCTATGATGCCGCCGACAATCACGGCGATACAGACTAAAGCGATGGCAACGGACAGCAAGACCTTTTTCATCATGTTCCACCTCATAAATTTTTTATTATTTTAACATATTTTTTTTAGCGGAACAATACAATTTATTCTTTTTTCTCCTTTTGAAAAAAGGTAATTATACCAAGCGTTAGCAAAAATACGGCAAAAATCCAGCGAATATAGCGTGTGTCTAAAAATTGCAAAAGAACCATGCCGCCGCCGACGCCTACAAAACCGCCGAAAATCAGCGGGAGCAAGTATTGTTTATTTAATAAGTTTCGCTTTTTGTAAACGACCACAGCGGTTATGGCGCATGGTAAAAAGAATAGAAGGTTGATGCCCTGTGCCTGTACTTGCTGCATATTGAGAATCAGAGTAAGGTAAAGAATTAAAACGCTTCCGCCGCCGAGCCCCATTGCGCCGACCGCCGCAGAAACGATGACGGCAAGAAGATTCCATAGGCTAAAATTCATGACTTCATAAACATCCTAACACCGGCCCAAATCATAAATCCGGCAAATATTTTTTTAAGAAGCGGTGCGGATATTTTTTCTAAAACCACCGTGCCGAGCAGCGCACCGCCCGCGGCAAACGGCAAAATCCAAAGCGAGTCAAAGAAATTGACATATTCCTTTTTTGTGTATATAATTAGACTGATTATTGTGAGCGGCAAAATCACGGCAACAGCGTTTGCCTGTGCTTGCTTTTGATTTAATCCGCATTTTTTTAAAGCCGGAACGGCAATCATCCCGCCGCCGGCGCCTAAAAGTATATTCAGCGCCCCAATCGGGATGCCGAGCAGAAAAGCAGAAGTTTTTTTCATAATATCACCGGTTTTATGGTGTGAAAACAGGAGTTGATTTATTCCATGCAGACAAAATTTAAATCCGGCTTGAACCTGTTTTATGTTCTGTTCCTGTCTGTATTTCAAATTGTGATTCTTTTGCTTTTGACATCGCCGATTTTTGCAGATTCTAAAGTCGGACTTCGTTTTGGCGTTTTGCTTTTTATCATAGATGCCGTTTTGATTTTGCCGATGCTCTTTTTTACAAAATATGAAATCGGTGAAAACGAGCTGATTATTCAAGATTGGCCGCTTCGTCGCTATAAAATTCCTTACGGCGATATTATTTCGGTTGAAGACGGCGATTTTGAAGCCAAAAATAAAAAGACGGTTGCGCTTTCGATGAAACGGATTGCCGTCGGTTACCGCAAAGAGTCCGTGGATAAAAACGGGAAAACGCGGTCGGAAGAAATTTATATCTACATTTCTCCGGCAGATTTAGATACGTTTTTGCTTCGTTTAAGCGGTAAAATGCAAATCGGCGAAGAACAAGCGAAAGAAAAAGCTGCCCAGCTTGCTAAAAAGCAGGAAGAACACCTGAAAAAGAAAAAACAGTGGCAAAAAGAAAAAGCCCGCCGCAAAGCTGAAAATGCGCCGGAAGTGATTCATGTTTCGGGCAATGTGAAGTTTTCGGAATTTACCGAAACGGATGAAAAAGCCGTCAATGATGAAATGAGCGCCGATGATGAAAAGCCGGTCGAAGAAGCGCAAGAAAAAATTGCTGAGTCAGAAGATACGAAAAACTAACAAAATTGGGTTGTTCTTTTGAACCGCCCAATTTTTTTGAGAGGATAGATATTTTTCAATGCAATATATCGTAATGGATATGGAGTGGAACAACGCATACAGCAAAAAGCTCGGTGCGTTTGTGAATGAAATCATTGAAATCGGCGCCGTAAAACTGGACGATTCTTTGCGAGTTTTAGATACGTTTTCCGTGATTATCAAATCCAAAATCGGAAAGAAACTGCGCGGGCGCGTAAAAACACTTACGCACTTGACAAACGAAGATATTTCCAACGGGATTCCTTTTGAAGATGCTTTTTCGCAGTTTGAAAACTGGGTCGGTCCGGAAGATAACGTTTTTCTCACCTGGGGCGACGGTGACATTCGCACGCTTGTCAAAAACTGTGAGTATTTTTTAAACGGCAAAAAACCGTTGTTTATTCGTCATTTTGCAGATTTACAGAAATATTGCCAGTCTTACACCGACGCCGCAGCCAGCGGTCAGCAGCTTGGGCTTTCCGCAGCGGCTGAAAAACTCGGGATTGACCCCGAAGCTTTTCCGCACCACCGCGCGTTAGACGACAGCAAGCTTTCCGTTGTGTGTTTGCAAAAAGTTTTTGAGCCGGAAAAATTGAAAAAGTTTGCAACGGCGTGTGACGGTGTGTTTTATGAAAAACTCGCCTTTAAACCCTTTTATATCAGCGACCTGCACTCTTCAAAAATAGACCCGAAATGGTTTGAATGTGTTTGCGACGTTTGCGGGGGAAAGGTGAAGCGCGAAAAGAAATGGAAAAGCGTCAACCGCTCCTTCCGAGGTGAATTTTATTGTAAAAACTGTGACCGTCATTTTCGTGTGACCATTCGTTGTAAGCAATTTTATGACCGGCTGGATGTTCGTAAAACCTTCAAGGAAATTTTACCGGAAGAGAAAAATCCGGTGCCGATTCCGGTGAAAACAGAAAAAAGCGAAGCATGAAAATGCTTCGCTTTTCTTTTTATACATTTTAAAATTTTATTTGATTACACGAACCTTAACGGTTTCTTCGAGCTGTGTAATCGCCGCAATCGCTTCTTCGGAAACATCTATGTCGGTGTCGAGCATGGTGTAAGCATATTCACCGCGGGATTTATTGACCATGTTGTCGATGTTGATGTTTTCGTCAGCGACCGTTGTTGTAATTTTGCTGATGACGTTCGGGACATTCTTGTGAATAATGGTGATTCTGGTGCGTCCGGTTCTCGGAACAGCGACATCGGGCATGTTGACAGAATGGGTAATGTTACCGTTTTCCAGGAAATCGCGGATTTCCGCAACCGCCATCACCGCGCAGTTGTCTTCGGACTCCGGCGTAGAAGCGCCGAGATGCGGCAGAATGATAACGCCGGGTGCACCGATAAGCTCATCGCTTGCAAAGTCGGTCGCGTAAGCCGCAACTTTGCTGTTGTTGAGCGCTTCCAGTAAGTCCTCGTTTTTCACAAGGTCGCCGCGCGCAAAGTTCATAATGCGGACGTTGTCTTTCATCATGTCAATGTTCTTTTTGCAAATGACTTCTTTGGTGTCCGGCGTGAGCGGAACGTGCAGGGTGATATAGTCGCAGTTTTTGAAAATTTCATCCTGCGAAGCCGCGTGATGAATCGTGCGGGAAAGCGACCACGCCGCGTCTACGGAAAGGTAGGGGTCATAGCCGTAAACTTCCATGCCGAGGGCGTCCGCGGCGTTTGCAACCAAAACACCGATTGCACCAAGACCGATTACGCCGAGCTTTTTGCCTTTGATTTCTGGGCCGGCAAAAGCGGATTTGCCCTTTTCTACCATTTTAGAAACTTCAGCGCCGTTGCCTTTAAGGGTCTTGACCCAGTCAAGCGCGGAGACAATCTTTCTTGAGCTCATCAGCATTGCACAAAGCACCAGTTCTTTAACGGCGTTTGCGTTGGCGCCGGGGGTGTTGAAAACAACAATGCCTTTTTCGCTGCAGCGGTCCAACGGAATGTTGTTAACGCCTGCGCCTGCGCGCGCAATCGCTTTGGTATTCGCGTCAAATTCCATTTCGTGCATGGAAGCTGAACGCACCAAAATCGCGTCGGGATTTGCTTCTTCGGAAGAGTAGGTGTAGGTTTCCGGGAATTTTTTTAATCCGTTTTCGGAAATCTTATTTAATGTTAAAATCTTATACATGATTTTGCCTCAACTTTCAGGAATTTTCTTTTTCGAATTTCTCCATGAATTCGACCAAAGCTTTGACGCCCTCGTAAGGCATCGCGTTGTAAATGGAAGCGCGCATACCGCCGACGGTGCGGTGCCCTTTCAGGTTGACAAGACCGGCCGCTTCCGCTTCTTTCACGAATTTGGCGTTCAGCTCGTCGCTGTCGGTCACAAACGGAACGTTCATAAGCGAACGGTCCTCCGGCACAACCGTGCCGTGGAACATTTTGCTGTTGTCCAAATAATCATACAAAAGTTTTGCCTTTTTTACGTTGCGTTCCTGCATAGCGGTAAGACCGCCGTTTTCTTTCAGCCATTCGAGTACCAGTTTGCAGATGTAAATGGTGTAGCAGGGGGGCGTGTTGTAAAGCGAATTGTTGTCCGCTTGGATTTGATAGTTGAGCATGGTCGGCGTGATGTCACGCGCTTTGCCAAGCAAATCTTCGCGGATAATGCAGATGGTAAGACCTGCGGGCGCCACATTCTTCTGTGCGCCGCCGTAAACCATACCGAATTTTGTAACATCCAGCGGCTCAGACAAGAAGCAGGAGGAAATATCCGCAATCAGCGGCACGTTGCCGGTGTCGGGCAGTTCGTGATAAACCGTACCGTAAATCGTGTTGTTCATGCAGATGTAGAAATAATCTGCGTCCGGCGTAAAGGTGGATTTGTCAAGTTTCGGAATATAAGAGAAAGTCTTGTCTGCGGAAGAAGCGACAATGTTCACTTCGCCGTATTTTTGCGCTTCGGCGCAGGCTTTTTTTGCCCACTGGCCGGTGATGACATAATCTGCTTTGCCGCTGCCGTTCATAAAGTTCAGCGGAATTGCGGCAAACTGGGTGGAAGCGCCGCCCTGTAAGAACAATACCTTGTAATTGTCCGGAATGTTCATCAATTCGCGAAGAAGTGCTTCAGCGCCCTTGATAATCGAATCAAAAACCTTGGAACGATGGCTCATTTCCATTACGGACTGGCCGCTGCCTTCGTAATCGAGCATTTCAGCAGCCGCTTTTTTCAGAACTTCTTCCGGCAGCATGGAAGGGCCGGCGGAAAAGTTATAGACTCTGGACATTCAAATTACCTCCAAATATTATGATTTTTACGCTCAGGATTGCATTATAACAAAGCGCAACAGCAAAAGTCAACAAATTGACAAGAAATTAACAATCTTTTTTCTGGTTTTTTTGAATTTTTTGAAAAATTGTTCACTTTTTTAACAAGCTTGTCCGAGGAAAAGATTCATAATTTGTTTGAGCTTGCCGAAGTAAGGTGTAAATTTTAGTTTTTTGTTGCAGTATTTTAAAAAATCATATATAATTTTAATCTGCATTATTTTGTTTTACCTTGGAGGCACCCAAAATGGCACCCATAATTCAAGATACATTTTCGATTTCCATGGTCGCTTTGCGCGGCTTGGTTGTTTTTCCGGATATGACACTACATTTTGACATCGGCCGAAAAAAATCGATTTCTGCCGTGAAAAACGCCATGCTTGCAAAGCAGCGGATTTTCCTGTTGACGCAAACGGACCTTTCCGAAGAAGTGAACGGGGTAAACGATCTTTACCGCATGGGCGTTGTCTGTGATATTAAGCAGCTTGTGCGGCTTCCCTCCGGCGAATATTACCGCGTGGTCGTGGAGGGCAAATACCGCGCAAGACTTATAGACCTTGTGGAAACAACACCCCATTTCGTCGCCGAAGTGCGCGCGGTTACAACCCGCGAGCCGCGAAACACCACGATTTTAGAGGCAGATGCTTTAATGCGCTACGCCAAAAGTCTGTTTGAAGATTATGCGATGCTCAATCAGAAACTGCCGCAGGACATTGCTTTGGGTGTGGCAAGCTTACATTCCGCCGGAAAGCTTGCGGACTATATCGCCGCAAATTCGCCGCTGGAATATACGGACAAGCAGACCATTTTGTCCGAATTAAACGCCTATAAGCGGCTCGAAAAGCTGTGCTTAATTCTCGCAAAGGAAACCCAAATGCTTGAAGCCGCTGCGGTGATTGACGAACGTGTGCAAGAGCAAATGGACGAAAACCAGCGGGAATACTATTTGCGCGAACAGATGAAAGCGATTGCGCAGGAGCTCGGCGACGGGGAGTCGTCTGTCAACGAGGCGCAGAAATACCGCGAAAAGATTTTAGCTTTGCATTTGGATAAGGAAAGCGAAGATAAGCTGTTGCAGGAATGCGACCGCTTGGCGCATATGCAGCCGACAAGCCCCGAAAGCACGGTTTCGCGTACTTATCTTGATACAGTCCTCGGTCTTCCGTTCGGGAAACACACAAAAGACAATTTGAATTTAGAGAACGCGCGTAAAATTTTAGACCACGACCATTACGGCTTAGACGCGGTCAAAGACAGAATTATTGAGTTTTTGGCGGTGCGTAAGCTTTCGCCCGATATTAAAGGCCAAATCATTTGCCTTGTCGGTCCGCCCGGCGTAGGTAAAACTTCGATTGCCAAATCTTTGGCGCGCGCCATCAACCGAAAATACACCCGAATTTCTTTGGGCGGCGTCGGCGATGAAGCGGAAATCCGCGGCCACAGAAAAACCTATATCGGGTCAATGCCCGGCAGTATCATTGCCGCCGTTCAGCGCGCGGGAAGTGCCAATCCGTTAATCCTTTTGGATGAAATCGACAAACTTTCCAAAGACTATAAAGGTGACCCGGCGTCGGCGCTTTTGGAAGCGCTTGACCCTGAACAAAACAATACATTTCGTGACCACTATATTGAAATTCCGTTCGATTTAAGCCGCGTGTTGTTTATTACGACTGCAAATGATACTTCTACGATTCCCGCACCGCTTTTGGACCGTATGGAGGTTATTGAGCTTTACAGCTACACTGCGGAAGAAAAATTCCAAATTGCCAAACGTCACCTCGTCAAAAAGCAGTTAAAAGCAAGCGGTATTAAACCCGCGCAGCTGCGGATTACCGATGACGCGCTTCGTTTGATGATTGACGGCTACACGCGTGAAGCGGGCGTTCGGAAATTAGAGCGCACCATTGCGAAAACCATTCGCAAAGAAGCGGTCAAAATCGCCTCCGGCTATGATAAAAAAATCACCGTCCGCGCGTCTGACTTGGAGGAACTTTTAGGCCCGCGTAAATTTAAACCCGAAAACCTTTCCGGAAAAGACGAAGTCGGTGCGGTCAACGGCCTTGCCTGGACGTCTGTCGGCGGGGAACTGTTAAAAGTGGAAGCCGCCGTCATGGACGGCACCGGCAAACTGGAACTTACGGGATCTTTGGGCGACGTAATGAAAGAGTCGGCAAAGGCGGCTTATACATATGTGCGCGCCCATGCGACAGAATGGAATATTGACCCCACATTTTATAAGAATAAAGATATCCATATCCATTTCCCGGAGGGCGCTGTCCCGAAAGACGGCCCTTCCGCCGGCGTTACGGTTACAACGGCGCTGGTTTCCGCGTTGTCCGATACGCCGGTGCGCGCGGATGTCGCGATGACTGGCGAAGTGACGGTCACCGGCAGAGTGCTGCCTATCGGCGGGCTTCGCGAAAAAACGATGGCGGCATATAAAAACGGTATGCATACCGTGCTTTTGCCGGATGAAAACCTGCCGGATTTACGGGAAGCGGACAAAACCGTTTTGGAAAATTTGGATTTCGTGCCGGTTTCCGATGTGCGTGAAGTGTTAAATAACGCGCTTGTGAGAACGGAAAAAACCGAAACCGCCGAGCAAAAACCGGTGCCGGTGCTGACAAGCAACCGCAAAGGAAAACCCGGAATTTGCCGACAGAATTGAGGACAAATCATGAATTTTCAGTCTGTGGAATTTGAAGCGGCGTTCGGAACGCTCGAGCAGCTTCCGGCTTCCGATTTACCGGAAATCGCGTTTTCGGGGCGCTCCAATGTCGGAAAATCTTCGCTTTTAAACCGCCTTTTTAACCGAAAATCGTTGGCGCGCGTAAGTTCCGTGCCCGGTAAAACAATTACCGTGAATTTCTTTAAAATTCCGGGTGCGCGCATGGTTGACTTGCCCGGTTACGGCTACGCCAAAGTGCCGAAGTCCGAAAAAGCGCGCTGGGCAAAGCTTATGGAAGGGTATTTCGGCTCCGGCAGAAATATCCGCCTGGTGGTTCAGCTTGTCGATATGCGCCATCCGCCGAGCGCCGATGACTTACAGATGTTGGAATTTCTAAAAGCGAACGGTTTTTCGTTTGTCGTCGCGCTCACAAAATGCGATAAGCTTAACAAAACGCAATATGCCGCGCGATTGGACGCTGTAAAACAAGAGCTTGCGTTTGTGCCCGAAAACAACTTGATTCCGTTTTCTGCCGTCACCGGCGAGGGCGTACAAGCCTTACAATCTGTTATTGAAAATATTTTAGAAACCCCAGTGGAGGATAGAAATGATTAAGAAGCCTTTTACTACGAAAGAAAAATTGGAAGAAATTGCCGAGAAGTACCCGATGCCGTTTCATATTTATGATGAAGCGGGGATTCGGAAAAACGCCGAAGCGCTGAAACAGGCGTTTTCCTGGAACAAAGGGTTTAAAGAGTATTTTGCCGTGAAAGCAACGCCCAATCCGTTTTTGATTGAGATTTTGCGGGAATACGGTTGCGGCTGTGACTGCTCTTCAAAAACCGAGTTGATGCTTTCTAAGGCAATCGGTGCGGTCGGGGAAGACATTATGTTCTCTTCCAACGACACGCCCGCCGAGGAATTCAAATATGCGGCGTCGCTCGGCGCGACAATCAATTTGGACGACATTACCCACATTGAGGTTTTGGAAAAAACGCTCGGAAAGCTTCCGAAGCGCCTATCCTGCCGCTACAATCCGGGCGGGTATTTCCAAATTGCGAACAGCATCATGGACAACCCCGGTGACGCGAAATACGGTATGACCACTGAGCAGTTATTTGAAGCCTATCGCATTTTAAAAGAAAAAGGTGTCGAAGAATTCGGTCTGCACGCTTTCCTCGCGAGCAACACCGTGACAAATGACTATTATCCGACTCTTGCCAAAACTTTGTTTGAAGTCGCCGTCCGTCTGAAAAAGGAGACCGGCGCCAATATTCGTTTTATCAACCTTTCCGGCGGTATCGGTATTCCCTATAAGCCTGACCAGGAACCGAACGACATTTTCAAAATCGGCGAAGGCGTGAAAGCTGTTTATGACGAAGTTCTCGTACCGGCAGGCATGGGCGATGTTGCCATTTACACCGAGCTCGGCCGGTTTATGATGGGTCCTTACGGTGCGCTTGTCACAAGAGCCATTAACGAAAAACATACCCACAAGGAATATATCGGCGTGGACGCCTGCGCGGTCAACCTGATGCGCCCGGCGATGTATGGCGCCTATCATCATATTACCGTTATGGGCAAAGAAGACGAGCCTTGCGACCACAAATATGATGTGACCGGCTCGCTTTGCGAAAACAACGATAAATTCGCGATCGACCGCATGCTGCCCGAAATCAGACGCGGCGATTTGCTTTATATTCACGATACCGGCGCGCACGGGTTTGCCATGGGCTACAATTACAACGGCAAACTCAAATCCGCCGAAATTCTGTTAAAGCCGGACGGCAGTTTTCAGCTGATTCGCCGTGCGGAAACCCCGGCGGACTATTTCAGAACCTTCGACTGCTTCGATTTTTATAAAAAAGTGCTTTCCGAATAAAGAACGGAGTTATCTATTATGGCGTTTACCCACTTACATTTGCATACGGAATACAGTCTTCTGGACGGCGCCTGCCGGCTGGATAATCTTTGTTCTGCCGCAAAAGAATTGGGGCAAACATCGCTTGCGATTACCGACCACGGCAATATGTTCGGTGCGGTGGATTTTTACAAGGCTGCTAAAGCACATGGAATTAAACCGATTATCGGCTGTGAAGTTTATGTCGCAGAACGCGGGCTTACTGATAAAGTCCACGGACTTGATTCCACGCGTTACCACCTTGTTTTGCTTTGCAAAAATGAAACCGGCTATAAAAATCTGATTCATATGGTTTCCGAAGCCTGGGTGAACGGTTTTTACGTTCGTCCGCGTGTGGACAAAGCTTTGCTTGAAGCGCACCATGAGGGGATTATTGCGCTTTCCGCCTGTCTTGCCGGTGAAATTCCGAGAAAACTTTTAGCCCGCGATTTTGAGGGCGCAAAAGAAACCGCGCTTTGGTATAACCGCGTGTTCGGGCAGGGGAATTACTACCTTGAACTGCAAAATCACGGGATACCCGAACAGCAGGAGATTATTCCTGAAATGCTGCGGCTTTCCAAAGAAACGGGCATTCCGCTCGTTGCTACAAACGACGTGCACTATGTCCGCAAACAGGATGCTAAAACGCAAAAGGTTTTAATTTGCATTCAAACGAACCATACGATTGACGAGGACACGGGGCTTGAATTTGGAACAGACGAATTTTATTTGAAATCCGAAGAGGAAATGCGCGAGCTGTTTTCCTATGCGCCGCAGGCGGTCGATAACACGGCTTTGATTGCGGAACAATGCAACGTAGAGTTTGAATTCGGCAAAACCAAATTGCCGCACTTTGACGTGCCGGACAACCAAGACCATTTTACGTACTTTCAAAATAAATGTTTGGAAGGGCTAAAAATGCATTGCGGCGAGAATGTGCCGCAAGCTTACCTTGACCGGCTGAAACACGAATTGTCGGTAATTCGGGAAATGGGCTATGTGGACTATTTCCTGATTGTTGCCGATTTTATCGCATACGCAAAAAGCCAGGGGATTCCCGTCGGTCCCGGCAGAGGTTCGGGGGCGGGGAGCCTTGCGGCATATTGTATGGGGATTACCGGTATTGACCCGATGCAATACGGCTTAATTTTTGAGCGCTTTTTAAATCCGGAGCGCGTGAGCATGCCGGATATT
The DNA here is from genome assembly GCA_018712805.1 of Candidatus Fimenecus excrementavium. Lineage (GTDB taxonomy): Bacteria > Bacillota > Clostridia > Oscillospirales > Acutalibacteraceae > Fimenecus > Fimenecus excrementavium. The sequence continues at coordinate 37,146 of DVGI01000015.1, read as the reverse complement.
GACGTCGATTTTTGCTATGAACGGCGTGAAGAAGTGATTGACTATGTCATTCGGAAATACGGCGCGGACCACGTCGCGCAAATTGTAACATTTGGAACGATGGCGGCGCGCGCCGCGGTGCGCGATGTCGGCAGAGCACTCGGGATTCCTTATAATACGGTGGATTCTGTTTCGAAACAGATTCCGCGTGAACTCGGCATCACGATTGAAAAAGCTCTGCAGAAAAACAGCGAACTGCGCGCACTTTATGAAAAAGATGAAAAAATTCGAGAACTTATAGACACCGCGAAAAGTGTGGAGGGGATGCCGCGCCACGCCTCAACACACGCAGCGGGTGTTGTGATTACCGACAAGCCGGTCAGCGAATATGTGCCCCTTGCGCGCAACGATGAAAGCATCGTGACGCAGTTCACCATGACGACCATTGAAGAACTGGGCCTATTAAAAATGGACTTTTTGGGGCTTCGCACGCTGACGGTCATTCACGACGCGGAAGAAGAAATCCGCAAAACGATTCCCGATTTTGATATTGAAAAAATACCGCTGGACGACCGTGCAACTTACGATATGTTTTCAAAAGGGCAGACCTACGGCGTTTTTCAGTGTGAATCCGCGGGGCTTCGAAGCGTACTGGTTCGCCTGAAACCGCGCAATATTGAAGATATTATCGCCGTGATTTCACTCTATCGCCCAGGCCCTATGGATTCCATTGACGATTATATTGAAAACCGACATCACCCGAATCAAATTCAATATAAAACCCCGCTGTTAAAGCCGATTTTGGACGTGACTTACGGCTGCATGGTTTATCAGGAACAGGTCATGGAGATTTTCCGTTCCCTTGCCGGGTATTCTTTCGGCCGTGCGGATATTGTGCGGCGCGCGATGTCCAAAAAGAAACACAAAGTCATGGAGCAGGAGCGGGAATATTTTGTCAACGGACTCAAAAATGAGGACGGCACGGTTGCCTGCTGCGGGTGTGTGGCGAACGGCATTCCGGCAGATGTCGCCAACAGCATTTTCGACGATATGTCCTCGTTTGCGTCTTATGCGTTCAACAAATCCCATTCCGCGGCTTACGCGGTTGTCGCTTATCGAACGGCATATTTGAAATGTCACTATCCGACGGCATTTATGGCGGCACTTTTGACCAGTATTTTAGACGACACCGCCAAAGTGTCGGCTTACATTGCGGACTGTACGCGACTTGGCATTACTGTTTTGCCGCCGAACGTCAATAAAAGCAAATCGGCATTTTTGCCGGAAAGTGCAAACGAAATCCGGTTCGGTCTTTTGGCAATCAAAAACCTCGGGCGAAATTTCATTGCCGAGATTGTGTCAGAGCGCCAAAAGAACGGCGATTTTGTCAGCTTCTATGATTTTTGTAAGCGGCTTTATGGTAAAGATTTTAACAAACGCGCGGTGGAAGGTTTGATTAAAAGCGGCGCGCTGGACGGTTTAGGCTTAAACCGCCGGGAAATGATGATGAATCTTCCGACGGTGGTTTCGTCTTTAGACGCGGAAAACCGGCGCAACGTTGACGGTCAGATTGACTTCTTTTCGCTGTCGCAGTCCCCGCAGGCTTCCGCGGCGCCGGAACTTAAAACGGGTCAGGATTATTCTATTCACGAACGTTTGCAGCTGGAAAAAGAAGCGACCGGTCTTTATTTGTCCGGTCACCCGATGGCACAATATGCGGCGCTTTCCGAAAAACTGCACGCAACGCGCATTTCCGATATTGCGGAAGCGGATAACGACCCGATGAGCCGTCTGCACGACGGCAGCGTTGTCAAACTGCTTGCCATTGTCACAGCAGTTAAAAAGAAAACCACAAAAAACGACACCACTATGGCGTTTGTAACGGTCGAGGATATGTACGGCAGTGTGGAACTGCTGGTGTTCCCGAAAATTTACGCGCAGTATTCGCATTTACTGTTACCCGGTACGGTGCTTTATTTAGACGGTCGTCTTTCTTTGCGGGAAGACGAAAGCGCAAAGGTCATTCCGGACCGTATTTCGACAGCGCCGGAAGAATCGTCGGTTTCTGCGGAGAGCGGACGGCGAAAAGCCGCACCGAAACCCGAGTCGGATTCTGAAATCCCGACAGACATTCAACGCGGCATGTTTTTGCTGATTGACAAATTAGACAGTGAGCAGGACAAAAAGGTCAAAAACCTGCTTTCGATTTTTGACGGAAATTTACCTGTTTATTTGTGTTATAACGATACAAAGCAGAAATACATTTCAAACAAGGGCGTTGATTTGAATAAACCCTTGATTTCAGAACTAAAACGTTTGGTCGGTAAAAAAGGCGTTCTGTTCCGGTGAACAGTTTTTTTGTTGGAAAATCCGCGTTTCTCTTGACAAAGGCAAAGATTCGTGTATTATATTCTCTGAATAATTGAATGAGGTGAAAAAAATGAAAACGATTGGTGTTCTGACAAGCGGCGGCGACGCGCCGGGTATGAACGCAGCTATTCGCGCGGTGGTTCGCGCCGGTTGCGAAAACGGTTTTCGTGTAATGGGCATTCGCCGCGGCTATAACGGCCTTATGTACGGCGATATGTATGAAATGAATCTCAGAAGTGTTTCCAATATCATTAACCGCGGCGGTACAATTTTGTATTCCGCAAGAAGCCCCGAATTCAAAACCGAAGAGGGCATGCAGAAAGCAATTGACGTCTGCAAGCAAATGGATATGCAGGGCGTTGTGGTTATCGGCGGCGACGGTTCTTTCCGCGGCGCGCGCGACCTTTCGCTTCGCGGCGTTCCTTGCGTCGGTATTCCCGGCACAATCGACAACGATATTGCGTGCTCCGACTATACAATCGGTTATGATACCGCAATGAACACGGTTATGGAAAACGTGGACCGTCTGCGTGATACGTCCGAATCTCACGACCGTTGTTCTGTCGTAGAAGTTATGGGCAGACGCGCGGGTTACATAGCGCTCAATTCCGGTATCGCTTGCGGCGCAACCACAATTTTGATTCCCGAAGTGGATTTCGATTTTGAAAAAGACGTTATCGACAGAATGCGCAGAACGCAGAAAACCGGCAAACGTCACTTCATTATCATTGTTGCCGAGGGCATCGGCGGCGTCAACGAAATGGCAAAACGTATTCAAGAGGAAACCGGTGTGGAGTCTCGTGCTACAATTCTCGGCCACGTACAGCGCGGCGGTTCACCGACCGTTCGCGACCGCGTTGTCGGCAGCACGATGGGCTGCAAAGCCGTTGAGCTTTTGAAACAGGGCATCGGCAACCGTGTTATCGCACTTCAAAAGGGCGAACTTGTGGACTACGACATTTTTGAAGCGCTGAACATGACTAAGACCATTGATTTGGACCTTTACAAGCTCGCGCACGAAATTTCCATCTGATGAACAATATTGTTTTAATCGGTATGCCGTCATCGGGCAAAAGCACGGTCGGCGTGATTTTGGCAAAAACGCTCGGCGTCGGGTTTGTGGATACAGACCTTTTGATTCAACAGCGTGAAGGTCGTTTGCTTCAGGAAATTATCAATTCCGACGGGATTGAGCATTTTCTCGATTGTGAACGCGATGCGGTTTTGTCTTTAGACTGTGACAACTCTGTGATTGCAACCGGCGGAAGTGTGATTTTTCGCGATGAAGCCATGCAAAAGCTTCATAAAAACGGCAAAATTGTTTATTTAGACGTTTCTTTGCAAACGGTTTTAGAGCGCCTGAACAACATTCAGACGCGCGGCGTTGCGGTGAAAAAAGGCGAGACGATTGAAGACCTTTATAACGAACGACTGCCGTTTTACCGGCATTATGCGGATATTACGATTGAAGCCGACGGACTTTCCACCGAAGAAACTGTCAGTGCGATTTTAAAAGCGATAAAATAAAATTTAATTTTGTTTTTTAAGACTTTACGGTAATTTTTGGGAATACTATTTCCTGTAAAAAGCGACCGTAAAGTCTTATTTTTTCCGTTGATAAATTGCCTCAAAACGCAAAAATTAATCTTGCGGTCAAAAACCGCGAGCGGAGGTAAAAATGAAAAATCTTTTCAGAATTTTCAGCATTTTGAGTTTGCTGTTTGCCTCTGTTATTTTTGCGTTCGTGTTTTTAGGCGAAAAAACCATACCGGACAGCATTAACCTTGTGGAGAACGAAGAGCTGCATGTCAACGGCATTTTCTCGTTAGAGAGTTCGCAAGCGGAAGCAAATACAGTGCTTTCTGCGAACTCCAAAAATTCAGTGGCTTCCGACGATACAAGCAAAAGCTACACGGTAGACATTTCCGTTCTGAACACGATTCCCGTCAAGTCTTCAACCGTAACGGTCAGCAAAAGGCAATATGTCGTTCCGAGCGGCGATATTTTCGGCATTAAAATTTATGCCGACGGCATTTTAATTGTCGGTATGGACGATGTGTTTACTGCGAATGGTGCTGTAAATCCGGCGAAAGACGCGGGTTTAAAAATCGGCGACCTGATTTTATCTGTTGACGGCAACAAAGTGGATAAAACAAACGCGCTGTGCGAAATTTTGCAAAACGGAAAAGAAAGCGTTCAAATGCAAGTGGAACGCGACGATGAAGTGTTTGAAACCACATTACACCTTGCTCTGTCGGCAAATGACAACAAGCGAAAAGCCGGCCTTTGGGTAAGAGACAGTACCGCAGGCGTGGGCACAATGACCTTTTACGACCCCGAAACCGGCGTTTTCGGTGGCTTGGGTCACGCAATTTGCGATGTGGACACCGGCACCGAAGTGCCTTTTAAAGAAGGCTATGCGGTAGAAACCGTGGTGAGCGGCTGTTACAAAGGCGGTCAGGGTGTTACCGGCGAGCTTTGCGGCGTATTTCAGGAAAATACGCTTGGTGTTTTGTATGAAAACAATGCAGCCGGGGTTTACGGACGGTTACAGACCTTTGACAAAACGGCTGAAACTTTACCGGTTGCAACAGCCAAAGAAGTTAAAACCGGCGCAGCGCAGATTATTTCCACGGTGGACGACACAGGCCCGCATTCCTATGACATTCAAATTATCAAAATTTACCCAAATTCTGAGGAGAACGGTAAAAATATGATAATCGAAGTCACAGACAGCGACCTGATTCAAAAAACAGGCGGTATCATTCAGGGTATGAGCGGCAGCCCGATTATTCAGAACGGCATGCTCGTCGGCGCAGTCACACACGTATTTGTCAATAATGCCTTACAAGGGTATGGCATATTCGCCGATACGATGCTGAATCAGTCCAAAACAGTTGAAACCGAAACGCTAAAGCAAGCATCCTAAGGAAGGAAGATGTATAAACAAGTTTTTAGTTTATACATCTTCTGCTTTTTTGCGTGCTTTCGGAATTTATTTGTACTATTTTGAAAAAATTTCTTTAAAATCCAAAAAAAGGATTGCCAAAATATAACTTATATGGTAAAATATGGCAGAAATAAAAATTGGAGGTTGTTTTTATGGAGAAAACACAAAAAATTCTGCTGACAGAAGAAGGAAGTCCTTTCGGACAAAATTGCGCAAAAGTGCTGAAAAGCTATGGCTTTGAAGTGAAAATGGTTGCCAAGAACGGTGCGGAAGTTCTTGAAAAACTGGAAACCGAAAAGCCTGACGTGCTTTTAATGGATGCAATTATGGCATCCGTCGACGCGCTCGGCGTATTAAGAGAGATTCCGACTTTAAAACTCAGTAAAAAACCGATTGTGATGGTGATGTCGTCTGTCGACAACACCCGGTTTGAAAGTGAAATTTTGTCAGAGGGCGCAGATTACTATTTTTTAAAGCCGTTTGATTTACATATGATGGCGGAGCGAATTCGTCAAATGCTTACCTGGCAGCAAGGCGGTTCTGCGCAAAAAAGTTTTTCGACAATGCGCGATGTAAATGACTTGAGCGTTGTGGTCAGTGACATTATGCGGCAAATCGGCGTTCCGGCACACATCAAAGGCTATCAGTATTTACGTACCGCAATTTTACTTTGTGTACGTGATTCGGAAATGATGAATTCTGTGACAAAACTTCTGTATCCTACGGTTGCAAAACAATATTCGACCACGCCGTCTCGTGTGGAACGTGCAATTCGTCACGCGATTGAAGTCGCGTGGGACCGCGGCGACGTGGAAGTATTAAGCGAATATTTCGGTTATACCATTCAAAATACGCGCGGCAAGCCCACCAATTCCGAATTTATCGCGATGATTAGCGATAAACTTCGCTTGCAGCTGAAAATTTCATAAAAAAAGAAAAATGAAAACCGGCAAGGGCGAACCTTTGCCGGTTTTTTTACATGTTTTCTTTTGTGATTTTAAATGCGAGTTCTTCGAGCTGTTCAATGCTTTCAATCAGGCTTAAATCTTTTCGATATTTTGCCGCACCGCGAATCCCTTTTGCGTACCAGGCCGCGTGCTTGCGTGCTTCACGAATACCGATGCGCTCGCCTTTGTATTCGCAGATTTTGCGGACATGCTTCACCATAACGCGCATGCGTTCGCTGACAGGCGGCTCAGGCAAAATAATTCCGTTTTGCAAGTAGGCGTTAATTTGAGAAAACACCCACGGCCTCCCGAGTGCGCCGCGACCGACCATTAAAAAGTCACAGTTGGTCTCTTCGAGCATTTTGGCAGCCGACGGACCGTCGACAATATCGCCGTTGCCGACAACCGGAATCGAAACGCTTTTTTTCACTTCCGAAATCATTTGGTGGTCAACCGGCGGCGCATACATTTGCTGGCGGGTTCTTCCGTGTACGGTTACGGCCACTGCGCCGGCGTTTTCCGCATTTTGTGCCATTTCAACGGCGTTTAAATTTTCAAAATCCCAGCCGCTTCTGATTTTCACGGTTACAGGAACACTGCCGCACGCGGCAACGGCCGCTTCCACAATTTCTTTGGCAAGCTGCGGGTGACGCATTAACGACGCACCGCCGCCGTTTCCGGCAATTTTCGGTGCAGGGCATCCCATATTGATGTCCACAAAATCCGGCAAAACGCCCAAAACGATTTTAACAGATTGCGCCATCACGGACGGGTCATTTCCGAAAATCTGCACGCCGGCCGGTCGCTCTTCGTCGGACAACTGCATCAGCGCTTTCGACTTTCGGTCGCCTAAAGAAACGCCTTTGGAGCTGATCATTTCCGACACAACATAGGCCGCGCCGTAGGAAACGCACAGTTCCCGAAAAGCCCGGTCGGCGACCCCCGCCATCGGCGCAAGTGCGGCACAGCCTTTTATTTTTAAATTTCCTATTTCCATAGTTACACCTAAATTTCAGAATGCAGACAGTATAGCACATTTTTGACTTTAAAACAACTTGAAAAATCTCGTGCAATCCGTGCCGTTTTGTGGTATCCTAAAAGAAATAAACAATTATTTGGAGTTTTGCTATGAAATTACTGGTTTTAGACGGAAACAGTATTTTAAACCGCGCGTTTTACGGCATCAAACTGCTGACCACGAAAGACGGACGGTATACCAACGCGATTTACGGTTTTATGAATATCCTTTTGAAACTGGAGGAAGATGTTTCGCCGGATGCTGTCGCCGTGACGTTTGACTTAAAAGCGCCGACGTTTCGACACAAAATGTATGACGGCTATAAGGCGAACCGAAAAGGTATGCCGCCGGAGCTTGCCGAACAAATGCCGGTGCTTAAAGAACTCCTTGCCGCACTCGGCTATCAAATTGTCACCAAAGAAGGCTATGAAGCGGACGACATCATCGGCACGCTTTCCGCGCATATTGCGCCGGAAGACGAATGTTATATCGCCACCGGTGATCGCGACAGCTTGCAACTGGTGCGTCCGAATGTCCGCGTATTGCTCGCCGCAACAAAAATGGGCAGGCCGGAAACCAATGTCTATGATGAAGCACGTATTTTAGAAGATTACGGCGTGACACCGAAGCAGATGATTGATATTAAAGCCCTGATGGGCGACAGTTCCGACAATATTCCGGGCGTTGCCGGTATCGGCAAAAAGACCGCGGAAGATTTAATCGTTCGCTTTCAGTCGATTGACAATATTTATGACCATTTAGACGAGATTGACATTAAATCCGGCGTGCGTCAAAAACTTACGGCAGACAAAGACATGGCGTATTTAAGCTATAAACTCGGTACGATTGATTTAGACGCACCTGTGGACACAAATTTGGCCGACTACGTAAAAAAAGCGCCGGATGTGCAGGAGGCAACAAGCCTGCTCGTGTCTTTGGAAATGTTTAAAATTTTAGAAAAACTCCATCTAAACGGCGTTGCGGCACCTACCCAACCGAAACAAGAAAAAGCCGAAAAACTGCCTGTATATACCGAATTGACAAAAGAACTTTTTGAAAAACTTTCCGCTTCGACGTGTGTTAATTTCCTTTTCGAAAGTAAAGAACACGTTTGGTTTTCAGACGAAACTTTTGTGCTTTGCGCTGATTTGCAGAACGAAAAAGAAAAATCGAGATTTTTAGCGCTTTTACAAGACGAAAAATTTGAGAAAAAAGTGTTTTCTTCAAAAGAAATTTTCGCTTTCGCTATGGAAAACGGTGTAAGTGCAAAAAATATCACTTGCGACATTACACTCGGAGCCTATCTTTTGAATCCGTCCGCAAAAGATTATAACTTGAACCGCCTGATTCAAGAATATTGCCCGTCAACGGTGTCGGCGGAAAGTGAGTTACCGCTCGCATCCGACTGCGCCAATTTGCGTACGCTCGCAAAAAAAATTGAAGTGAAACTGGAAGGCTTCGAGCAGCTCGAATTGCTTCGGACAATTGAAATTCCGTTAGCAGAAGTGCTCGCATCTATGGAACGCGTCGGTGTTTTGGTGGATAAAGAGGGGATTCAACAATTTTCTGAAATGCTCACCGGTCGCATTGATGCTCTGCAAGCGCAGATTTATGACCTCGCCGGAGAGGAGTTTAATATCAACTCGCCGAAACAGCTTGGTGTCGTTTTGTTTGAAAAACTGAAACTGCCGGCGAAAAAGAAAACCAAAACCGGTTATTCCACAAACGCCGAGGTGCTCGAGGGGCTAGCAAGCGAATATGAGATTGTGCGCGATATTTTGGAATATCGCACGCTTGCAAAATTAAAATCCACCTATTGCGACGGGCTTTTGAAAGTCATCGGCAAAGACGGGCGGATTCACTCAAGCTTCAACCAAACCGAAACACGCACCGGCAGAATTTCTTCCACCGAGCCGAATTTGCAGAATATTCCCGTTCGGCAGGAGTTGGGCCGAGAAATGCGGAAATTCTTTCTTGCGGGCGAAGGGAATTTGCTTGTAGACGCAGACTATTCCCAAATTGAACTGCGCGTACTTGCAGACATTGCCGATGACAAAGCCATGATTGACGCGTTTAACGCCGACGCGGATATTCACACAATTACCGCGTCACAGGTGTTTCACATGCCGCCGGAAATGGTCACACCCTTAATGCGCAGTCGCGCAAAAGCCGTGAATTTCGGCATTGTGTACGGTATCGGAGCGTTTTCCTTAAGTAAAGACATCGGCGTCACTCGAGCGGAAGCGGATAAATACATCAAAGATTATCTTCACCATTACGCCGGCGTCAACAGCTATATGGAAAAGGTTGTGGAACAGGCGAAAAAAGACGGCTACGTCAAGACTTTATTCGCTCGCCGCCGCTATTTGCCGGAGCTTGCTTCCTCAAACGGTATGCTTCGCGCGTTCGGCGAGCGCGTAGCGCGCAATATGCCGATTCAAGGCACCGCGGCGGACATTATAAAAATTGCCATGATTCGCGTTTATAACCGCTTGAAAGCGGAAAATATGCAGGCAAAACTGATTTTACAGGTGCACGACGAGTTGATTGTCGAAGCGCCGGAGGCGGAAGCTGAGCACGCGGCGAAAATTGTTTCCGAAGAAATGGAAAACGCCTGCAAAATGAAAGTGCGATTGAAAAGCGATGCCAATATCGGAAAAACCTGGTATGACGCAAAGGGGTAATCTACTTCCATGAAAAATGTATATTTTATCTGCACGGGAAATACCTGCCGCAGTCCTATGGCGGAAGGCCTGTTTTGTGCGGAACTCGAAAAGCAGGGGCTTTCTTCGCTTTGCAGTGTGAAAAGTGCCGGACTTGCGGCAACGGTCGGCGCACCGCCGAGCGATAATGCAGTTTTGGCGGCCAAAAAATACGGCGCCGATATTTCCGCGCACCGTTCCAACGCACTTTCGCAATATGATTTAAGTGAAGAAAATTACTATATCTGCATGTCGCCGTCCCACGAATCTGTTTTGCGGCAGTTTGTGCCGCACGCCAACTTTTTAACGCTTCAGGTTTCCGACCCGTTCGACGGTGATTTAGAGCGATATAACGTATGTTGTCGGGAAATTTACGAAAAAATGCCGCAGGTTTTTCGACTTGTCTTTGGGTTTGACGAGATTCACCCGATGACAAAAAGTGATATTGCGGGGGTTGCGGCGATTGAAAAAGCCTGTTTTGTGCACCCTTGGAGTGAACAGTCACTTTCAGAAGAACTGGATAACGATACTGCACGTTTTTTTGTAGCTATACTGGACGGTATGGCGGTCGGCTATATCGGTGCTAACAACATTTCGGGGGAAGTGTATGTTACAAATGTCGCCGTGTTGCCCGAACACCGCAAAAAAGGCATTGCAAAAGCGTTGCTAACAAAGCTGATTGCACAGTGCAAGTCCGAAAATGCGACTTTTCTCACTTTGGAAGTGCGTGAAAGCAATGCGCCTGCCATCGCGCTGTATCAATCTTTCGGATTTACTGAGCGCGGACAACGCAAGCGGTTTTATTCGGACCCGGAAGAAGACGCGTTGATTTACACGCTGGATTTTAATTTAACAGACAAAAAGGCAAATCCATAAACATTACATTGGAGGAATGAAAATGCATAAAAAACTTCTTGTTGTGATTTCCTTGTTCGCCTTACTGATTTCCTGCACGGCGTGCACCGGACGTGCAACACTAGTCATTCAAACGCCGAACGGCCCGGAAATTCGCATTTACGGCGACGGCGTGGATGCAACGTTTGAAAACGGTGTTTTGAAGCTTAATAAAGCGGAAAACAGTTACTTATCGGATGTTACTGTGGACGGGGAACGCGTCTGGGCGGTGAACGACAGCTGTAAAATCGGAAATTACACGCCGGAAACCGAAATTCGCGTGACCGCTGAAACCCTTTCCGAAAAACCCGAGCAGGAAATTACAAGCCTTTTGCTTTCGCTATATGACACAACGCAGAATGCTTACAGCTTAACATGGCACAGCGAAAAGCAGGACGCGTTCCAAGTTGTGTTTACGGAAAATCCGACCGGCACACAATATACGGTGGACGCTTTCAGTGACGAAGCGTCGGAAGATTATGTCAACCGCGCGGTCATTTATGATTTAAAAGCCGGAACAGAATATTCTTATACCATTTTCAATTCCGCCGGCCAAGCAAAATACAGTGCTGCGTTTACAACGGCGGAAGCGTCGCCTGAGTCTGTAACATTTTTACATGTAAGCGACACGCAGGACGAAGAGTATAACGGCGCAGTGTGGGAAAAACTCATGGCTGATGCGCAAACGCACACCGAAAAAATAGATTTGATTATGCACACAGGTGACATGGTGCAATACGGCAACCAGGAAGCCCTTTGGACGCAAATGCTTTCCCATGTGCGCAAATATGTTTCTTCGATTCCGATTATGCTCGTGTCCGGCAACCACTCCTATTGGTCGGATTACACCGACGGAACCGACGACATTGAGTATAACCACACAACCGTTAAACTGCCGAAACAGGACACCGAGAACGGGCAGTATTATTCCTTTGACTACGGCGACATTCATTTTGTCGTGCTTTCCTCCGGCGATTCGAGCAAAAAAGGCGTCGGGAAAGAACAGTTGGCGTGGCTTCAAAGTGACCTTGCATCTACCGAAAAGTCGTGGATTATTGTTTCGATTCACAACCCGCTTTATTCCCCGGGAAAATACGGTTCGTCGGAAGACCGAAACGGGGTTGCGCTTGCTTTGCGTGAATCTTTGGCGCCGGTGCTGAACCAATATGACGTGGATTTGGTGCTGCAAGGGCATGACCATGTGTTTGCGCTGACTTACCCGATGGACGCGAACAGCACACCGTTACAAACGAAGACCGTCACGGAAAACGGCTGTACCTATTTTGAAGCACCAACTGCGCCCGTCTATTTGATGTCCGGCGCGGCAGGCAACCAAAACCGCGGTGTCGTGGACGAATATAATCCCGCATTTTTCGCAAAAACCAAGGCGCTTGACGACAACACCGCCGGCTATTCCGTCATTACCGTTACGAAAGAAAAATTGACCGCGACGTATTACGAATATGATTATGCAAATAACAAACCGGTTTCGGAATATAGCTGGGGCATAATTAAAGAAGCGGCGTAAATTTAAAACGCAAAAAAGCAGTGTAGTTTTCAAAAACTACACTGCTTTTTTTCTTGTCTCTTAAAGATTTTCTGCGATTGCACGATTAATGCGTTCACGTGTTTTTAAAAGCCAGTCTGCGCTGTGCGGATAATCGCGGAACGTAAGCGGCTTTTCTAAGCCTTCTTCCAAAATAGCATCCGTTTTTTCTTTGCCGATTTTGGATTCCAAAAGTTTCAGCGCCAACATGTCTTCCAATCCGTTATAGAATACATGCAGCCGTAAAGAGTCCAACGGCTCTCCGTTTTCACCCGGATAGACCACAAAGCTGTCGCCGGAAGAAAAACTGCCGCCGGCATCGGTAACTTTGTAAGGGTCAATAAGACCTTTGGAATACTGGGAAAAATAGAAATTGTAGCCCCAGTGTAAAAAGCCGCGTACATCAAATTTATAAAGCTGAAGCCCTAAAACACGGGTACGCGCCGAGGGCATCGAGAAAAAGCGGTTCGAAACATAATGGTCCGCCTGCACACAGCAGTAATAGGTCCATAGCTCTTTTACTTTTCCGATGAACGGTTTTATATGGTCGTTTGCCGGAACCGGCAATTCAATTAAGCCCATTTTAAAAACACGGTAATCCGAAAGCGCATCAATAATTTTAAAGCCTTTGAAGCATTCATGCACAATGCGGCTTGCTTTTTTGTAAGAGAAAATCATCAGCCCGCTGGGTTCGTCAGAAACGTGGAAAAGACACTTTTCACGAATCCCTTTGCGGTCAATATATTCTATCAGTGCCGCGGAAAACTGGTGCAGAAAAGTCTTGTATTCTTTTCCGGCGGCGCGTGTTTTCCAGCCGAATATTTGCTTGGTTTCACCGTTTACTTCCGCCATAATTTTCGGCGCATGTTTTGCGCCCCACTGGGTAAACAGATGGCTCATTTCATAGTATTCTATGCCGCAGCGGTCGCACATAGAAAGCCAGCTGTCTAATTTTTCAAATCCGAAAGCATATTGATTATTGCCGATCACTTTCACATCGACCAACTGCACGGTCGGGCGTTCTTTGCCGACCTGTGTGTCAAGCGGCGGAGTAAACAGCGGCGTTAAAACGCAGTTCATGCCGTATTCGTTGGCGCGCTTCAAAAAGCTTTCCGTAACACGCCAGTACTTCTCCGAAAAAACAGGAATTTTGTAATATTCCATTAAGCAATCCGAGTGAAACCAGTTTGTGTAAATAAGTTCTTGCTTCGGAAGTTCCGCGTCAATAACGGTTATATCTATACTGCATTTCATCGGCGGATTTTCGCCGACTTTAATTTGAAAATCAATTGTATGTTCACCGGCGGGAAGCAGGGGGGAAGGTAAAATTTCACACCAAACGGTGTTTACACCGTCATATTCTGCGGTGAATTCATTTGCAATCGGCCAAAGCAATTCCGGATATTCAGTTTTATTTTTGGAAATAAAATAATCGTCCGACTTTTTAGGCGCATTTAAGCCGGCGGGAATTAGACGCACGGTGAAAAAACGCAAACAGGCAGAAAGTTCGCCGTCAGCCGAAAAAGAAACCGTATCGCCTTTCTTGGCAGAAAAAGCAATTTGAAAATCAGCTTTTTCATTTTTTAAAACAGAAAGCGCAGGTAAAGTGTTCTCAGGTAACGGTTCATTTGGAAAAATCTTTTCAAGCGAAGAAAAAATCAGCGCTTTATCAAGGATTGCCATGTGTTCACCTCATCGGATATTTTTAGAATATTTTACAAAAAATCTTTTGATTTGTAAAGGCTTATGTTCGTTTGTGCGCTTGTCAACCGGCAAAGAAAGTGATAAAATACCATACTGTGAATTTATGTGTGAAGGTGAAAACGTTTGAAGTGCAGAGAGAATTTGAGAAATATTGCGATTATCGCGCACGTTGACCACGGCAAAACTACGTTGGTCGACCAACTTTTGAAACAAAGCGGCATTTTTCGGCAAAATGAAGTTGTGCAGGAACGCGTTATGGACTCTAACGACTTGGAGCGGGAACGCGGCATAACTATCTTGTCCAAAAATACATCGGTCCATTATAAAGGTGTAAAAATCAATATCGTCGACACCCCCGGCCACGCGGATTTCGGCGGCGAAGTCGAACGCATTTTGACAATGGTTGACGGTGTGCTTTTGCTGGTTGACGCTTTTGAAGGCTGTATGCCGCAAACCCGTTTCGTTTTGCGTAAGGCCTTGGCGCTCGAAAAGAAAGTCATTGTCGTTGTCAATAAAATTGATCGTCCCGGAGCCCGACCCGCGGAAGTTGTCGACGAAGTGTTGGACTTGTTTATTGAACTGGGCGCCAACGAAGACCAGATTGATTTCCCGGTTGTGTACGCTTCTGCGCGTGACGGCTATGCTTCTTTGGACCCGACTGTTCGCGAAGGAGATATGCGCCCGCTGTTTGACTCGATTCTCGAAAATATCGAGTCCCCGGAAGGTGGCATTGATGCCCCGTTGCAGGTGCTTTTCTCAAGCCTTGACTATGATGATTATATCGGCCGAATCGGTGTCGGTCGTGTCGAACGCGGCCGCATCAAACGTAACGAAACCGTTGTGCTTTGCAAAACCGACGGTTCGCGTGAAAACGTGAAGATTTCCCGTCTTTATCAGTTTGAAGGCTTGAAACGTGTGGAAGTCGAAGAAGCCGCAGTCGGCGATTTGATTTGCGTTTCGGGTATTGCGGACTTAAACATCGGCGAGACGATTTGCGACCCGTCTTGTGTAGAGCCTTTGCCGTTCGTCAAAATCGATGAACCGACCATTTCGATGAATTTCATGGTTAACGACAGCCCCTTTGCCGGCCAGGACGGTAAATTTGTCACGTCCCGCAATTTGCGCGACCGCCTGTTTAAAGAAGTAGAAACCAACGTCAGTATGCGCGTGGAAGAAACAGATTCCACCGACTGCTTTAAGGTTTCCGGCCGCGGCGAACTGCATTTGTCCATTTTGATTGAAACCATGCGCCGTGAAAACTATGAATTCCAGGTTTCCCGCCCGCAGGTTATCACAAAAATGGAAAACGGTCAGCTTTTAGAACCGATTGAATTATTAATTGTCGAAGTGCCGGAGGAATATGTCGGTGCGGTTATGCAAAAAATAGGTGCAAGACGCGGTGAACTCGAAAACATGGGTACGCGTGAGGGAGGCTCGACACATTTGGAATTCAAAATTCCGGCGCGCGGCCTTATCGGTTACCGTTCCGAGTTTATGACCGATACAAACGGCAACGGTATTATGAACAACGTGTTTGACAGCTATGAACCGTACAAAGGGGATATTCAAACCCGGGAACGCGGCTCCATTATCGCCCACGAAACCGGCGAAACTTCGGCTTACAGTCTGTTTAATACGCAAGACAGAGGTCGTCTGTTTGTCGGCCCCGGTGTGCCTGTATATGAAGGCATGATTGTCGGCGAGTGCTCGAAAAATGAAGATATTGTCTGCAACGTCTGCAAACAAAAACATTTGACCAACACCCGTGCTTCCGGCTCGGATGATGCGCTTCGCTTGGTGCCGCACACGGTGTTAAGTTTGGAACAGTCTATGGAATTTATCAAAGATGACGAACTTGTCGAAGTCACGCCGCACGCAATCCGACTGCGCAAACGGATTCTTTCAAAAGAACAAAGAATGAAAGAACAGGCAAAAAAGAAATAAGGTGAAAGCTTGATTATCGATTTTCATGTGCATGCGTTCCCCGACGCGTTGGCGGCGAAGGCTTTGCCTCTGCTTTCCAAATGCTCCGGCGGCGTAAAACCGAATTATGACGCTACTATAAGCGGGCTTGAAAGCTATCTTGCAAAGAACAATGTGGATTACGCCGTGGTGCTCAACATTGCCACGAACCCGCACCAGGAGAAAAAAGTCAACGATTTTGCAATTTCTCTTTTGGAAAAGAAAAACATCATTCCGTTCGGCAGTGTGCACCCGGACAGCCCAAACGCGCTTTCGGAACTGGAACGATTGGCAAAAGCGGGGATTCGCGGTATAAAACTGCACCCCGATTACCAACATTTCTTTGTAGACGATGAAAAGATGTTCCCAATTTATAAGAAAATTGCGGAACTTGGCTTTATAACTGTTTTTCATGCCGGCGTGGATATCGGTTATCCAAAACCCGTCCACTGCACGCCGGAAAGACTGCTTCGCGTACTTGATTTGTTCGACGACGCGCCGGTTGTTGCCGCACATTTCGGCGGCTGGCTGCTGTGGGACAGTGTTTTGGAAGATCTTTGCGGTACGAAGGTCTATTTAGACACCGCGTTTTCCAGCGGGAAAATGCCGCCGGATTACGCAAAGGAGCTGATTAAAGCCCACGGTGCCGACAAAGTTTTACTCGGCAGCGATATGCCTTGGAGCGATACGCTTGACGAAGTACGCTTCGTGCAAAGCTTGGATTTGTCCGCGGAGGACGAAGAGAAAATTCTGTCTAATAACGCCAAAAGATTGCTAAATATTTAGTTGTTTTGCCCTCTTGACGGTTTTCTGTCAAGAGGGTATACTTATACTCGGTCACTTTAACAGGTAAAAGCTTTAAAGCGACAAATCAATAAAGTACACGGGTGGGAGAAATTTGAAAGAAATCATCATTTGGGTCACAATCGCCGTTTATATCCTCGGGCTTGTGGCAATCGGTTTTGTAACCGGCAGAAAGTCCAAAAACGTAGCGGATTTTACCGTCGGCGGGCGTAACGCCGGTGCTTGGCTTTCGGCGCTTTCCTACGGAACGGCTTATTTCTCGGCGGTAATGTTTGTCGGCTACGCGGGGAAAACGGGTTTGAGCTTCGGGCTTTGGGGCGTTCTCGCCGGAATCGGCAACGCTGTGTTCGGCTCACTTCTTGCGTGGCTGTTGCTCGCGCGCAAAACGAGGGATGTGTCCAGCCGCTTGAAACTCAAAACCATGCCGGAATTTTTTGAAAAGCGTTATGGCTCTAAGGCTATGCGAACATTTTCGGCGGTGATTATTTTCATTTTCCTTGTACCGTATTCTGCTTCTGTTTACAGCGGACTTGCAAGTGTCGCACAAGTGCTTCTCGGCATCAGCGACACAGTGTTCTTAATTATCATTGCAGTGCTTGCGATTATCCTGATAACCTTTGGCGGATACCTCGTGCAGGCACGTGCGGATTTTGTGCAGGGCATTGTGATGATGGTCGGCATGGTTTTGCTTTTGATATTTGTTGTCCGCAGTGATAAAGTCGGCGGGCTTGCGGGCCTCGCGGAATATGCAAAAACCGAGGCGGGGCTTCCGACAATGAACGCTTCACAATGGGTGTCCTTAATGGCAACGGTCTTAATGACCAGCTTCGGCACGTGGGGCTTGCCGCAGATGGTGCAAAAATATTTCGGCATTAAAAATGACGAACAGGCAAAACGCGGCATTATTATTTCCACGGGGTTTGCTTTGCTAATCGCCGGCGGCGGATATTTTATCGGCTCGCTTTGCCACCGCTATTATACCGTCGGGGTAGATATGCCGCAGGCAGATTTCATTGTGCCGCATATGTTGGCAGATTCCAATTTACCGAACATTCTGCTCGGCGTGATTATCGTTTTACTGCTTTCAGCATCGGTTTCAACGCTTTGCTCGGTGACGCTTTCGGCGGGCAGTGCGTTAAGCATTGACCTTGTGAAATCCAAAATCCGCCCGGAAATGAGCGATAAAAAAAGCGGGATGCTTACGAAAATCTTCTGCATTTTGTTTATCATTCTTTCTTACTTTGTCGCCACGACCAAAACCCCGATTCTCGACATGATGAGTTATTCGTGGGGCATTATTTCCGGCTCGTTCTTAGCGCCTTATGTGCTCGCGTTGTATTGTAAAAAGCTTACCAAAGCCGGCGCGTGGTCGGGAATCCTTACGGGATTCTGTATTGCGATTGTCCCAGCCGCCTGCAAACTTTTGGAACTGTGCGGCGTAACCGGTGCGCTCGTATTAAAACTGCTTTCGCAAGGGCCGCTTTTCGCGTGCATTGCGATGGTCGCTTCGATTGTGGTTTGCCTGCTTGTGAGCTTCGCAACGCAGAAAAAAGCGCAAAAAGAAGTTTCCGATTTCTTCTATAATGGTGTTGTCGAAACGGAATAAGTATGTTATACTAAATTTGTTATTTATGCCCAGCCGCAGATCAAACTGCGGCTGCTCGGCTGTGTAAAATAATGACGAAGCGAAGGCTTCGTGAAAAACGGAAAGGGAAGATTATGTTTTTTCAAAAAGAACTCGAAACCATGTCACGCAGTAAAATTGAAGAAATTCAGCTTGAGCGCCTGAAATATACGGTGCGATATTGCTATGACCGTGTTCCGTTTTATAAGAAAAAATTAGATGACGCCGGTGTAACGCCGGACCAAATAAAAACGTTAGACGATATTCGCCGCATTCCGCCGACCACGAAAGCGGATTTGCGTGATAATTATCCGTTCGGGCTGTTTGCTGTGCCGATGAAAGACATAGTGCGTATTCACGCTTCCTCCGGCACAACCGGCAAACCGACGGTTGTCGGCTATACCGAACACGATTTGGATTTGTGGTCGGACTGTATGGCGCGACTTTGCGCCGCCGCGGGTGCCACTGCCGACGACATTGTGCAGATTTCGTTCGGCTACGGCATGTTCACCGGCGCTTTGGGGCTTCACTACGGGCTTGAAAAATTAGGGTGCACCGTCGTTCCGAATTCCAGCGGCAACACCGAAAAAGCGCTGATGTTCATGCGCGATTTTAAAACGACCGCTTTGGTCGCGACGCCGTCTTATGCTTTATATATGGGTGAAACCGCAAAATCGCTCGAATACCCGATGTCAGATTATCATTTGCGTTTAGGGCTTCTCGGCTCCGAAGGGTGCACCCCCGAAATGCGCACGCAAATTGAAAATGTTTGGGGCCTTTTCGCTACGGATAACTACGGTATGAGCGAGCTGATGGGCCCCGGTGTTTCCGGCGAATGCGAGGAGCGCTGCGGGTTACATATTAACGAGGACTATTTCCTGCCGGAGATTGTCAACCCCGATACGCTTGAAACCTTGGGCGAAGGGGAAACCGGCGAACTGCTGATTACGACGCTTACCAAAGAGGGAATTCCGCTTTTGCGTTATCGCACGCGCGACATTACGCGGATTGTCTATGAGCCGTGCAAATGCGGTCGAACCTTTGCGCGTATGGATAAAATCAAGGGCAGAAGCGACGATATGCTGAAAATCCGCGGCGTCAATGTTTTCCCGTCGCAGATTGAAAGCGTGCTTATCGGCATGGAAAACGTTAGCCCACACTATCAGCTGATTGTCCGCCGCGAAGGGTATGCGGATACGCTGGAAATTCAGGTGGAGCTTTCCGACACTTCGTTGCTTGAAAGCTTCGGTAAAATTCAGGAACTGCAAAACCGCATTAAACACAATGTGCATACGGTGCTCGGTATTCAGTGCAAAGTCAGCATTGTGGAGCCGAACACGATTGAGCGTTTTGTCGGCAAAGCAAAACGCATTGTGGATTTGAGAAATCAATAATTTTTGAGGTGAAGAGATGAGTAAACAACTGCTGATCGGTAACGAGGCGGTCGCCCGCGGTCTTTATGAAGCGGGTTTGCGGGTGGCTTCAAGCTACCCCGGTACGCCGAGTACGGAAATTACGGAGTGCATCGCGAAATATGACGATGTTTACAGCGAATGGGCGCCGAACGAAAAGGTCGCTATGGAAGTTGCCGCCGGCGCGGCAATTGCCGGTGCGCGGTCTTTCTGCGGTATGAAACACGTTGGCTTGAATGTTGCGGCGGACCCGCTGTTTACGGCTTCCTACACCGGGATTAACGCCGGCATGGTGATTGCCGTTGCCGACGACCCCGGTATGCATTCTTCGCAAAACGAACAGGATTCCCGCCATTATGCGAAAGCCTCCAAAACGATGATGCTTGAGCCCTCTGATTCGGCGGAATGCTTGGAATTTGCAAAAATGGCGCTTTCGCTTTCTGAAAAATTTGACACACCGGTCATTTTGCGCTTGAGCACACGTGTAGCGCATTCCCGCGGGCTTGCGGAAGTCGGCGAACGTGTAGACAACGGGTTGAAAGAATATAAAAAAGACCCGATGAAATATGTTATGATGCCCGGTATGGCGATTAAAAAACACGTTGTCGTGGAACAGCGCGTGCTGGACCAGACCATTTGGGCGGAAACTGCACCAATTAACACGGTTGAAATGAATGATACCAAAATCGGTGTGATTACTGCCGGTATTTCCTATACATATGCCAAAGAAGCGCTTGGTGACAAGGCGTCTTACTTAAAACTCGGTTGCGTCTATCCGTTGCCCGTCAAGCTCATCAAAGATTTTGCCGCAAAATGCGACAAAGTCTATGTCCTCGAAGAACTTGACCCGTTTATTGAAGAACACTGCCGTCAAATCGGCGTGGACGTGATCGGCAAAGAAGCGTTTACTTTACAGGGCGAATATTCCCAGAGCTTAATTGCCCGCGTGATTCTCGGCAAAGAAGACAAGAGCCTTTCCGCGGATATAGAAATTCCGGGCCGTCCGCCTGTGCTTTGCGCCGGTTGTCCGCACCGCGGTCTTTACTATGCACTTAAAAAGCTGAACGTCATGGTCAGCGGCGACATCGGCTGCTATACATTGGGCGCGCTTGCGCCGATCGGTATGATGGATACCTGCATCTGCATGGGTGCTTCGGTTTCCGCGTTGCACGGCCGCAACAAGGCAAACCCCGAAAACGCGAAAAAGTCCGTTGCGGTTATCGGTGACTCGACATTTATGCATTCCGGCGTAACCGGCCTTATTGATATTGCTTATAACCAAAGTAACTCGACCGTGATTATTCTCGACAACAGCATCACCGGCATGACCGGTCACCAGGATAACCCGACCACCGGCAGAACCATTAAAGGCGACCCGACTACGGCGGTAAGTCTCGAAATGCTTTGCAAAGCCGTCGGCATTGACCATGTTCGTGTTGTTGACCCTTATAACCTCGAAGAGTGTGAACGTGTCATACGTGAAGAAGTGGAACGCGACGAGCCTTCGGTTGTCATTTCAAGAAGACCATGCGTTTTGCTGAAATATGTAAAACATGAGCCGCCGATGCACGTCAACCCCGACAAGTGCGTGGGCTGCAAAATGTGCATGAAGATCGGCTGCCCGGCCATCAGCATCAAAGATAAAAAATCAGTGATTGACTTTACGCAGTGCGTCGGCTGTAAGGTTTGCAGCCAGCTTTGCAAATTTGACGCGATTGAGGAGGGCAAATAAGATGGAAACAAAAAGCATTATGATTGTCGGCGTCGGCGGGCAGGGGACACTGCTTGCGAGCCGTTTGCTCGGCGCGGTTTTGCTCTCGGAAGACTATGATGTGAAAGTTTCGGAAGTGCACGGCATGAGCCAGCGCGGCGGTTCGGTTGTTACCTATGTGCGCTACGGCGATAAAGTGTATTCCCCGATTATTCAGAAAGGGCAGGCCGATTTGATTTTGGCTTTTGAACAGCTCGAAGCCGCGCGGTGGTTGCCGTATTTAAAAGTCGGCGGCAAAATCATTGCCAACAACCAAAAAATTGACCCGATGCCGGTGATTACCGGTGCGGCGGTTTATCCGGACGGTGTTTTGGACGCGGTTCGCGCGACCGGCGCGAACTTAATTGAGCTTGACGCGCTGTCACTTGCTGTAAAAGCGGGTTCCGCAAAAGCGGTGAACGTCGTTTTAATCGGCGTTATGGCTTCTCACATGGACATTGCGTATGACGTTTGGACAGATGCGATTCGCAAAACCGTTCCCGAAAAGTTTTTGGAAATGAACTTGAAGGCATTTGATTACGGCTATCACTATTCTGAATCATAATTGAGGTGCAATTTATGACGCAAAACTACTTCGATCCCGCAATTGAACTTGCTTCGCGTGATTATTTGCATGCGCTGCAATCCGCCCGTTTAATTAAAATGGTGGAAAATTGTTACAACAACGTTCCGTTTTACAAAAAGAAATTTGACGAAATCGGTTTGTTGCCCGGTGACATTCACTCGATTGACGATATCACAAAGCTTCCTTTCACTGTGAAACAAGATTTACGCGACAATTATCCGTTCGGGCTTTTTGCCGTTTCTCGTGAAAAGTTGCAGCGCATTCATGCTTCCTCCGGCACGACCGGCAAACAAACGGTTGTCGGCTACACCAAACATGACATTGACGTTTGGGCACACGGTGCGGCGAGAGCGATTGCGGCTGCCGGCGGCAAAAAAGACGATTACATTCATGTTTCTTACGGCTACGGCCTTTTCACCGGCGGTTTGGGGCTTCACTACGGTGCAGAACTGCTCGGCGCTACGGTCATTCCGGTTTCTTCCGGCAACACCAAACGCCAAATGCAGATTTTGCAGGATTTCGGCTCCGATTTCCTGTGCTGCACGCCGTCTTATGCCATGTATATCGGCGAATCGTTAAAAGAAGCCGGGATTGATTCTTCCAAGCTGCCGCTTCGTGCCGGTATTTTCGGCGCAGAAGCGTGGAGCGAAAACATGCGTCGTGAAATTGAAAAATCCTTAAATATTAAAGCTTACGATATTTACGGACTCTCTGAAATTGCGGGTCCTGGCGTTGCTTATGAGTGCTCGGAGCAAACCGGCATGCACATTTGCGAAGACTTCTTCTATCCGGAAGTGGTGGACCCGAAAACCTTGCAGCCGCTGCCGGACGGACAATACGGTGAGCTGGTCTTTACCTGTATCGGCAAAGAGGCGCTTCCGCTTGTGCGTTACAGAACGCGCGATATTACCGCGCTTTCACACGAAAAATGTGCCTGCGGCAGAACGCTTGTAAAAATGCTGAAGCCCAAAGGGCGCAGCGACGATATGCTGATTATCCGCGGTGTTAACGTCTTCCCGTCACAGGTCGAACACGTCATTCTTTCACTCGGTATGGAACCGAATTATCAAATCGTTGTTGACCGCATCAACAATTTGGACGTTATGACGGTTAAAATTGAGATGTCCGAAAGCATGCTGTCTGACTCCGTACGCCGTGTGGAAGACCAAGAGAATAAGCTCAAAGCGGCCATGCACGATACGCTCGGAATTTCCGCAAAAATTAAACTGGTTGAACCCCATTCGCTGCCGCGTTCCGAAGGCAAGGCAGTGCGGGTCATTGATAATCGCGAGATTTAAGGAGGAAATGTTATGGCAATCCAGCAAATTTCTGTATTCGTCGAAAACAAGCCCGGCAGACTGGCGGAAATTACCGGTCATCTTGCAGAAGGAGGGGTAAGCATTCGTGCTTTCTCCATTGCGGATACCACAGATTTCGGCATTCTGCGGCTGATTGTCTCAGATACGCAAAAAGCAGCAGACGTGCTCAAAGCCGCCGGTGTTGCGGTTTCGATTACCGAAGTTGTCGGCATTTCCATTCCGGACGTGACCGGTTCTTTCGCGCACGTTGTGAAAGTGCTTGCCGACGCCGGAGAAAACATTGAATACGCTTACGCGTTCTTAACCCCCGAAGAAGGGCACGCTTATGTGATTGTCCGCGTAGACGACAACGCAAAAGCCTCTGCTGTGCTGCAAAAGAACGACATTCAAGTCATTGACGAAGCAACTATTTTGTAAAAAATTTAAAACACCCCGAAAGGATTTTCCCTTCGGGGTGTTTTTTGTATAGGGTTTATTCATCTTTATTATCTGTGTTTTCTTCTTCTGTTTGTGCACTTTCTTCCTTGTCATTCCGTATGTCTACATCGAAAAAGGAGAAAAGACAAATGATAAGACCGACTGCGGCGAATCCGATCGGAACATATATCAGAACTCCGGTAGCTGCCAAAACAATCCCGACCAATAGCAGCGCTATACCGCACAAAGATTTTAATATTGCCATTAACAGATTTTGAATTGAACGCATATACAATCACAACTCCCTCAAAAATAGTAGTATTGCTACTACTTTAATCATACTGGAATTTAAATTGTTTTGTCAAGCACATGAAATATAGAAATGGTTGCTTTTACGGATTTACTTTTTTCAGTCTCTGTGCTAAAATATGTAGACGGAAAAATCTGTAAGGAGGTGTGTCGAATGCTCGGTATGCGTGTCGGAATTGATTTTGGCTCTTCGTCTACGATTATGTATGTAGACGGCAAGGGTATTGTGCTTGATGAACCGACCATGATTGCCGTAGATACCGAAACCGGGATACCGATTGCAATCGGCAACGCCGCCTACAATATTAACGGAAGAACGGATGAAACAATTTCCGTCATAAGCCCCGTGCAAAATGGTATCATTTCTGACTACACAATGGCGGAACATATTTTGCGTTATTATTTTCAGCGCCTTTGCAAAAACAGTATTTTCAAACCGAACGTCATTTTGACCGTTCCGAGTGTTGCGACCAACCTTCAAAAACACACGTTTTTAGATGTTGCTATGCGTGCGGGTGCCGGTCGCGTATGTCTTGTCGAGGAGTCTTTGGCTTCTGCCATTGGCGTCGGCTTTGAAAACAACGCGCTTTCCGGCCAGTTTATTGTCAATGTCGGCGGGGGTGCGGCGGACGTGTCTGTGGTTACTATGGGGAGTTTGGCGGTTTCCAAATCGATAAAAGTCGGCGGGCTTTCCATTGACGCGGCAATTCAAAAATATTTGCGTAAAGAGCGGGACATTTTGGTAGGCCCACAAACGGCGGAACGCCTGAAAATTTGTCTCGGCGGGGCAGTGCCGCGAAAAGAAGAAATTGCAATCATCGCCAACGGCAAAAGCGGGCTTGACAATATGCCGATTTCGTTTGAGGTGACATCTACGGAGTTGTTTGACTGTATTTCGGAACAACTTGCGATTATGATTGACGGGATTAAATCCGTGTTGGAAATTACGCCTCCGGAACTCGTCGGGGATATTTCCGAAAACGGCATTGTCGTGACAGGAGGTACTTCGCTGCTTTATGGGTTAAAAACGCGTCTGGAACAGGACATCGGTATTGAAGTCATTTTGGCCGATGACCCAATGTACAGCTGCGCTGCCGGTGCGGCGGAAATTGTCCACAACATGGAACTTTTAACCGAAAACGGTTATGCATTTAAAACCATACAGGAATTAACCTACTAATAAAAAAGGCCGCAGGCAAAAACCTGCGGCTCTTTTAATTTATTCCATTATTTTTCATCAGCAAGACAAGAATCTTTCCAAACCTTATTTAATAGTTTGCAGGAATCTTGGAATTTCTTCTCTTCTTCGGGCGCT
Source organism: Candidatus Fimenecus excrementavium (assembly GCA_018712805.1). Lineage (GTDB taxonomy): Bacteria > Bacillota > Clostridia > Oscillospirales > Acutalibacteraceae > Fimenecus > Fimenecus excrementavium. The sequence continues at coordinate 11,538 of DVGI01000015.1, read as the reverse complement.
AAGTGTAAAGTCATAACTTCTTTCACACCGTCACGGCCGAGAATGCAAGGGACGCCGACAAACACCTCGTTGACGCCGTATTCACCGCGAAGCATTGTAGTTACGGTTAAAATGCTGTTTTCGTTGCCGAAAATGGCTTTTACGATTCTGACAAGCGCCAAGCCGATACCGTAATAGGTCGCTTTTTTCGCTTCGATAATTTTATATGCTGCGCGTGTAACGTCATGCGCAATATTCTCCAAGTTTTCAACCGAGAACTTTTCTTTCTTGGAATCAATAATTTCCTGAATCGGTTTTGTGCCGATCATTGCCTGTGACCAGGGCACCATTTCGCTGTCGCCGTGTTCACCGATAACATAAGCATGTACGTTTTTCGGGTCAACGTCGAAATGCTCGCCGAGCAAATAACGAAGTCGAGCGGTGTCGAGCGTTGTGCCTGAGCCGATGACCTTTCTGCAATCAAAACCGGACAACTGCCAAACGACACGGGTCATAATGTCTACAGGGTTTGTAGCGACCAAGAAAATACCGGAAAAGCCGGAATACAAAATCGGGGAGATAATGCTCTTAAATACTTCACGGTTGCGCTGCAACAAAGAAATTCTGTCTTCACCCGGTTTTTGTGAAACGCCGGCGCAAATGACAACAATGTCCGCGTCTGCACAATCTTTATATTCACCGCTGTATATTTTCATATTGGTTTTCGCGAACGCCAAGCCGTGGTTCAAGTCCATTGCTTCGCCGTCGGCTTTTGTTTTATTGATGTCGATGAGCACCAATTCGTCGCAAGTCCCGTCACACAGCATTGCATAAGCAAAGCTCATACCGACAAAACCGGTACCGACAATTGCGACCTTTTTTGTGAATCCATTGTCTTTCATATATAGGACCTCCTATGTTTTACAACCCGTTCCGTTCGGAACGGATTGCGTGTTACAGATATTGTGCCACGTTTTCTGTAAGCTGCGTTTCCAACGAAATCAACCGCTTGGCAATCGACTGTACCTGCGGCTGCGCATTAGTATACTGGTTCAGATAACGATGCAGGGATTTTACCCCCATGTTGCAGCCGTCCGTAATTAAGTCGGCAATCGTATCGTCCCCGGGTTCGACCGCAGTTTTCAAATGCGTTTTCACCCAGCTCATGCTTTTCGCGACCGGATTCGGCTCCTTGCCGCTGTCTTGATAAGAATTGAGCATTTCGCGCGTTTCGTTGCCGAGGGTTTCGTGTTTTTCCTTGCACTCTGTTAAAAGTGCGCGGAAATCATCGTTTTGCACCTGGTCTAACACCTCGTCAATAGATGACACACCCATTTTCACGCCTGCGTTACATTCCCGTAACAATTTAATTGTATCCTCACTCGCCATAAATATCAACCTTTCTTTTTTTATTATTTTGCCGATTGTGTGTAAAAAAATACAAAGGACTTGACCGAAAAAATATTTAATGTATACTAAAAACATATTGTTTGTGGGGGGACTATGATGAAAACCATTTGTAAAAAACTGATTTCGCTTTTGTTGGGTGTTTGCCTGCTGCTCGGCGGAATGATTTCCGTTTCTGCGATTGACGCAAAAGCCGGAGGAACATTCCATATCAGTGTCGTGCACACCAACGATATTCACGGCAATATTTTAGCTGACGATGAAAATCAGGTTTTGGGCCTTGCGCGCGTGAAAACTTTTTATGAGCGTCAAAAGAAAGGAAACGACCTTACATTCCTTTTTGATGCCGGGGATTATTTTCATGGGCAGTCTTTTGCAACTGTTGACCAAGGTAAAGCTGCGGCCGAGTTGATGGGTGCTTGCGGTTATACAGCCATGACGGTCGGCAACCACGACTGGAATTACGGTAAAGACCGTTTGAAAGAATTAGAGTCGCTTTTAAAAGAAGAAAAATTTATGTTTGCCATGCTCGCCGGCAATGTTATAAATCCATTGGAAAACAATACGTTTTTTAAAAATAAAACGTATACAGTTTCTCTGGAAAGACCATACGGGAAAATGAAGGTTGCGATTTTCGGCGTTTTTGATCCTAGACTCGTAAGCGCCACGGCACCTGAAAACACAGATGGCCTTTGGTTTGAGGATATGCAGGATTATGCGCAGGAACGAGCAAACAGTTTGAAACAGCAAGGTTATCAGATTGTCATCTGTCTTACGCATTGCATTGACCCCGTGGCGCTTGCATCGTCTGTCGATAACGTCGATCTTTGGGTTGCCGGTCATGACCACAAGCAAATTGCCCAAACCGTTACAACGCCAAACGGCGGAAAATCCTATGTTGTGGAAAACACAAGCAATTTAAACACAATCGGCAATGTGGAAATTGAGTGTACCTTGGACGCAAACGGTAATGTCGCTTCCCTTTCTATGGAGGAAAAAACCGTCTCTTATGAGGAGGGCTTTTATATCCCTGAACATCCGGATATGCTAAGCCGCATCGAAGAAATAAAAGCGGAACAGGCCCCACTATTGGAAAAAGTCGTCGGCTATTCGCCGGAGTATTTAGACGGGTCTTGGGAAAATATTCGCATCGGTGAGACAGGCCTTGCACGAGCGGTTACCAATGCTTATCTTTTGGAGACCGGCGCAGATGTTGCCATGGAAAATGCCGGCGGTATACGTTCGAGCATTACCAAAGGAGACGTTACCTATCAGGATGTTTTAAATGTATCGCCGTTTGGCAATTACGTTGTTACGCTGCACTTGACCGGCGAGGAACTGCTTTCCATGATGGAACGGTCTTTGGAAATTATGCGACAAAACCAGGCGGCAAATCTTTCCGGTGATTATGATGCCTGGCCGCAGAACAGCGGCAATTTGCTTCAAATTGCCGGTATGCAAATCACCTATGACATGGAAAAACCTAACGGGAGCCGTATCCTGTCAGCTACAGTCGGCGGTCAAAAACTTGTAGCCGACAAGGAATATACGGTTGCTATGAATAATTATTTGGCAACCGACACGGTAGATTATCCGGAACTTACAGGAAAATCCATGGTTTGCGAATACGGTGCGTGTGTGGATATTCTCGCTGTCTATTTTCAGCTGGAAAGTGATGAAATTTTGCAAGACATAAAAACCAAAAATCTGGTAGCTTTTCGTTCAGAGAGCGAAGAAGACAACGGAGTTCCTGAACCGGTTACGCCTGTAACACCGCCTATGGTTGTTCCGGAAAATCCGACGCAACTGCCGGTTCAAAATTCCACACACAACATACCGACAAATACGCAGGTGCAAAGCGAGAATGTGACTTTGCAAAAATCCCCGGAAATTCCGAACACCGGTTTTGACTTTGATGCGTCTGTCCCAATTTCCTTTGCTTGCGCACTTTCCGTGTTCAGCTTATTGCTGAAACGTAAGTCCCGCGGCAAAGAAACAGAAAAATAAATTATCAAAAAATCCGCTGATTTTCTTTTGGAAAGTCAGCGGATTTTTAATGAACATACAATATGCTTTTCTTTTGAAATATATAAAAACACCCGCTGAAATTCAGCAGGTGTTTGTGGCGGAGAGCAAGGGATTCGAACCCTCGAACCGTTTTAGGCGGTTACACGATTTCCAATCGTGCTCCTTCGACCAGCTCGGACAACTCTCCGTTTGGCACGATTGATATTATATCGGACAATCAAGAAAAAATCAAGGACTTTTTTCGGAAAGTTATAAAAATTATATATTTTTACAAATTTATGCAATGAATGGGCTCGAAACGGCTTCAAAAATCAAAAAAATATTGAATTTACAGGGGAATCATAGTAAAATGTTAACGAAATTTTGAAAGAAAAGTTGTGGTTTCATGCACGTTACAAAACGATTGGCGAGGGTACTTGCCTTAGCGCTTTGTGTAACAATGGTTTTACAAGCAGCTCTGATTTCGACTTCCGCTCTGAATCGTGGATTTTCGGTTTCCGCCGGCGCAATACAGGACGGCGGATTGATTCCGGTAACGGTAACTGTAGACGGAGGGTATAATTTAGCAGGTTGCAAATTAAAACTACGCTTTGATGAAGGCTTCTTGCAATATGTCCGTGCCGATTTCGGTTCTTTCGGCGGGGTAACCGAAGCCGGCGTTTCGCCTGATAACAGTGTTACACTTTCATTTGTTTCTATGGAAGCCGTTGCGACAACACAAACGTTTTGTACTGTTTGGTTTCGCATTGTAGATGGTGCTGTCGGCACAACAAAAATCGAACCGATTGTTTCAGAAGCCATTGATGTGAACAATCAAACTATTTCCGGTCTTTCGGCAGATTCTGTGTCCATAACGGTAACCGCGCAATCTTTAACAATGACAAGTCAGCCGACAAAAAAATATTATTTTTGCGGAGAACCTCTGGATACAACCGGGATGACGCTTGTTGCCACGTTTCCGAACGGTTCAACAAAGGAATTAGCCGACTTCGGTCTTTTCGGCTTTGATACAAACTCCTCCGGCAATCAAACGGTTACGGTGCGCAGCGGTAAACATACAGCTTCGTTTGAGGTTGTCGTCGCACGCAAGGGCGACGTAAATTGTGATGATCTTGTGAATTTAGCGGATTACGCGATTATAGTAGACACGGCGGTTTTTGCAGAAAACCAGCCGGAAGGGGAGCTGTTGTTCCGTCAGGATTTAATGCAGGACGGTGCTGTGGACTGCTTCGATGCGGCTTATGAAAGTCTCTTAATCAGCGGAATTGTGCAATAGTATAAATTTTTCCACTATACAAAATGCATTTTTTCGTTGTTTTTTCACCTTCGAAATGCTTGAAAAATCGCGAATTTTTATTGACAAATCACTGTCAAAAGTATATACTACTTTCAAAATAAATTATGTCCGATATGCAGGAATAAATTTTTAATCCTGCAAATTATATATTGGGAGGCAATTCTTATGAAAATGAAAAAGGTAATTGCCGCTTTGCTTGCGCTGACAATGGTTGCGCTTTGTTTTGCAGCTTGCGGAAGCAATAGCGACACAACAGGGTCCACCTCGAACGGCGAAGTTACGCTGAAAATCGGCGGCAGCGGTCCGTTGACCGGCGACTATGCGCAGTATGGTAATGGTGTTAAAAACGGCGCGCAGCTTGCGGTTGACGAAATCAATGCAGCTGGCGGTGTCAACGGCATTAAGCTTGAGTTCAAACTGGAAGACGACGAAGGCTCTCAGGAAAAAGCAGTTAACGCTTATAATGTTCTGAAAGACTGGGGCATGAAACTTTCCATTGGTACTGTTACTTCGGATGCTTGCATCGCGTTCCAGGGCGAGGCTTCAAGAGACAATATGTTTGTTTTGACGCCTTCTGCAACGGCTGTGGAAGCAATCAGCGGTGACAATGCGTTCCGTGTTTGCTTCTCCGACCCGAACCAGGGTGTTGCTTCGGCTGACTATATCGCTGACAACAACGTGGCAAAAAAAGTAGCAGTTATCTATGATTCTTCCAACTCTTATTCTTCCGGTATTTATGAGAAATTTAACGCGGAAGCAAAAGTTAAGGGCCTTGAGGTTGTTACTGCACAGTCTTTCACCAGCGATAACAATGAAGATTTTTCTGCACAGTTGCAGGCGGTTAAGAGCTCCGGCGCTGAGCTTGTATTCCTGCCGATTTATTATAGTGAAGCTGCTTTGATTTTGAAGCAGGCTCAAAATGCGGCTTTAGACGTGAAATACTTTGGCTGTGACGGGCTGGACGGTATTCTGACCATGGCGAATTTTGATAAATCCCTTGCAGAGGGCGTTATGCTTTTGACGCCGTTTGCGGCTAATGCAACTGACGAATACACCGTAAACTTCGTTAAGAAATATTCCGAAAAATACGGCACGGACACGATGAACCAGTTTGCGGCTGACGCTTATGATGCTATCTACATCATTAAAGCTGCTATCGAAAAAGCCGGTATCACTGCGGATATGAGCGCTTCTGATATTTGCGATGCAATGAAGACCGCTATGACGCAGATTACGGTTGACGGCGTAACCGGCACAGGCATTCACTGGACTGCTGACGGTGAACCGTCGAAAGCCCCGAAAGCTGTTGTCATTAAAGCCGGCGCTTATCAGGCTCTGTAATTTCTAAATTCCTAAAATATTAAACTTCTGTATGCCGTATGGAAATACCATACGGCATACTTGAAGTTATATAATCTATATGCATTTTGAAAAATGTCAGATTTTGCTGTTTTTCAAAATGCATATATTTGGAGGAAGTCGAATGGATTTTTTAAGCTATCTCGTTTCCGGAATCAGTTTAGGGAGTATTTATGCCCTGATAGCCTTAGGCTATACAATGGTTTACGGAATTGCAAAAATGCTGAACTTCGCACACGGCGATATCATTATGGTCGGCGGCTATGTAATTTTCACGATGTGCACCACGTGGGGATTGCCGACGCCTGCCGGTATTATCGGCGCAATTATCATTTGTACGGTTCTCGGTGTCGTCATTGAACGCGTTGCTTACAAACCTTTGCGCAAAGCGACTTCGCTGGCGGTTTTGATTACGGCAATCGGCGTCAGCTATTTCCTGCAAAATGCAGCGCTGTTAATTTTCGGCTCCGGCACAAAGAGTTTTACTTCCGTTGTCACCATTCCGGCTATTCACCTGTTCGACGGCGCGCTGGTGATTTCCGGTGAAACGATTGTCACCATCATCGTTTCCGTGATCATAATGATTGTGCTGTCTTTGTTTATCAACAAAACGAAGCCCGGTCGCGCAATGCTTGCCGTGTCTGAAGACAGAGGCGCGGCGCAACTTATGGGTGTCAACGTCAACGGCACAATTACGCTGACGTTTGCCATTGGTTCTGCGCTTGCGGCGATTGCCGGCGCTTTACTTTGCTCTGCTTATCCGGCGTTGTCGTCCACAACCGGTGCAATGCCCGGTATTAAAGCTTTCGTCGCGGCTGTTTTCGGCGGTATCGGCTCCATTCCCGGCGCGATGATCGGCGGTATTTTGCTCGGTGTGATTGAGAATTTGAGCAAAGGGTATATTTCCACCCAGCTTTCTGACACCATCGTGTTCTGCGTATTGATTATCGTTCTTCTTGTCAAACCGACCGGTTTGTTCGGCAAGAAAATTGACGAGAAAGTTTGAGGTGATTGGTATGGCGGAAAAAGCAAAAAAATTAAAATTATCTACTAAAAGCAATCTGATTACCTATGCGATGCTGCTTGTGTTCTTCATCGTGATGCAAACGCTCATTTCGACCGACTCGATTTCCAGCCTTTTAAACGGTCTTTTGGTGCCGATTTGCACCTATTCCATTTTGGCTGTTTCCTTAAACCTGGTTGTCGGTATTTTGGGTGACCTGTCATTAGGGCACGCGGGCTTTATGTGCGTCGGCGCTTACGCCAGTGCGTTTTTCTCGGTAACCTTTGCCGATGCCATTCCGCAAGACTGGCTTCGCTTCTTGCTGGCTTTACTGCTCGGTGGCATTGTAGCGGCGTTCTTCGGACTCATAATCGGTATCCCGGTTCTGCGCTTAAAAGGCGATTACTTGGCAATTGTTACCTTGGCTTTCGGCGAAATCATTAAAAACATTGTCAATTTGCTGTATGTCGGGATTGATTCCAAAGGCTTACATGTTTCCTTGGAAAGCTCACAAGCGCTCGGCCTTGAAGCGGATGGCAAAATGATTATTAAAGGTGCTCTGGGCATTACGGGTACGCCGAAAGATTCGACATTCCTAATCGGCTTCATTTTGTTGCTGATTACTGTTGTCGTTTCGTTAAACCTGATTAATTCCCGAACCGGCCGCGCGGTTATGGCAATTCGCGACAACCGCATTGCTGCGGAATCTATTGGGATCAATGTTACAAAATACAAACTGATTGTTTTCATGATTTCTGCGTTCTTTGCAGGCATCGCAGGCGTTTTGTATGCGCACAACCTTTCGTCTCTTACCGCGACTTCCAAAAACTTCGGTTACAACATGTCGATTACGATTTTGGTCTTTGTGGTGCTCGGCGGAATCGGGAGCACACGTGGTTCGATTATCGCAGCTGTTATTTTGACGGCACTGCCGGAATATCTCCGCAGCTTAAACGACTATCGAATGTTGATTTATTCCATTGTGCTGATTTTGCTGATGCTTGCCAACAATAACGAACGACTGAATGTGTTTAAAGAGAAAATCTCAATTACCAACTTCTTGCGTAACCGCAAAAAAGGCAATACGCTTGATAAGGAGGCGAAGTCATAATGGCACTGCTTTCAATTAAGAATTTAGGAATTCAGTTCGGCGGACTTCGCGCGGTTGACGAGTTTAACCTGGACATTGAAAAAGGCGAGCTTTACGGCTTGATCGGTCCGAACGGCGCCGGTAAAACCACCGTTTTTAATATGCTGACCGGCGTTTATAAGCCGACGGCCGGCGAAATTGTTTTGGACGGCAAAAATATCACCGGTAAAAAACAAATCGAAATCAATAAGTTGGGCGTGGCGCGTACTTTTCAAAATATCCGTCTGTTTTCTCAGCTGAGCGTTCTCGATAATGTCAAAGCCGGGTTGCACAATCAATATAAATACAGTACGTTTTCCGGCATTTTCAGACTGCCGACATTTTTCAAAACTGAAAAGAAAATGAATGCGCGAGCAATGGAACTCCTCAAAGTATTTGATTTGCAGGATGAAGCCGATTTATTGGCATCTAACCTGCCTTACGGTAAACAGCGTAAGCTGGAAATCGCCCGTGCGCTTGCTACGAACCCGAAGCTGTTGCTTTTGGATGAACCTGCCGCCGGTATGAACCCGAATGAAACCGCCGAACTCATGGATACTATAAAATTTGTCCGCAAAGAGTTTGACATGACGATTTTGCTGATTGAACACGACATGCGTCTTGTTTCCGGTATTTGCGAAAAACTGACTGTTTTAAACTTCGGTAAAGTGCTCGCGCAGGGGAAAACCTCAGAAGTGTTGAGTAACCCCGAAGTCATTACGGCGTATCTCGGCGAATAAGGAAGGACTTTTCATTATGGCTATGCTTGAAATTAAAGACTTAGAGGTCTGTTACGGCGTGATTCGCGCGATTAAAGGCATCTCTTTTGAAGTCAATCAAGGCGAGGTTATTGCGCTGATCGGCGCCAACGGTGCCGGTAAAACAACCATTTTGCACACGATTACAGGGCTTGTTCCCGCGAAATCCGGCAGCATTTTGTTTGAGGGCAAGGAGCTTACCAAAACGCCGGCGCATAAGATTGTTTCCATGGGTATGGCGCACGTGCCGGAAGGTCGGCGTATTTTCCAGCAGCTGAGTGTTTTGGAAAATTTGAAACTCGGCGCTTACACGAGAAAAGACAAAAATGAAATTGCCCAGTCTCTGAAAATGGTATATGAGCGTTTCCCGAGATTGGAGGAACGCAAAAACCAGGTTGCCGGCACACTTTCCGGCGGCGAACAGCAAATGCTTGCAATGGGTCGTGCGTTGATGAGCAAACCGCGGATTATTTTAATGGATGAGCCTTCTATGGGCCTTTCCCCGTTGCTAGTTACGGAAATATTTGATATAATTAAGGTGATCAGTGAGAGCGGTACAACGGTTTTGCTGGTTGAACAAAACGCGAAAAAGGCGCTTTCTATTGCCGACAGAGCGTATGTGCTTGAAACCGGTAACATTACGCTTTCCGGCAAGGCGTCTGATTTGATGAACAACGAGTCCGTTCAAAAGGCTTATCTCGGCGAATAATTTGCCGGAAAGGTTGGTGTTTGGAATGGCAAATCATTTTGTTATCACAATTGCGCGAGGCTATGGCAGCGGTGGTAAAACCATCGGCAAAATGTTGTCAGAAGCGCTTGGAATTCCGTTTTATGACCGAGAGCTTTTCTATATGGCTTCGGAAGAAAGCGGCATCAATTTGGAGATGTTCGGCAATTTGGATGAAAAAGTCCGCAAGAGCTTTTTAGACAAGCGCACTCACAAATATGTGGGGGACTTGATTCCGCCGGAAAGCAGCAGTTTTGTTTCCGATGAAAACCTGTTTAACTATCAGGCGAAAATCATCAAGGATTTGGCGGATAAAGAATCCTGTATTATCGTCGGTCGTTGCGCGGACTTCGTTTTAAAAGACCGTGACAACGTCGTCAAAACCTTTATTTGGGCGCCGATGGAGGATTGCATTAAAACCGTTATGGATTTGCAGTCGCTCAACGAAAAAGACGCGGAACGGAAAATCAAGAAGATTGACCGCCACCGCAGTGACTATTATCACTATTACACCTGCCGCGACTGGGACGATTGCAGAAACTATGACCTTTGCTTGAACTCGTCGCTTTTGGGCTATGAAAAATGTACACAGCTCATTAAAGCGTATACGGAAATTAAATTTGATATTAAGCTTTAAAAAAAGAGCCTGCGAAAAGCAGGCTCTTTTTTGTTGTGTTTTCTTATTCTTTTGCTTCAGGCGGGCCTTTCTTTTTATCTTCCACAATGACGTCTAAATCCAAATATTCCGAAATGAAATTATCAATTTCAGACTTCTCATCAGAGGCTGTTGTGTCCGGCGCGTCTGCTAAAGCGTTCCATTTTTCAGTTCGCTGTTTTTTATAGAACAGGACTTCGCGGCGGCGCAGAATGACAAGAAGTGTTCCGAGCAAAATGGTAAATATCGAAACATAGCAACCGACCCGCAGACCGGCGGAAGCATATTGGAACACAACCGTGTGTTCGCCTGCGCCGATTTTAAATGCTAACAAACCGTCTGACACCGCAAAAACATCATCACCGTACACGCGCTGCCCGTCAACATAAACGTTCCAGTTTTTGTCGTAGGGGATAGAAGTAAACACAATTTCGTTTTCACCGGCAGTCAACGTGCCTTCTATTCGCGTGTCTTGGAAACTTGTGATATCAAGCCCGCCGTCTGCAAGCGTTTCATAGCCTTTTTTGAACACGTCCATATTGAGCATATAGGCGTAAAATTCAACTGTTCCGGAGTCTGCCGTCGCGTTAATCGGAATATCCACGAAAATGGTCTCGTTGGCTTCACAAACGCCCAAATCGACAATATAGCCGTCGTTTGTGTCCACAGATTTAGAAAACAGGTTGCCGGAAATCGTTGCCGAGCCGGTTTGTGAGGATTCCACAAAGACATAGACATTGCCGGTTTGGGTCGGGGTTAATTCCAACGTAAAGCTTGCGCTGGCTGTTGTATCCATTTTAGTAAATGAAATCTGACCGGTCTGTAAATCTTCGTCCAAGAAGTCCATAACGTTGTTGTAATCCACATAGTCCACGGGGATTTTTTGGAACACATTTTCCTCAACACCGGTCGCTTCGCTAAACCAAGATTGCTGAACCTGGAACGGGTCCTGACTGCTGTCGCTTTCCCAGTTTGAAACAGCATCGTTACAGGAAAACGCAATCGGCAGTGCATATTGGTTTTCATTGGCAATAAAAATATCTTCGGCAAAAAGTTCTTTGTAAATTTCTGGATTCAAATCGCTCGAATCGTTGTTGACAAGATACTTAAGACCGAACATTGCGTTATAAACCGGCGTTTGCGGGTTATAGGTGTAGCTGTTGATGTAGTTGCCGAACATGCCGATGTTTTTCTGT
>DVGI01000014.1 GCA_018712805.1 Candidatus Fimenecus excrementavium | reverse complement strand
AATGACGATTTTCCATCGGCCTTTTTGTTCACTAAAATTTGTATCATCTTGTTGCTGCACATAGAAAAAGTGCGATGGAATTTCTTCCATCGCACTTTTTATGCTAAATTCAATTAGGCATTCACTTTTGTTACGACGCCGGAACCAACTGTTCTGCCGCCTTCACGGATAGCAAAACGCAGGCCCTCTTCAATGGCGATCGGAGTGATCAGCTCAACATCCATCTCGACGTTGTCGCCAGGCATGCACATCTCTGTGCCTTCCGGCAGGGTGATAACACCGGTCACGTCAGTTGTACGGAAGTAGAACTGAGGACGATAGTTGTTAAAGAAGGGAGTATGACGGCCGCCCTCTTCCTTGGTCAGAACGTAAACCTGGCCATGGAACTTTGTGTGAGGATGGATCGTGCCGGGCTTTGCCAGCACCTGGCCGCGCTCTACATCAGTTTTGTTGATGCCGCGCAGCAGGCAGCCGATGTTGTCGCCAGCCTCAGCGAAGTCCAGCAGCTTGCGGAACATCTCGATGCCGGTAACGACAGTCTTTCTGGGAGCTTCCATCAGACCGACGATCTCCACTTCTTCGCTCATCTTCAGGATACCGCGCTCCACACGGCCAGTGGCAACGGTGCCGCGGCCAGTGATGGTGAACACGTCTTCCACAGGCATCAGGAACGGCAGGTCAGCCTTGCGGTCCGGTGTGGGGATATAGTTGTCAACGGCATCCAGCAGCTCTTTGATGCAAGCATATTCAGGTGCGTCAGGATCGGTAGAGGTGCTCTCCAGAGCCTGCAGGGCAGAACCCTTGATGATGGGCACGTCGTCGCCGGGGAACTCGTAAGTGCTCAGCAGCTCGCGGACTTCCATTTCCACCAGCTCCAGCAGCTCGGGATCGTCCACCTGGTCGGCCTTGTTCAGGAACACGACGATGGCGGGCACGCCCACCTGACGGGCCAGCAGGATGTGCTCACGAGTCTGAGCCATGGGGCCGTCAGAAGCCGCAATAACCAGGATAGCGCCGTCCATCTGAGCAGCACCGGTGATCATGTTCTTGATATAGTCGGCGTGGCCCGGGCAGTCCACGTGAGCATAGTGACGGGCGTCAGTCTCATACTCAACGTGAGCGGTGTTGATGGTGATGCCGCGTTCTCTCTCTTCGGGAGCCTTATCGATCATGTCATATGCTTCGAATTTGGCATAGCCCTTCATAGCGAGCGTCTTGGTGATAGCCGCAGTAAGCGTGGTTTTACCGTGGTCAACGTGACCAATGGTACCAATGTTTACGTGGGGTTTGGTTCTTTCGAATTTTTCCTTTGCCATTGGATTGTTCCTCCTTTGATAAATGCAAAATAATAAAATTGCACTATGTGCAGTTATTTTACCAATAAACCGGTAAAATTTCAAGTGTTTTTAAAAAATTAGTCCTTCTTCGTTCTGTCGGCAATGATTTTTTCCGCGATCGACTTCGGGACTTCTTTATAACCGTCGGGTTCCATGACGTACTGGCCGCGGCCCTGGGTCTTGGAACGAAGGTCGGTTGCGTAACCGAACATTTCAGACAGCGGGACGTGCGCATTGATCTGCTTAACGCCGGTTCTGTCTTCAAAGCCCTGGATTTCGCCGCGACGGGAGTTCAGGTCGCCGATAACGTCGCCCATATATTCTTCGGGAACGATGACAACGACTTTCATAATCGGCTCGAGAAGCACGGGGTCGGCTTTCTTCGCAGCGTCTTTGAACGCCATGGAAGCAGCAATCTTGAACGCCATTTCCGAAGAGTCGACTTCGTGATAAGAACCGTCGTACAGCGTAACCTTAACATCGACTACGGAATAGCCCGCAAGTACGCCGGACTGCATAGCGCCCTGAATACCTGCATCGATCGGCCCGATGTATTCCTTCGGAATCGCACCGCCGACGATATTGTTGACAAATTCGTAGCCCTTGTCGGGGTTGGGCTCGATGTTGATTTTAACGTGACCGTACTGACCTTTACCACCGGACTGACGCGCGTACTTCGTATCGGAGGACGCGGGCTTGCGGATGGTTTCGCGGTAAGCAACCTGCGGCTTACCGACGTTGGCTTCGACCTTGAATTCACGCATCAGTCTGTCGACGATGATTTCCAGGTGCAGCTCGCCCATGCCGGCGATAATCGTCTGACCGGTTTCTTCATCGGTATAGCACTTGAAGGTCGGGTCTTCTTCCGCCAGCTTTGCAAGACCGATGCCCATCTTTTCCTGACCGGCTTTGGTCTTGGGTTCGATAGCAACGCGGATAACGGGATCCGGGAAGTTCATGGATTCAAGAACAATCGGGTGTTTCTCGTCGCAGAGCGTATCGCCCGTTGTGGTATTTTTCAAACCGACAGCGGCGGCGATATCACCCGCGTAGCAAACTTCGATGTCTTCACGGTGATTGGCGTGCATCTGCAAAATACGGCCCATTCTTTCACGGGTGTCTTTGACGGAGTTGTACACGCTTGAACCGGCTTCGACAGTACCGGAATACACACGGAAGAAGCAAATCTTACCGACATAGGGGTCGGTAGCAATCTTGAACGCGAGCGCGGAGAACGGCTCGTCGTCGGAAGAGTGACGATCTTCCTCTTCGTCTGTATCGGGGTTGACGCCCTTAATTGCCTCAACGTCGGTCGGGGCGGGCATGTAATCTACGATAGCATCAAGCAGCGGCTGAACACCCTTGTTGCGGTAAGAAGTACCGCAGGTGATCGGCACCATGCTGTTGGCGATGGTAGATTTACGAATGGTTCTTTTGATTTCTTCAACAGTCAGTTCTTCGCCGTTGAAGTATTTTTCCATGAGCTCGTCATCCTGTTCGGCAACATGCTCAATAAGCTGGGTACGGTATTTCTCCGCCAGTTCTTTCATGTCGTCCGGAATCGGCTCACGGCGGACATCTTTACCGAGGTCGTCGTAATAGACTTCTGCGTCCATTTCGACCAAGTCGACAATGCCCTTGAATGTGTCCTCACAGCCGATCGGCAGCTGAATCGGAACCGCGTTGCAGTGGAAACGCTCGTTTACCATGTCTAACACGCGGTAGAAGTCCGCGCCCATGATGTCCATTTTGTTGACATAAATCATGCGCGGAACATGATATTCGTCAGCCTGACGCCAAACGGTCTCAGACTGCGGTTCAACACCGCCCTTTGCGCAAAGAACGGTTACGGAACCGTCCAAAACACGCAGGGAACGCTGCACTTCAACGGTGAAGTCAACGTGGCCGGGGGTGTCGATAATATTGATACGATGGTCTTTCCAGAAGCAAGTAGTCGCAGCAGAGGTAATGGTAATACCTCTCTCCTGCTCCTGCTCCATCCAGTCCATGGTCGCATCGCCGTCGTGGGTTTCACCGATTTTGTGGTTTACACCCGTGTAAAACAGAATACGCTCTGTGGTGGTTGTTTTACCGGCGTCGATGTGCGCCATAATACCAATATTTCTTGTTTTTTCAAGAGATACCTTTCTTGGCATAACATCCTCCTAAAATACCGGAAACAATTACCATCTGAAATGGGCGAAAGCCTTGTTGGCTTCGGCCATTTTGTGTGTGTCTTCACGCTTCTTGTATGCGGAACCGGTCTGGTTCACAGCATCCATGATTTCGTTCGCAAGGCGCTCTTTCATTGTGCGCTCGGAACGCTGACGTGCGTAAAGGGTGATCCAGCGAAGACCGAGGGTTTCTCTTCTCTCGGGACGAACTTCGATCGGGACCTGATAGGTAGCACCGCCGACACGGCGAGCTTTAACCTCGAGAACGGGCATAACATTTTCCATCGCGTTTTCAAAAACCTCTAACGGTTCTTTGCCCGTCTGCTCAGCGATGATGTTGAAAGCGTCATAGACGATTTTCTGGGCGACACCCTTCTTACCGTCGAGCATGACGCTGTTGATAAGCCTGGTTACAAGCTTGGAATTGTAAAGCGGATCCGGCAAAACATCACGTTTTGCGATCTGGCCTCTTCTTGGCACGACGCTTCCCTCCTTCATAATAATGATATCATAGGTACTCGGTGACAAAACCCCGTGGTGCCCATGCAAAAGGCCATATAATACATTTATATATAACCCTGCACAGGAAAACCTTTGCAAGTAGATTCTGTCGATTTCATTAAGGCTTAAACCTTATTTCTTGGCAGCTTTCGGACGCTTAGCACCGTATTTGGAACGGGCCTGCATTCTGCCGTTGACGCCCTGGGTATCCAACGTACCGCGGATGATGTGGTAACGGACACCGGGAAGATCTCTAACACGGCCGCCGCGAATCAGGACAACACTGTGTTCCTGAAGGTTGTGACCTACGCCCGGAATGTAAGCGGAAACTTCAATTCCGTTCGTAAGACGCACTCTGGCGAGTTTACGAAGCGCGGAGTTCGGCTTCTTGGGGGTATCGGTCTTGACGACGGTGCAAACGCCTCTCTTCTGCGGGGAAGCTTTATCAGTCATCACGTTCTTTTTCGAGTTGAGACCTTTACCAAGAGCCGGAGCCTTCGATTTTTTCTCAAGTGTCTGTCTTCCGTTGCGAACAAGCTGATTAAATGTTGGCAAGTCTTTTTCCTCCTTTTTTAAAAATTCTGACACAAAAATAGACACAATGTGTCAGCAAAGCAAACATCCCTCTCAAAAAAAGATGTTTGTTTTGCTCACACAAGCTAAGATTTTAGCACTTAAAACCTTAGCTTGTCAAGTATTTGTGAGAAAAAACTTACGCGGTGACCTCGTCGGCAGTTTCTGCTTCCGGTGTGGCAGGCTCCAGCTCAACTTCGCTGTAGCACTTCATGCCTGTGCCGGACGGCAGCAATTTACCGATGATAACATTCTCTTTCAAACCAATCAGCGGGTCGGTCTTGCCCTTGATAGCTGCGTCGGTCAGGACACGCGTGGTCTCCTGGAAGGATGCGGCGGACAGGAACGAATCCGTAGCAAGTGAAGCCTTGGTGATACCGAGCAGAACCGGTTCGCAGGTGGCGGCAACAAATTCGGTGCCCTCCTCTTCCGCTTTCTGCTTTGCTTCGGCGTTGGCGCGCTGGAAGTCGAACTTCTCAACGGTCGCGCCCGGCAGAAGCGAAGTGAAACCGGGTTCGTCAACTTTGAGCTTGCGCATCATCTGACGAACGATAACTTCGATATGCTTATCGTTGATATCAACACCCTGCATACGGTAGGTTCTCTGGACTTCCTTAATCAGGTAGTCATGGACCGCATGGACGCCGCTGATGGCGAGAATGTCGTGGGGGTTCGGGGAACCTTCGGTCAGCGCGGTACCCTTGGTTACATAAACCGGGTTGCCGTCTGCGTCGGTTTCGCTGTTGAAGCGTTTGCGGAAGCCGTAAGGAATCAGATAGCTCTTTTCCTCTGCGGTTTCGTCGTTGGTAACCACAATGTGCTCGTTCTTTTTGATTTCGCGGAACGAAATGCGGCCGTCGATTTCGGAAAGAATCGCGAGCGTCTTGGGCTTTCTGGCTTCAAACAGCTCTTCAACACGGGGAAGACCCTGTGTGATATCCTGGCTGGATGCGATACCGCCGGTATGGAAGGTACGCATCGTAAGCTGTGTACCGGGTTCGCCGATGGACTGGGCGGCGATGATGCCGACCGCTTCACCGACGGTAACCGGTTCGCCGGTTGCCAGGTTCGAGCCGTAGCACTTAATGCAGACGCCGTGTTCACTTTCGCAGGTCAGCAGCGAACGAATCTTGATCTTGCGATCTTCGGGATTTTCACGAGTGTTGACAATATCGGCAACCTTGGCAGCGTCTTCGTCGGACATCATATGGTCTTTCGACATAATCAGTTCGCCGGTCTTTTCGTCGACGAAGTCTTCCAGCAGATAACGGCCGGTGAGACGCTCTTTCAAGGTTTCAATCATTTCCTTGCCTTCGGTGATATCGTAAACTTCGATACCGTCGTGGCAGTGGCAGTCTTCCTCACGGATGATAACATCCTGGGAAACGTCGACCAGACGTCTGGTCAAATAACCCGAGTCGGCGGTACGAAGCGCGGTATCGGCCAAGCCTTTACGCGCACCGCGCGAAGAAATGAAGTATTCGAGAACATTCAAGCCCTCGCGGTAGTTCGCACGAATCGGGACTTCGATGGTTTTACCGGCTGTGTTGGCGATAAGGCCGCGCATACCGGCGAGCTGACGAAGCTGGCTTTCCGAACCACGGGCACCGGAGTCGACCATCATGTAAATGGGGTTCTCTTTGCCGAGGTTTTCTTTCAAGCCCTGTGCAACCTTGTTGGTGCACTCTTCCCAAACCTTGATAACGGATTTGGAACGCTCGTTGTTGCTCATAAGACCCATCTTGTAGTTGGCGGTAATCGCATCGACGCGTTCTTCCGCTTTCTGCAAGAGTTCCTGTTTCTGCGGCGGGATTGTCGCGTCGCAGACAGCGACGGTGATACCGCTCTTGGTGGAGTACTTATAGCCCTGTGCCTTAATTTTATCCAGCATTTCCGCGGCGATGCTGACGCCGTGGACTTTAATGCATTTGTCAATGATTTGACCGAGCGTTTTCTTGTTGACCAGGAAGTCAACTTCCAGTTTAAACGCATTGTCGGGATTGGTTCTGTCGACGAAACCGAGGTCCTGCGGAATCGGATTGTTGAAGATGATCTTACCAAGCGTAGTGTCGACAAGCTGGGTCTTCTTTTCGCCGTTGATTTCTTTGGTCATACGGACCTTAATCTTGGAGTGCAGACCGATATAGCCTTCGTCATACGCCATGACTGCTTCGTCGAAGCTTGTGAACGATTTGCCGTTGCCCGGGTCGTCGTCTTTATCCATAGTCAGGTAGTAAGAACCGAGGATCATATCCTGCGTCGGGACCGCAACGGGTTTCCCGTCGGAGGGCTTCAACAGGTTGTTTGCCGCGAGCATCAGAAGTCTTGCTTCTG
Source organism: Candidatus Fimenecus excrementavium (assembly GCA_018712805.1). GTDB lineage: Bacteria > Bacillota > Clostridia > Oscillospirales > Acutalibacteraceae > Fimenecus > Fimenecus excrementavium. Next base: position 53,890 of record DVGI01000014.1, on the reverse strand, counting down.
CCTGCGCTTCAGCGGACAGCGGCACGTGGACAGCCATCTGGTCGCCGTCGAAGTCCGCGTTGAACGCCGTGCAGCACAACGGGTGGAGCTTAATCGCTCTGCCTTCCACGAGCACCGGCTCAAATGCCTGGATACCCAGTCTGTGCAAGGTAGGTGCACGGTTCAGCATAACAGGATGGTCTTTGATGACAATTTCGAGGGCATCCCAAACTTCGGTCTTGGAGCGTTCCACCATTTTTCTTGCCGATTTGATGTTGCCGGCGACGCCGGTTTCGACCAAACGCTTCATAACAAACGGTTTGAACAGTTCCAACGCCATTTCTTTGGGAAGACCGCACTGGTAAATTTTCAGTTCCGGGCCGACGACGATAACCGAACGGCCGGAGTAGTCAACACGTTTACCGAGAAGATTCTGACGGAAACGACCCTGTTTACCTTTCAGCATATCGGAAAGGGATTTCAGCGCGCGGTTGTTGGGGCCGGTGACCGGTCTGCCGCGGCGGCCGTTATCAATCAGGGCGTCGACCGCTTCCTGGAGCATTCTTTTTTCGTTGCGGACGATGATTTCCGGCGCATTGAGTTCCAAAAGCCGTTTCAGACGGTTGTTACGGTTAATCACGCGGCGGTACAGGTCGTTTAAGTCGGAGGTCGCGAAACGGCCGCCGTCGAGCTGCACCATCGGGCGGATATCCGGCGGAATAACCGGAATAACGTCTAAAATCATCCATTCGGGGCGGTTGCCGGACTGTTTAAACGCTTCGGCAACTTCCAAACGCTTTAAAATACGGGTCTTTTTCTGACCGGACGCTTCTTCGAGCTCTTCGCGCAGTTCTTTGCAAAGCGCGTCGACGTCGATTTCCTGAAGCAAAGTTTTAATCGCTTCAGCACCCATGCCGGCTTTGAAATCGTCCTCATATTTTTCACGCATATCCAGATACTCTTTTTCGGAGAGAATCTGCATTTTGGTCAGTTCCGTGTCGCCGGGATCGGTGACAATGTATTTTGCGAAATACAGCACCTTTTCAAGGTCACGCGGAGAGATGTCCAAAATCAGACCCATTCTCGACGGGATACCCTTGAAATACCAAATGTGGGAAACCGGCGCGACGAGCTCAATGTGGCCCATTCTTTCGCGGCGGACTTTGGATTTGGTGATTTCAACGCCGCAACGTTCGCAAATCTTGCCTTTATAGCGAATACGCTTATATTTGCCGCAGTGGCATTCCCAGTCTTTCTGCGGCCCGAAAATGCGTTCGCAGAACAGGCCGTCGCGCTCGGGTTTTAAGGTGCGGTAGTTTATGGTTTCCGGTTTCTTGACTTCGCCGTAAGACCACTCACGAATCTTTTCCGGCGACGCAAGACCGATTTTGATTGATTCAAACGTAATATTTTCCATCTATCAAATACCTTCTTCCTAAAATTCTGAAAACGGATGTCGGTCAGTGTTTAAAATTCTTCGTCGTTCATATCTTCGTCGCCGCCGAACAAATCGTCGTCGTTCAGATATTCGTTGTAGGCGTCGTCGCCAAGCTGGGCTTCGGCGTCTTCATCGGGCACATAACCGTCGTCGAGCGAAACGTCGTTCACAACATTTTCGTTGTGTTCCGGCTCGCTGATTACGGTGCCGACATCATTGATTTCATCATCAAAGGACTGGCGCAGGTCAATTTCTTCCCCGTCTTTGTCAAGCACTTTGACATCCAGCGCAAGGGACTGGAGTTCTTTAATCAAAACCTTGAAGGACTCGGGGATACCGGGCTTCGGAACGTTGAGACCCTTCACAATGGATTCATAGGTCTTGACACGGCCGACAACATCGTCGGACTTGACGGTCAAAATTTCCTGCAGGGTGTAAGCCGCGCCGTAAGCTTCCAGCGCCCAAACTTCCATTTCACCGAAACGCTGGCCGCCGAACTGGGCTTTACCGCCGAGGGGCTGCTGCGTAACTAAGGAGTAAGGACCTGTGCTTCTTGCGTGGATCTTATCGTCAACCAGGTGGTGCAGCTTCAAGAAGTACATAACACCAACGGTGACGGGGTTATCGAACTTGAGACCTGTGCGGCCGTCGGTCAAAATGGACTTACCGTCTTCACGGTAGCCGGCTTCTTTGAGCGCTTCGCGGATATCCGCTTCATGCGCGCCGTCGAAAACCGGTGTTGCAATCTTCTGGCCGAGCTTTCTGTAAGCAAAGCCCAAGTGCACTTCAAGAACCTGTCCGATATTCATACGGGACGGAACGCCCAAGGGATTGAGCACGATATCCAGCGGTGTACCGTCATCCAAGAACGGCATATCTTCCTGCGGCAAAATGCGGGAAACAACGCCCTTGTTACCGTGACGGCCCGCCATTTTATCGCCGACGGAAATCTTACGTTTCTGCGCGATATAGCAACGGACAACCTTGTTGACACCGGGGCTTAACTCGTCGCTGTTTTCTCTTGTGAACACTTCGACGTCGACCACGATACCGTATTCGCCGTGCGGCACGCGCAGGGAGGTGTCACGAACCTCACGTGCTTTTTCACCGAAGATGGCACGCAAAAGTCTTTCTTCGGCGGTAAGCTCGGTCTCGCCTTTCGGGGTAACCTTACCGACCAAAATATCACCGGAGTGGACTTCAGCGCCGACGCGGATGATACCGTCTTCATCGAGGTTTGCAAGCGCATCTTCACCGACATTCGGAATGTCGCGGGTGATTTCTTCCGGCCCGAGTTTGGTGTCGCGGGACTCGAGTTCGTATTCTTCAATATGGATAGAAGTATATACGTCGTTGCGGACCAATTTTTCGTTAATCAGAACCGCGTCTTCGTAGTTGTAACCTTCCCAGGTCATAAAGCCGATGAGGGCGTTTTTACCGAGGGAGATTTCACCGTTGGAGGTTGCGGGACCGTCGGCGATAACTTCGTTCGCTTCCACGGTCTGGCCTTCGTCCACGATCGGGCGCTGGTTGATGCATGTACCTTGGTTGGAACGCATAAACTTAATCAGTTCATAGCGGTCCACAGAGCCGTCTTCGGTCGTGATTTCCACGAGATCGGCGCTGACCTTGGTGACTTTACCGGCGCGCTTAGCAAGCACGACCGTGCCGGAGTCAACCGCGGCCTTATATTCCATACCGGTACCGACAATCGGGGATTCGGTTTTTAAAAGCGGAACAGCCTGGCGCTGCATGTTCGAGCCCATCAAAGCACGGTTCGCGTCGTCGTTTTCCAAGAACGGAATCATTGCCGTTGCGACGGACACGACCATTTTCGGCGAAACGTCCATGTAATCCGCTTCGGAAGCTTCGATTTCCATGAACTCGTCACGGAAACGGGCATTGACCTTTTTGCGGACGAAACGGCCGTTTTCATCGAGCGGCTCGTTCGCCTGGGCAACCATGTAGTTGTCTTCTACGTCGGCGGTCATATAGGTAACTTCGTCGAGCACCACGCCGGTTTTCTTGTCGATGCGGCGGAACGGCGCTTCAATGAAGCCATATTTGTTGATTCTTGCGAAAGTTGCAAGGTAAGAAATCAAACCGATGTTCGGACCTTCGGGCGTCTCAATCGGGCACATACGGCCGTAGTGGCTGTAATGAACGTCACGGACTTCGAATCCGGCGCGGTCACGGGAAAGACCGCCGGGGCCGAGGGCGGAAAGTCTTCTCTTACAGGTAAGTTCTGCAAGGGGGTTGGTCTGGTCCATGAACTGGGACAGCGGCGAAGAACCGAAGAACTCTTTAATAGCCGCCATAACCGGGCGGATGTTTATAAGCGCCGCGGGCGTGACCTTATCGGGTTCCTGCGCCTGCAAAGTCATGCGCTCTTTGACCACGCGCTCCATACGGGAGAAGCCGATACGGAACTGATTTTGAAGCAATTCGCCGACGGAACGGATACGGCGGTTGCCGAGGTGGTCGATGTCGTCGGTGGTGCCGACGCCGTGCGCGATGCAGTTCAAATAGTTAATCGACGCGAAAATGTCGTCAATCGTAATGTGCTTCGGAATCAGGTCGTCGCAGCGCGCCGCCAGTTCTTCCAAAAGCAAATCTTTGTCATCACCGCATTTGTCAAGGACTTCGCGGAGCACTTCAAAGCGGACCTTTTCGTTGATGCCGATTTCTTCAAGCTCGTCTTCCGTAAGCATCGGGACATATTCGCCGATGTCGACCATGCCGTTGGAGAACACTTTGACTTCGTCGCCCTCGTTGTCGAGGATAACGACGTTGACGCCCTCCTGCTCAATGCGGTAGGCAAGCTCTTTCGTAATCATTTCCCCTTCGTCGGCGAGGACTTCGCCCGTAAGGTTGCTGATGACCGGTTCTTTTGCGCGGAAGCCGGCGATTCGGCCGGAGATGCCGAGCTTTTTATTATATTTGTATCGGCCCACGCGGGAAAGGTCATAGCGGTGGGAATCGAAGAACAAGCCGTCGAGGTGCGCCTGCGCGGTCTCGAGTGTCGGCGGTTCGCCCGGACGAAGACGTTTATAAACTTCGATAAGCGCCTGTTCGGTGTTGATGGTGGTATCCTTTTCAAGGGTTGCCTTGATTCTTTCGTCATAGCCGAAAAAATCGAGGATTTCCTGGTTGGTGCTCAAGCCCAGAGCACGGATAAATGTCGTAATGTAGATTTTGCGGTTTTTGTCGATGCGGACATAAAACAAATCGTTCTGATCGGTTTCATATTCGAGCCAGGCGCCGCGGTTCGGAATGACCGTGGTGGAATAGAGCTCCTTACCGGTCTTGTCGTGCGTCATACCATAATAGACGCTCGGCGAACGGACCAGCTGAGAGATAATCACGCGCTCCGCACCGTTAATGACGAACGTACCGCTGTCTGTCATCAGCGGGAAGTCGCCCATGTACACTTCGTTTTCTTTGATTTCGCCCGTTTCCTTATTCAGCAGCCGAGCGGTGACGCGCAAAGGCGCCGCATAGGTAACATCACGTTCCTTGCACTCTTTTACTGTGTATTTCGGGGTGTCATCCATTCTGTAACCGACGAAGCTCAACACAAGGTTGCCGGAATAGTCCGTAATGTCGGCGACATCGCGGAACACTTCTTTCAGGCCCTCGTTGAGAAACCATTGGTATGAATTCTTCTGAATTTCGATAAGGTTGGGCATTTGCATAACCTCATTGATCTTCGAGAAGCTCATACGGGTATTTCTTCCGAGTTTTACAGGTTTGACATTCACCATAGGGCTTATCACTCTCCGTTCTATATTTGTTCAACAAAGCCTTAAAAAGACTTGGAGATTACTATAAGAAATGGCTGATTTCGGGGTTGATTTTCAGCATTTTTTGTGTTAGACTACATATGCTTCAAAATCTATAAGGTATATATCACCATTTTAATAGCAGTTTAGTATTATAAACCTGTCAAGTCTATCTGTCAAGGTATTTCCGGCATTTTTTACCGGGTATTTTGCCGGATTTTCTATTTTTTCCCGGAGATGTTCAAAATGAAGGATTTATCCCAGTTAAAACGACGGCTGCATTCGCTTGTGGTGTTCCGCACACTGCTTTCGGACGCGGTCGTCAGCCGTTTTCTTGACCTGTGCGAAGCGCAGAACGCGTCGGAGGACCAGCGCGTCAACCGTGCGGCGGATTTTATCGGGGCGCTGTTTCAGACAACCGACAATCTGACCGAGTATGTGCTCAATTTGGTGTTGGACGACGAAAACGCCTATATTCTGCGCGCCGGCGAACACAAGCTCACAGACAGCTACCGCGCGGCGGTCGAACAGGAACTGGACGTTTTGCAGGCGTTCGGCACCGTTACGCCGGAGGATATTCGGGCGTTTGTGCGCTCGGACACCCCCCTGCCCGCTTTTGTGACGGACGATTCCGATTTTAAAAAGATTTATGCTGACCGTGTGGAACACATCGGCGAACACGGCTACGGGATTTTTGCGAAATACCATATGTTCTGTTTAAAAGACGGAAAAATCGCCCCCGTCAAGCACCCGGACGAACAGCGGCTTTCGGATTTTTCTGGCTATGAGCTTGAACGCAGCCGCGTCATTGACAACACGAAAGCACTGTTAAAAGGAAGCCCGTGCAACAACGTTTTGCTTTACGGCGATGCGGGCAGCGGCAAGAGCAGCACGGTAAAAGCCATTGCCAATGAATTTAAAGACGACGGGCTTCGTTTGATTGAAGTCAAAAAGCACGAGTTATTTTTCCTGCCGGATATTATGGACGCGCTCGCGAAAAATCCGCTGAAATTCATCATTTTCATTGACGACTTGAGCTTTGCGAGCAACGACAACGATTTCGGCGCGCTCAAAGCGATTTTAGAGGGAAGCGTTTCGGGCAGAAGTCAGAACATAGCCATTTACGCGACCTCCAACCGTCGGCACTTAATCAAAGAGAATTTCTCGGACCGCGAAGGCGACGACCTGCACTTGCAGGACACGATTCAGGAAATGACCAGTCTTTCGGCGCGCTTCGGTTTGAAAGTGACGTTCTCGCGCCCCGACAAGTCGCTGTATTGCTCGATTGTCTGTGACCTTGCCAAACAGCGCGGGATCGAAATGCCCGAAGAAGAGCTGATCCGCCGCGCGGAGGCACACGCACTGCGCAACGGCGGCAGAAGTCCCAGAACGGCACGGCAGTTCATAGATTACCTCGCCTATTCTGAGGGAAAGTAACAAGATTTTCACCATCTTTTCGGCATACTTGATAAAAAAGCGGTTTGCACAGCGAAAATGCTTGTGCCGGCCGCTTTTTTCGTATATAATATAATAGACTTTTCCGAAGCGCTTGTTTCGGAATAAAAAAAAGAGAGGAAAAACTATGCTGGAGAAAAAATACGACTGGGAAAACCCGGCGGTTATCAAGCGCAACAAAGAAGACGGGCACGTTATCGCCTTTTCTTATGACTCGGCGAAAAAAGCCGTCGCGCGTGAGACGCCGGACTCCAAAATGACGCTCAACGGCGACTGGAAATTCCACTGGCAAAGAGGGTTAAAAGGCGAACCGACCGATTTTTATTATCCGCACTTTGACGATTCGGCTTGGCGCACCATTCGCGTGCCGTCCGTTTGGCAGACGGAAAAGACCGGAAGCGTCCCCTATTATTACGCGAGTACATTCCCCCGCGCGATTTCAAGAACCAAAAGCAAAATCCCGACGATTGACCACGACATGCAGGAAATCGGGCATTACCGCCGCGTATTTACCCTGCCGAAGAATTTTGAGGGCAAAGAAATTTTCCTGCACTTCGGTGCAGTCAAATCCGCAATGGAACTTTACGTCAACGGGGAATTTGTCGGCTATTCGCAAAACTCGATGACGCCCCACGAATTCAACGTGACGAAATATATTCAAAGCGGCGAAAACCTGGTTTGCGTCAAGGTTTATCGTTACAGCGACGCGACCTATATTGAAGACCAGGACATGTGGTGGCTTTGCGGCATTTACCGCGAAGTGTTCCTCTATTGTGAAGAAAAAGTCTGCCTTCGCGATTTCTTCGTGACGACGGATTTGGACGAAACTTATACGGACAGCGACACCAACGTCGAAGTCACGGTACATAACTATGAAGACGCCGAAAAGCCCGCCAAAGTTACGGCGGAAATCGTGGACCCCGACGGCAAAAAGAGCAAGCTCGGCGATTTGGAATTTACCGCCGCGCCGAACGGCAGCACGACGGTGAATTTGCGCAAGACCGTGAAAAACCCGAAGAAATGGTCTGCGGAAACACCGGTGCTTTACACGCTGCTTTTGACTTTGGACGCAGACGGCAAAAAGACCTATAAGGCGATTCGCTTCGGCTTCCGCAAAGTGCAGATTGTCGGCGAGCAGATTCTCTTTAACGGGCAGCCGATGCTTCTGCGCGGGGTAAACCGCCACGACTTTGACCCCGACCACGGCTGGGCGGTGCCGAAAGAGCGCTATTATCAGGATTTCGATTTGATGAAACGTGCAAATATCAATTCCATTCGTACTTCGCACTACCCCGACGACCCGTTTTTCTATGAACTTTGCGACGAATACGGGTTCTATGTGATGGACGAATGCGACATGGAAAGCCACGGCGTGCGCCGCAAGGGCGTTCCCGGGAGCAACCCGGTTTGGACGAACGCAGTTGTGGATAAAATGCAGCGCATGGTGCTTCGCGACCGCAACCACCCCTGCATTTTCATGTGGTCGCTCGGCAACGAAGCAGGCGACGGCTCGAACTTCACCAAAATGAAAGAAGCGGCGCTGGAACTGGACAAAACCCGTCCGTTCCATTATGAGGGCGACTTTGACTTAACCAAGAGCGATGTCATTTCGAGAATGTATCCGCTCAAAGACACGATGGATAAGCTTTGCAACAAAGAGCCGATCACCATTACGCTTTACGACAACATTGCAAACCAGCTTGCGGCGGATTCCAAGCCGATTCCGAAAGAAGCCTACACAAAACCGGTGCTTCTTTGCGAATATGCGCACGCGATGGAAAACAGCCTCGGCAACTTCCAGGAATATATGGACGATTTCGAGGCGCACGACCACATGTGCGGCGGCTATATTTGGGACTTTGTGGACCAGTCGCTTCGTCTGAAAACGCCGGAGGGCGACCACTGGCTTTACGGCACGGACTTTGAAAAAGCCGAGCCGCGCCGCCCGTTACAGCTGCCGAACACGACAGCAATGACCGGCAGCAACACCTATTTCTGCGCAAACGGCATTATCAGCGCCGACCGCAAACCCCACCCCTCTTATTACGAAGTGAAAAAAGTTTATTCGGAAATTAAGACGGTGGAAAAAGACGCGCAGTCGCAAACCTATACGATTAAAAACAAACACCTGTTTACGGACCTTTCCGATATGGAAATCCGCTGGACGGTGGAAGCCGAAGGCGAACCGATTGAAAACGGCGTATTGCCTGATCTCAACGCCGCACCGCTTTCGGAAACCGATTTCGTCATCCCCTATTCCAAAGACAAATTCCCCAAAGGCAAAGAAATCGTGCTGACCGTTTCCTATTGCAACAAAACCGCGAAACGCTGGTGCGAGGCGGGCTATGTGCAAAGCTTTGACCAGTTCATTTTGCAAGAAGCCGAGCCGAAAACCGAAACCCATTTGGGCGAGCCGCTGACCGTAACGCAAGGCGTCAACAGTGCGGCGGTTTCGGGCAGCAACTTCTCGGTACGCATTGCCGGCGGGCAGATTATTTCGCTCGTGTATGACGGCAAAGAAATGCTCCACTCCCCCGTGCGGCCGAACCTGTTCCGCGCTGTCACTGACAACGACCTTTCCAACACGAACTTTGTGCCGTTCTTAATTCCGTTCCACCCGTATTACGCATGGCAGAGAGCCACCAACGGCGCGCGCGGCAACATTCAGTCGGTAGAAAGCAAGGCGGACGGCAGCATTTGTGTGACCACGCAATGGAACATCAGCGGCATGAGCAATGTGCTTTCGGAAATCACCGTTTACCCCGACGGCGCGCTTCGCATTTTCGCGAAAGGTACACCCAGACACACGCTGACGCGCTTCGGCACGCAAATGGCGCTTCCGGGCGACTTTGAATATGTCAAGTGGTATGGCCGCGGTCCGCAGGAAACCTATTGCGACCGCAAGACCGGCGCGGCAATCGGCATTTATGAGTCCACCGTGACGGACCTCGAGCACCACTACATGCGCCCGCAGGAAAACGGCAACCGCACCGATGTACGCTATGTGGAAATCACCGACAAAGACGGCAACGGGCTCCGCTTCGACGCGGAAGTCGGCGTACCGCTGCAGTTCTCGGCGTGGCACTACACGCAGGATGAGCTCGAACGCGCGACGCACATCCACGAACTTCGCCACAAGGATTTCACAACCTTTAACTTCGATTTGGCGCAGCTCGGCGTCGGCGGTGATATGCCCGGTGACGCGCACGTCCGCGAGCCGTACATTCTCCACGGCGGCAGAGAATATGCTTATGCGTTCACCATGAAACCCATGAAAAAAGCATAATCCGTTTTAAAAAAAGAGACCGGCTTCCCGTAAAAACGGGAGGCCGGTTTTTTATCTGTGCTTTTCAATTTCAAAAGTGAAAAAATGCACAAGAAAGGTGCGGTGAACGGGGCTTTTTCCACAACTCTGCCGAAAGTGCCTTTTCCCTCTTGACCGCGCGCGGTTGCGTGCTATAATTGACCTATCAACAGTTGACTTGTCAACAAAGGAGTTTGCATGTATGGAAAATACCTTTCATATGCTGTTGTATCGTGCCATGCACGCCCAGCGAAGCTATCTTCGCCCTTGTCTTCGCGAACTGGGGCTCGGCACGGGGCAGCCGAAGCTCTTACGGTTTCTTTCAAGCCACGGGCCTTGCCGGCCGAAAGAGATTGCCGATTATTTTGAAATTGACCCCGCCGCGGTTTCGAGAATGCTGGACGTTTTGGAAAAAGGCGGATTTGTCACGCGCGAGCCGGACGAAACCTGCCGGCGCTCTGACCGCATTGAGCTGACCGAACGCGGGCGAAACGCACAGCAGGAATGGAAGCTTTATTGCGAAAAAGAAGAAGAGAAAATGTTGGCGGGCTTTTCCGAAGAAGAAATTGCCCTGTTTTCAGACTTTTTAAAGCGCGCTTATCAAAATCTGCGCGCCGCCGAACAGGAGGAACCGCTATGCAAGACTTAAAACGTCTGTTTACTTATTTCGGCAAATATAAAAAGGATATTGTCATCGGCGGGCTGTTGGTGGTTTGCGAATCGTTTTTTGAACTGCTGATTCCGGTTTTGATGGCCGACCTTATCGACACCGGCGTTATGCAGAAAGACATGTCCTATATTTTCTATAAAGGGGCACAAATGGGCGTCTGCGCGCTGTTGTCGCTGATTACCGGGCTTTTATATGCCCGCTTCGCCGCGCGGGCGGCTTACGGCTTCGGCGCAAATGTGCGTGACGCACAATACACGCGTATTCAGGAGTATGCCTTTTCAAACCTGGACCGTTTTGAGACGTCCTCGCTTGTCACGCGCATGACGACCGACGTCACGGTTTTGCAAAATGCAATCAACGGCGGCTTCCGCCCGCTGATGCGAAGCCCCGTTATGATTATCATGGGGATTTTCCTGGCGTTTTGGATGAACGCGAAGCTTGCGTTTGTCTTTGTAGTCTGCGCGCCGATTCTCGGCATTACGCTGTTTTTTATCGTTCGGAAAATTGCGCCGATGTATTCGGTATTGCAAAAAGCGGTCGATAAACTCAACAACGTTGTAGAAGAGGGTTTGACCGCCATTCGCGCGGTCAAGGCATTCGTCCGCGGCGAATATGAAGAAGAAAAATTCGGCGAAGTCAACGAAACGCTGATGAACACAAGTCAAAAGACCTTTCAATACGCCGTGCTCAACCTGCCGACCTTACAGCTTATCATGTATGTCACGATTGTGCTCTTGATGTGGTTCGGCGGCGGCATGATTTTGAAAAGCACCTTACAAGTCGGCGAACTGACCGGCTTTTTAAGCTATGTTTTGCAGGTCATGAACTCGGTCATGCTCATTTCCAACGTCTTTTTGCTTTTGACCCGTTCGCTTGCAAGCGCGCACCGCATTTGCGAAGTGTTAGACGAGCCGATTGCGCTCACCTCCCCTGAAAATGCCGTAAAGACCGTAAAAGACGGCAGCGTGGATTTTGAAAATGTGTCGTTTAAATACAAAGCGGACGCGGCGGAATATGCGCTTAGCGGCGTGACGCTGCATATAAAAGCCGGCGAAACGGTCGGCATTCTCGGCGCGACGGGTGCCGCAAAAAGCACGCTTGTGCAGCTGATCCCGCGCCTTTATGACGCAACGGACGGCTGTGTGCGTGTCGGCGGCGAAGACGTGCGAAACTATGACCTGCATGCGCTGCGCGACGCGGTCGGGATTGTTTTGCAAAAGAACGTATTGTTTTCCGGCACGGTGCGCGAAAACCTTTTGTGGGGCAACAAAGAAGCCTCTGATAAGACGCTTTGGGCAGCGTGCAAAGCCGCCTGTGCCGACGAATTTTTAGAGACGATGCCCAAAGGGTTAGCCACCGACATGGGTCAGGGCGGCGTAAATTTTTCCGGCGGGCAAAAACAGCGCCTTTGCATTGCGCGCACGCTTTTGAAAAATCCGAAAGTCTTAATTTTTGACGACTCGACAAGCGCTGTCGACACCGCGACCGAAAGCAAAATCCGCGCCGCGCTGAAAGCGCTTCCCGATGTCACAAAAATCGTGATTGCCCAACGCGTGACCTCGGTCATGGGGACGGATAAAATTATTATTTTAGACGACGGCAAGGTGCACGCCGTCGGGACGCACAAGTCGCTTTTGGCAAGCGACCCGATTTACAAGGAAATTTACGCTTCGCAAATGAAAGGAGGCGTTGACGATGGCAGCGAGAGCAATCAGCGGTAAAAAGCCGCAAAATCTGCGGTTTACTTTAGGTTCCCTGCTTTCTTACATGGGGCGGCACAAGTTTTTGCTTTTGGCAGTTGCGGTTTTGGTCACCGTCAGCGCGCTTGCGAACCTGTTGGGCACCTACATGATTCGCCCGGTGGTCAACAATTTGGCAGACGGCGACTTGCGCACGCTGCTTTCCGGCGTGATATTAACTGCCGTGATTTACGCGGTCGGCGTTGCCTGTTCTTACGGCTACACGCAAACGATGGTACGCGTGGCGCAGAAGGTATTGTTTGACATTCGCCGCGATTTATTTGCCCACATGCAAACATTACCGCTCAAATTCTTTGACTCGCGCCAACACGGCGACGTGATGAGCTATTTCACCAACGACGTGGACACCATTTCCGATGCGCTCAACAACAGCTTTGCCATGGTGATTCAAAGTTTTATTCAAATTTCCGGCACACTGGTGCTGTTGTTCATTTTAAACTGGCGGCTGACGTTGGTTGTAGCGGTTTGCTATGTGATTATGTTTTTATATATCCGTTTCAGCGGCAAGCGCAGCAAGGCGTATTACGCCCGTCAGCAGAAAGTGCTCGGCGGACTGGACGGCTACATTGAAGAAATGGTCAACGGGCAAAAGGTCGTTAAGGTCTTTAACCGCGAGGGCGACAACCTCGAAGCGTTCCGCGAGAAAAACGAAGCGCTGCGAAAAGCCGGCACGGGCGCGCAGGGGTACGCAGCGACGATGGTCCCTGCCGTTGTCAGCATTTCTTATGTCAACTATGCGATTGTAGCGATTTTAGGCGGCATTATGGCACTTAAAGGCATGACCGATGTCGGCAGCCTTGCAAGCTACCTTGTATTTGTGCGGCAATCCGCCGCGCCGATTAACCAATTCACCCAGCAAAGCAACTTCCTTTTAGCGGCGCTCGCGGGCGCGGAACGTGTGTTTGACGCCATGCGGCAAACGCCGGAAGTCGACGACGGCGAAGTGACGCTCGTCCACGCGGAAACCCGCGACGGCAAACTTTGCGTCAGCGACAAAAAGACCGGGCGCTGGGCTTGGAAAAAGCCGGACGGCACGCTTGTTCCCCTGTGCGGCGACGTGCGGTTTGAACACGTTAAATTCGGGTACAACGCAAAAAAGACGGTGCTGCAAGACATTACCCTTTACGCAAAGCCCGGGCAAAAAATTGCCTTTGTCGGGTCAACCGGCGCGGGCAAAACGACGATTACAAACCTGATTAACCGCTTTTATGACGTACAGGGCGGGCGGATTTTGTATGACGGCATTGACGTGCGCAACATCAAAAAAGACGACCTGCGCCATTCTTTAGGTATTGTGTTGCAAGACACGCACCTGTTTACAGGCACGATAGCCGACAACATTCGGTTCGGCAAGCTCGACGCAACGCAGGAAGAAATTGAAAAAGCCGCGAAAATCGCGAATGCGGATTCGTTTATCCGCAGGCTTCCAAACGGTTACAACACGATGGTGACTTCAGACGGCGCAAACCTTTCGCAGGGGCAGCGGCAGTTGCTTGCCATTGCGCGCGCGGCAGTCGCCGACCCGCCGGTGCTGATTTTGGACGAAGCGACCTCTTCGATTGACACGCGTACCGAAGCGCTGATTGAAAAAGGCATGGACTCTCTTATGGAGGGCAGAACGGTGTTCGTCATTGCCCACAGGCTTTCGACCGTTCGCAACGCCAACGCAATTATGGTGCTCGAGCACGGCGAAATCGTCGAACGCGGCGACCACGAAGACCTGCTTCGGCAAAAAGGTATGTATTATAGACTTTACAACGGTATGTTTGAATTAAGCTAATTCAAAGCAAAACCCCCGATACAGCAGAAACTGTATCGGGGGTTCTTTTTTGAATGATTCGTAATCAGAAGCCTTAAATCTTCATAACCGCGCCGTCTTTGGCGGAGGAGACCATTTGCATATAGCGCGCAAGCCAGCCGGATTTGACTTTCGGCTCGTGCGGAACATAGGCGGCTCTGCGTTTTTCCATTTCTTCGTCGGAAACACGGACGTTGACCGAAGCGTTGGGAATATCAATGTCGATGATGTCCCCTTCTTCGACAAGTCCGATTTCGCCGCCGCAGGCTGCTTCCGGCGCGACGTGACCGATAGAAGCGCCGCGGGACGCGCCGGAGAACCGGCCGTCGGTTATGAGCGCCACGGTTTTGTCAAGCTTCATGCCGGCAAGCGCAGAAGTCGGGTTGAGCATTTCGCGCATACCGGGGCCGCCGACCGGGCCTTCGTAACGGATAACGACGACGTCGCCGTCTTTGATTCTGCCGTTGTAAATCGCGTCAATCGCTTCATCCTCGCTGTCAAACACGCGGGCGGGGCCGGTGTGCACCAGCATTTCAGGCGCGACGGCGCTGCGTTTGACGACACAGCCGTCTTTCGCGATATTGCCCCACAAAATGGCGATGCCGCCGGTTTCGCTGTAAGGATTGTCAATCGGGCGAATCGCATCGGTATTTTTGATATAAGCGCCTTGGATATTTTCGCCGACGGTTTTGCCGGTGACGGTCATCAGGCTCAAATCCAAAAGACCTTTCTTCGCAAGTTCCGCCTGCACAGCCGGTACGCCGCCGGCGTTGTTGAGGTCGTGCATATGGGTGGGACCTGCGGGCGCCAAGTGACAAAGGTTCGGCACTTTTGCGCTCATTTCGTTAAAGGTATGTAAATCCATCGGGCAGCCCGCTTCTTTCGCGATTGCAAGCAAATGCAAAACCGAGTTCGACGAGCAGCCGAGCGCCATATCGCAGGCAAGCGCGTTGCGCAGGGATTTTTCGTTGACGATGTCACGCGCCTTGATGTCGTTTTCAACAAGGTGCATAATCGCCATGCCCGCGCGCTTCGCAAGCTGCATTCTGCCGGCGTGCACCGCGGGAATGGTGCCGTTGCCGGGCAGCGCGATGCCTAAGGATTCGCAAAGGCAGTTCATGCTGTTGGCAGTATACATACCGGAGCACGAGCCGCAGCCCGGGCAGGTGTTGTTTTCAAATTCGCAAAGCTTTTCGTCGTCAATGAGTCCCGCTTTTCGCGCGCCGACCGCTTCAAACATTTTGGAAAGCGAGGTTTCGACGCCGTCGACAAGACCGGACATCATCGGGCCGCCGGAGCAAACAACCGTCGGGATATTGATGCGCAGTGCGCCGAGCAGCATGCCGGGCACGATTTTGTCGCAGTTCGGCACAAGCACAAGGCCGTCAAAGCCGTGCGCCATGGCCATAGTTTCAACGCTGTCGGCAATCAGTTCACGGGACGGCAAAGAATATTTCATGCCGACATGACCCATGGCAATGCCGTCGCAGACGCCGATTGCCGGCACCATAATCGGTGTGCCGCCCGCCATGCGGACGCCGGCTTTTACCGCTTCGGTGATTTTATCGAGATGGAAATGGCCGGGCACGATTTCGCTGTGGGCGGAAACCACGCCGATAAGCGGCCGTTCCAGTTCTTCTTTGGTATAGCCCATTGCATAAAACAAGCTGCGGTTCGGCGCACGTTCGACGCCGTTTAAAACATTTTTACTACGTAAATTCATAGCGTTTCCTCCAATCTGATGCTCTTATTTTATAACAATTTTTTTCGCTTTTCAATCCCCTTTGCGAAAAGCTGTCGGAAAGTGAAGCGGAAAAATTTAAAAAGTTTGTTTTGCATTTTTTGAAAAGTTATTGTATAGTAAAAAAGGCAAGTTTACAGAAATCGAGGCATTTTTATGCAAAAAGAAAATCTTTCTCAACGCACCGCCGAGACGCTGAGAGCGCAAATTTTAGAAGAAAAAAGATATCAATACGGCGAAAAGCTGCCGAATGAAAACGAGCTGTCGGAAACGCTCGGCATCAGCCGGACGACTTTGCGCGAAGCGATTCGCATTTTGATTTCCGAAGGGCTTTTGGTTGTCAAACGCGGGCGCGGTACCTTTGTCGCCGACCAGTTCGACCAATATACGGACAGCAGCATGGACGTGCAGGAGCTTTTCAAAATGAAAGTGACCTTGCGCGACCTTTACGAAACGCGTCTGATTTTTGAGCCGCAAGCCGCCGCGCTTGCCTGCAAGCGTGCGACGGACAAAGAAATTGAGCAGATTTTGGCGCTCGGCGAAGAATGCCAGCGACAGGTAAAGCTCAACCCGCAGGGCAAAGACCGCATTGCTTCGGAAAGCGCATTTCACGGCGCGATTATCAAAGCGGCGCACAACGATTTTTTAAGCCAGTTTATGCCTACCCTCACCCAAACGATTGAACAAACCTTTGCGCTCAACTACAATTTGGACGTGATTGCCGAGGACGCTTACAAAGACCATATTTTGATTATGGACTTTTTGAAAAAGCGCGACGGAGAGGCCATTAAAAGCGCGGTGACCATTCATTTGCACCACGCCGTGCAGCACGAAAAAATTTCTTTCTGAAAATTCGAAAAAAAGTATTGACAACCGTAAATTAGTTGCTATAATGGTTGTATGACAACAAACCTTTAATGTCATACAACTAAAGGTTCATATTTTAAGGAGGATTTCATCATGGCACAAGCAAGAATGTTTTATCAAGAAGACTGCAACCTGTCTTTGCTCGACGGGAAGACCATTGCCGTGATTGGTTACGGCAGCCAAGGTCACGCGCACGCTCTGAACGCAAGAGATTCGGGCTGCAAAGTGATCATCGGCCTTTACAAAGGCAGCAAATCCTGGGCAAAAGCAGAAGCACAGGGCTTTGAAGTTTACACCGCGGCGGAAGCTGCGAAAAAAGCAGACATCATCATGATTTTGATCAACGATGAGCTGCAGGCAGATATGTATAAAAAGGACATTGAGCCGAACCTTGAACCCGGCAACATGCTGATGTTCGCACACGGCTTCAACATTCACTTCGGCTGCATCGTTCCCCCGAAAGATGTTGACGTTACCATGATTGCGCCGAAAGGCCCCGGCCACACCGTTCGTTCCGAATATCAGGCGGGCAAAGGCGTTCCGTGCCTTGTTGCTGTTCAGCAGGACGCAACCGGCAAAGCGCTTGATTTGGCGCTTGCTTATTCCTTGGCAATCGGCGGCGCAAGAGCGGGCGTTTTGGAAACCACATTCAGAACCGAAACCGAAACCGACTTGTTCGGTGAACAGGCTGTTCTTTGCGGCGGCGTTTGCGCGCTGATGCAGGCTGGCTTCGAGACCCTTTGCGAAGCAGGTTATGACCCGAGAAACGCTTACTTCGAGTGCATTCACGAAATGAAACTGATTGTTGACCTTATCTATCAGAGCGGTTTCGCAGGCATGCGTTACTCCATTTCCAACACCGCTGAATACGGCGACTATGTCACCGGTCCGAAGATCATCACCGATGACACCAAGAAAGCGATGAAGAAAATCCTTTCCGACATTCATGACGGTACTTTCGCAAAAGAGTTCCTGCTTGACATGTCCCCCGCCGGCCGCCAGGTTCACTTCAAAGCGATGCGCAAACTTGCTTCCGAACATCCTTCGGAGAAAGTCGGCGAAGAAGTCAGAAAGCTGTATAGCTGGAACGACGAAAAAGATAAGCTGGTTAATAACTAAGCCATTCTTAAATTACATAGAAACAGCGTCTGCTTTGCAGACGCTGTTTTTTTGCTGTTTTTCTGTTGTATCTTCTTATTCTTTTCTAAAGCAACAAAAAAAACCGGCTGATAAAACAGCCGGTTTTTATATTGGAATTATTTTTGTTTCTTATAGCACTGTTTCGGGCAGGTGTCACAGTTCGGGGCGACCAAAATATCATCTACGGTTTTGCCCGCCGGAATCATCGGCAGCACACGTTCATCTTTGCCGATGTCGCAGGCAATCCAAACCGGGCCGTTTTCTTTTTGGGCGAGCTTGTAAGCTTTTTTGAATTCGTCCAAGGTTTTAACGTGGAAACCTTTTCCGCCGAAGCCCTCAATCACTTTGACAAAATCGGTTTTACGTTCGGGGTCGGTCTGGGAATAGCGTTTGCCGTAGAAGCAGGTCTGCCACTGGCGCACCATGCCGAGCACGCGGTTATCGAAAATTACGGTGATAATCGGGAGGTTGTAGCTGACCGCCGTGCAGGCTTCGTTCATATTCATATGGAACGAACCGTCGCCGGTGATATGGACCACGCGCTTGTCGGGGCAGGCCACCTGCGCACCAATTGCGGCGCCGTAGCCGTAACCCATTGTGCCAAGTCCCCCGCTTGTCAAGAAGTGATGCGCGGCTGTGTGCTCCAAATATTGCGCCGCCCACATTTGATGCTGACCAACGTCGGTGACATAAATTGTGTCTTTGTCGGTATCTTCGCAAATGGCGCGCACAAGTTGGTGAGGCGTAATATGGTCGGAACTGTCCACAGGGACATAATCGTCTTTCTTATATTCGTCAAGCGTTGTAAGCCAATCTTTGTGCTCTGCGGGCTTAATAAGCGGCATGAACGCGGTCAAAATCGTCTTGATATCGCCGGTGAGGTAGGTGTCGACCATGACGTTTTTATTGATTTCGCTTTGGTCAATATCGATTTGAATGACCTTGGCTTTATTGGCAAAGCGGTCGGTATTCAGCGCGACGCGGTCGGAGAAACGCGTGCCGATGGCAAGCAGGCAATCCGCCTCGTCAATCGCCTTATTTGTAACATAACTGCCGTGCATACCGACCAAGCCGTAGTTGAGCGGTTCGCTGTAACCGAGCACGCCGGCCGCCATCAACGTGTGGCAGGCGGGAATGCCGGCTTTTTCGACCAGTTCGCGCACAAGGTCGGAAGCTTCCGACGAAACGACGCCGCCGCCGATTTCAATCACCGGACGGTGTGCGGCGTTGATGTATTTTGCCGCTTCCTCTAATTTTTCGGGAATCAAAACGGTATTGTCTTCAATCGGTTTCGGGGTTTCCGGCTCGAAATCGGTAATCGCGGCGGTGACATCTTTCGGAATATCGACCAGCACAGGGCCTTTTCTGCCGGAATTCGCAATACGGAACGCCTCGCGCAGAATGTCGGCGAGCTCGGAAATATCCTGCACCATAAAATTGTGCTTGGTAATCGGCATGGTAATACCGGTTATGTAGACTTCCTGGAACGCGTCACGACCGATCAGCGACGTGCCGACGTTGCCGGTAATCGCGACCATCGGGACGGAATCCATATACGCCGTGGCAATACCGGTGACCAAATTGGTCGCGCCGGGGCCGCTTGTTGCAATGACCACGCCGGTTTTGCCCGTTGCGCGCGCGTAACCGTCCGCCGCATGGGAGGCGCCTTGTTCGTGCGCGGTCAAAATATGATGAATTTTATCACGGTATTTATACAGCGCGTCATAGATATTTAACACCGCGCCGCCCGGATATCCGAACACCGTGTCCACGCCGTGCTCGATGAGCACTTCGGCAATAATATCAGAACCATTTAACTTCATAACGATCTCCTGCATACTTTCGCTAATATAAACATTGGGTATATTTTAATCCTATTCCCGACAAAAGTCAACACTTTAATACAGTCAAGCGCTAAACCAAAACAAAGTCTATCTTCTGCCCAAAAAGTGCCCGAAAATCGGTCTGTTTTTCGGTATAAAATCAGCACGGCGCTAGCTTTAGCGCCGTGCTTTTGTTTTATTTTTCAGAAGGGCTTTCGGAAGGTTCGTCGGGTGTTTCGGCGTCCTCTGTTTTCGCCTCATCGTTTTGTGCGGTGGCTTCCGATTCTTCCGGCGTTTCGGAAGGATTTTCCGCAGGAGTTTCCTCCCCTGCCGCGTCTTTCGGCTGTTCGACGGTTTGCGCTTCGTCATCCGCTTTCGGCTTATCTTCTTTCTTCGCTTTCAGCGGCGGGAGCTCTTTGCCGTCCATCAACGCATAGAACTCGTCAGCGTCAATCTTTTCACGTTCCACAAGGGCTTTCGCGACGACGTGGAGTTTATCCATATGCTCGGTGAGAATGGCTTCCGTGCGCTTGTAGGCGTCGAGAATAATCCGCTCAACTTCTTCGTCGATTTCGGAAGCGACCGCTTCGGAATAGTTGCGGATGTGGTTATAATCGCGGCCGATGAACACTTCGTCGTTGTCTTTGCCGAAGGCAATCGGGCCGAGTTTTTCGCTCATGCCGTATTTGGTGACCATTTTCCGGGCGATTTCGGAGGCGCGTTCAATGTCGTTGGAAGCACCGGTGGAAATATCGTGGAAAATCAGATTTTCGGCAACGCGCCCGCCCAAAAGACCGACGATGTCATCAAGCATTCTTGAACGCATCAAATGCATTTCGTCTTTTTCGGGCTGATACATCGTGAAGCCGCCCGCCATGCCGCGCGGCACAATGGAAATGTGCGTGACGGGGTCTTTGTGCTCCAGATAATAAGAGGAAACGGCGTGGCCGGCCTCGTGGTAAGCGGTAATCTTTTTGTCGCGCTCGGTGATGCGGTGGGATTTCTTTTCCGTACCGACAAGCACTTTCATCGTGGCTTCTTCGATTTCCGCCATGGTAATCGCTTTTTTCTTTCTGCGCGCCGCAAGCAACGCCGCTTCATTCAAAAGATTTTCGAGGTCCGCGCCGGTGAAGCCGACGGTTGCACCGGCAATTGAACCGAGGTCTACGTCGGGACCTAAGGGCTTGCCTTTGGCGTGGACTTTCAAAATATCTTCACGCCCGCGGATATCGGGATAGCTGACGGTGACCTGGCGGTCAAAACGG
The DNA here is from genome assembly GCA_018712805.1 of Candidatus Fimenecus excrementavium. Taxonomy (GTDB): domain Bacteria; phylum Bacillota; class Clostridia; order Oscillospirales; family Acutalibacteraceae; genus Fimenecus; species Fimenecus excrementavium. Next base: position 32,868 of record DVGI01000014.1, on the reverse strand, counting down.
CCGGGACGCAAAAGCGCGGGGTCGAGAATATCGGGGCGGTTGGTTGCCGCGATAATGATGACGCCTTCGTTGGCGCCGAAACCGTCCATTTCCACGAGCAACTGGTTAAGCGTCTGTTCGCGTTCATCGTGACCGCCGCCCATGCCGGCGCCTCTGTGGCGGCCGACGGCGTCGATTTCATCAATGAAGATAATCGACGGAGCATTTTTCTTTGCCTGGTCGAACAAGTCGCGGACACGCGAAGCGCCGACACCGACATACATTTCTACGAAATCGGAACCGGAAATCGAGAAGAACGGAACGTCCGCTTCGCCGGCAACCGCGCGTGCGAGCAAAGTTTTACCGGTACCGGGCGGACCGACAAGCAGCACGCCTTTCGGAATTCTCGCGCCCAAAGCGTTGAACGCCTGGGGATTTTTGAGGAATTCGACGATTTCTTGCAGTTCTTCTTTTTCCTCGTCCGCACCGGCGACATCGGCAAACGTGGTTTTACGTTTATCGTCGCCGCCCTTTTTCACGCGCGCCTTGCCGAAGGAAAGCGCACGGTTGTTTTCATTTTGGACCGACTGGTTCATTTTGCGGAACATAACGAACATCAAAATTAAAATGACAATCGTAATCGCCGCAGTCGGCAAAAGGCTTACCCACCAGGAATTCGGCGAGCCGGATTTATAGTCCGCTTTAATCGGCGCGTCGGGGTGCTCGCGGTTATACTGCATCACGAGATCGTGGACGTCGTCGACAAACAAGCTGACGTTCGGCACGGTGTATTCATACAACGTGTCATCACCGGTGACCTTATATTCCAACACGCCGCTTGTGAGGTTCAGCTGATATTCGGTAACCTGGTTGTTCTCGAATTTCGCGACCATATCATAATAGGCGGTTTTGGTTTTGGTCGTATTGCCGCGCAGCGCATACAGAGAAATCACCAGCACAAACGCCAGCGGAATCACAATATACGGCAGGACGGCTCTCCAATCAATTTTTCTCAACGGATGATTCACTCCTTATGGCTTTCGGGTTTATTCTTCCCCGCCGTAAACGGCAGGCTTTAACACCCCGACATAGGGCAGATTTCTGTATTTTTCATCATAGTCAAGCCCGTACCCCACGACAAATGCGTCCGGGATTACGGCGCCGACATAGTCCGCCTGTAAATCCACGACGCGGCGGTCTGGTTTATCTAAAAGCGTGCAAAGACGAATGCTCGCCGGCTTTCTTGCGGAAAGCATTTCTTTTAAATAGGACAGGGTTTTTCCGCTGTCAAAAATATCTTCGACAAGCAATAAGTCCGCACCCTCGACAACGTTGGTGTCTAAATCTTTAATAATTTTGACAACGCCGGAAGAGGTTGTGCCGGAGCCGTAGCTTGAAACCGACATAAAATCGATACAACAGGGAATGGTGATGGCGCGCATCAAATCCGCCATAAACACCACCGAACCTTTGAGGACGCTGACCAAAATCAGTTTGCTGCCGCGGTCTTTGTAGTCCGCGCTGATTTGCGCGCCGATGCGGGACACAATCTCCCGCAGCTGTTCTTCGGAAAGCAGGACGCGTTCGACATCTTCGTGCATTCGGTTTTCATTCTGCATGGTTTTCTCCTTCACTTCGCACAGTCAGTAAATACGCTGACTCGGTATTTGTATCGGGTAAAAACGGTGCCGCAGTCCCGAGCGCTTCGGTCCAAACAACTTTGTCTTTGCAGGCGAGCACCGCAAAGCGCTCGCGCAGTTCAGGCGCGACAGAGGATTCGTTATACCATTTTTTCAAGGTTTTGCCGACGCCGCGCGCCGCGCTTTCAAAGCGGTCACCGGGGCGTCTGCTGCGAAGCACCAAACTGCCTTTTATTTTAGCACAATCCACTGCATTCGCCAATAGCTCTTTGTGAAGATTTTGTAAATCTTTTTGTTCTAATTTCTGAATTTCCAAAACCCCTGACGGAATCTTGACAATTTCTTCCGATAAAGGCATTTTAAGGGGCATTTCCCAAGGCGCCGGCTTTGGAAAATCTTTTAAAAACTCGAGCCTGTCCGCCCGACGGCGGGCAACGATTTTGCCCGGCAGGACGGTCCGCCCGCCGTTTCGGCAGACCGAAAGCAGTTGCTCTAAATGAAATGCGGAAAGGTCTTTTCCGCCAAAATCGCAAAAGGCTTGTTTTAAAACCCGCGCCTGCACGCTTTTCGGAAGCATAAGCAGACGGGAGACGGAAATTGCGCCGTCGGTTTTGAGTTCTTTATATTTCTCGAAAGCATAATCCGACAAAAAAGCGGCGTCCGCCTGCACGCTTTCGGTCATGCGCGAAAAAGCATCGACGACGGACGGATTGAGCGTTTCAAGCACCGGCAGGACTTCCAAACGCACGCGGTTGCGCGCGTAATCAGCAGAAAGATTGGTGCTGTCGGTGACAAAATCGAGATTTTCGTGTTTACAATACGCTTCCACGTCTTTACGGGTCATGCCCAAAAGCGGGCGAATGATATTTTCGCGCACCGGCAAAATCCCGCAAAGCCCCTGAAGCCCGGTGCCGCGCGTCAAATGCAAAAGCACCGTTTCGGCGTTGTCGTTCGCGGTGTGGGCGGTCGCGATTTTGCCGCGCTCCCCTGCCGCTTTTTGCAAAGCGTCATAGCGAAGTCTTCGCCCGCAGGCTTCCAAGCCCTCGCCGGACTTTCGGCTTTCCGCCGGGACGTCTATATGCACCGCTTCAAACGGAATTTGTAAGTTTTCGCAAAATGCTTTGCAAAACCGCTCGTCGCGGTCGGCTTCCTCCCCGCGAATGCCGTGGTTTACGTGCAGCGCGCAAAGCGAAATCCCGAGCGTTTCGCGAAGCGACCAAAGCACATGGCAAAGGCACACAGAATCCGCGCCGCCGGAAAGACCGACGACAACGCGGTCGCCGGAAGAAAGCATATTATATTGCTGAATATAGGACAGCACCGCGTCACGCATCGTGATACAACTCCGGCGTGGAGAACAGCGTATAGTTGCCGTTCCAGTGCAGGTCGACTTCGCCCGTGCCGCCGTGGCGGTTTTTGGCAATAATGACCTGCGCCTTGCTTTCGTCGGTGACGACGGTTTCGTTCTTATCTTCATCGTAATAAGATTCTCTGTAAAGCATCAGCACGATGTCGGCGTCCTGCTCAATAGAGCCGGATTCACGCAAGTCGGAAAGCTGGGGCTTGTGGGATTTGCCGCGGCCCTCGGTCGAACGCGAAAGCTGGGAACAGGTAATCACGGGAATTTTCAAATCTTTCGCCATCAGCTTTAAGCTTCTGGTGATTTCGGAAACCTCCTGCACACGGCTTTCGGTGCGTTTGGTGCCGGTCATCAGCTGTAAATAGTCGATAATCACACAGTCCACATCGCGCATTTTGCGCACGCGGGCTTTCATTTCCGGCACGGTGATGGTGGAAGTATCGTCAAAATACAATTCGGCATCGTTTAACGCGAGCGTTGCCTGCCCGATACGCGACCAGTCGTCGTCGGTAAGCTCGCCGGTGCGCATTTTTTGGCTTTCCACGCGCGCTTCGGTGGAAAGAACACGCTGTGCCAACTGCTCACGCCCCATTTCCAACGAAAAGAACACAACTTTTTTCTTGGCTTTCACGGCGATGTTGCGCGCGATATTTAAAGCAAAGCTGGTTTTACCCATGGCCGGGCGTGCACCGATTAAAATCAAGTCGGATTTGTTAAGGCCGGTCATGTACTTGTCCAAAAGCGAAAACCCGGTGGGAATGCCTTTGCTTTCTTCCGCGGTTTCGGGCGAAGTGATTTTTTGCAAATTATCATACACTTCGTCGCGCAGAATATCGGAAAGGCGCACCGGTTCGTTTTCTTTGTTGCCTTGGCGGATATTGTAGATTTTCTGCTCGGCGGCGTCCATAATTGTGTCCGCCGAAAGTTCTTCGTTGGCGGCGTTTTTGAGCATTTCTTCCGCCGCTTCCATGAGCGTTCGCAGATAATATTTTTCTTTGATAATCCGGGCGTAGGACTCGACGTTTTCCACGCTCGGCACGCTTTGCGCCAGCTGCGCCAGATAATTCTTGCCTGCCGCCTCGTCATAGGTGCCGTTTTGTTTGAGTTCTTCGAGCACCAACAGCGGGTCGATTTTTTGGTTTAAATAATCCAAATTGGCAATGGCGGCAAAAATCGCCTTGTGCTGCGGAATATAAAAGCTTTCCGGCCGCACGATGCCCGAAACGCGGGTATAGCACGCCGGATTCATCAGCACGGCGCCGAGCAGCGCCTGCTCGGCTTCCATGCTGTATGGCTCTTGTATTTGCTCAAAAAGCAGGTCATCCATTCTTGCACCCTCCGGTAAGATTTACGCTTATTCGCCCACCTCAACGCTTAACGTGGCGGTGATATTCTGATACAGCTTGACTTCGACGGAATAGGTGCCGAAATTCTTAATATCCGCAACGGACAGTTTGCGCTTGTCTACGGAAACAGAAAGCTGCTGCCCGATTGCTTGCGCAATGTCTTTCGCGGTAATCGAGCCGAAAAGTCTTCCGTTTTGACCGGCTTTTGCGGTCAGACGGACGGTTTTGCCCTGCAATTTCGCCTGTGCATCTTTTGCGGCGGCGATTTCCATATCGATTTTATGTTGTTTGGACGCTTCGCTGTTTTTAAACTCGGTCAGCGTCTGGGCGTTCGCTTCAACGGCGTAACCTTTCGGAAACAGGAAATTGCGCGCGTATCCGTCGGACGCTTTCACTTTTTCCCCGGCTTTGCCGAGACCTTTCACATCTTTTTTCAAAATAACTTCCATGGTATTTACCTCCCGTTTTGTAGGGTTTGTTTATTGATTTTCAAAATATTCATCAATCGCCTGCATCAGCTTTTCACGCGCCTCACCTAAAGTGGTGTCGGCAAGTTGCACCGCCGCCATGGTTTGATGCCCGCCGCCGCCAAGGGCTTCCATAATCAGTTGGACGTTGATTTTGCCCATTGAGCGTGCGGAAATGTTGGCGGTTGTATCGGTTTCAAACAGCACGAAAGACGCGTCGACATCGCTGACGGTCAAAAGTTCGTCAGCCGCCTGGGCGGAAATAATCCGGATATCTTTTGCGTGTATATCCGCCACGGCAATGGCGCATTTGCGGTAGCTTTGCGCGTTCAAAACCACTTGCCCGCGCAGTTTTTTATTTTCCATACTGCTGTTAAAGAAGCGTTTGACCGTAACGGTATCCGCCCCGCGGGAGCGAAGGTATGCCGCCGCTTCAAAGGTGCGAACGCCCGTGCGCAAAACAAATTCTTTGGTGTCGAGCATAATACCCGCCATTAAAGCGTTGGCTTCGAGCGTTGTGACAATCGGCTTTTTGCCCATATACTGCAAAAGCTCGGTCACCATTTCACTGGTGGACGACGCGTGCGGCTCGTGATAAAAAATCACGGCGTTTTGAATATAATCGACCGTTTTGCGGTGGTGGTCAATGACGATAACCGACGGCGCTTTTTCATAAATTTCCGGCGCTTCCACAAAGCTGGCTTTATGGGTGTCGACAATGATGAGCAGCGTGTGTTCGGAAATCAAGCGCTCGGCAAATTCCGGGCGGACAAAGATATTTTCGCCGGTTTCGTTTTCGACATAATCCATTAAAGGCGTTGCGAGACTTGTTTTTTCGGACGTGACAATCCGCGCTTCTTTGCCGAAATCGTTTGCCGCTTTGAGCATACCGATTGCCGCGCCGATACAGTCGAGGTCAGAGAATTTGTGCCCCATAATCAGCACGTTATCGGCGTTGCGAATCAGCTCTTCCATAGCGGACGCGACCACGCGCGTGCGGACTTTGGTGCGTTTTTCCACGCCTTTGGAAACCCCGCCGAAAAAGCGGTAAGCTTCCTGATTGCTTTTCAGCACCGTTTGGTCGCCGCCGCGCCCGAGCGCCATATCAAGCGCCTGCCGCGCATTATTTTCGGCATCGGGCAAATCTTCGCCCCGACCGACGCCGATTGAAAGCGTTATCCCCACTTTCGCGCCGTTATATGTATACGCGCGAACCTGTTCCATGACGCGGAATTTCGCCGCAATCATTTTCTGCAGTTCGCTTTCGGGCATGACTGCCAAAAAACGACCGCTTCCGAGTTTTCGGAAAATACAGGAATAAGAAGAAAACCAGCTTTCGGTAATCTGTTCGACGGCGCTTGTAATTTGCGCATATTCGCTTTCTTTATAAGAACGGTAAATCTCGTCGGCGCTGTCGGTGACAATCATCGCCACTGCCGGGCGGGACATTTCAAACGCGCGCGCCGTCTTTTTCAGGACGGTGTTTTCGGCATAGGTCAGCGCATAAGACTGTTTGCCGGACGCTTCAATGTGGCTAAAATACACGGTATATTCATTTTTGCCGACCTTGGCATCAAACTTCGGCTTTTCTCGGATTTCGGCGATGCCGAGCCCGCCGGTAAATTGTTTAATGTCACCGTTTTTGGCTTGAACGCCGGGAAGCACCTGCTGCTGGAAGCTGCGGTTATACCAAACGATTCTGTCCGCGGCGTCAAACACGGCGACCGGCAGCGGATAATTGTTCAAATTGGAATTTTCCTCTGCCGACATGCCGTCGTTGAGCGCCAAAACCGTGCGGCGAATCCGCTTGAAATCACGTTGGGCTTTGAGAAACGCCATCCCGCACAAAACCAATAAAACGCAAAACTCAATGAGCGCGGCCATAGGATTAAAAACTACGGTCACGACGCAAAAAGCAAGCGATAAAAGAATCAGCGTAAAGGACAGCGGATAAGTCCGAATCATCAGCCCCGGTTTCAAGGATTACACCTCCATAATAATCGGAAGAATCATAGGTGTGCGTTTGGTGCGGTTATACGTCAAATGGGAAATCTCGTCACGCAGACGGTTGCGGATTTCCGAGAAGTCGCGGACATGCTCATACATACAGTCGGCAAGCACGCTTTCGCAAAGGCGGCGCGACTCTTCCATAAGCTGTTCGGATTCGCGCACATAGACAAAGCCTCTTGTGACGACGTCCGGCCCGGAAACCACCGTGCATGTCTCTTTTTCAATCGTACAAGCAATAATGATAATGCCGTCCTGCGCCAAGCGGGTACGGTCACGCAGCACCACCGCGCCGACGTCGCCGACGCCGATACCGTCAACAAAGACTTTCCCCGCCGGCACTTCGCCGGAAATACGGATTTTATCTTGTGTGATTTCGACTTCCTTGCCGTTGTCGGCAATTAAGATATTTTCTTTCGGAATCCCCATGGTAAGCGCCAGCCCCGCGTGTTTTTGCAGGTGTTTTTGCTCGCCGTGGACCGGCATAAAGAATTTCGGCTTGACAAGGCTCATCATCAGCTTGAGTTCTTCTTGGCAAGCGTGGCCGGAAACGTGGACGTCATACATTTTTTCATAGACGACTTCCGCGCCGAGTTTTAAAAGTTCATCCACAACCCTGCCGACCATTTTTTCGTTGCCGGGAATGGGGGTTGCGGAAATAATCACATAATCATTCGGGCAGATTTCCACGCGGCGGTGTTCGGAGAACGCCATTCGGTAAAGCGCGGACATCGGCTCACCCTGGCTGCCGGTGGTAATTAACACCAATTTTTCCGGCGGATAGCGGTTGATGCTGTCGAGCGGAATTAAAATGCCCTCCGGCACGCGGATATAGCCGAGTTCCGCCGCAACAGACACCACATTTTCAAGGCTTCGCCCGGAAAGCGCGACTTTTCGTCCGAGTTTTTCCGCGACATTAATAATCTGTTGGACGCGGTGGATATTGGAAGCAAAGGTCGCGACAATTAAGCGGCGGTTGCCCGCTTTTCTGAATTGGACGTCAAAGGTTTCGCCGACCTTACGCTCGCTTTCGGTAAAGCCGGGTTTCACGGCGTTGGTCGAGTCGGAAAGCAGGCAGAGCACGCCCTCTTCGCCGAGCGCGGACAGGCGCGCTAAATCAATTACGCCGCCGTCAATCGGCGTTGTGTCGATTTTAAAGTCGCCGGTTTGCACCACGAGCCCCGCGGGGGAACGAATCGCAAGCGCCACCGCGTCGGGAATCGAGTGGTTGACGTGGATAAACTCGGTTTCGAAACAGCCGAGTTTGACTTTGTCGCCGGGTTTAATGACGTGCAAATCGCACCGGTCTAAAATTTTGTGCTCACGCAGTTTCCCTTCGATAAGACCGATAGTCAGGCGTGTGGAATAAACCGGAATGTTCAGATTTTTCAAAAGATAAGCAAGGCCGCCAATGTGGTCCTCGTGGCCGTGGGTAATCAGAATGCCTTTGACTTTGTCGGCATTTTCCAAAACATAAGTAAAATCGGGGATAACGAGGTCAATGCCGAACATTTCCGGGTCGGGGAACGAAAGCCCGCAATCGACCAGCAGCATGTCGCCGTTGCACTCATAAAGCGTCATGTTTTTGCCGACTTCGTTAAGGCCGCCCAAGAAAGCAATCTTTAACGGCGGCGTTGCTTTTTTCCGTTTTTTGCCCGCCGGTTTGTGCGCGGCGGCTGCGGCGTTTTTATAATAACGTTTTTGCTTTTGCCCCGCCGGAGAGTTGCTGATACCCTGCATCAATTCTTTCGATTCCGGCTTCTTTTTCGGTTGTGATTTTGATTTTTGCGTAGCCTTGTTTTTGCCCGCAGCGCTCGGTTTTCTGCCCTTTTGGACCGTTTTCGGCGCGGAGCTTTTCGGCTGGTTATTATTTTGTTTTGCCATGCAATTACTCCTTGTAAAATTTAAAAAGATATATTATGTAGCCTGCTTTCAACGTCCGGAAAGCAGGTAAAAGTTCCAAAACAGAAAGGAATAAATTTTCGGCTTTTATTCTCTTTAAGCCTATATTCCGATTATAATATGATACTATTATTTTGCGCTTGTGTCAATGATTTCTGAGTCTTTCCTCCATTTCGCCGCAAAGCTCGCGGGAGGTTTCGTAATCGTTTGCCTCCGCCAAAATCCGAAGGCTTTTCCCCGAAGGCATAGGCATTAAAAACACATGACCGCGCGCGGTGTGGAGCGCCACGCCCTCGCGCAAAGGTTCGGCGTTTTCGGCGTGTAAAACCTCTAAAAGCTTTGTGGGCGGGAAATCAATCGGCACAACCTTGCGCCGCACCGAAAAGCCCGGTAGGTCGTGAAGAAGCGTTGGCAGACTTTTGCCGGTTTTTTGCAGGATTCCTAATAGCCGCAAGCTTAAAAACAAGGCGTCGCGCGCGTAAAGCTGGCTAAGCGCTAACGTACGCGCGTCTTTGTCGGCGTCGTCGGCGGGGATTTCCAAATAGCGAAGCACCCGTCTTCCGTAAGCGCCGGCAAGCGTTGTGAGCACATAAGGCGCGTCGGTACGCAATGCGACGTCGTGCCCCTCGGCAAAATCCGCCTGGCAGCAAAGCGCCAAAAGCTTATCAAACGGCACCCAACCACATTCGCGGTGAAAGGCGGAAACCGCCGTACCCGAATTGTTGATTTTCAGCGTAATTTCGTCGCCGTCCGCCGCTTCAAGCCGGAACAGGCAATCCTCCAACAACATATGAATTTTCTCATTGTGGCAAAGCACGCGCACCGACTGGTTATGAAGCGGCACGCCCGCCTCCCGCGACAGCTCGCGCAAATACATGGATTCGAGGCTTGTCATATCGGAAATTTCCTTGCAGGCGGAAAGCGCAGTGCGGGAAAAGTCGCCGTTTTGGTAACAGCTTTCAATTTCGCGCCGCACGCCGCGCGGCAGCGGCAAGCCCCCGGCACAGCAAAGGCGGATTTGGATTTTGCCATATTTTTCACAAATGAACACGCCCGCCGGCAGGTTGCAAAACGCGGTGAAGAAATAAAGCTCAGATAAAAATCCGTCACCGAAATTCCAGACGCTGCTCCCCTGCGCGGTCAAAGTGCCCGCCAAAATATGATAAGCGGCGCGGCTTGCAGGTTTGCCGTCGGTGGCAAGCCCCACACGGCTGCCGACGCTGCTTTGCGCAAGCGCCAACCCGAATTTTGCGCAGGCAACTGCGTCCAAAGGCATCCCCTGTGCGCTGCAAATCCCGCTTTCCGAAAAAAGCCCTGCCTGCGGGCTGCCGTATTTGATGTTGCCCCAAACGCGCATACCGTCTTCAATGCGTTTTTTCGGCCAGATTTTCACGTGCGGCCCGACAGAAACGTGTTTCCCGACAACGCTCCCCGCACCGACAACGCTGTCTTCAAACAGTTCGGCGCCGCATTCTAATACCGCGTTTTCACAAAGCACGGCGCCGTTCATGCCGGCAGCGTCCTGCAAAACGCTCGACGGCAGCAGGACGCTGCCTTGAATTTTGGCGCGCTGCCCGACAAAACAGCCGTCGCACAAAACGGCGTTCGGTCCTATCACCGCGCCGTCGCCGATGCTCACATTTTTGCCGATGTAGACCGGCGGCACCAAATCATATTGCCCCGCGGGCAGCGCCTGTTTTGCGAAAATGCCGTCGGCAAGGGCAGGCACCGGCGGGCGCAGTTTGCCTGCCAAAATATCGCGCTGACAGGAAAGATAAGCCGAAAAATCGCCGATGTCGCACCAATACCCCTCGGCGCAAAAGGCAGACAGTCGATATTGTTTTTCCAAAAGTTTCGGGAACAAGTCTTTGGAAAAATCAAAGGCTTCGCCTGTCGGGATTTCAGAAAGCACTTCCGGGTCTAAAATGTAAATGCCCGTATTTGCAAGGTCCGTAGAAACAGCGTTCCAATCCGGTTTTTCGCAAAAGCCCGTGACCCGACCGTTCTCGTCGGCATAAACCAGCCCATAGCTTCGCGGGTCGTCTACTTTTTTGCAAAGGATTGTCACCTGCGCGCCGGTTTCACGGTGAAAGCGCATCGCTTCCTGTAAATCAAAATCGCAAACGCCGTCGCCGCTGACGATGAGCAAAGGTTCTGTTGCCTTCGGCACCGCGGCTTTGACGCTCCCCGCCGTGCCGAGCGGGGTTTCTTCACGGAAACAGTGAAACTGCATGCCGTTTTCGGGGCGCGTTTCAAGATAGGCTTCAATGCTTTCCGGCAAATAGGCAAGTGTTAAAGAAACATCGTCCGCGCGGTTTTGGTGCAGCCAGTCAAGGATGTAGGAAAGCACCGGCTTTCCGAGGAGTTTTACAAGCGGTTTCGGGTGTGTGCAGGTCATCGGGCGCAGACGCGTTCCGAATCCGCCCGCCAAAAGAACAGCTTTCATTGCAATTCCCCCAAAAAGTTCATTGCAATTAGTATTGCCGCTTGCGGATATTTTAAACAAAACACAAGCCGAAACCCGAAAGAACAGCTTTGGGCTTCGGCTGATTTTCAATTTTAAAAATTTTATTCCGCCACCGGGCGAACGGGAATGCCTCTTTCCGAAAGATAGGCTTTTAAGGTTTCAATCGGAATTTCATTGAAATGGAAAAGCGATGCCGCCAAAACCGCGTCCGCTTTTCCGACGGTGAGCGCGTCATAAAAATGTTCCAACGCCCCTGCGCCGCCGGACGCAATCACCGGCACACCGACACGCTCGGACACCGCGCGGGTAAGCTCCAAATCGTAACCGGTTTTTTTGCCGTCGCAATCCATACTGGTCAAAAGGATTTCCCCCGCCCCGCGCGAGACCGCTTCCTGTGCCCAGGTCACAGCGTCAATACCGGTCGGCAGGCGGCCGCCGTTTAAATAGACCTCCCAGCTGCCTTGTTCGCGGCGTTTTGCGTCTATGGCGCACACAACGCACTGGCTGCCGAATTTATAAGCAGCTTCGTTAATCAAATCGGGGTTGCGCACCGCGGCGGAGTTGACGGAAATTTTATCCGCGCCCGCGCGCAGCAATTCTTTGAAATCCTCAGTGGTGCGAATGCCGCCGCCAACGGTGAACGGAATGAAAATCGAGTTCGCCACGCGGGAAACAATATCAATCATTGTGCCGCGCCCTTCGTTGGTTGCGGAAATATCCAAAAGCACCAATTCGTCGGCGCCCTTTTTATCATATTCCACGGCGCACTCCACCGGGTCGCCCGCGTCGCGCAAATTGACGAAATTGACGCCCTTGACGACTCTGCCGTTTTTGACATCCAGACAAGGAATGATTCGTTTTGCGTACATCAGCCTCTTCCTTTCTGCATGGCGGCAAAGTTACGTAAAATCCGAAGTCCCACCGCGCCGCTTTTTTCGGGGTGGAACTGGGTTGCATACAGGCGGTGCGCTTCGTCGGCAACAGACGCGTGAAATGTCACACCGTATTCGGCTTTTGCGGCGACGACCTCGGGGTCTGCAGCCTGCAAATAATAAGAATGGACAAAATAGACATAGGCGTTTTGCGGCACGCCGGCATAAAGCTTGCAGCCCTCGCGAATGTTTATGGAATTCCAGCCGATTTGCGGGATTTTAATCCCCATATCGCCCGGGAATTTTATAATTTTACCCGGCAGCACGCCGAGGCCCTTGACGCCTTTCGATTCTTCGCTTTCTGGGAACAACAACTGAAGCCCTAAGCAAATGCCTAAAAACGGCGTATCGGAAAGTGCCGCCGCGCGAACCGTTTCCAAAAGCCCGGAATCCGTAAGGCTTTGCATCGCGTCGCCGAACGAGCCCACGCCCGGCAGGACCAATGCGTCCGCCGCTTCGATTTCAGACGATTTCGCGGTAATCAAATTCGGCTCGCCGAGATAATCAAGCGCCTTTTTGACGCTTTGCAAATTTCCCGCGCCGTAGTCGATAATGGCAATCATAACATAACCCTTTACTTGAAATTTTTCAAAACAGAAAGTATTGTAGCACAATTAGGAGTCATTTGCAACGCTCACAAAAGGTGTGAGACAATCGCGGCGATGTCGGGCGCGACAAAATTTGCTTCTGCCTTTAATTCCGCACGGCCGGACGAGACGGCAAAGGAAGAGAATTCGCGAATCATTTCGAGGTCGTTTAAATTGTCGCCCGCGACCGTAAGGTTTTGCGGAGGAACGCCCAAAAGCCCGAGCATTTCATAAAGCCCGCTCACTTTGCCGGTGTTCGGCGCGCAAACGTCGACATAAATACCGTTGCGATGCGCCGTGACAAGGTGGCTGTATTCGCGGTTTAAAGTATCTGTATAATTTTGGGCAATCTCTTCCGTTTCAAAACGCGTGCCCATTTCGTGGAAGCCGTCTATTGTATCGAGCGCGCTGTCGGGCAAAAGCGCAACGCCGTCGTAAGGCGCCGGCACGCCGGTCGAAAACCACAGGCGTTTTTCATAGCGCGAAAGGCAAAAATACATGCCGTTAAAATCTTTTGTCACTTCCAACAGCGGACGAAGCGCCGCCGAGGGCGCGCGGTGTTCGGAAAGGAGATGAAACACGCCGTCGGTTAAAATCCCGCCGGTACAGCAGATGAGAAAATCGAGCGGGACATTGTTTTTCTGCACTTCCTCTAAAATGCTGCAATAGTGCCTGCCGGTCACAATCCCGAAACGGTTGCCCGCGCGGCGAAACCGCTGGATCGCGTTTAAATCCGCCGGGGTAATCGTGCGGTCGCGAAACAGTGTGCCGTCAAAATCCGTTGCAAGCACTTTCATAGGCGTTCTCCTTTCTTTTTATTGGTATTATCATAGCATATTTTGCAAAAAAATGCCACAAAAAAGCGGGACGGTTTTTGCCGCCCCGCTTAACACGGAAGAAAAACAAAGGTTTATTTTTTCTGCTGCGCTTCCAAAATCGCTTTGACGCTTTCGGCGTTCGGCGCCTGCATGACGTCTTCGGTGAGTTTCTGCGCCTCGGGCACAGACCAAAGCGAAATTGTTTTGCGCGTTTTGAGCACCGCCGACGGTGTTACGGAAAATTCTGTCAAACCGAATACAATCAGCAGCGGAATCATCAGCGGGTCAGATGCCGCTTCGCCGCACATGCCGACCGGGATACCCGCGTTGTTCGCCGCGGTAATCGTGTTGCGGATAAGCCGCAAAACGGACGGATTTAAGGGACTATACAACGGCGCGACTTTACTGTTGCCGCGGTCCACCGCCATGGTATACTGGGTTAAGTCGTTGGTGCCGATGCTGAAGAAATCCGATTCTTTTGCGAGTATGTCGGCAATGACCGCCGCAGACGGCGTTTCAATCATCACGCCGACCGGGATATTTTCGTTAAACGGAATATTCTCTTCTTTAAGCTTGGCTTTCAGCCGTTCGAGAATTTCTTTGGCGCGGCGCACTTCGGTGACCGTTGTAACCAGCGGCAGCATAATTTTAATCTTGCCGTAAGCAGAAGCTCGCAGCAGCGCGCGCAGCTGGGTTTCGAAAATATCGGGGGTGTCTAGGCAATAGCGGATTGCGCGATGACCCAAAAACGGGTTTTCTTCTTTATCCATGTGGAGATACGCAATTTCCTTGTCGCCGCCGACATCCAGCGTACGGATAAGGACCTCTTTCCCCTTCATTTTTTCGGCGACCTGCTTATAGGCGGCGAACTGTTCGTCCTCCGTCGGGCAGGTGTCGCGGTCCATGAACAGGAATTCGGTGCGGAACAGCCCCACGCCCTCACCGTCGTTGTCTAAAACTGCGCCGGCGTCGGCGGGTTTGCCGATATTGGAATACACCGCGAGCACTTTGCCGTCCGCCGTTTCGGTGCGTTTGCCGAGAAGCGAACGAAGCGCCTGTTTTTCGTGCTGTTCGTTGATTTGTTTTGCACGATATGCTTCGAGCACACCCGGTTCGGCGTCGGTAATGACCTCGCCGCGGCCGCCGTCAACAATGACGGTTTCGCCGTTTTTCAAGTTCGTGCAGGCGTTTTCCACGCTCATAACGGCGGGAATTTCCAACGCCCGCGCCAAAATGGCGGAATGGGACGTTTTCGAGCCGGTTTGGGTGACGATGCCCGCGATATTGTCTTTTTGAATGCCGGCGGTCATGGACGGCGTGAAATCCGCCGCCACAAGCACCGTTCCGGGTTCTACTGTGCGCAAATCGATATCTTCCTGCCCGAGCAAAATTTTCATCAGACGCGTGCGCAGGTCGCGGATATCGGTTGCGCGCTGGTTGGTTAAATCGTCTTCCACAGAGGAAAACATTTCAATATACATATTGCACACGGCGTCGAGCGCCGCCTCGGCGCACTGACCGTTGTCAATAAAATCTTGCATTTGGGACGCCATAAACGGGTCTTGAATCATCATAATCTGCCCGCTTAAAATTTCCGCCTGTTTTTCCCCGACGTCTTTTTCCACCTTTTCACGAAGCGCTTCTGTCTTTTGACAAAATGTTGCTATCGCATCTTGCAGGCGTTTCTTTTCCTGCTCTTTGCCGGAAAATTGCACGTGGGAATAGTCGAGGCTCGCTTCTTTAATAATAAGCACTTGGCCGATGCCGATGCCGTCGGCGCCCGCAATACCCTTATAAATCATGCTGTTTCCCTCTCTTTGCAAGCGTCAGTTTTCGTCGCCGAGACCGCTTTTGACAAGCTCGACCGCTTCTTTGAGCGCGTCGGCTTCATCTTCGCCGATGCAGCGGATTTCAATCTCGGAGCCGCACTTGATGCATGCAGCCATAATATTCATGATACTTTTGCCGTTAACTTCTTTTCCGTTGAATTCAATCAGCACTTCGCTTTTATATTTTGCCATTGCGGAAACAAAGACATTGGCAGGGCGCATATGAAAGCCCATTTGATTGGTGACAGTTAATTTTTCGGATACCATTTCAGGCTTCCTCCTTCACATTTTTCTTAAGCAGTGCCAAGAGCAGCATGCCGACCACGGAGCCGACGACCAGTGCTACGAGATAGCCGCCGACATGTTCGACCACGGGGAACACGAAGATGCCGCCGTGCGGTGCGCGAAGCGTGCACCCGAACGCCATGGAAAGGCCGCCTGCGACTGCAGAACCGACAATGCACGACGGAATGACGCGCAGCGGGTCAGCCGCAGCAAAGGGAATTGCGCCCTCGGAGATGAAGCAGAGACCCATAATATAGTTGACATAAGCCGATTTGCGGTCGGACGCGGTGAATTTCTTTCTGAAGAACGTGGCGCAAAGCGCGATAACCAGGGGCGGAATCATACCGCCGACCATGACCGCCGCCATAATGTCGAAGTTGCCGTTGGCAATTGCCGCCGTGCCGAACACATAAGCCGCCTTGTTGATAGGACCGCCCATGTCTACGCTCATCATGCCGCCGAGGATGCAGCCGAGCACGATTTTGCTGGCGTCGCCCATGGAGTTCAAGAAGTTGGTAATTGCAGAGTTGATTGCCGAGACCACCGGGTTAATGGCGAACATGACGACGCCGATCAGGAACACGCCGACCAACGGATAAATGAGCACGGGTTTAATCCCCTCAAAGCTCTTCGGCAGATAATCGCAAAGTTTTTCGAGCCCTTTGACAAGGTAGCCGGCTGCAAAACCTGCAATCAGCGCGCCGAGGAAACCGGCGGAAACGGCCGTGGACGAATCCATGTTGGTAAAGGAAATGCCGAGGTTTGCAATCGCACCGCCGACGAAACCGACGACAAGGCCGGGCCGGTCTGCAATACTTTTCGCGATAAAGCCCGCTAAAATCGGAAGCATGAACCCGAACGCCGTGTTACCGACGGTCTTTAAGAACGCCGCAAACGGGGTGTTCATACCGAAATTGGACGGGTCAATTGAATAATCATCGAACAGGAACGCAAGTGCGATCAAAATACCGCCGCCGGTAACGAACGGAAGCATATTGGAAACGCCGTTCATCAAGTCTTTATAAATGCGGCGACCAAACGATTCTTTTTCGCCGGTGGATTTTTCCGCTTTTTCACCGGAATGGTGATAAATCGGCGCTTCGCCGTTTTGGACTTTTTGAATCAGTTCTTCGGGTTTGTGAATGCCGTCGGAAACCTTGACGCTCAAAACCGGTTTACCGTCAAAGCGCGCCATTTCGACATTTTTGTCGGCGGCGATGATAATACCCTGCGCCGCTTCGATTTCGCTGTCGGTCAGCACGTTTTTCGCGCCGCCGGAGCCGTTGGTTTCGACTTTAATCGAAACACCCATTTCCGCCGCTTTTTTCTCCAGCGCTTCCGCCGCCATGTAGGTGTGGGCAATGCCGGTCGGGCAGGCGGTAACCGCCAAAATCTGATAGCCTTCTTTTTTCTCGGGCTTCGGCTGTTCTTTCGCTTCGGCGTCGGCGTCAACGGGATATTTCTCGGTTTCTTTTTCATCAATTAAACGGAGAAATTCCTCAGTGTCTTTCGCCTGCATCAAGCTTTCGGCGAACGCCGGCTCCATGAGCATAACCATCAGTCTTGAAAGAATTTCCAAATGGACGTTGCCGTCGGTTGTTGCGGCAATCATAAACAAAAGTTTTGCCGGTTTGCCGTCGGGCGCGTCATAATCGACACCGTCGGGGACGGTAATCGCCGCAAGCGCCGGGGCTTTGACCGCCGTGCTTTTCGCGTGCGGAACGGCAACGCCCTCGCCGATGGCGGTTGTGCCTTGCGCCTCGCGCGCAAGAATGTCCTTTTTGTACTGTTCGACGTCTGTCAGATTGCCCGCTTTTTCGTGCAGGCTGATTAACTTGTTAATCGCTTCATCCTTGGACGCCGCCGAAGTGCCGAGCACCACGGCTTCTTTTTTGAGCAAATCGATAATTCGCATGGTGTGCTCCCCTTTCTGAATTATTGTAATTGTGCAAGCAATGCATAAATGGTTTCTTTTTTACAAAGCCCGTCGGAAAACGCCGTTGCGCTGCCGCAGGCGGAGCCGAGCTGTAAAGCATAAAGATAATCTTGCTTTTGCAAGTATCCCGCGATAAATCCGGCGACCATCGAGTCGCCCGCGCCGACGGAGTTGCGGACGGTTCCGTCCACCACGCCGATTCGGTGGGATTCGCCGGTTTCCGTCAAAAGCATTGCGCCGTCGCCCGCCATCGAGACCAAAACGTTTCGCGCGCCGCGTTTTTGCAGTTCCCGCGCGCCGTCTTCGATTTCCCGGTCATTTGCAAGCGTTTTTCCTAACATTTCGCCGAGCTCGTGGTGATTGGGTTTAATCAAAAACGGATGATATTTTAAAACATTCAAAAGCAGGTCGCCGGTTGCGTCCACCACAAAGCGGATGCCCCTGCCCGAAAGATGTTCGAGCAACACCTCGTATGTGTTTTGCTCGAGCGACTTCGGTATGCTGCCGGAAAGGCAAAGCACGTCGCCTTCTTTCAGGCGGTCGAGCTTTTGAACAAGCGCTTCAAACGCTTCTTTCGGAATCGGCGGACCGCCGGCGTTAATCTCGGTTTCTTTCGCCGCTTTGATTTTCACGTTGATGCGCGTATTGCCTTTCGGCAATTTGATGAAATCGGTCTGCACGCCTAAGTGCCCGACCCCTGCGGCGAGCGCGTCGCCCGTAAAGCCGGCGATAAAGCCGAGCGCGACGCTTTCTTCGCCGAGCTCGTTGAGAACGGTGGAAACATTGATTCCTTTACCGCCGAAAAAGATTTCTTCCTGTGCCGTTCGGTTTACCTCACCCGGTATGAGGGAATCCATTCGCACGACATAGTCGAGCGCCGGGTTGAAGGTAACAGTATAAATCATGCTTCAACCTCCTTTACAACAGTATGTTTGCGAAATTCCGGATTCGGCAGGCTGTCGGTGATGATACACGCCTTTTCAACCGGCGCAAAGGTCACGGAAAACACCCGGTTGAATTTGGAATGGTCCGCAAGCACGTAAGACATATAAGAACGGTTGACCGCTTCCGCTTTCAAAAGCCCCTCTTCGGTATCGGGCGTTGTGAAACCTTGGGAAACGGTGATGCCGTTGGCACCCATAAACGATTTGGTGAAATTGTATTGTTTCAAATTGTTGACGGCCACAGCGCCGATAACCGCTTCGGTGGAAAGCTTTAACTGACCGCCGATGATATAAGCGCGTAATCCTTTGGAAATCAGCTTTTTCGCGTGGACAATGCCGTTGGTTACAAACGAAGCTTTTAATTTGCTGTCGAGATAATCTATCATTTTTTCGGTCGTCGTTCCGGCGTCGAGAAAAACAAAATCGCTGTCGTCAATCAGCCCGGCGGCGTATTTGGCAATCCGCTCTTTTTCGGAAATGTTTTTCGTCGCCTTGGTGGGAACGTCGTCTTCGTCGGAAGCAAAATTTTGCACTTCCAGCGCGGTCGCGCCGCCGTGCACCTTGTGCAGTTTTCCGACCGCCGCGAGCCCCTGCAAATCCCGGCGGACGGTGGATTCCGAAATCCCGAGTTCCGCCGAAAGGCCGGTCACGGTGACGGCGCCTTTTTCTTTCAACTCTCTCAAAATGGCATTTTGCCGTTCCTCGGTCAACATCCCGACGTTCCCCCTTTCTTAAACTTATGCGCGTTTTTGCTTTGTTCTGCCTTGAATATAGCACGCTTTTTGCGCAAAGTCAAGCATTTTCTTTCAATTTCTTTCAAAATATTTCACAAAATCTTCCAATTTCTTCCAAAATCAAGACAATTTCAGGATTTCATCGGCAATATAAGCAAAAACCGGCGCGCAATCCACCGAGCCGCCCTCGCCGTTTTCTTTCAACACGGTCACGACATATTGCGGGTCTTCATAAGGGAAATAGCCGCAATACCACGACTGGGTGACCTCGGTGCCGTCATCGTTTATCCAGCCGCTTTGCGCCGTTCCGGTTTTGCCCGCCGCCGAGCAGGACGCAGGCTTTGCTTTTTTGCCGCTGCCGTTTTCCACGGTATCGTGTAAAAGTTCCCCGACGGTTTCGGCGGTCGATTTGGACATCGCGCGCCGCGACACCGGCAGGAATGCTCGCTGGACTTCTTCGCCGGAAGCATCGACAATCGCCTGCATCAGACTGGGGGCGCGGTAAATGCCGTCGTTCGCAATCGCCGCATACACCGCCGCCATTTGCAAAGGCGACGCAAGCAGCTGCCCTTGCCCGAACGCCAAATTGGCAAGGTCTTGCTTCGACGCAATCGAGCTTTTGTCGGGCATAATCCCGGTTTCGGTGTAAAAGCCGTCGGCAAGTTCAATCTGTGCGCCGAGTCCCAAATTTTCACCCATTGCGCAAACGTTCTCCGCACCTGTCTCGAGCGCTAACTCGATAAAATAAGGGTTGCAGGAATTCACCATGGCTTCGCCCATGTTCTGCGTGCCGTGCCCCGAACGGTTGTGGCAGTTAAACACGGTTTCACCGATTGTGTAGCTTCCCGAACAGGTGTAGGAAAAATCGGTGTCAATCCCCTTTTCAATGGCAGCGGCCGCGACAACCGCTTTAAAGACGGAGCCAACAGAATACGGCGTGATTGCGCGGTTGACAAACGGTGCATTTTCAGCATTCAAGCTTTCTTCCGGGTGATTTTGGTTAAAAGCAGGCACGCTGGCCATGGCGCGGATTTCCGCGGTGTTCGCGTCAAGCACCACCACCGCGCCGACATCGATTTCAAATTTTTCAAGCGCTTCCTGCGCAATCGTTTGGATATCGCGGTCGAGCGTCAGCATGACCCCCGCGGGCGAATGATAGTTTTCGGCAACAAACGAAATTTCCCCGCCCTCTAATATGTGCCCGAGCGCGTCGACGGGATAAGTGGCTTTCAGCGTGCCGGACGCATTTTTCAAAATCGTGTCATAGTATTTTTCAATTCCGCTGACGCCCTCACCGTCGCCGTTGACATAGCCGATTAAATGCACCGCAAGCCCCGCGTCGCGGTAACGCCGCACAGCGGTCACGGTTTTGGCTTCGTCGGTTTCCAAGGTGCCTGTGGCGGGTGCAAGGGCGATTTTGCCGGCGGTCACGGTTTCAAACAGCGCGTCTTTGTCGGTGTCGCCGATTACGGCGCTTGCGGCATTCAGCGCGGACAGCGTGGGTTTAATGGCGACATACAGTTCCGTTTCTTCGTTGACAAGCGGCCGCATTTTGCAGTCATAAATATTGCCGCGGGTCTCGCTGACCATTGCCGTTAAACTGCTTTTGGTCGCCGCGGCATCTGTTACCGCCGTGTTGTCGTTGAGTTCGACAATCCGCAGACACAAAAGCCCAAACGCCATAGAAAATAGAAAGAATAACGCGACCACTCGTTTTTGCATAAAAAAACACCTCTGTTTAGTATGAAACAGAGGTGCTGTTTTTAAACCGTATTTTTATTTTAAAAGATAGCCGAAACCGTTGTGCGTTGTGCCGCCCGCCAAAAGATAAGCTTTGGCGCGGCGCTGTAAATCGGTATTTTCGGGCAAGTTTGCGGTTTTGCGTTTGGATGCGCGCTTTTCATGCCACAGCCGGCGCAGCAGCTCGTGATTTTTCGGCAATGTCTCGACCACGCCGTCAAACAAATCAAAAAAGCGCAAAATATTGCTGCCTGCACGCATAAAGCGTCGGTTATTTTCATCTAACAGCCAGCTTTCACAGGCAAAGCCCGCAAAATGATATTGCGGAAAATAGGTTTCAAAGAATTTACGCGCCGCAAAAACAGACGAAGTGCAAAGGTCAAAATCCAGCTTGCCGTCTTCGGGGATATGGATAAACAGCACGCGGTCGCCTTGAGAAAACGGGATTTGTTTTTGAGATTGCGGCGGGATGTGAAGCGCGCGGAAATCGACCTTACCGAACTGATATTGCAGGCGACCGACGCGGAACATATGGAGATATAACGACTGCCGCAGCCAGCCGATTTCTATAAGTCCGTTAATGTTTTCGCTTTGCTTCGCAGTGCGCGCCCAAACGGTGATGTCGCGCATTGTATCATAAAACACGGTGTCTGGAATTTGCTTTTCCTTATAAAGCGCATATGCCTTTCCTGCGCGCAGGAGACAAAATGCGAGGCAAAACGCCGCGCCCGATTTTCGGTTTCGAAACAGACGGTGTTTGCAAAGCGCAATCGCTTTTTGCTCCGGTAAATTTACAGTCTTTTTTAAAAGGGGCGCATATTGAGAAAGCGCCCGAAGCGCAGCACGACGCGCGTCGGGCGGCAATTCGATTTTTTCACAAAGGTCTAAAAGAAATCGGTTATCCATTTTCGGCCTGCTTTCGCAGAAGACTGCCCGCGGGCACAGAAAGCGCACACGGGATTTTCAATATCATCATCGGGTGCGGCGCGGCGTCAATCGGCGTACCGTCCGGCAAAAACATTTCGGAAACGGTAAAAGTTTTCGGACATTTCCCTTTTTCCAATAGTTCAAGCGTGTCGCCCACGCAGAATTTATTGCGCTGTGCCACCGTTAAAAATTTGCCGTCGCTTTCCTGCACCACGCCCATGACGTCCCAAATGCGGCGGTAACCGCCCGCAAGGCTTATGTTGGCTTCGGTTTTCGGGTCGTCAAAATAAAACCCCGTACAGTAATCACGGAAGCTCACTTTATAAGGTTCTTCGCAAATCCATTTTTCGGGTTTATAATCCGGCGAAGGATTTTTTAGATAACCGTCAATCGCGGCGCGGTAGGCGTTTGTCACAATCGCGGTATAATAAGCAGACTTTGCGCGCCCCTCAATTTTAAAGCTGTCCACGCCCGCCTCGACGAGTTCCGGGATATGCTCTAACATACACATATCTTTGGAATTCAAGATGTAAGTACCGGTCTCGTCTTCGTCAATGGGGAAATACTCCCCTTTTCGCGTTTGTTCCATCAGCGCGTAAGACCAGCGGCACGGCTGGGCGCAGGCGCCGCGGTTGGCGTCGCGGCCGGTCAGGTAATTGGACAACAGGCAGCGCCCCGAAAAGGAAACGCACATTGCACCGTGGACAAAGCATTCGATTTCCAAATCTTTCGGCGTTTTCGCACGAATTTCTGCGATTTCGGAAAGGCGCAGTTCTCTTGCCGTCACCACGCGTTTTGCGCCGAGCTCATAAAACATGCGCGCGGTTTCAAAATTCACGACGCCCGCCTGCGTGGAAATGTGCACGGGCAAGTTCGGCACGTGCGTTTTGCAAAGCTTCAGCACGCCGAGGTCGGCGACAATCAGCGCATCTACCCCGGCGGCCTCTGCGGCTTTTAAAAAGTCGGGCATGGTTTCAATTTCATCGTTGCGCGGCAGGGTGTTACAGGTTAAATACACTTTCACGCCCTGTTTGTGGGCCAAATCGACGGCTTTTTGCAGCGCGTCCATGGTAAAGTTTTTCGGTCCCGCGCGCATACCGAACTGCGTTGCGCCGAGATAGACGGCATCCGCGCCGAAGTAGAGCGCCGCAAGCAGGCGTTCTTCGTCTCCGGCGGGACACAACAATTCCGGTTTTTGCATCATAAAATTTCGTCCTTTAGGGTAACAGCTTAGTTCCCGCTCTTTTTCTCCGCTTCGCTGTTGACGTTCAAAATCGCAATGTTATTAGAGCGGCGTTCCGAGTCATTGCGCGCAAGATACAGCTTCTTATTGACGTCATGCGCGAAGAAATAATAGTTGGTGTCTTCCGGGTAAAGCGCGGCTTTTATAGCGTCGTCGCCCGGGTTACAAATAGAGCCGACGGGAAGCCCTTCGCATTTATAGGAGCTGTAAAGGTTCGTGTAGTTCGCTAGCTGCGCGGCGTCGGTCACGTTTTTCGCAATGTTTTCGTTGATATATTCCGTTGTGGAATCGCATTGGAGCGATGGGTACAAACTCGAATTGTTCAAGCGGTTATGAAGTACCGACGACACCAGCGGCGACTGGTCGGCGCCGTAAGCTTCTTTCTGAATAATTGACGCGAGCGTAATAACATCGTCCACAGACATATTGAGTTTTTCCGCCTGTTTTGCGTATTCGTCGGTCCACTTTTTCTGGAAGTTGTTTAAGAACTTGCGAATAACGCTGGACGGATTTTCACCGACATAAAACTCGTAGGTGTCCGGATAAAGATACCCTTCAAGCAAATGATAGCGCTCGTCTTTGTTGTCTTCTTCCTTAATAAAGGAATACTCACCGCTGAAATCGACTTCTTTCATTGTCTGATACATGACGGCGGAGTCACAGACTTCATATTTATCAAGCTTCTCAACAATCTGATCGACCGTGTAGCCCTCGGGGAACGTCAGCGTGACCGTTTCGCCGGTTGTCGGCGCGACTTTAAACGTGCTGAGCATTTTTTCCACGCCCATAGAGGCGGTGACATAATAAATGCCGGTCAGGTAGTTGTCGTCTTTGAACTTCATCACCTTTGCGACCACGCGGCAGAAGTGACGGTGCTCAATCAGGTCATTATCCTGTAAAATTTTCAAAACGGTTTTGGTGTCGGCGTCCGCCGGGATATTGACCGCGACAACCGTTTCGCTGTCCCGGTTAATTGCCAAAACGTCGTTGATACAGCTGATTGTATAAATGGAAAGAAGGATTGCCGCAACCACGCAGACAAGCACCACAATCCAAGCCGTTTTATTTTTGAGGAAAAACGCTTTAATCGTGTTCCGGTCGAGCTTTACGGGCCGCTTTTTGGCAATCACGGCACCGCCCGCGCTCGGCGCAACTGTTTCTTCGACAAATGCTTCTTCGGCGGGTTCTTCGACTTTATTGCGTTTTTTGATAATTTCCGAAAAGCCCGAAAATGCGCCGGCTTTTGACTGCGCGTGCGCATGTTTGTGACCGTCGGTCGGCGCGTTTTGCTGCGGCTTTGGCGTAAAGTAAGTCGGGTGGGGCGTCGGTGTGCGTTTTTGTGACGGTGGGGTGTTAAACTCCTCGTCAAGCCCCTTAATTTCCAATTTAAAGCCTTCCGTTTTGCGCACGGGCTGCGGTTCGTCGTGTTTCGGCGAAGAAGCAGGCCGCGGGGTATGGTGAGAAACAGGCGCGGGGCGTGTGTGCTCACGCGGCGGCTGTGCGCTTCTGCCTGTCGGCGCTTTTTTGGCGGGCGGCGTTTTGTGGGACGGCTGGGCGCTCGGCGCTTTCGCCTGCTGTTCGCGGCGAGCGCGCTCGCGTTCCTTGCGGCTGTCCTCTTCGGCGTAGGTGTCTAGCAATTCTTTGTAGGCGTCTTCGTCAAAAAAGTTTCTCAAATCGTCGTCATGCATGCGGGAGGCCTCCTTTCTTTTGGTTTCAGTCTATCTTTATAATTTGGTTTTCGGTTACAATTTGTTGAACGCGGCAATCGAACTTGTCGTGGGGCAAGCGGTCTTTCAAACACGCGTCATAAACAAGTCCCGCCGTGTCCCCTAAAAAGCGCGCTAAAAACCGGTCGTAATAGCCTTTTCCGTAGCCTAAGCGGTAGCCGTCGCGCGCAAAGCCGAGCGCGGGAACGATGCAAAGGCCACAAGACAAATCGGTCAATTTTTCGCAAGATTCCACCTTTGGCTCCGACACACCGAACGCGCCGGGCGCAAGGTCGTGAATACTGCGGAGAATATAAAATTCCATTTCCCGCGTGCCGGGCACACAGCGCGGCGCGGCAACGGTTTTGCCGTCAGAAAACGCTTGCTCCATTAAAGAAAAGGTGTTGATTTCTAACGGCAGCGAAACATAAAAAAGCACGGTTTTCGCTTCGCGGTATTGCGGGAGCGTTAAAAAGCGTTCGGCAATTCGTCTATCAAGCCTTGTCTTTTCTTCTTTTGAAAGCGACGTGCGAAACGCTTTAAAAAAAGCGCGCAAATCGTTTTTTTCGGTGTAAATCTTATCGGTCATCTCGGGAACTGAATCGCCGCGCGGACTTTTTCGGCGGCTTCATCACCGGCGAGCGCGGAAGCAATTTCAAGTGCAAATTCGGTTGCAACGCCCATGCCTTTGCCGGTAATCACTTTGCCGTCACGGCAGACGAATTTTTCGGAAAGTGTGGCGCCGGTAAGTTCTGATTCAAACCCGGGGAAGCAAATTGCTTCTTTGCCGGCAAGCAAGCCTTTGTGCCCTAACACAGAAGGTGCCGCGCAAATCGCACAAATAAACAAGTCATTTGCTTTTGCAAATTCGAGCGCGCGCGTTACGGCTTCGCTTGCGTCCAGATTTTTGGTGCCGGGCATGCCGCCGGGCAAAATCACGGCCTGCAAATCGCCGTTGAGGTCCATTTCAGCGTCGGTAATATCTGCCGTGACCGGGACTTTATGAGAACTGGTCACCACTTTTTCGCCGATGCCGACCGTTTGCACGGTAAGCCCCGCGCGACGCAGGACATCGACCGGGGTGAGCGCTTCGATTTCTTCAAAGCCGTTTGCTAAAAACACATAAATCATATAAAGAACTTCCTTTCAGCCTAAAGTGATGCCGATATAGCCGTTTTGTATTTCGGTTTGTTTACCGAACTCCGAAAGCGGCCGCCACATACCGGCGGGTACGATTTTTCCGGGCATAGAGCCAATCTGCCGCGGCACCGGCATAGAAAACGCGAACTTTGCCGCGTCGGTTTTTTGAAGCAGTGCGCCCAAAAGCGCCGCTTCTTTGCCTTCTTCGCAACAAAAATCCGTGACCTGTACGGCGTTTTCTTCCGTTTCATAGACCGCATAGCCGCAGTCGGTCAACAAGGTTTCAGAACCGTACTGTTTATTTAAAAACAGAGAAAAATCTAAAATCGTTTGCGAATAAGCGGGGTGCCAAATCTCCTGAAGCGCTTGTTCGCGGGTTTTAAAAAACTGCAATGCACTCGCGGGAAGCGCAGTTGCGGGATTTTCGCAAAGCGCTTTTAATTCACTTCTCGAATATTGCACAAGTTTTTTAAAAAAGGCGGTAACAAATCCGCGCGCGCCGTAATAATCAAACAAAGTCCGCTCCGCAGGGACCAAATAAAGCCCTTCTAAACTTTGCCGCTGTGCGTTTTCCGCGGCAAACTGCAAAAGATAAGTCATAAGCCCCCTGCCGCGGTAAGCGGTATCGGTCGCGGCGGCGTAAATGTAAGCCGCCGAAAGCGTTTTTTTGCCGCACCGAAGTTCGACGCGCGGCATATATAAAGCGGAAACCGGGTTGCCGTTTTCGCCGCAGACGACAATTTCGTTTGGTGTGACGCAATGAAAAAAGCGGTCAATCACCGCCGGCTCGTCGCCAAACGTATTTTGCCAAAGCGCATAAAGCGCAGTCTTATCTTCGGTTGTCGCCAAACGGCACTGCATTGCAAAAATCACCCTTTATAAACCGCCCGGTATTTCGGGAGCAGAACGGCGGGATAATAGGATTCTTTGGCTTTGCGAAGGCCCTCGCTTCCGGTATCCTCTTCGCGGTTGATAAGCTTATAAGACGACAGCGCGTTTTCGGCAAACATCTGGTTGATTGCCGGGTAGCCGCCGCGCATATCGGCAAACGCCTTTTCCACGTGGGTGCAAAACACCTTGTCGCTGAGCGGTTCGCCGAAGGTGTAAGCTACAACCCGGCCGTCCACACGCAAAACGCCGCCGGTAAAGCCGAGCTCAAAAAATTTGTCGAGCCCGCGGGTAATCGCTATGCGTTCATTGCCGATTTCTTCCGGGTTTTTCTCAAGATTTTTCTCTTCCCAGCTGTCGTTCATCGAAAGACATTCATCCATATTTTTTTCGGTCAGCGGTTCGTATTGCCACTGAAAGGTCTTTTTAAAATAAGAAAGGTGGTTGCGTTTCGCGTGGTATTTCCGCCCCGCGAGCGTAATCAAATCTTGCGAAAGATAGATATAGTCAAAATATTCGCGCATCGGAAAGTAATCAAACTGCCCGGGGAAAAGCGTTTCGAGTTCGCGCACCTTTTTGGGCGTGAGGGAATACATTTTCAAGGGCACCCCGTCGTTTGCGGCGCAGCGCATCAATTCTTCGACAGCGGCTTTTTTGCTGCCGTTGCCGCACGGAAACAAATACATCGGGCGTTCGCCCCCGTCACGCGCCAAAAACAGATTGCCGTAGCGCGCAATCGAATTTTTATAAACGCTTGACCACATATAGAGGTTCCCGAAGCAATATTCGCAAGCAAGCTCATTCGCTTCGCGCATAATCGGGGCAACCCAAGCTTTATCTTGCAATTCCGGCTTTTTAAATTCTAACACAAAATGTCACCTTATAATTTTAATTCTTTTTGCACCACGGAAAAGATTTTTTCGTGAATCGTCTCCACAGGAAGCGGTTCGCCGTTTTCGGAGCAGGCAATCACATGCCAGCCGAGTGCTTTCGCGGCATACAGCGCCGCTTTACGGCAGTCTTCGAGATACTGCACGTCCGCTTCGTGGACATCTTTTTTCGCCTCTTCCCCGCCGTAGCGCGCGGACATCAGCTTTTGGGAAATTTCGACCGGCATATCGAGAAAAATCACGCAGTCGGGTCTTGGTAACCCGAGTTTATTGTATTCATAATCAAACAGCCAGTCAAAATAATCGTCCCACTGTTCCGGCGGAAGCTTGACACCTTGGTGAATCGCGTTGGAAGTGGTGTAGCGGTCCGCCAAAATCAATGTGCCGGAAAGATAGTCGTCTTTCCAGTGGCGGCGATAGGAAGCGTAACGGTCCACGGCGTAAAACGAAGAAGCGGCATAGACATTGACGTCCTGCGGGTGGCTTCCGAAGTCGCCGTTTAAGTACATGCGCACGAGCGTGCTGGAGGGGTCGTCGTAATCCGGCAATTTAATCTGCCGAAGCGGCACCTGCATAGCTTGCAGCCTGGCTTTTAAAAGCCCGATTTGGGTGGATTTTCCACTGCCGTCGAGGCCGTCAATCACAATCAGGCGCTTGTCCACAAAAAATTCCTCCCACAAAAACAGCATTTCGCGCACGATAAGGTCCTACGCATACATGGATAGTATAACAAATTTTTTCCTATTTTACAACGCCCAAACGGCAATTTGAAAATTAAAATTGTGTAACAAATAAATTGCGATTTTCGGTATTTTGTGGTAAAATGAACAAAATCACCTGTAAGGAGCCAATAGCATGGATATTTCGGATTTTCAAACCAGCGGCGCGCTGATTATCGGGCTTTCCGACTGCGGCGAAAAGGTTACGGCCGCGGGCGGGCGCGTTTCCACCCAGGAGGGCACGGCGCTCAGTATTTGGGCGAAAAGCCAGGACGATGAGAAAAACGCCAACCTGATTGACAAGGTGACGCGCTCGGGGCACAATTCCGTTGTCGAGCACACCTATTTTAATTTGGCATTTCAGAATGTTTCGGCGGTTGTCGAACAGTTCATTATTGAATTTCGTCTCGCTTCGTTTACCGTGAAATCCCGCCGGTATGTGGATTTTTCGGACGCGGGCTTTTATGTACCGGATTTTTCCGACCCGGCGCTTACAAAGCGTTATAAAGACCACATGGCAAAGCAGTTTGCGCTCTATTCGGAATTTACCGAAAACGGCGTTGCGAAAGAAGACGCGCGCTTCCTTTTGCCCTACTGCTTATTCAGCAATTTCTTTTGCAGCGTCAACGGTCGGGAATTTTTACATATTTTAAAAGCCATGCTTTACGGGCGCGGGAGCAAATATCCGGAAATCCGAAAGCTCGGCGAAATGCTCCTCGAACAAGCGAAAGAACGCACGCCGGGCATTTTGCGCGGGTTTGAGGAGCGCTGCCAGGGCACAAACGACACGCCCGACCTTTCGTTTATCGATTTTCCGCAAAACACGGTGAGCGAAAACGCGGTCGAGCTGCTTTCCGCCACGCCGGACGCGGCAAAATGCGTTGCAAGAACTGCGCTGATTACGGAAGCGGGACTTTCTACGAGCGACGCGGACAAGCTGCTTTGCGACCCGGAACTTGTAAAAAAGACTGTTCGCGCGGTGTTAGACTGTGACCGTCCGCGCGCGTTGGAAGCGGTCAATTTCTCGCTTCGTTATAACGGCGTTTCGCTTTCGGGCGTGACGCATTTCACGCGTCACAGAATGCAGGGACTTTCGGTGCCGGAACTCACGCACACCGACCGCACGCGCTATCTTATCCCCCCGGTGTTAAAAGACAAACCGGAACTTTTGGAAAAATACAAGGCGGCTTTCGAGGAAAATGCCGCAGAATATGAAGCAATGAAAGCTTTAGGCGTTCCGGAGACGGATTTGGTGTATTACCAGTTAAGCGGCAACGTGATTGACATTGTTTCGACGATGAACGCGCGCGAGCTGCTTTTGTTCCTGCGGCTTCGCACCTGCACAAGAGCCCAGTGGGAAATCCGCGCACACGCAATTGACGCTTTAAAGCTTCTTCGCAAAGCCGCGCCGGAAATTTTCTCGTTCTATGGGCCGAGCTGTTTTGTAGACAAATGCCCAGAAGGGAAATTCAGCTGCGGCAGAATGCAGGAAATGCGTGAGGTTTTCGCCCCGGACGCACTGTAAAAGAGCCGAATATTTCCCGAACATAAAAAGACCGTCTCTCCCCTTTCGAGGAAAGACGGTCTTTCGTTTACGTTCTATTAAATTTCAGTGGTTTTTTCAAGGACTTTTTCGCCGGTTTCGTCAAAGGCTTCGATATAAAGTCCGTCAGGCGAGAACGTCAGCTTGCTTGCGACAAAGCCGTCACCCGTGTGGCCGCCGTCGACAAAGACATTTAAGCCCTCCTGCTCGAAAAATTCGCAGGTGTGCTCGTGGCCGCAGATAATCTGCCGAACACCGAGATTTTTAAGCGACGCATAGGCACTTTCGTGCAAGTTTTCTTCAATGCAGACGTCCCCGGAATGCACCAGCGCGACGGTGGTTTTGTTACTTTCGGGAAGCGTGGCGAGCCAGTCCACCATATCCTGCCGATACGCCGCGTAGTTTACCATACCGCCGTATTCGGGGTGGTCGTCTTGTTTGTCTTCGCCGCTGTCAAGCACAATAAAGCGATAGTCGCCGTAGTCAGCGGTGAAATAAAAGCTGTCCATGCCGAGATAATCCGGCAGTTTTTCGGCGTATTCGCCGCGGGTTTCGTGGTTGCCGCGGATATAGACGACCGGCACGGTGCCGCCGCAAAGGTTGCCGCCGAATTCCACAATATATTCGCGGATTTCTTCTTCAAACATAAGACCCGGCACCGCGTCACCGAGCAAAATCACACCGTCATAATCGCCCGCGTAAGACACAGCCTCATATGCCTTTTCAAGTCTTGTGTGCCAGTCAGACACGCTCAGCCACGTTTGATTTTCGCCGCTCGGCGCGGAAAACGCATAGCTTTCGGATTTCACTTCTTTGCCGAGCCGGCTGCCGTAGCTATAAGCTTCCAAAACGCGCACTGAGCCGACGCGGTAGCTGTTGCCGTCGAGTTCCGCTTTCGGCACGCGGACGGTATGAATTGTGCTGTCGCCTTTGATTCTTCCGTCGGCTTCGTCATACAGTTTGACGGGTTCGCCGTTGTAGGTGTATTCCACATAGCCCGTGCCGGTTTTGTTGGTCGCGAACACGACGGAATAATAGTCGCTGCCCGAATCAATCACCATAGGGGCAGACGTGATTTTATAAGGAGAAAGCGGCACGAGTGTAAAGAAGGACGAGAGCACCACGCCCGCTGCCACGAGCACCGCCAGCGTTTTTTTGACGCCGACTTTTCGGATATTCGGGTAAATCGCCAAGAGGAACACAATTACGACCGCCGCGGCAAAATACGGGAAACTCTTTCTTGCCATGCGGAAAATGACCGGCGCGGTTTCGACCCCGGCGGTAATCAGATTGACAAGCACGCCAATCAAGAAGCCGACCGAAGCGAGAAGCGCGAGCACGCACAACGCCGCGAAGCCTTTTTTCTCATAAAGCAAAGCGTCTTTGCGCCGCACTTCGTGAACGCGCAATTCATAAAGCACAAGCAAAACCACAGCGACAAAAAGCATCAGCGACAAAAGGAGCACCGCAAGCCCTTTGAAAACGGCTGTGTCAATAAAGACGTAATTTGCGCGGCAGGAATAAAACAAAAATGCCGATACGGCGGAAACAAACGAGAACAGACAAAGCAGGTTTGCGTTGGTAATCACTTTCACAAAAGAACCACGCTGCACAAAAATCCCTCTTTTCCCTTCATTTGGTTTTATTCTATCATCTGTGTGTGGGTTTGGCAAGGGGCGGATAAAAAAAGGAGGGAGCATCGTTAGCCGAGGTGCGATAACGAAGGAAATATGTAAGGTGGCGGAGCAGCCGAAGGGCTGTGCCGCCGCTTTGCGTTGTCAGGCTGTTTTCTTCTTTCGGTTTTGCATACCGAGTCTGCCGTCGAGGGCAACGCATTCCTCATCGGCAATATTGATAATGCCCGCGGTCTTGTAGTAAATCTCTATCTTCTGTTTTCTGTGGCCGCTACTCTTGTCGGGAGCGTGTACCACAATTCTGTCAACCAGATCGTTCAGGATTTCCGCAGTGAGTTCCTCAGGATCGGTGTATTTGCGTACATTCCTCAGAAACTGCTGAAGGTCGTGCTATTCCTGCTCGCCGCTGTCAATCAGCTCCTGTAATTCAAGGATTGCCGCTTTGACATTCTTAAATTCTTTTTCTTTCATATCGCAATCGTTTTGCAGTTCGACACTTTGTGCGTCCTCCTTTCGTAAAATTCATAGCCATCGCAGTATGGCTATGTACTTGACCGGCTCATTTCCTAACCAGTCGGGCAATATTTGTTCTCAACACCCCTTGCCGAGCAAAAAGCTCACGGAAAGTCACTAAGGAACAGACTGCTAATCTGTATCATAGGAATTTCACCTCTGCCGGGTACTCCGCCAGCTCCGTAGAGAAGTATCATTATCCTTCTGACTGTCATCGCCGTAACAGGGGCAACCTGTTACTTATACCGGGAGTTCTCGCTGTTCTGAAATGCAGAAGTCACGGCGTACCCGATAAGGTGGCTAAAATCATCAGAATTAAAGTCTTAGTGAATGACTTATTCAGTTGTCAAAGTACAAGTGAAAGGCTTCCGTTTTCGCAGTTCGGAATTAACCCATTCACTTGTTTGAAATGGGAGAGCGTTTTTTGGGGGGTATTTTTTCAAAATTTCTTGAATAAATTTTTTGCAAACAAAAAAGCCGCCTATTTACCTCTTAATTGAGGTCAATAGACGGCGGGTAGAAATATTCATAGTTTTGGTGTATAATAGAAAAAGACAAATAAGAATTTGAATATCAGTAAATTATGACCTCTCAACAGAGGTTACAGTGTTTTAATAAAATCCTCCAAAAGCCTTGAAAATAAAGGATTTATCGCAATGTGTCTGCCTTATCTCTTTATACGGTTACACACA
>DVGI01000013.1 GCA_018712805.1 Candidatus Fimenecus excrementavium | reverse complement strand
GCCATCTCTAAGATAAGATATCCCATAGCATAAGCTAGTAAGACCCCTCAAAGACTATGAGGTTGATAGGCTGCGTGTGTAAGTGCGGTGACGTATTTAGCTTGGCAGTACTAATAGGTCGAGGGCTTGACTTTCTGGTTTCCAAAGCGAAATCAATTGTTTGAAACACTTTTTCCTCAGTTTTTCCTTCTATTCTTCCGCTTTCTTCTTTGTTCAGTTTTTAGGGTGTAATTCCAAAGACCTTCTATTTAGAAGGTCTTTTTTCTTTGCCTTTTGAAAGTTAGGATATGTACGGTTTCGAAGATATCGCCTTTTAATCGGCAAATCTATAAGAATTCTGTTCCCATTTGACCCACCCGCTGTGCTTCTCGCATAGCTGGTGGGTTTTGTCATGTTCCATTCTTAAAAGAATACTTGTATTCCTGTCTATAATGTTATAAAATATAACATTATTGGAGGGGATACGACATAAAATTCTATCAAACAACTTGGTTCATTATTCTTATGCTGGTCTGTTTTGCACCACTTGGCATTTTCTTAATGTGGAAATACAAATCCAATTGGAGTAAAGCAGTAAAATGGATTTTATCAGGGGCATGTGGTTTTTATTTCCTGTTATATTGCATTGTCTTTTTCGCACTGATGGGAGATACACAACCGACTTCGGTCAAACCGTCCGTTTCCGTTACGCTCTCACAAACCACGACAAACCTGACAACCGAAGCGACTCCGGAGGCTACAACCGAGCCGACGACCCAGCCGGAAACGACTGCACGCCCGACAACAGCAACAACCAAAAATTCCGGTCAAAATTCGTCAGGCGATAAAAAAGCGGCGGCAACGACCAAAAAACAAAATGTAACGCAAGACCCGGAAGCAAAAGTCACCGTATATATCACAAGAACCGGCGAAAAATACCACTATGAAAACCCGTGTGGCAACGGTACTTACTATCCGATTTCTTTAGCAGAAGCAAAAGACCGCGGTTACGAGCCGTGCGAAAAATGCGTTTTACATTAAATTTGTTGAATTTCAAAAAAACTGTTCCGGCCGAAAGTGCATCTTTCGGTCGGTTTTCTGTTCGTTTGGGTAAATATGGAATAGATTGTTTTAAGGATATATGCTATACTGACAGCAAAGATGAAACCGGAGTGTATGGTCAATGGAATATTTCTATAAAAAAGCCTCTTCAGAGGAATTAGAAAGAATATGGGAAAAGAATATTGCGGCAAATCGTGGCGATAAACGCTGGAAAATATGGAAAAAAGAAATGCTTGCTGATAACCTCGCAAATCGTGTGGCAACATTTGTTGTGCTTCGTGGCAATGACCCGGTCGGAGAGGGCACCTTGCTGTTTTCACCGGCGTGTCAGGCAATTCGCGGCCGGAAAACCTTGTGCGACGGCAGAAAAACAGCCAATATAAATGCATTGCGTATTGAAAAAGCTTTTGAAAATCAAGGGCATATTTCAAAGCTTGTGCATCAGATGGAAGTCTACGCCGCGGAATGCGGATATGATTATCTTACGATTGGTGTAGAAGCGAAAGAAACCCGCAATTTGGGCATTTATTTGCATTGGGGCTACGCTGAATTTGTAATGTCCGAGGAGGAAGACGGCGAACTTGTTTTGTATTTCCGTAAGAAACTTTAAGGCGACTTTTGCGGGAAGTGGGCATTCTTATGAAATCATGCTTGCGTTTTTCGGCTTTTTATGGTATTTTGAGGAAAGCACAGGACCCCACGCGGTCAAAAGGAGCATGCGGTTATGGATGCAGAACAGCAAAGACAAGTTTTTGAAGTGGTGCAATCTAAAAGCAAAGGGATGCCTGTTTCTATGTGCCGCCTTGGCGGCGGATATTATGCGGATGTGTACTTGGTAACTATGGAGACAGCCGCACCTGTTGTGGCAAAAGTTTATAAGACGCAGGGGCTTATGCAGCGCGAAGCAGAACAGATTGCTGTTTTACAGGCGCATGCGCTGTTCCCCATGCCCGAAATTCTTTGGACACATAACGGCAATGAACAGTATGCGTCAGATATTCTTGCAATGGAGTACCTTCCCGGCAAAAATGGAGGCGGCTTGTTTTATTTTAGCCGCAAAAAGCGCGATCAGATAGGGAATCAGGTTATCGACAATCTTTTGGCGTGGCACAACACCGAAAATCCGGCAGGCTTTGGCGAAATCGGTGACCACAGCCGGCTCTATGCAACTTGGCAGGCTTACTATGCACCCCGTGCGGAGCAAATTCTGAAAATGGCTGAGACGCTGTGCGCCAAAAAGCAACTGGATAAAAAGGTTTATTCCATTATGGAAACCGCGTTGACTCGGTTTGACCAAATTTTTTGCATAGCGATTCCCCAAAGTGCTCTGATTCACGGCGATTATAATATGTGGAATATATTGGTGGACAAAAAAGCGGCGCGCGTCACGGCAGTTATTGACCCCTGCAACTGTATGTGGGGGGATAGAGAAATGGATTTATATCAACTGGAAAATGCGAATGGAAAGCATTTTCAGCTGCTTGAACGGTACCGTGAGCGTTGTCCGTTAAGCGATAATTTTTGCGCCAAAACAGCGTTTTATGAATTGTTTACCGAAATCGAGCACTATTATCGTTCCGGCCACACCGTTGTAGAAAAAAGGATTACAAAGCAAGCTTCTGCTTTGCAGAAATTTCTATAAAAAGGAGAATACTTTATGCCGTTTATTTGCACCAAAATTTCTGAACCGTTGAACGAAACCCAAATCGAAGCTATAAAAAACGACCTCGGCAAAGCGATTTCCCTGCTTCCCGGGAAAAGCGAAGCCTATTTGATGGTCGAAGTTGAGGACCAATGTCACCTGTATTTTAAAGGTGACTGTGACGCGCCGACCGCCATGTGTGAAGTCAGTGTATTCGGAAAAGCGCCGCGCGACGCGTGCGAAGCGCTGACCGGGGCGATTTGTGAAAGCTTGCAAAATAACGCCGGCGTGTCGCCGAGCCGTTGCTATGTCAAATTCCAGTTTGCCGACACATGGGGTTATGACGGCTACTTGTTCTAAATATTTTCAAATCCGAAAGCCCATTCCGTCCGCGGCGTGGGTTTTCTTGTATTTTCCCGCGGAAAATGCTATACTATATGCCGTAAACATCTGAAAGGAAATGATTTATGGATACAGAGGATTTGAAAATCGCATTGCTGATTGATTCCGACAACATTTCCCCGAAATATATGGATACCTTGTTCGACGAGCTGAAATCCGTCGGCGTGGTTACAATTAAACGCATTTACGGCGACTGGACGCGCGATAACGCTAAGTGCTGGAAATCGGTTTTGCCGGATTACGCCTTAACGCCGATGCAGCAATATGCCTATACAACCGGGAAAAATTCCACGGATTCCGCAATGATTATTGACGCAATGGACCTTTTATACCGAGAACCGCTCGACGTCTTTTGCCTTGCGACAAGCGACAGCGATTTCACGCGCCTTGCCGCAAGACTTCGCGAATCCGGCAAGCAAGTTATCGGCATGGGCGAGCAAAAAACGCCGAAAGCCTTTATCAACGCCTGCAATTCGTTTCGCTTTTTGGACGTGTTGAGCGGCGAAACTGAAAAGGAATCGGACGAAACCGCGCAAAGCAGCATTACGCCGAAAAAGGAAATCGAACAGGAAATTCTCGCCATGCTTTCCCAAAAAGAGCGCGGCGCGCGCTTACAAATCAGCGTGGTCAAAGAGAATTTGCAAAGAAAATACCCCGACTTCGACGAACGCAACTACGGCTTTTCCAAGTTTTCCGGCTTCTTAAAGTCGTTTGCCTCAATTGAGGTGGTTGCTGTCGGCAAAAACGGCGTCCTGTTTGTGGCTCAGAAGCCCTCCGCCCAGCGTTCGGAAATCGAAAAATATGTGCGCTCGCTTTTGGAAAATGCTAAAGGTAAGCGCATGAACATCGGCGAAATCAACACCCGCTTAACCGAGCATATTAAGGATTTCTCGGTGAAATCCCTCGGCTACAAGCAAATCAAGCTGTTTCTTTCCGATATTGACGGCGTGGAAATTGAAAACTGCGACTGCATTTTAAAGTAAAAATCCAAAAAGAATCAGGTGAACGCTATGAAACGCATCGTTTTTTCGCAATGCCCTTACTGCAAATCCAAAAATATCGCCTACGGCTACCAAATCGGTGATGCCGACGTGTTTTCCGACATTCGCGGCGGTATGTTCGGCACCCACATTGAACACACCATCTGCCGGGACTGCGGCAGTATCATTTACAGCCGGGTTTTAAAAACCGATTTTCTCAAAGACAAAAGCGAAACCTCTTACGAAATCGAGCGCCCCGACGAAGACGAGGCGTAAGAACGAACAACAAAAAAGGAACAGACTGCGGTCTGTTCCTTTTTAAATTTATTTTTTGTTATGCCGCGGGTTCTTCGGCGCAGAATTGCTGTTTCAATTTTCGCTTCTTGGCGAAATAGATAATCACAAGCGGAATGTCCGCTAAAATCCACGCTGCCGGACCCGCAAGGCAAATGGCGGGGAAGCCGAACCGCGACGCGAGCACATAGGCAATCAGCACGCGCCCGCAAAGCTCCGCCGCGCCGGCAATGGCCGAAGTGTAACCGTAGCCGAGGCCCTGCAAAAGATTGCGGAAAATAAACAGAACCGCAAGCGCCATGTAAAAGCAGGCGAGTGTTTTTAAATACGTATCAGTCAGCGAAAGGATCTCTTCTACCGAATCTTTGATAAACAGCATACCGATGCGTTTGCCTAAGAACCAAAGGATAAGCGACGCAACAACCGAAAGCGTAAGGTCCAAAAGGAAAATTTGCCGCACGGAGCGGAAAATGCGGGTGTATTGCTTCGCTCCGCGGTTTTGTGCTACAAACGTAGAAAGCGCAACGCCGAGCGACGACAAAACCGTGTTCACAATGTTTTCTGCTTTCGAGCCGACGGAAATGGCCGCCACGGCGTGCGCGCCGAAGCTGTTGACCGCGCCCTGCAAAATCAAAGAACCGATTGCGGTAATCGAAAGCTGCAGTGCCATGGGAATTCCCATCGAAAGCAGCGACCGGCAAATGGCTTTGTCCGGCTTATAATCGGATTTTTTGGTGTGTAGCTCCGGGTGACGATGGCGCACAAACCAAATGCACAAAACCATAGAAACCGCGTTTCCGATGACCGTTGCCACCGCAACGCCGACAATCGCCAGGTGAAAAAGCAAAACAAAGACCAAGTCCAAAACAATATTCACAATCGACGAGGCAATTAAGAAAATCAGCGGCGAGCGGCTGTCACCGACGGCGCGAATCATCGCCGACAGAACATTGTAAAACATGGCGAACACCGTGCCGCTGAAAATAATGACCGCATAGGTGTTGGCGTCCTCAAAAATTTCCGCCGGCGTGTCAATAAGCCGCAAAAGCGGCCTTGATAGTGACACCGAAAGCACCGTAATCAAAATCGACATCAGCATGGTCAAAAACATGGCGTTGCCGAAGTATTTGCGTACTTTCGCCTTGTCCCCGGCGCCGAACGCCGCCGCAACGGGAATCGCAAACCCCGTGGTAAGGCCCATGGCAAAGCCGATTAAAAGCGAGTTAATCGGACCCGTCACGCCCACAGCAGCAAGCGCGTCTGCGTTGACAAACCGCCCGACAATCATCGAGTCCGCAAGGTTGTAAAACAGCTGAAAAAAGTTTCCGATCATCAGCGGCACGGAAAAACGCAGAACCGCTTTTACGGGGCTGCCTTTGAGCATGTTGATATTCATGTGCCGCCTCCCTTTCACCTTCTTTATTGAGGAATAGTAGCACCCCGTTTTTCCTTTGTCAATATAATCGCTTCCAATTTTTGCCCGTACTCAAAATTTGTATGTTTTTCATAATTCCTCTTGTGTAATTTATTGGAATTTGTTATAATTTTTATATATTTTTTGGAAAGGGTGAGAAAATGTACGGGCTGATTGACCACAAAGACGAAATCAACCGTCTGCTTTCCCGCTACGGCGTGAAATTCGGTATTTACAAAGACAATACCTTTCACGAACGCCTGTTTCCGTTTGACCCGATTCCGCGAACGCTCACGAAAAACGAGTTTTCCTTTTTGGAAAAAGGGCTGCGGCAGCGCGTGTTCGCGTTAAACCTCTTTTTAAACGATATTTACGGCGAAAAAAAGATTTTGCGCGACAAAGTGATTCCCGAGGATTTTGTCTATTATTCACCGGGCTTTTTGCCGCCGTGTGAAAATATTGTGCCGTCCAAAAAAGTGTATAACCATATTTCCGGCATCGACTTGGTGCAGGGGAAAGACATGACCTGGTATGTCCTCGAAGACAACCTGCGCATTCCCTCCGGCGCGTCTTACCCGATGATTGCACGCGACCTTTGCCGCCGCGCAAGCCCCGATACGTTCCAAACCAACGCCGTCACCGACAACCGCGACTACGGTCAAATGCTGAAAAAGGCGCTTGACGACGTAAACCTCGGCGGGATCAACGTCATTTTAACCCCCGGGCGCTATAATTCCGCGTTTTTTGAACACAGCTATTTGGCGGAAAAAACCGGCGCGGTGTTTGCGATGCCCCAGGATTTGTTCGTTGAAGGCAACGTGCTGTATTACAGCGAATATTCCGGCGAACGCCG
Organism: Candidatus Fimenecus excrementavium; assembly: GCA_018712805.1. Taxonomy (GTDB): domain Bacteria; phylum Bacillota; class Clostridia; order Oscillospirales; family Acutalibacteraceae; genus Fimenecus; species Fimenecus excrementavium. The sequence continues at coordinate 81,948 of DVGI01000013.1, read as the reverse complement.
CCGGGTCGGCACGGTTTACCGCCGGATTTCCGATGAATATTTAGACCCGATGACCTTTTTGCCGGATTCGCTTTTGGGCGTGCCGCATATGATTGACGCTTATCGTGCCGGCAATGTGGCAATCGTCAACGCGCCGGGCAACGGTGTCGCCGACGACAAGGGGATTTATTATTTCGTGCCGCAAATGATTCGCTATTATCTGGGCGAAGAGCCGATTCTCACCAACGCCCAAACCTATTTGCCCTATTTTGAAAAAGACCGGCAATATACGCTCGAAAATCTCTCGAAACTCGTGATTAAAGACGTTTCTGAGGCGGGCGGCTACGGCGTGGTGTTCGGTAGCCGTTTAAGCGAAAGTGAGCGTGAAGCCCTTGCCGACGCGATTTGGAAAAATCCGCGTCATTTTATCGCGCAGGAGGTCGTGGATTTCAAAAACCTGCCGGTGTTTGAAAACGGACAGCTGCACGAACGTAAAGCGGACCTGCGCGCGTTTGTGCTTTACGGCGACGAAATCAAAGTCTGGCCGAGCGGCTTAACGCGCTTTGCCTATGAAGAAGGCTCGTTCGTCGTCAATTCTTCGCAGGGAGGAGGCTTTAAAGACACATGGGTATTATCTCGATAAAATCCACCGACAACCTGTTTTGGCTCGGTCGCTATGTGGAGCGCGTGTTTACCACGCTGAAAATGTTTTCGGAATGTTATGATATCCTCATTGACGTGGACGAAAACGCCTATGTGGATTTCTTAAAAAAGCTCGGTATTCCGAACACCTATTCCTATAAACAGGATTTTATTACCAACTTCCTGTTTGACGAAAAAAATCCGAATTCCGTGATGAGCACCATGCTTTGCGCTTACGACAACGCCGTGATGATGCGCAACGAAATCAGCAGCGAAACGATGTCTTACATTCAGCTTGCGGTCAACGCCATGCAGCGCGGCAAAGAGAGCAGCGCGCCGATGTTGAAACTGCAAGAGGTGTTTGACTGTATTTTCGCCTTTTGGGGCTCGGCGGACGACTACGTCGAGTCGGAAACCACCCGCAATATTTTAAAGTTCGGCCGAAGCGTCGAGCGGATTGATTTATATACCCGCTTTTCCTGTAAGCCGGAGCTAATTCGAAAAGAATTCAGCATTTTGTTAAACCGGCTTTATAAAGTCGGCGTGGATTGCAACATTGAAGCTATCAATGTGCTAATGAAAATCATTTTGGAAAAAGACGATTTTGAAGCCGATAAATTCACGATTCAAAACGAACTTGCCCGGCTGTTTGTGACCGTGCCGGAGATTTACGGATAAAGGAGGGGAACCAATGGAACAAGTTGAATTTTCCTACGCGATGAAAATTGAATTTTCCTCTCCCGTCGTGCGCCACTGCTTTTCCCTGCGCTGTCTGCCGTTTGATAACGAATACCAAACGATTCGCGAACTGTTTATTGAGGTGTCGCCGCACAATATGCTCACCGAAACCGCCGACGGCTTCGGCAACCGCATTTTGACCGACCGCATTACCGAACCCCATTCCGCTTTTTCGGTTTATGTCAACGGCATTGCGCAAATCCATATTGCAGATAAAGCCGAAGAACCGCTCAACGGGATTTACAAATACCCCTCGCAATACACCCGCTGCGGCGAAAGGCTTTCCGCTTTGGCGGAAAAGAACCGCGCCGCCGTGGAAACTTTGCCGACCGGCGAAGCGGTGGAGCTTTTAATGCGGGAAATGCGTAAACAGTTTACCTACCAAAGCGGCACAACCACCGTCCAAACCACCGCGGAGGAAGCGCTCGAAAAGGGGAAAGGCGTCTGCCAGGATTATGCCCATATTTTAATCGCCCTTTGCCGAAAACTTTCGATTCCGGCGCGCTATGTGGTCGGGATTCAAGAGGGCGTCGGTGAAACGCACGCCTGGGTTGAATTTTACGACAACGGCATTTGGCGGGGGATTGACCCGACCAATGACAAATGGGTCAATGACCGCTATTTAACCTTGAGCCACGGCCGCGACTTTGCCGACTGCGGCATCAACCGCGGGCTGTTTATCGGCGGCGGCACGCAAAAGCAAACGATTGAAGCGCGCGTGCAAGTCTGTGCGCCCGATACGAAAGAGGGGATGTGACCACTTGAAAGAATCTTTGACGCTCGGCAGTGTGATGGTCGATTGTAAAAACGCAGAAGAAATGCAGGCGTTTTATGCCGAACTGCTCGGCTGGGAAAAAACAGAGCTTTTTTCGTTCCCGGCGGTGCGAAGCGGCGAGGGCATTGTGTTCGCTTTTTTAGAAGAACCAGATTTTGTGCCGCCCGTTTGGCCGGAAGAACCGAATGCCCAGCAAAAGCAAATGCATCTTGATTTTCAGGTCGAAGACGTGCACAAAGCCGCCGCGCGCGCCGAAACTTTGGGTGCGGTTCGCGCAAAAGCGCAATACGGCGGCGACGATTGGGTCACGCTGTTTGACCCCGCCGGTCACCCGTTTTGCCTTTGCAAAAAAAGCACATATTAAAAAATAAAAACCAGCTGTAAAACAGCTGGTTTTTTGTTTTTGAAATCCCCACCCGACCGCACACGGCAAATAATAACCTGCTCATAAGCAGGTGGGTGTCTTTTCCTTAGCTTTAGTACTCCCAACGTCCGCCGAAAAGGCGGGAGGTCTGCACACCACTTCGGATTTCCGACTCCCTAGAAAAAAGTGTTGGGTTAATATTGTACCGTGCGTTTATCGCATCGGGCAGGTTGATTTTATTGTGTGCCGAAACTTAGAAAGAATACTTATTCTTCCTCGTGAATGTCAAATAAATCGGAAAGGCGTTCTTCAAAAATGCTGCCGATTTCGTTGAATTCGTCCTCGTCCTCAATCGGTTCGAGATAGGTTTCGCCATCCTCTTCGTTTACTTTTAAAATAATCAGTTCGCCGTCGTCGTCCAAAATATCTTCCGCCTCGTCGTAAACGGGCAAAAGCGCAACATAGCGCGCGTCGTCGGTTTCAATGCGGTCGAGTTCTTCAAAGGTGTGTTCCACGCCGTCCTCGTCGACCACGCTGACAATATCGGGGTTGTAGTTTTCGTCCATCCTTTAGTTCCTCCGTCGTTTTCTGTACTCATTGTACCCCGAAATACGGCAACAGTCAACTGTAAAAAATGTCCTTTCGTAAAAATGTGCCAACGCCTTGATATTCTAAGGCACCGCGCCCGGACAAGGCGTTATAAATAAAAATTTTAAAAAAATTATAAAAAAACTATTGACATTTTACAAACGCGTGCTATAATGAAGGTGAACAAAGGGAAGAAACCAAAAGAAACCCAAATAAGGTAGGTTCCCAAAAGGGAGCCAAAAGCCAAAAGCCAAAAGCCAAAAGCCAAAAGCCAAAAGCTAAAAGCTAAAAGCTAAAAGCTAAAAGCAAAAGACCAATGGCAAAAGCAAGAGCAAAAATGAATCCGACAAAAATTGTAAGGAAAAGTTTTTAAGTTGGGTTTGGTTTCTGAAAAGCCCTTGTTACATTACGAAAGGGAGGCGAATCCGATGTACGGTGTAGAAGAACCGCAGACATGGCGGTTCGCTGTCCGCTGCGATCGAATTTGACAGGTAAGTGATTTGTAAGAATATTATCGTAAGAACAAATTTGATTGTGTTCGTGAATGTACGCTAAAGAGATACTAAAACAAAAACGATTTTCGTCTGGTCTGGTATCGTAGCGGACAGCGCAGGATAAAATTGAATAACCAAACATAAATTATGCTCCGCAGTTTTTACTGCGGAGCATTTGTTTTGCTTCGAGTTTTCAGTAAAAAAAAGAGCAGGGAAATCCTACTCTTTAGTTTTCCAAGTCTAATTCCCCGGGGAATTTGCTGTCGTCGATTTCAAAGGCTTCGTAGTTCTCGTTTTGCCAGACTTTTACATAGTCCACCATAAATATGTTGTCGCCGCTTTCCGAAAACTGTCCGATTTTTTGCCCGTGGGGACCAAAGCCGTCGCCTGCGTCAATTTCTACCGTCAGGCGCAAAAACTCTTTTACCTTAGAAACGCCGCCGCCCATAGAAGCCCATGTCGGCTCGCCGTCAATGTAAAATACATAATATTCCGGTGTCCACTTGAGCGCATAGGTGTGATAGCCGTCATATAAGTCCTGCTGCAAAGTCCCGATATACGCTTCGGAATCGGCAAATTTCCCATAGCCGTTCCACAACAGCGCGTGCCCCATTTTGCTTTGGCGGCTTTTGCGGAATGCACTTTCAAATACGTCAATTTCCGTGCCGTCCACGCCCGCGCTCGAAACCTTTCTCTGGTTAGAGGATTGCAGCCAAAACGCCGACCAAAGCCCGTCGGCGTCTGGGAGTTTTGCACGAACTTCAAAATAGCCGAATGCCTGCGCAAACAGCAGTTCGTCTTCGGAGCCTTTGTTTTGGTTGTTGTCGCCTGTAATGCGGCGTGTCTCAATCCCGCCGGTAAAGCGCCCGACGGCGGGGCAGCTGCCTGTGCAGGTGTGGTTTTCCTCGTAACGCGCATGAATGATTACATTTGAGTCCTTAACCTCTACCGTTTCCGGGCACCACCAACAGGCCTGTTCCGGCTTGTTTTTGTCGTTGCTTTCCCAGCGAACGGCGTGCGGGGAAGTGGTCCAAATCTCTTTTGCGCCTCTATAGCGTTCGCCGAACTGAATGTTCTGATTGAGCGCGTCGCCCTCAAAATCATCTTCAAAAACCATATACCAGCCGTCTTCGCCGAGCGTTGGAAGCGACAGGTCAAACCCCATGTCTTTCCAAGATTCCTGCGCGTTATTTTTGTGTTTCAGACACACCGTTACAATGACGGCAGCAAGAATCAAACAAACGAAAACGGCGATGCCGATGAAGAGGTATGCTTTTTTCATTTTAAACCCTCCGCCCGAAAATCTAATTATATCGTATCGAAAAATACACGAAAAGTCAACAGAAAGCCGCGCGAAACCGCAGGATTTTCGGCGGTTTTCCGGTTGAATTCACCGGGCACTTATGGTAATATAGTATCCGATCGCGAATTTAGCGAATCTGCATTTACAAGGAGGCAGTTTTATGAAGATTTTGGCGCTGGAAAGCTCGTGCGACGAAACCGCCGCCGCCGTTGTGGAAAACGGCAGAACCGTGCTTTCTTCGGTCGTGGCAACGCAAATTGAACGGCACAAAATCTTTGGCGGCGTTGTGCCCGAAATTGCTTCCCGTATGCACGCGGAAGCGATTTCCGAAGTGACCCGTCAGGCGCTCGAACAGGCGTCTTGTAAGCTTTCCGACGTGGACGCTGTTGCCGTTACTTATGCGCCGGGGCTTATCGGTGCGCTGTTAGTCGGCGTGAATTACGCAAAAGGGCTTTCACTCTCGTCCGGGCTTCCGCTTGTGCCGGTGCATCATCTGCGCTCGCACATTGCCGCAAATTATATTACCCACCCCGATTTAGAGCCGCCGTTCCTTTGCTTGGTCGTTTCCGGCGGCAATACGCTGCTTGTACATGTGCGCGATTATACAGATTTTCAGGTGCTCGGCAGAACGCGCGACGACGCCGCGGGCGAAGCGCTCGACAAAGCCGCGCGCGCCATGGGTTTGCCGTATCCCGGCGGCGTGCATTTGGATAAAGCCGCAAAAGACGGCAACGATAAGGCGTTTTCGTTTCCGCACCCCCACGTGGAGGGAAGCCCCCTCGACTTCAGTTTCTCGGGACTAAAAACCTCGGTCGTGAATATAATACATAATGCCAACCAAAAAGGGGAGACGGTCCCGGTTGCCGACCTTGGTGCGTCGTTCCTTCGTGCCGTGGTGGACTCTCTTGTCAGCAACACCCAAAAAGCCCTGCAAACCCTGCCGGTAACCAAAAAACTGGTGCTCGCCGGCGGTGTTTCGGCGAATTCCGTTTTGCGAGCGGATATGCAGCAACTTGCAAAACGTACAGGTGTTGATTTGTATTTGCCGGAACTTTCCCTTTGCGGCGACAACGCGGCAATGGTCGGGGCGCAGGGGTATTATGAGTATCTCGCGGGCAAACGCGCCGGCATGGATTTAAACGCCTTTGCCACGATGCCGATTACGGAAGAGTAACGAAACAGTAAGGGATTTTCCTCGACAGCGATTTGCATTTTTGTATATTGTGAATTAAAAAGACGCCGAGAATTGACAATTTATTAACATTTTCGGTGTTGCTTTTTGAGGGGAAAAGGACTATAATAATTACACAATGGAAAGTTTCGGGTTTTTGAATTTTTCCATTTTTATTTATGCAAATTTTTGGTCCGGCTTTTGCCGGATTTGAAAGAAGGAGAAAGTACTATGGCAGCACTTACACAGAACAAAAGCATTTTGTCATGGATCGACGAAAAAGTCGAGCTTGTGAAGCCCGACAAAATCGTCTGGATCGACGGCTCGAAAGAGCAGATTGAAGCGCTTCGCAAAGAAGCCTGCTCCACCGGCGAACTGATCAAACTCAACGAGGAATTGCTCCCCGATTGCTATTATCACAGAACCGCGGTCAACGACGTGGCCCGTGTGGAGGACAGAACCCTCATCTGCTCCAAAAAGGAAGAGGATGCCGGCCCCACCAACCACTGGATGGACCCCGAAAAAGCTTATAAAATGCTTTATGACATCGCACGCGACAGCTACAAGGGCAGAACCATGTATGTCATTCCCTATTCCATGGGCCCGATCGGCTCTCCGCTTGCAAAAGTCGGTATTGAGCTGACCGACTCCATTTACGTCGTGCTCAATATGTGCATTATGACGCGCGTCGGCAAGAAAGTTCTGGAAGTGCTCGGCGACTCCAACGACTGGGTCCGCGGCCTCCACTGCAAATGCGACATCGACGCTGAAAAGAGATGGATTTGCCAGTTCCCGGAAGACAACACCATCATTTCCGTAAACTCCGGTTACGGCGGGAACGTTTTGCTCGGCAAAAAGTGCTTTGCACTTCGTATTGCTTCCTATCAGGGCAAAAACGAAGGCTGGCAGGCTGAGCATATGCTCATTCTCGGCATTGAAAACCCGAAGGGCGAAGTCAAATACATCTGCGCGGCTTTCCCGTCCGCTTGCGGCAAGACCAACCTTGCAATGCTTATCCCGCCGGAAGGCTATCGCAAGAAAGGCTACAAAGTTTGGTGCGTCGGCGATGACATTTCCTGGATTCGCAAAGGCAAAGACGGCAGACTGTACGCTATCAACCCCGAAAACGGTTTCTTTGGCGTTGCGCCCGGCACCAACGAAAAATCCAACCCGAACGCCCTCGCTTCCACCAAGAAAGGCACAATTTTCACCAACGTTGCGCGTAACTTGGACAACAACACCGTTTGGTGGGAAGGCCTCGACAAGAATCCGCCCGTAAACGCAGAAGAGTGGACCGGCAACAAGGTCAACGGGCCGGAATATAAGGCGGAAGGCAAGAACCTTGCCCATCCGAACAGCCGTTTCACCGCACCCGCAGTCAACTGCCCGTGCATCAGTTCCGAATTTGAAAATCCGGAAGGCGTGCCGATTTCCGCATTCGTGTTCGGCGGCCGCCGTGCAAAACTTGCTCCGCTGGTCTATCAGTCAAGAGACTGGAACCACGGCGTGTTCGTAGGCTCCATTATGGCTTCTGAAACCACCGCTGCTGCGGCAGGTGCGGTCGGCGTTGTCCGTCGTGACCCGATGGCTATGCTTCCGTTCTGCGGCTACAACATGGGTGACTATTGGAAACACTGGATTGACATCGGCAAGACCCTTGACCCGGATAAAGCGCCCAAGATCTTCAACGTCAACTGGTTCCGTAAAGATGACGAAGGCAACTTTATGTGGCCGGGCTTCGGCGACAACCTTCGCGTTCTCGAATGGATTCTGAAACGCTGCGACGGCGAAGTCGACGCGCAGGAAACCGCAATCGGCTATATCCCGTATGCAAAAGATATCAACATCGAAGGCTTGGAAGGCGAAGTTTCCCTCGAATCTCTGGAAAGCATCTTGGATGTTGACAAGAGCCTGTGGGCAAACGAAGCCGACGGCATTGCAGAGTTCTATCAGAAATTCGGCGACAAACTCCCGAAGGAACTTGCTGACGAGCTTGAAACCCTCAAAGCAAACCTGAAATAAGTCCTTTAAAAAACCGCCGGTGCTGAAAACAGCATCGGCGGTTTTGTTTTGCCTATTGTCATTTCGGGCGGTTTTGTATAGAATAATAGAAGAACCAAAGAAAGGACGAATCAGATGGAGACGGTTTTACTAACCGCGCTCGGCGTCGGCGGTTCCACCGTAGTGGGCGCCTTGCTCGGTTTTATTTTTAAAAAGATTCCCCACAAGTGGAACGATGCAATTTTAAGCTTTGCGGCGGGCGTTATGTTTGCCGCGGCAACCGTGGGGCTTATCTTGCCCGCAGTTGACCAAACCGGGCTTCGCGGGATTTGGCAGGTCGTGCTCGGCATTTTGGTCGGTGCAGTTTTTCTCAATTTAATGGATTTGCTCGTGCCGCACTTGCACAAGCTTTCCGGCCTTCAGGAGGAAGAACACCGCAACAATCAAAACATCAACCACGTGTTTTTGTTTGTGCTGGCGATTGCCATTCATAATTTGCCGGAAGGCATGGCGGCGGGCGTTTCTTTCGGCGGCGAAAATACCGGTCACGCGCTTTCGGTCGCTTTCGGCATTATGTTGCAAAATGTTCCGGAGGGCATGGTGCTGATTTCCCCGATGCTGCTTGCCGGCGTCAGCCGGACGCGCACCTTTTTAATTGCGCTGACCACAAGCCTTATCGAAGTTGCCGGCACCTTTATCGGATACGCGGCGGGCACAGCTTCCGAATTGCTTTTGCCGTTTGCGCTTTCGTTTGCGGGCGGCACGATGCTTTACGTCATTTGCGACGAAATGATACCCGACACCCACGCGCACGGCTATGAACGACCGGCGACCTATTCGCTGATTGTCGGTTTTATTCTGATGATTGTCCTGCAGGCAGCCGTAGCATAAAAGAAACAGACAGTGAAATTTTCACTGTCTGTTTTTTACTTGAAAACATTATTTTTTACGCGGGTAAGGCTCTTTTTCATTGGTAAGCCCCGCGAGGTAGTCCATGCTGGTGTTTAGCGCGACGGCCAGCTTTTTACATTGTTCAAACGTAAAATATCGTTTTCCGTTTTCAATTTTAGAATAATCACTTTGGTCGATTCCGGTCATCAGCTGAATTTTGATTTGTGTATAGCCTCTTTCTTTTCGAAGCGCCTTAATTCGATTCATAGCATCACCCAACACTATTATGTCAATTTGCCCTATTGAAAATAGGGTGAAATTGACCTATAATGTGGTCGGAGGTGATAAAATGGCAGAATTTTGTTTGGACTGTTGGAATCGGCTGAATCATACAAGTTGCACAGAGCGAGATTTCATACTGTCAGAAGAACTTGAATTATGTGAAGGGTGTGCAAAGTTTAAGCCGATAATTTTAGCTGAGCGAAAAACGCAATCGCTTTGGCATAAAATCTTGTTTTTTGATTTTTTTGATTAAATATTAAAACAGACAGTGAAGAAATTCACTGTCTGTTTTTGTATTATTATAATACTTTCCGCATGACAAAGTTTTCTAAAGTTTCTCCGTCTCGCACAACGGTTTGCGCCTGAACAAGGCGAAAGCCTTGCTTTGCAAAAAATGGCTTTGCTGTGCGGCTCGCGTGCGTTTCAAGCTCCGAAATTTTCTGCTGCCTCGCAAACGCTTCCAGTTCGTGCAAAAGCGCTGTGCCAATGCCGCGCCCTTGAAAATCACGGTGTACATAGAGCCGGTCTAAATAATCACCGTCTAAATCTGCAAAGCCGACGATTCGTGCGCCAAGCACGGCAACAAGTGTTTTATGCTCTGAAAGTGTGCGTTCCCAGCGCGCCCGATCATTGACGCTGTTCGCCCATGCGTCTGTTTGCGCAGCGGTGTAATCCTTGCGGCATACCGTGCGAACGGTGTCACCAAACAAGCGGAGAATTGCGTCTATGTCTTCTTGTCGGAACGCTCGAAGCCGTAAAAGCTGCCGGTCTAAATCCCTCAAAATGCGTTCCTGCTGTGCAGAAAAGGAATCGTCTGTAACATAGCAGGGAAGCCCCGTTTCAAAACAGCGCTTTTGGGTTTCTCGGTTGCCGGTAAGACAAGTGGATTGCTCGTAGTCGCCGGTCACGCGCTGCTCAATAGCGCTCTCAAACTGCAAAATATGCTCGTTAAAATGGGCTTGTATGTAGCTGTCAGAAAAGGCAAGATAAAGCGCATGGGCGTCTTTGTGCTGCTGCACATGGTCCGCAACATCGCTTTGCGGCAGGTAACAGCCTTCCAAAATCAGATGCTGTTCGTTTTCCAAACAGGTGTCCGCAATGCCTTTTACGATTGGCCACAAAATCCCGGCAATCTTTTCATCGCTGTCTGTCGGGGAAAAACCGCAGTCTGCTTTTCCCCGGAAAAGCCCCATTTTAATATGGTCCAGGCTGCATGCCGGCATGTGATAGCGTTCGATAAGCGCCTGCATCAGCAAGGTTTTTCCTGTGTGACTTTCGCCGCCGATGAATAAAATCATCCCTGTGCCTCCGGGAGCTTTTTGATTCTGTAAATCTCTGACGCAAATGCATGTGTGAATTTTGCGTGGAACCCGCAATGCATCAGCACCCCGCCCGAAGCGGTGAATTCTTCGCCGGAAGATTGAACGCGGTACATGGCGTCCGGGCAAAGACCTTTTAAGCGAATGGTTACAAAGCGGTCAGCAAAAAATGTAGTCGGTTGTGTGCAGACAAACAAAACGCTGTTTTCCCGGTTTTTGTCTACATATTGCGTCATAGAAATGCGGTCTGCGCGCCCGTTTGTCAGACGATAGAGTTTTCCGAACTGCACAAGCGGGCGAAGCTCTTTATAAAGCGCAATATATTTTGCGCAGGTTTTCAGTTCTTCGTCAGTGTATTCCAGCAGATTGCCGCCGAGCGACAAAGAGCCCTGCATGGATACATTGAACCGATAGTCGAGCGAAGTCGGGCGCGAGGTGCGGTTCATGTCTGTTACCCACGCGCGCATGCATTTTATGGGGTAGAGATAACTGTATCCGTTTTGAATCACAAGCCGGTCCACAGGGTCGGTGTTGTCCGAAGTCCAAACCATGTCAAAGTGGTGCATGGCGCCGAAATCCACGCGCCCGCCGCCGGAAGCACAGGCTTCAAACTGCACGTCGGGGTGCTTTGCGCGCAGGCGGTCGACGACGCTGTAAAGTGCATGCGTGTGTCGGTACCAAAGCTCCTGCGGGTTTTCCAAATTTTCCGCGCCGGTTTCCGAAAACGGACGGTTCATGTCCCACTTGATATAGCTGATGTCGTTTTCCGTTAACAATTCGTCCAAACAGGTGAAAATATAGTCCTGCACGTCCTGCCGCGTGAAGTTTAAAACCAACTGCCAGCGCAGTTCGTTCCCTTTTCTAGTGGGATAATGATAGGCCCAGTCCGGGTGCTTTCTATATAAATCCGAGTCGGGGCTGACCATTTCCGGCTCGACCCAAATCCCGAATTTCATACCCAACGCCCGAACGCCGTCAATCAGCGGTTTTAAACCGTTCGGGAATTTTTCACGGTTGACAAACCAGTCACCAAGCCCCGCGTGGTCGTCCTTGCGTTCGCCGAACCAGCCGTCGTCCATGACAAACAGCTCACAGCCGAGCGAAGCGGCGATTTTCGCAAGTCGCAGCTGATCTTTTTCGTTGACGTCAAATTCCGTTGCCTCCCAGCTGTTGTAAAGCACCGGCAGCGGCTCATTTTTGAAACGCACCGGCAAAATATGCTCGACGGCAAAGCGGTGCATTTCGTGGCTCATCGCGGCAAAACCTTTTGTGTAGCCCATATACACCGGCGGCGTTTTAAAGCTTTCACCCGCGTGGAGCGTATAAGAAAAATCAAAATCCTGCAAACCGATAACCGCGTGCGTAAGTCCCGTAAAATTGCGTTCTGCCGAGATTTTAAAGTTGCCGGAAAAACCTAGCGCGGCAAAAAAGACGTCACCCTCGTCCTCGGTCGCATTTTGCGAAAAGACAACCGACGGGTTTTGACAGTGCCCGGTAAGCCCGCGGCGGCTTTCAAACACTACGCTTCCGCCTGTGAGCACTTCTTCGGCTTTTCTGAATTCCGTCGACCAGCTCCCGTTAAAATTCAATACCGTGTACGGTGCGCGGGAGGGGAGGTGCAGCTGCGCCGAAGCGGCTTTGTGAAGTGTGATGTCGCTGTTGCCGGTGTTGACGATTTCGGCGCTGCGGGTGAGCACGTCGGAATCTTCCTGCACCTGATAAATAAGTTTGACCGTCAGCGGATAGTGGCGGTCTTTGCAAATGACGGTCAGCGTGTCGTCTTTCAGCGTGTAGCTGTCATATTGCAGTACCGTGTCGCGGCAGCCGTCAGAAAAGGTGCATTTCAGCGCACATTCCCGATAATTCGTACCGCCGAACGGCACATATTCCCGCTTGTCAAATTCCGAAGCGGGGTGCTGCGAGACCTCCTCGCGGTAGTTCGGCACGGTGTAATCCAGCCGCGGGCATTTTTCGCCCCAGTGGATATGCTGTAATTCGCCGTCCGCAACCCCGAACGCATAATGCGTGTGGGGTGTCTCTAAAACAAAGCAGTTGTCACGAACAAAAATCGGCATAAATAACCTCGGTGCAAATAGATTGCGGGCGCGCCGCGTTGCAAGTTTATAGTAGCAAAAGACCTTTAAAAAATCAAGCGGTATCTGTGTGCACAGGGCTTTTTATAAAAAGAAAACCGTGGCTTTAAAAACCACGGTTTCATTTGTTGCTTTTTTATTGTTTGGTGTGCCGTTTTAAAGCTTCAAAAGATTCCTCACTTAATACGTGCTCCATGCGGCAGGCATCCTCCGCCGCCGTTTTGGGGTCCACGCCGAGCGTGCAAAGCCAGTTGGAAATCAGCGTGTGCCGCTCATAAATGCGTTCTGCAATCGCCAGTCCCGGAGGAAGCAGGTGAATGCTGCCGTCATTGTCCATCGAAATATAGCCGTTTTCGCGCAAATTTTTCATGGCCACGCTGACGCTCGGCTTGGAAAAAGAAAGCTCGTTGGCTATGTCCACGGAGCGCACCGTGCCTTTGCGGTTTTGCAGGACCAAAATCGCTTCCAAATAGTTTTCGGCAGATTCCTGAATTTTCAAACAATCACCCCAAGGTTAGAATATCCATAGTATACCACAAAATCCGCCGTTTGACAACAACTGTGCAAAAACGAAAACACACAACCTACCTTTTTTCAAAAAAAGTAAAAAAATTACACTTTTTCCTCTTGACAAAGGGGTTAGTTGGTGCTAACATATGTGCAGTTAGAAAAGACTAATCAAAGCAAATCAATGAAAACAGGCAAAAAGAAAGCGGGATGTTTATGATGCCTTTGACGTTTGCCAATTTAGATGAAGATAATATCGTCCGCATGGTGGGCGGCAAGCCGGAAACGCGCCAACACTTGGAAAATCTTGGATTTGTCGCCGGTGCGCGCGTGCGGATTGTTTCCAAAATCGGCGGCAATTTGATTGTCCGCGTGAAAGACGCGCGTGTGGCAATCAACCGGGAAATGGCCGGTAAAATTTTTATATAATATAGGATAATATAGGAGGCAAACCAATGAAAACGCTCAAAGAAGCAAAAACAGGGCAAAAGTGCAAGGTGATTATGCTGCACGGCGAGGGCGCTGTCAAACGCCGGATAATGGATATGGGCATTACCCGCGGGGTAGAATTACAAATCCGAAAAGTTGCGCCGCTCGGCGACCCGATTGAGGTGACGGTGCGCGGCTACGAACTTTCTATCCGCAAGGCGGACGCCGACAAAATTGAAATCGAATTTGTATAACCTTTTTATTTTTAATATGCGGTTAACTAAAGCTAACTGTGATGCAGAAAGGAAGCGTAACCATGCAAATCAAAATCGCCCTTGCGGGCAACCCGAACAGCGGTAAAACCACACTGTTCAACGCCCTGACCGGCTCCAATCAGTTTGTCGGCAACTGGCCGGGCGTCACCGTCGAGAAAAAAGAGGGGAAACTCAAAAAACACAGCAACGTTGTGATAACCGACCTGCCGGGGATTTATTCGCTTTCCCCTTATACGCTCGAAGAGGTTGTCGCAAGAAACTATCTTTTGAACGAACGCCCTGATGCGATTCTGAATATCGTGGACGGCACCAACTTAGAGCGCAATCTTTATTTGACCACCCAGCTGACCGAACTTGGTATTCCCGTTGTCGTCGCCGTCAATATGATAGATGTCGTCCACAAAAACGGCGACCGGCTGAATGTCGAAGCGCTGTCCGCGGCAATCGGCTGTCCGGTTGTGGAAATTTCGGCGCTCAAAGGTACGGGCATTTCTGCGGCGGCCGAAGCCGCCATAAAAGCGGCACAAAGCGGAAGCACCCTGCCGCAGCACAGCTTTTCCGGTCCCGTGGAACACGCGCTTGCCCACATTGAAGAGGTCACCGTCCATGACCTGCCGGAAGAACAGCAGCGTTGGTACGCGATCAAATTATTTGAACGTGACGAAAAAGTCTCAACGCAGTTGCAGTTAAGCGACAGCGTGAAAGACCATATCGAAAAAGACATTCAGGCGGTCGAAAAAGAGTTGGACGATGACGCCGAAAGCATCATCACCAACGAACGCTATGTCTATATCGCTTCGATTATCAAAGGCTGTTACAAAAAGAAAAACACCCAAAGGCTGTCCACATCCGACAAAATCGACCGGGTGGTCACCAACCGCTTTGCGGCGCTTCCGATTTTCGCGGTTGTTATGTTTTTGGTTTATTACATATCCGTTTCCACCGTCGGCACGTTTGCAACCGACTGGGCAAACGACGGCGTGTTCGGCGACGGCTGGCATTTGTTCGGCATCGGCTCTTCCGCCTATGAAGAAGCGGTGACCGAATATGCCGAAGAAAATGTCTGGACGCCTGCGGTGCTCGAAACTGTCAAGCAGGCGGCAGACGCCGAAGTGGTCGGCGCGGGCGATATTCTTTCTGCGATCGAGGCTAAAGACTTCGGTGCGTTTGAAGAAGCCTACGGCAGTTACGCGGCGTCACTTGACAACGAAGGGTATATCATTTCCGAAGCCGTGGACGCTTCCCTCGAAAATGCACCGGATACGGCCGACTTCGGCGTGTGGGTGCCCGGGATTCCGGTGCTTGTGGAACGCGGGCTTACCGCCGTCCATTGCGCCGACTGGCTGCAGGGACTGATTTTAGACGGTATCGTCGGCGGCGTCGGTGCGGTGCTCGGGTTTGTGCCGCAAATGCTCGTCTTGTTCTTCCTGTTGGCGTTCCTTGAAAGCTGCGGCTATATGGCGCGCATCGCGTTCGTATTAGACCGCATTTTCCGCAAATTCGGCCTTTCTGGCAAATCGTTTATCCCGATGTTAATCGGTACCGGCTGCGGCGTGCCCGGCGTTATGGCGTCGCGCACGATTGAAAACGACCGCGACCGCAAAATGACGATTATGACCACGACTTTCATTCCGTGTAGTGCAAAATTGCCGATTATTGCGCTGATTGCCTCCGCGCTGTTCGGCGGCGCGTGGTGGGTCGCGCCAAGCGCCTATTTCCTCGGCATTGCCGCCATTATCGTGTCGGGGATAATCCTTAAGAAAACCAAAATGTTTGCAGGCGACCCGGCGCCGTTTGTCATGGAGTTGCCGGCTTATCACTGGCCGACCGCGGGCAACGTGCTTCGCTCCATGTGGGAGCGCGCCTCGTCTTTCATGCGCAAAGCCGGTACGATTATTTTGCTATCTTCCATCTTCATTTGGGTGGGCTCCGTGTGCGGATTTGTCGACGGCAAATTTGCCTTTGACCCCGAAATGGAGCTTGAAAACAGCATTCTCGGCATCATCGGCGGCGCGGTGAGCTTTGTGTTCCGTCCGCTCGGCTTCGGCACGGCAAAAGCGACAATCGCCACTGTCATGGGCCTTGTCGCCAAAGAAGAGGTCGTCGGCGTGTTCGGTGTTCTGGATTTTGAAGGCATGACGCGCCTTGCCGGCTATTCGTTCCTGATCTTCAACCTGCTTTGCGCGCCCTGCTTCGCGGCAATCGGCGCAATCCGCCGGGAAATGAACAGCGCCAAATGGACCTGGTTCGCAATAGGCTACCAAACCCTGTTTGCTTATGCCGTCTCTCTTATGGTCTATCAGTTCGGGTTGCTCTTTACCGGAAGCGGCAATGTTGTCGGCAGTATCGTGGCGTTCTTCATTGCCGGCGTTATGCTTTATATGCTTTTCAAACCCTATCACGAATCCCAAACGCTTAAAACCGGTGTTTCCGTGAAAAAACGTAAAGGAGCAGAAAAATGCTGACCTTTCTTTCTGAAAATTTAGCAACGATTATCATTTCCGTCGCGCTGGCGGTGCTTATCGTTTTGATTCTTTTAAAACTTCGCAAAGACCGTAAAAAGGGCAAATCCGCCTGCGGCTGCAGCGGCTGCGCGGAATGTCCGTGCGCCGGGACGTGTCATAAACAATAAAAATTCCCCATTCCTTTTCTTTCCTTGAAAGGCGGCCCGCACTTTTGGTGCGGGCTGTTTTTCCTTTGGTTGACTTAAAAAGCTATTTGTTGTATGATGAACCTAACAAGCTTTTTACACCGTTCGGTGTGTTCATAAAGGAGAATATATATAAATGATTGTAGCAGTGACTTATGAAAACGGCATGGTGTTCCAGCATTTCGGGCACACGGCGCAGTTTAAACTTTATATGGTGGAAAATAACGCGGTGCAGGAAAGCCGCCTTTTACCGACCGGCGCGAGCGGCCACGGCGCCCTCGCGAGCCTTTTGCAGGCGGCAGGCGTCAATACGCTTATCTGCGGCGGCATCGGCGCGGGGGCGAAAGAGGCGCTCGCAAAATGCGGGATTACCGTCTACCCCGGCGTTACCGGCAATGCGGATCAAAGCGTGCAGGCGTTGCTTTCGGGTACTTTGCATTTTGTGCCGGATATACAGTGCAGCCATCACCACGAAAACGGGCACACCTGCGGGGAGGATAAGCACGGCTGCGGAGGAAACCATTGAGCGGCGCGCAGGCGGAAAACGTGCTGCCGCTTTCCGCGTATCTTCCGTTTTGGCAGAAAATCAGCGCGTCGGAACAATCGAAACTCCTCGCCGCGGCGAGACAGCGCACGTTTCATAACGGCGACGTTCTTTCAAGCGGGCGCAATGAATGTACGGGACTGTTTGTGGTGTGCAGCGGGCAGCTGCGCGCGTTTATCCTTTCCGAAAACGGCAAGGAACTGACCCTTTACCGACTGCTCCCGCGCGATATTTGCCTGATGTCGGCTTCTTGTATGCTCCACAGCCTGCAATTTGATATTCAAATCGAAGCGCTCGAAGAAACAGTCGTTTATCAAATTCCGACCGAAGCTTATAAAAGCATTATGGAGCAAAGTGCGGCGGTCGCGAATTACACCAACGAATTGATGGCGTCTCGGTTTTCCGAAGTCGTTTGGCTGATGGACCAGGTCCTCAATCACCGACTCGACAGCCGTTTGGCGGCATTGCTTTTGGAAGAAAAAGACCTCGCCGGAAGCGATACGCTGGTTTGTACCCACGAACAGCTCGGCAATCATTTGGGCAGTGCGCGCGAAGTCGTGACGCGTATGCTTCGTTATTTTCAAGAGGAAAAACTCGTGCGCTTAACGCGCGGCAAAATTGAAATTACAAACGAAAAAGGGCTTGAAGCCTTGGCGGGGGAGAGTCTGCGCTGAAAAGAAAAACATTGACGTGCGGCATTCCTCGTGCTACAATACCGTCATATCGGGAATGAAGTTCTCCCGCGGCTTTTGCCGAAACCGCATTTTTGCTGATGACTTCTGCATTTTGCAGGGGGCATCAGCTTTTTTGTGCCCAAATTTTTACTCGGAGGCGTTTTATGCTTACAAGTCTTGCTTTGATTTTTCTGTTTGGTCTCATTTTCGGCGCGCTGTTTCAAAAACTGCGTCTGCCGCCGCTTTTGGGAATGCTGATTGTCGGCATTGTGCTCGGTCCTTATGCGCTCAATTGGTTAGACGATTCTTTACTTTCCATTTCCGCCGATTTGCGGCAGATTGCGCTGATTATCATTTTGACGCGCGCAGGGTTGAATCTTAATATCAGCGACTTAAAAAAGGTCGGTCGCCCGGCAATTCTTATGTGCTTTTTGCCGGCGTGCTTTGAAATCCTCGGTATGCTCGTGCTCGCCCCGCCGCTTTTGCACATTTCCTATTTAGATGCCGCCATTATGGGCGCAGTCGTCGGCGCAGTTTCCCCGGCGGTGATTGTGCCGAAAATGCTGCGGCTTATGGAAGAAGGCTACGGCACTAAGAAAAGCATTCCGCAGCTCATTCTTGCCGGCGCTTCCGTGGACGACGTGTTTGTGATTGTTTTGTTTTCCTCGTTTACAGGGCTTGCAAAAGGCGAAAGCTTTTCACCGTGGCGTTTTGCGGAAATTCCAATTTCTATTTTATTAGGCGTCCTTTTGGGCGCGGCTTTAGGGCTCGCGCTTGCCTTTTTCTTTCAAAAAGTGCATGTGCGTGATTCCGTTAAAGTGCTTTTGCTGTTAAGCTTTTCTTTCCTGCTTGTTGCGCTGGAAGACGCTTTGGAGGGGTTTGTGCCAATCTCCGGCCTTATCGCGGTAATGAGCCTCGGTATCGCGCTCCAAAGAAAACGTGATATCGTTGCGCGCCGCCTGTCTTTGAAATTTTCCAAGCTTTGGGTCGCGGCGGAACTTTTGCTGTTCGTGCTCGTGGGCGCAACGGTCGATTTACATTACGCTTATGCCGCCGGACTTCCCGCGGTCATTCTCATTTTCGGCGTGCTGTTGTTCCGTATGGCCGGCGTGTGGGTTTGCCTTTTCAAAACAAAGCTCCTTTTCAAAGAACGCCTGTTTTGCGTGCTTGCCTATATGCCGAAAGCGACTGTGCAGGCGGCAATCGGTTCTGTCCCGCTTTCTATGGGGCTTTCTTGCGGGAATATCGTCCTCACCGTCGCCGTGCTCGCCATTTTGATTACCGCACCGCTCGGCGCGTTTCTTATAGATCTAACTTATAAAAAACTATTGACACTCAACGAAATAACAGAAAAAGCTTTTGACGACAGCGAATAAGCAAAAAAAACAGGACTGCTTACACAGTCCTGTTTTTGTTTGGGTTGTTTTTCACTTAGCTGAGCGCAAATTCCACGGTCGTCGTTTCGCCGGGCTGTAAGGTCACGCTCTTTGCTTCGCCGCCGAGCCCGCACGAGACTTCAATCGTCTGCGCAATGTCAGACTGAATGGTCACCGAAGCGGTTTTCGCCTGCGTATCCCAAGTGAGGTCTTGCACGAGCGCCTGGGAGCGTGCGCGAAGGCCTTTCATCGACCCGCTTTCAAAGCCGCTGGTCGGAAGCGCGGGCAAAATTTCAATTTCGCCGGGCGCGGAATACACAAGGCTTTCGTTGATGATGCCGGTGTAACCAATCGCAAAGTCTGTGCAGTAACAGCTGCCGCGGTCATAGTCGTGGTTGGTCATCAGTGAATTGTAATAAATCTTGTGGTTCATCAAGTTAAGAAGCGCGTCGGTGAGGCTGTCATGGTCTTTAAGCCGCGCGGCAATCAGCGAACGGTGCACAAGCGCGTGGCTCGCTTCGTTTTCGCTTTCGCGGTTGGCGATTGCCTGTTCACAGGCTTTCACCAGTTCCGGGTTATCCTGCGTCTCGGTAAGCGGCCAAGCGCAGTACAGGTGGCTTAAATGCCGGTGTTCGTTGTTTTCTTCAAATGCGGTACAGGCAAATTCCTTGAGCGCGCCGGTTTCGTCGTAAAGATACGGCGGAAGATTTTCAAGCATTTCTTCCCACTCGGAGGTGTCCGAATTCGGCAAAACCGCTTTCTGTACTTCTATGAGCATTTCAAGGTTGCTTCTGCAAGCGGCAATGTCAATCGCGGTGTTCGCAACCGACGGGCTCGGGTAGTTTGCCGGGTTGTTTTCGGGCGAGTAGCTCGGCAAAATGCAATAGGATTCGCCGTCCGCGAGCGCCTGTTTGCCGGGGGTGTAATGAATCCCGCCGGACGCGTCCGTGTAATATTCGGGCGTGAGCATCTGCCGCCAGTAGTTCGCGGATTTCGTAAGTAGGGGGAGGAGAATGTCCTCTTCGAGTTTCAAATATCCGCGCGCCTTCAAAGCGGCAATATCCGCGTCGGTCAAATCTTCTTCAGTAAGCGACAAAACCGATTTCAGCTTGTCAAGGTCATATTCGCCGTTAATCGGAATTTGAATGTCGCCGTATGTCTGTAAGGTTTCGTAAAGCGGCAGAAGCATCCAGCTTGTGCCCGCATTCCAATAGCGGAACGGATAGGGGTAACAGGTTTCGGTAATGACCGCTTTGTCGCCGTCAGTGTTGACCGGCGCTTGAATCGCGTCTGTGTAACCGTGCGTTGCCAATGCGTTCTCTTCCCAATCCGGCACCTGCCGCAAAATAAAGCAGGCATAGCCGACGGGCGCAATGCTGATATTTTCGGTGTTGAGCGCCGAGGTTTGCAGGTTTACGTTCGCGTCCATGGTGTATTTGCTGCCCCAGCCCGCGTTCCATTCGCCGATCCACATGCCGTAAAGGCGGCTTGTGGAATAGCCGGAACTGCAAAGCGCCGCGTAACGGCCCGCATAATAGGCACGCTGCGCAAGGTCGCTTTTAATTTCTTTCTTGCGGCGCTGCCCACTGATAACGGCTTCGTTGCTTTCGTCCGTTGTGCCGTTGCCGAGTGTGAGCGTCACCGCATCAAACAGCGGCTGATAAATTTTGAGGTGCGCTTCTTTCGCCGCATCATAGCTAAATTTCCCGTCCGAGGCGTATTTCTCATAAACCGATTTTGCCTTTTCTGTGAGCGTGTCAATCAGCTTATAATTCGTCTGCGCGGCAAAATCGCTGTAAGCGCCCATGTCATACGTGCGGTCGGAAACCGTAATCAAATATACGTTGTCTGCACCCGTGATATAAATTTGCGGGTCTGTTGTACCGACAAATTGCTCGTCTTCGGGTATTTCTTCGTCTTCGATAACCTGTTTTAAGCCGTTTTCACAGACAACATAGGTCAGCGTCGCGTAACCGCCGTAACGCAGTTCGCTGTTTTCATAATCGGGGTAGTGTGCGATGAACGCTAAGGTGTTTTGGTCACCGTTTGCAAGCTTTTTATACTGCAAATCGACTTCTTTGCCGTCGCCGTAGTTCGCAAATGTAGAAATGTCGTCATACGACAAAGTTACATTTACCTTGCTGCCGGTCGAAGAAGAACCGATTTTGGTAATGGTCACACCGTCCGCCTGGGAAGTAAAGGTTGCGCGCGTCCAGGTGCCGTTTTTGTCGGTATAGCGCACGCCGACTTCAGCGGTTTCGTAATCCGTGTAACGCACATAATCGGATTCACGCTGCTTTTCCTGTTTAATGCGAAGCGCGCCGCCCGGGTGGAAGCTGTAAACGTCATCATAGCTTGCGTCGTCTACAATGTCTTTGCCCTCTACAATGCTCTGCTTGACCGTTTCGAGTTCATCGGATGTGTCGGGGCAGGTGCGGGCGTTCTGGTTCGGCAAAATAAAGTGCATATTTTGATAAATCAGTGTGTCGCTGTAAGGCGAACCGCTGGTAATCACCCCTTGCTGCCCGTTGCCCGAAATCATGCCCTGCCGCCAAGTCTTTGTCTTGTTGGTCTTGGTCTCTGAGAGCTCGCTATAAGTCGTGCAATAGGAAATTTTTTCGTTGCTGTCAAAAATGTCGCTGACGTCGGCTTTTTCGGTGCCGCAGGAAGCCAGCGGCACAAGCAGACAGCCGGCAAGCGCGGCGCAAATCAGCTTTTTAAACTTTTGCATGAAACCACCCCTTTCTAAGGTTAGCTTTATTGTAGCACACTTCAAAGCTTTAAAATGCGACATTCTTGTTGACTATATGTCGTATTTTGTGGTATGCTTCTTGTGGTGATACAATGCTTGATTTTGTTTGGAACCAAACCCGTTTTTCCGTGGCGGAGGTGGGCGGCGGCACGCTGCTTTATAATATCGGCCGGCACGCCCACTCTAAAAACAGCTATGAATTGCATTTTATCTTAGGCGGGCGGGGGACGCTTGAAACCGATACCGGCACTTACGCTTTAAAAGCCGGCGATTTTTTTATTACAGGCCCCCATGTCCACCACGCCCAAACGACCGACCCGCAAGACCCGGTGCAGGACATTTTTATTTATCTTCAAAAAAATGACGCGCCGGCGAAAAATGCCTTTGCGTCGCTGTTTTTAAACACCGGCTTTTGGTTCTCAGAAAATTTTGACGCCACGCTTGCGAAAGAAATTTTACAAGAATACCGCGAAAAACAGCCCGATTACAAAAGCGCGGTTGCCGGGGGACTTATGCAACTGCTCACAAAAATCACACGCTGTTTTCTGCCGGAGGATTTCACGGAACGCGCGGAACCCGCAACGATTAACGACAAACGCTTTTTGTTAATTGAAAATGCATTTTTATATGAAAAAGATTTGACACTAAAAGCGCTTTCCGAAAAAATCGGGCTTTGCACGCGCCAAACCGAACGGCTTTTGTTAAAATATTACGGCAAAACCTTTCGCGAGAAAAAACGCGAGCAAACCGAACGGTGAACCGCCGAAACGAGATATCTAAATAAAACAAAACGGCCGCTTTCCCGAAAGGGAAAACAGCCGTTTTAAATTTTTAAAGCTTAATAGGCAACCGGAACGTCAATTTCCAAATCGCTTAACGGATAGGTCACGCACGGGTGAATGAAACCGAATTTGCGGTCGGCTTCTCTGCGGCCGTCACGCCCGTCCGCAATTTTAAATTCGCCGTTCAACCACTTGCTGTGGCAATAGCCGCAGCCGCCCGCACGGCACTTGTTCGGTGCGTTCAAACCTGCACGCTCCATGGCGACGAGCAGCGTCTCATTCTCTTTTGCCGGAATGGTGAAAACTTGGTCGCGCATATGCACAGTGAGGGTATAGGTTTTGGGGTTGTCAATGGCAAGGTCGCCGCAGCAGGTTGCGTCCTTGCGAACCGCCTTAATCGGCAGGTTGTATTTCGAAAGCTCGCCGAGCACGAATTTATACATCGCCTGCGGACCGCAAAGGAAGAAAGAAACATTATGCACATCGACATATTTTTCCAACAGCGCGGCGGAAACAAAGCCGTGTTCATAGCCTTCCGCTTCTTCGTCGCTGAGCACATAAACGATTTTAAGCCCTTTAGCGGCAAGCGCTTCCAGTTCCTCACGGAACGCAATGTGTGCCCGGTCGCGAACGCCGTAGAACAGAGTCATCTCATAGTCTTCGTCGCCTTCAAACCGGCTTTTCGCCATCGAAAGGCACGGCGTGATGCCGCTGCCGCCGGCAATGCAGACAATCTGCTTTTTGTCGCGCAGAGTTTCATAGTGAAATTCCCCGGTCGGTTCAGCCATCACAAAGGTGTCGCCGGGCTTTGCTTCGTGGCACAAAAACTTTGAGAAGAATCCGGCGTCTTCAATGCCGAGGGTCAGCTTGTTTTCGAGCGCTTCTCTGGGGCTCGAAGCAATGGAGTACGGGCGGCTGACAAGGCTGTCGCCGACTTTCCCTTGCAGGGAAACATATTGCCCCGCGCGGAAAAACGGAAACGCGTCTGCGTCTGTGCGGCGGAACGTGAGTGCGTGCATGTTGGGGGTGAGTTCACGCACTTCTGTAAGTTCTACCTGCATGTAGCCGGGGTGCAGACGTTCTGCAAGCCGGTTGGTGCGGTATTCTTTGGGTAAAGTAATGTCTGCGCCGTTGGCAAGCGCCTCGCGGCGGTTCGGAACAAGCTTTGTGAACCGAAGCATATCCATGAAGCCGAAAATCTGTTTTTTGAATTTCATTTTGCCTCAGCCTCCTTTTTCAAATCACCGACGGTCTGTCTGCCGGACAGGTCGCCCGAAACATAAGCGCTCGAATAGCCGCTGGCGCGCATTGCGTAACCGCCGGCAAACCGAAGCCCCGGGAAGAGCTCCGCGTCTTCTTTGAGCATCATCATTCTGGGCATCAGGCTGTCCCAATCGGCCGCCTCATAGCCGTAAATGACGCCCTGCGGGTGACCGCAGTAACGCGCATAGGTGGTGGGGGAGGCAACGCTGATTTCTTCAATCGCGTCGCGAATCTGGCAGCCGGTTTCGCGCTCGAATACGCGAATCATGTCGTCGGCAATGCGGTCTTTTGCTTTAAAGTAATCGGTTTCCGTCACATTGCCCCAGTCGTCCGACATAATAAGGGTGGTGAAATACATCATGCAGGTGCCCTCCGGCGAGCAGCCGGGGAAGGCGTTATTTAAGCAAACGGTCGCCTGCACGTGGTTGGTCTCCAGCTTTTTCATCATTTCATATTGTTTCACGGTGTCCGCCGTGTCATAAATGAAATAGTTGTGGCTCTTAATCCCCAACTCTTCGGCGGTCTTGTTAAGACCTAAGAACAAACTGAAGCCGCGGCCGGCAAAGGTACGCGCGTTGGTGGCGCGGACAACTTTTTCCGAAACGGATTTCTTGTCCATCATTTTGCCGAATACCGTGTGCGGTGAGCAGTCCGCAATCACATGGTTGGTTTTAATCAGCGTGCCGTCTGTCAGCACCACGCCAACAATGTTGTTCTGGTCGTCGGTGCGAATTTCCGAAGCTTCCGACTGATACCAAATGTCGCCGCCGAGTTCGCGGATACGCGCGTCAAACGCAAGGCTTATCTCGTGCGAACGCATTTTCGGCATCCATGCGTCGCGCGTAATGTAGCGGATGACCATAGAACCGTAGTGCAAAAAGCTCATGCGGTCGCAGTCTACGCCGAGATAGCACCAGTAGGCGTTGAGAATATCCTGCGCCTTTTTCGGCATGTGCAAAGCGTCGAGCACTTCGTTTACAGAATAGCTGCCGGCTTTAATAAAGTTCGGGAAGTGGGATTTCATATAGTCGGAATCCGTGTTCCCGTTGACTTTGTTAGAATAGTCCTGCGCGGCGCGCACTTCGTTGCAAAGCTCGAAAAATTCCGTAACGGATTTTCTCGAGCCGGGGCAGTATTCTTCCATTTTGTTGATGAAAGCGTCCACGCCGAACGGCATTTCGCAGTCATATTTCTTGTCGGTCGTAATCAGGTGATAGGCTTCGGGAATGCGCAGCCAGTCGATTTTGTCCTCCACGCCGAGGTCGCGGAACAGTGTGCGGATTTCGCCCGGTTCCTGCGGCGAACCAAAGTCGTTGAGTTCGTGCAGGCTCGCTTCAAATTCAAATCTGCCTCGTTTAAAGCTGGTGGCAAAACCGCCCGGCAGGTTGTGCTTTTCCAAAAGTAAGCAGGAAAAACCGCCCTGCAAAACGCGAATCGCCGCAGCCAGTCCGCCGTTGCCGGCGCCTATGACAACGACGTCATAGGATTTTGCTGCTTCTCTGTTCATAAAAATCCTCCTTATATGATTAGGTTTCGGGCTTTCTCGAGCCAATTTTGGAGTTCTTCTTCACTCTTGACGGCTTTGTAGTGCCGAAGCATAATGCTGAAAAGCTCCGTCAGCTCTTTGCCCATTTCCTGTAAAGACAAATCCCGGTAATCGGTCGCGAGCATAACGCCCTGCGTATAACAATAGTATTGCATCCAACGGTGCATATCTTTCGCCTGTTTCTCGGTCATTTCCAAATTTTTAGACAAAAGCTTAACCGTGGCATCGTAGTTTACGTCTTCAATAATCTTTTCGCCGTTTTTGCGCTTGCGCAAATACAAAAATTTGAACAGTTCCTTTTGCGTTTGGGCAAATTCCAAAAACGCCAGCGCAAACGACTTATAGTTTGTGAAAGAAAACCGCAAATATTTTTCTTCCGCGTAGGGGAGAAGCGCTGCTTTCAAGGCGTCTAAATTGCGAAATTCCGAATAAATCGGCTGCGTCGAACAGCCGAGCTCTCCGGCAATATTGCGTACGGTGAGCGCCTCGGCGCCGTGTTTTTGAATCACCCGAATGCCCGCAGAAAGAATGTCCTCTTTAAAAATCCGTTTTCTCGCCGACATACTCGCTCCTATAAAATAACACTTGTTATATTTTGATTATAGTCCATTAAAATCCATTTTGCAATAGTAAAAACGAAAAATTGTGAAAAAAATAACAAATAAATGTAAGACCGTTTTTACAAAAAACAGCCCACACAAACGTGTGAACTGTTTTTTGGTGCGGATAAGAGGACTTGACCGTCTGCGGCGGCTTTGCCTCGCAGACTATCCGCTCGGGACACCCCACGCTTTGCGTGCGGTACCGCCCTCGCGCTTCCGGCTGAAAATGTGCCGCCGGCACATTTTCCAAACGCCGAAACCTTCCAGGTTCAAGTCCTCTTAAAATGACTTGCAAAATCAAAAAGAGCCGCCAAAGCGACTCTTTCTGATTTGGTGCGGATAAGAGGACTTGACCGTCTGCGGCGGCTTCGCCTTGCAGACTTTCCGCTCGGGACACCCCACGCTGTGCGTGCGGTACCGCCCTCGCGCTTCCGGCTGAAAATGTGCCGCCGGCACATTTTCCAAACGCCGAAACCTTCCCAGGTTCAAGTCCTCTTAAAATGACTTGCAAAATCAAAAAGAGCCGCCAAAGCGACTCTTTCTGATTTGGTGCGGATAAGAGGACTTGAACCTCCACCGAGTTGCCCCGACTAGAACCTGAATCTAGCGCGTCTGCCGATTCCGCCATATCCGCATATTCAATTTCGGAACGCCTTCCGGCGCTCAACGCTTGAATATAATACCACGATTACCCCTCGTTGTCAATGGATTTTTCCGAGAATTTTTGCAGCAAAAACGCCGCCACGCCGTCCTCCTCGTTGCTTTGAATGACGGCTGTGGCGCATCGCTTGACTTCGTCCACGGCGTTCGCTACGGCATACGTTTCGTCGGCGCAGGCGAACAGCGACAGGTCGTTTAAATTGTCACCGAACGCGGCAATGCGGTCCGCGCCGGTCATCTTTTTTACTTCCAACGCACCGTTCGCTTTGCTTGCGCTCGCGGCGTAGACTTCCAAAAACCAGTAAGGGGAATAGGTGTCGCTGTAAAATGAAAATGCAACGCCGGGAATAGCTTTCAGCGCTTCGGCAACGGGCGCGAGTTCTTCATATAAATCCACAAGGTTCACATACACCGCGTGTTGACGCGCCGGCACAAAAAGACGCTCCACGCGCCGAAACCGCCCGGCAAAGCTCTTTTCGCGCTGCGCGTAAAAATCCTGCTGGACTTTCAGCCTCAACTCCGTGTAAAAAATCGAAAGCAAACCGTCGTCGCCGAACAAAAACAGCAACGGCGTTTTGTTGTGTGCCGAAAAGACGGAAAGCACCGCATCAAGCGATTTTTCATCAATTTCGTGATAGCGCACCGCCTTGTTTGCTTTCAAATCAAACAAAAACACGCCGTTCATCAATACAATCGGCGCGTTGAGCCGAAGTTCACCTAAAAGGTCGGGCGCCGTCATAATGCTGCGGGCGGTTGCAATCGAAAATAAAAGCCCTTTTTCTGAAAGATGATTGAGAATCGCAAGGCTGTTTTCCGAAATGTGCCCGCTGTTATTTAGAAGCGTGCCGTCCAAATCTGAAATGTAAAGCGTTTTCATAAAGTCCTTTTCCTTTTATAAATATCCGCCTAAAAGTATAGCATATTTCCGCGTCTTCTGCAATTCACCGCGCACCGAAAGCGCCGCAGGAACAAACAAAACTATTTTCGAGAATTTGCTTGAAATTTTCGTTTTTTGATGGACTTTTTGTGGTTTTTGGTATACTTATAAATAACATAATCCTTATTCGTTGATTTGCATGGTTAAAAATCAAAAACAAGGAGGCTATTATGGAAACGACTGTTAGACCTTTTGGCTGGCGTGACAAAATCGGCAGTGCCGACGGCGACAAGGTGTTCCTGTTTGAAAACGTGCCGCATAAAGACGGCGAAAACACGCTGACCGCAACTTCGGGGTTAGAGAGTGACACCATTACGCTTTTGCGCGTCAAAGAACCGAACCCCGAATATGAGCTGAAAAACAGCAACGTCGGCACGGGTGCTGTCAACTGGTTCGAGGGCGGCGAAGCGGAACCGCTGACACTGCGCGAAGGCTATTTGTCCGTGCAGGATAAGCTCGGCGATATTATGAAGACCGAAGCCGGCGGAAAACTTGTCGAAGGCGCGATTGACTATATCGGCAGAGAAATGAATATGAATATCGGCAAAGGTATGCTTGCCATGGTCAAGAATTTCACGCTCGAAAAGATTATTTCCATGGCGGGAAGCCGCCTGCCGCAGGGCGCGCTGCCTATGGTCAACGCTTTGTTACAGCAAATTCCCGCGCCCGGTAACAAACACCCGGAAGAAGCGGAACAAATGCCGCATGATGCCGCTCATTTCAGCATTTACGACACCATCGGCGACATTCGCGCAAACGAACAGGGGAAAGCGTTGCTTATGGAATTTACGGCGGGCTTTGCCGAAAAACTCGGCTTCCCGTTAAGCGAAGGCATGCTTGCGCTGTTTGACGGCTTTACCGTAAATCAGCTGCTCACGGCGTTTTCAAAGAAACTGCCCGAAGGTATGGAAAACACCGCCGAAGAGGCCTTGCAAAAAATTTCGAAATCTTAAATCTGCACTTTAAAATGCCGGACAATTTGTCCGGCATTTTTTTACTTTTTAGCGCCGAAAAACACAGAAAAAAGCTTGCGTAACGTTTCCCGGTGCGCTATCATTATACAAAGAACTTTTTTCGGGAGGGAACAGCTTGGAACAGCAAAAAATTAAAGACTGTCTCGAAAACGGGCGGACTTCTCTCGGCGTGGAATTTGGTTCAACGCGGATTAAAGCGGTTTTAATCGGCGAAGACCACACGCCGCTCGCTTCCGGCGCATTTTCCTGGGAAAACCGGCTGGAAGACGGCGTTTGGACCTATCGTTTGGAAGATGCCGTCGCGGGACTGCAAAGCTGCTACCGCGAGCTTACAGATTCCGTTTTTCAAGAATACGGCGTGACCTTGCATAAAATCGGGTCTATCGGCATTTCCGCAATGATGCACGGCTATCTGCCGTTTGATAAGCAAGATAATCTGCTCGTGCCGTTTCGCACCTGGCGCAACACGATGACCGCCGAAGCGTCCGAAGAATTGACCGCGCTTTTAAATTTTAATATCCCGCAGCGTTGGAGTGCGGCGCATTTGTATCAGTCGATTTTAAAAGGCGAAGCGCATTTGCCGAATGTAGCGTTTCTCACCACGCTTGCCGGCTATATCCATTGGATTCTGACCGGCGAAAAAGTGCTCGGCGTGGGCGAAGCTTCCGGGATGTTCCCGATAGACAGCGCCGTTTGTGATTATGATGAAAAAATGCTCGCGCAGTTTGACGCCGCCGCGGCTTCGCACGGTTTTCAAAAGCCCTTACGTGACCTTTTGCCGAAAGTACTTTCTGCCGGCGAAAACGCAGGGCATCTCACCGCTGAGGGTGCGAAGCTGTTAGACCCGTCCGGCGCTTTACAACCGGGTGCTCCGTTTTGCCCGCCGGAGGGGGACGCCGGCACGGGCATGGTCGCTACAAACAGCGTCGCACCGCGCACCGGCAACGTCTCCGCAGGGACTTCGATTTTCTCTATGGCGGTGCTCGAAAAGCCGCTTTCCGGGGTTTATCCCGAAATTGATATGGTCACTACGCCGACCGGCGCGCCTGTTGCAATGGTGCACTGCAATACCTGCACTTCCGATTTGGACGCGTGGATTCGTCTCTTTTCCGACGTGCTGAAGATAGGAAACGCAAACCTTTCCAAACCCGCGCTGTATGATGCGTTTTACGAAGCCGCGCTGCAAGGCGACAAAGATTGCGGCGGCTTGGTTTCTTACAACTGCTATGCCGGTGAGCCGGTCGCGGGGCTTTCCGACGGTCGTCCGCTGTTTTTGCGCCGCCCCGAAAGCACGCTTACACTTCCCAATTTCGCAAGAACGCTTTTATTTAGCACAATGGCGACTTTGCGGTTGGGCATGGACATTTTGTTCGAGAAAGAACATATCGCGCTTGACCGCCTTTGCGGACACGGCGGCTTATTCAAAACGCCGCTGGTCGGGCAAAAGCTGTTGGCGGGCGCTATGCACACCCCGGTTGTGGTGATGGAAACCGCAGGGGAGGGCGGCGCTTGGGGCATTGCGCTGCTTGCTTCTTACCTGCGTGAAAAACAACCGGGCGAAACGCTCGAAAGCTATCTTGCGGAAAAAGTATTCGGCGAAAACGCGGGTTCGTGCGTCGAGCCGGACGAAGAAGACGTAAACGGCTTTAACGCTTATATGACGCGTTACCGCCGCGCACTTCCCGTTGAAGAAGCGGCCGTCAAATCCCTGTAACAGAAAACTATCCGATGAGGTGACAAATATGCAAATGAAAGAATATGAATTTTGGTTTGTGGTCGGCAGTCAGTTCCTTTACGGCCCCGAGGTTTTGGAAATCGTGGCATCGCGTGCCAAAGAAATGGCGGACACCATGAACAAAAGCGGCGTTTTGCCGTGTAAAGTCGTTTATAAAGTGACGGCGAAAACCCCCGAGGAAATCTCGAACGTCGTCAAAGAAGCGAATTATCAGGACAAGTGCGCCGGACTTATCACCTGGATGCACACTTTCTCGCCGTCTAAAATGTGGATTGACGGGCTTTCAAAACTACAAAAGCCCTATTGCCATTTTGCCACGCAATATAACCGCGAAATTCCGAACGATGAAATCGACATGGATTTCATGAACTTGAACCAGGCGGCCCACGGCGACCGCGAGCACGGCTTTATTGCCGCGCGGCTTCGGATGCCGCGCAAGGTAATTATGGGCTATTGGCAGGATGAAGATGTTCTCAAGCGGCTCGGCGACTGGATGCGTTCCGCGGTGGCGGCGGCGTTCTCACGCAGCCTCAAGGTCATGCGCTTCGGCGACAACATGCGCAATGTTGCGGTGACCGAGGGCGACAAGGTCGGCGCTCAAATGCAATTGGGCTGGCAGGTCAACACCTGGCCCGTGGGCGAATTGGTCGAAGAAATCGGCAAAGTCACCGAAGAAGAGGTGGACGCGCTGATGCAGGAATACGCCGAACGCTATACCATGGCGACGGATAACCTTGACGCGGTGCGCTATCAGGCAAAAGAAGAAATCGCCATGAAGAAAATGCTTGACCGTGAGGGCTGCAAGGCATTTTCCAATACATTTGAAGATTTATACGGTATGGAACAGCTCCCCGGGCTTGCTTCCCAGCGCTTAATGGAGCAGGGCTACGGCTACGGCGGCGAGGGAGACTGGAAAGTTGCCGCAATGACCGCAGTAATTAAAGCGATGACCGAGGGTATGACCGGCGGCTCTGCGTTTATGGAAGATTATACTTACAACCTCCAAAAAGGCGCGGAATATTCGCTCGGCGCGCATATGCTCGAAGTTTGCCCCAGCGTCGCGGCGGAACGCCCGCGCATTGAAGTTCACCCGCTCGGCATCGGCGGCAAAGCAGACCCCGCACGCCTTGTTTTTGAGGGACACCCCGGGAAAGCCTGCGTTGTGAGCCTTGTCGATATGGGCGGAAGACTTCGCATGATTTGCCAGGATATTGAAGCAGTCAAACCGATTTTGCCGATGCCCAACCTTCCCGTCGCGCGCGTTATGTGGCGCGCCATGCCGGACCTTCGCACCGGCGCGGAATGCTGGATTTTGGCGGGCGGCGCGCATCACACCGTTCTGACCTATGACGCGACCCCCGAAATGCTCAAAGACTGGGCGCGGATTATGGATATTGAGTTCGTTCACATCACAAAAGATACCACGCCCGCGTCGCTTGAACAGGAGTTGTTCTTAAACGACCTTGCGTGGAAGTTAAAGTGAGGGAAAAACGATGCTCGAAGAATTAAAACAGGCGGTTTTTGAAGCCAATTTGCTGCTGCCGAAATATGACCTCGTCACCTTCACCTGGGGCAACGTCTCCGGCGTGGACCGCGAAAAAGGCTTAATGGTGATTAAACCCTCCGGCGTGGAATATGACACCATGCGCCCGGAGAATATGGTCGTCGTGTCGCTTAAAACCGGCGAAAAGGTCGAAGGGGATTTGAACCCCTCGTCCGACACCGACACCCACGTGGTGCTTTATAACGCCTTTCCCGACATCGGCGGGATTGTCCACACCCATTCGCGCTGGGCAACCACCTTTGCCCAGGCGGGGCAGGGGATTGAAGCGCTCGGCACCACCCACGGCGACTATTTTTACGGCGAAATTCCTTGTACGCGTAAAATGACGCCCGAAGAAATCGGCGGCAAATATGAGCTGGAAACCGGCAACGTGATTGTGGAAACGTTCCGCGATAAAAGTGCGAACGATATTCCAGCCGTTTTGGTCCACAGCCACGGCCCGTTCTGTTGGGGTACAAGCCCGAAAAACGCCGTGCACAATGCCGTTGTGTTGGAAGAACTCGCCTTTATGGCTTGGCACGCGAAAATGCTTAACCCCGCGCTTCCGCCCATGCAGCAGGAATTGCTCGACAAGCACTATCTGCGCAAACACGGCGCCAACGCCTATTACGGGCAGGGGAAGAAAACCAAATAATTTTTTAGCTAATAAACCCATGAAAAAACGACCGGCAAAAACCGGTCGTTTTCTTTTTGTTTATCAGACGATTTAATCTTCGTCGTCTTTTTCTTTCTCTTTGTCTTTTTCCTCTTTACGTCCGCGCTCAAAAATGGATTTCTTTTCCTCTGCCGGCGCGTCCTCCGCGTTTTCGGGCTTCGGCAAAATTTCTACTTTCACTTTGCCGATTCGCCGTTCTTCCACGTTCAAAACCGTAAAGCGGATGTTCTCATATTCCACGGTGTTCATCTCGCCGTCCTGCGGCAAAAAGCCGAGCCGGCTGATAATGAACCCGCCGAGCGTGTCGTAGTCGTCTTTCGGGAATTTGATGCCGAGTTGCTCCTCGACTTCTTCCAAGTCCGTAATGCCGTCGATTGTAAAGGTGGTTTCGTTGATTTTCGAGATTTCCTCGTCCTCGTTGTCGTATTCGTCCTGAATGTTGCCGACAATGGCTTCCACAATGTCCTCAAGCGTTACAAGACCCGCGGTGCCGCCGTATTCGTCTACGACAATCGCCATTTGAATGTGCTTTTCGGTCAGTTCCGAGAACAGCGCGCCGCAGCGTTTGCTTTCCGGCACAAAATAGGCATCGCGCATAATGTCTTTAAGCCCTTTGGTTTTCGGAAGCGATGTGCCGACATATTTCAGCAAATCTTTGATATAGATAATGCCGACAATGTTGTCGGGGTCCTCTTCATAAACCGGAATTCTCGAATAGCCTTCTTCAATCGCGAGTTTAATGGCGTCCGAAAGCGAGTCCTCCACGTCAATGCACGCTATATCCGTGCGGTGGGTCATAATGTCCGCTACGTCAATGTCGTCAAACTCGAAAATGTTGTTAATCATTTCCTTTTGGACGTCTTCAATCACGCCTTTTTCCTGACCGACGTCCACCATCATGCGGATTTCTTCTTCGGTGACTTCTTCTTCGTCGGCGTTGGGGTCAAGCCCGAATAAACGCACAACCGCATTTGTGGAAACCGAAAGAATTTTCACAAACGGCAAAGTCACACGGCTTACAAATAAAAGAACCGGCACAACCGTAAACGAAACCTTTTCGGGCTTCTGCATGGCGATTTTCTTGGGCGCGAGTTCACCGAGCACCAACGAAAAATACGAGGTGATCAGGGTGATAAGCACCGTCGAAACGCCGCTGATAACGCCGAGCGGAATTACATTTGCAATCGCGGTTCCCGCAAGCGCGTTTGTGAGCATCGTCGCAAAGCTCTGTGCCGCCGTCGCGGAAGTTAAGAAGCCGGCGAGCGTTACGCCGATTTGAATGGTCGAAAGAAAGTTGCTGGAATTTGCGGTCAGTTTTTTGACCTGCCGGGCACGTTTGTGGCCTTCCTCTGCCATTTTGTCGATTTTTGCGTCGTTGAGTGAAATAATTGCAATTTCCGACATGGCAAAAAAGGCGTTGAGCAAGGTCAGAATGAAAAGCAAAACAAGTTTTAAAATAATATTCCCGGGGTCTGCGTCGTCCATAGTTTGAAACGGACTCCTTTCCAAATAAATTTGGTTAATAGTATATACGATTTTTGCCGATAAGTCAACACTATGGCCAGTTTCTCGGCTTTTGCGGAAAAAGGCGACAGCGTCTCTGCAAATTCTTCAAAAAAATTCACTTTTTGCGCCGATTTTCAGAGAATTTCATATTTACACTTCTAAAAGAAAGTGTTACAATAATTTTGTATGTGGAGCGGCGGAAATTCCGCCGGAATACACAGGTAAACAACCTTTCAAGGAGGAAATATCAATGGCAGAAACGAAAAAAGCCATGGTGGAGCGCCAAAGCAAGACCATGGACGGGAACAATGCCGCGGCATATGTGTCTTATGCCTTTACCGAGGTTGCCGGCATTTACCCGATTACGCCCTCGAGCCCGATGGCGGACTATGTTGACCAGTGGTCGGCACAGGGCAAGAAAAACATTTTCGGCACCACCGTTCGCGTGGCGGAAATGCAGTCTGAAGCAGGCGCCGCAGGTACGGTGCACGGCTCTTTGGCAGCCGGCGCGCTGACCACGACCTATACCGCGTCGCAGGGCCTTCTTCTGATGATTCCGAATATGTATAAAATCGCCGGTGAATTGCTGCCGAGCGTGTTCCACGTGTCCGCGCGCTGCGTAGCTTCTCACGCGCTGAACATCTTCGGTGACCATTCTGACGTGTATGCTTGCCGTCAGACCGGTTTCGCAATGCTTGCCGAAACCAACCCGCAGGAAGTTATGGACCTCGGCGCTGTGGCGCATCTCGCCGCAATCGATGGCCGCGTTCCGTTCATCAACTTCTTCGACGGCTTCCGTACTTCTCACGAAATCCAGAAGATTAAGATTTGGGACTATAAAGACCTTAAAGAAATGTGCAATATGGACGCTGTCCATGCGTTCCGCAAACGTTCGCTCAACCCCGAGCGCCCGGTCATGCGCGGTTCTCATGAAAACGGCGACATCTTCTTCCAGCACAGAGAAGCCTGCAACAGCTATTATGAAGCTGTTCCGGGCATCGTTGAGAAATACATGAACAAAGTCAACGAAAAACTCGGCACCGATTATAAACTCTTCAACTATTACGGTGCGCCCGACGCTGACAGAGTCATTGTTGCAATGGGCTCTATCTGCGACGTCGCGGAAGAAGTTATCGATTACTTAACCGCAAAAGGCGAGAAAGTCGGTCTTGTCAAAGTTCGTCTTTACAGACCGTTCTCCGCAAAAGCCTTCTGCGAAGCTATCCCTGAGACCGCGAAGAAAATCGCTGTTCTCGACAGAACCAAAGAGCCCGGCTCCATCGGCGAACCGCTGTTCCTCGATGTTATTGCCGCGCTTGACGAAATGGGCAGAACCGCGAAAGTTTGCGGCGGTCGTTACGGTCTTGGTTCCAAGGACACCCCGCCCGCGAGCGTGTTCGCTGTTTATGAACATCTTCAGAAAGAAACGCCCGAACGTCAGTTCACAATCGGCATCAACGACGACGTCACCCACCTTTCTCTCGAAGAGAAACCCGCGCCCAACACCGCGGCACCGGGCACCATCGAGTGCAAATTCTGGGGCCTCGGCGGCGACGGTACGGTCGGTGCGAACAAAGACTCTATCAAAATCATCGGCGACCACACCGACAAATACGTTCAGGCTTATTTCCAGTATGACTCCAAAAAGACCGGCGGCGTAACCATTTCGCACCTGCGTTTTGGCGACAAGCCGATCAAGAGCCCCTACTACATCAACAAAGCGGACTTCGTTGCCTGCCATAATCCCTCCTATGTGGAAAAAGGCTTCCGCATGGTCAACGACGTAAAACCCGGCGGCGTGTTCTTAATCAACTGCCAGTGGGATGAAAAAGAGCTTTCCGAAAAGCTCAACGCCGAAGCCAAACGTTATATTGCGAAGAACAACATTCAGCTTTATACGGTCAACGCGATTGACATCGCCGCACAAATCGGCCTCGGCAAGCGCACCAACACCGTTTTGCAGTCCGCGTTCTTCTCGCTTGCAAAAGTTTTGCCGGTTGACGAAGCGATCGGCTACATGAAAGAAAAAGCCCAGAAGTTCATGAAGAAGGGCAAAGAAATCGTTGAAATGAACGAAAAGGCAATCGACGCAGGCGCCACCGCATATGTGAAGATTGACGTTCCGGCGGATTGGGCAAACGCAGTTGACGCTGAAGCGGCGGCAACCGAAAACGGCCCCGCGAAGCTCGTCAAGATGGTCGATTCCATCATGAAGCCGGTCGGCAAAATGGACGGCGACTCTCTGCCGGTTTCCGCATTTGTCGATCACGCAGACGGCACCTTCGAACAGGGCGCTTCCGCTTACGAAAAACGCGGCGTTGCGGTCATGGTTCCCGAGTGGAACGGCGCGACCTGCGCACAGTGCAACAAGTGCTCTTATGTCTGCCCGCACGCAACGATTCGTCCTTATGCTTTGAACGAAGAAGAAGCTGCCAATGCACCGGCTTGCGCAACGCTTGTTGACAAGAAGGGCAAAGGCAAAGGCGTTTACAAATTTACAATGGCTGTTTCCCCGATGGATTGTATGGGCTGCGGCGTCTGCGTCGGCGTCTGCCCGACAAACTCGCTGAAAATGGTTTCCCGCGAATCGCAGGATGCAAAACAGCCGGCATTCGATTACATGGTCGCCAATGTCTCCGTCAAGGAAGACCTTGCGAACAATACCGTAATCGGTAGCCAGTACAAGACCCCGCTGCTTGAGTTCTCCGGCTCCTGCGCAGGCTGCGCCGAAACTTCTTATGCAAGACTGATTACCCAGCTCTTCGGCGACAGAATGTATATCTCCAATGCAACCGGTTGTTCCTCCATTTGGGGCGGCCCGGCGGCGACTTCTCCCTATACCGTCAACAAAGACGGCCACGGTCCGGCTTGGGCGAACTCCCTGTTTGAGGACAACGCCGAGCACGGCTATGGTATGTACCTTGGTCAGAACGCAATCCGCAACCGCTTGATTGCAGAAGTCAAAGATATTGCGGCTTCCGAGAAAGCAACCGAAGACGTCAAAGCTGCTTGCAGCGCTTACCTGGAGACCGCCAACGACGGCGACAAGAACGGCGCAGCGACCAAAGCGCTTGTTGCCGCTCTTGAAGCGTTCGACTGCGACTGCGACGCACGCAAAGACATCCTCGACAACAAGGAATATCTTGCCAAGAAATCCATTTGGATCTTCGGCGGCGACGGCTGGGCTTATGATATCGGCTTCGGCGGCGTGGACCACGTCCTTGCAACCGGCGAAGACGTCAACATCATGGTCTTCGATACCGAGGTTTACTCCAACACCGGCGGTCAGGCTTCCAAGGCTTCCAACATCGGTCAGGTCGCGCAGTTCGCGGCAGCCGGTAAGTCGGTCGCTAAGAAGAGCCTTGCTGAAATCGCAATGAGCTACGGTTATGTGTATGTTGCACAAATCGCCATGGGCGCTGACCAGAATCAGACGATCAAAGCCCTTGTCGAAGCGGAAGCCTATCACGGCCCGTCGATTGTCATCGCTTACGCACCCTGCGAAATGCACTCCATCAAGGGCGGCATGACCAACTGCCAGGCGGAAATGAAGAAAGCGGTCGACTGCGGCTACTGGAATATGTTCCGCTACAACCCGGCGCTTAAAGCCGAGGGCAAGAACCCGTTCACGATTGACAGCAAAGAGGGCACCGAAAGCTATCGTGCATTCATTATGAACGAAGCGCGTTACTCCTCGCTGACCCGTTCCTTCCCCGAAAGAGCAGAAGTCCTGTTCCAGAAGGCGGAGGACACTGCAAAGGCAAGATATCAGCACCTTCTGAAATTGAAGGATCTGTACGCGCCCGACGCAGAATAAGCAAAACCAATAAAAGCAAGAACCCCCGAGCGTTCCGACCGGAACGCCCGGGGCGTTTTCTATTCAAAAAAGGCAATAAAAAAGAGAGGGGAAACCCTCTCTTTTTATTATTTGTTATTGAACTCTGTAATTTATTCCTGCACGGCAAACTGGCTGTTGTAAAGCTGAGCGTAAAATCCGTTTTGCGCGAGCAATTCTTCGTGCTTGCCTTTTTCAATAATCTGCCCGTCGCGCATGACCAAAATCACGTCGGCGTTTCGAATGGTCGAAAGCCGGTGGGCGACAATGAAGCTCGTCCGCCCCTCCATGAGCGCCGCAAACGCCTTTTGAATCCGCACTTCGGTTCGCGTGTCGATGTTGCTGGTCGCTTCGTCTAATATGAGCATGGGCGGCCGTTTGAGCATGACGCGTGCAATGCAAAGAAGCTGTTTTTGCCCTTCCGAAATGTTGTCGCCGTTTTCGGTCAATACCGTGTCGTAGCCGTTCGGCAGGCGCTTAATAAAGCTGTGCGCGTGCGCTTTCTTTGCGGCTTCGCGGATTTCTTCGTCGGTCGCGTCCGGCACACCGTAAGCAATGTTTTCCCGCACCGTCCCGCGGAACAGCCATGTGTCTTGCAGCACCATGCCGAATGCCCCGCGAAGGCTGTCGCGCGTCACCGAGCGAATATCTTTGCCGTCTACGGTGATTTTGCCCGCGTTGACGTCGTAAAACCGCATTAAAAGGTTAATCATCGTCGTTTTGCCGCAGCCGGTCGGTCCGACAATCGCAATTGTCTGGCCGCTTTTAACGTCCAAATTAAAGTCACGAATTAACGGCTTTTTCTTGGAATAGGCAAAGTCCACGTGCGAAAAACCGACTGTGCCGTCTTGTACCGCAAGGGGTTCAAGCGCGCTGTCGTCGCTTTCGTTTTCGGTGTCTAAAAGCTGAAATACGCGGTTCGCACTCGCCACGGCATTTTGAAATTCTGCGACAACGCCGGAAATCTCGTTGAAAGGCTTGGTATATTGTGAGCAGTAGGCGAGGAACGAGGTCAGCGCGCCGACCGAAAGTTTCCCCGTAACGCAAAGGTACGCGCCCGCAATCGCAACGCCCGCATAAACCATTGCGTTGACGAAACGCGTGCAGGGGTTGGAAAGGGCAGAGTAAAAATGCGCAATCACGCCGACTTTTTGTAAGTCGCGGTTCATTTTGTCAAAGTTTTCCTCTACGCTTTCTTCCATGCTGTAAGCTTTCACAAGCGTTTCACATTCAATCATTTCTGAAGCGTAGCCGGTCATTTTGCCGCGCAGTTTTGCCTGTTCGCGATATTTGTCGTGGGAGTGTTTCGCTATAAACGACGCGACAAAGAACGAAAGCGGCGTTAAAACCACAACCACAAGCGCAATAATCGGATTGATGGTGAACATGAAAACCAGCGTGCCGAGAATGGTGACAATGCCGGAAAATACCTGCGTAAAGCCCTGTAAAAGCCCGGTGCCGACAATATCAATGTCGGTAACAACCGTGTTGATTAAGTCGCCGTGGGGCGTGCTGTCAATGAAGGAAAGCGGCACGCGCGTGAGCTTTTCCATCACGTCGTTGCGCATTTGCTCGACCGTGTAGTAAGTCAGCTTGTTCGAGTGATAGGTCATAATCCATTGGAACAGCGCCGAAATCAAGATAATCGCGGCAAGGGCAATGCAAATTTGAATCAGCCTTTTAAAGTCTACGTTGTCCACGCCCACCATGGCGTCCACGCCGTAGCCGATAAATACCGGAACAAGCAGGGAAAACAAAATCCCGATAAAAGCGGAAATCACGGCGGCAATCAGGTTCTTTTTAAACGGTTTGATATATCGCAAAAGTCGTTTGATGGTTTTCATGCGTTTGCCGCCTCCTTTTCGGAAAGCTGTGAGTGACAAATTTCGCGGTACAGCTCGTTGTCGCGGAATAACTGCTCGTGCGTGCCGATACCGCAGATTTTGCCGTCGTCCATTAAGACAATTTGATCGGCGTTTCGAACCGTGCTCACACGCTGCGAGACCAAAATAATCGTCTTGCCGGAAAGCTCCGTTGCAATCGCGCGGCGCATTTTCGCGTCCGTCGCGTAGTCAAGCGCGCTCGAAGAATCGTCAAATATTAAAATTTCCGGGTCGCCGACAAGCGCCCGCGCAATGCAAAGCCGCTGCCGCTGACCGCCCGAAAAGTTTTTGCCGCCCTCTTCCACCGGCGTTTGAAGCCTGTCCGGCAACTTTTCGACAAATTCCGCACTTTGCGAAATGCGAAGCGCCGCTTCTATCTGTTCGTCCGGCACGTCCGTTTTGCCGCAGGTGAGGTTGTCAAGCACCGTGCCTTTAAACAACCGACTGCCCTGCGAGACAATATGCACCGTGTTTCGAAGCGCGCGGAATGTAAAATCCCGCACATCGTGCCCGAACACGCGCACGTGCCCGCTGTCGGCGTCGTACAGGCGCAGCATCAAATTGATCATCGCGGATTTGCCCGCGCCCGTGCCGCCGATAATCCCGACGGTCTGTCCTTTTTTGATTTCCAGCCGAATATCGGAAAGCACCTTTTCTTCCGCGTCGGTAAACGAAAAGTCCACGTTTTCGAACGCCACCGCGGGGCTGCCGTTTTCGGGGTTAAATTTTTGAAGCGTGCCTTCTTCCATAGTCGGCTTGGTGTTCAACACATCTTCCACGCGGGTGATGCTCGCCGCCGCCTTGGTGAAAATCACAATGACATTTGCAAAAACAATAATCGAAAGCAAAATCTGGGTCATGTAGTTGGTGAACGCAATAATTTCACCTTGCGTAAGCGCCCCTGTGTTGACGTTAACACCGCCGAAATATAAAATCAGCACGATGCCGAGGTTGATAACCGCAAAGGTGAGGGGGTTGAGGTAAGCGTTCAGCCGCCCGACGCGCACGCTGATTTTGGTTAAGACCGCGTTTTCGTCGGAAAATCGCTCTTTTTCATGCTTGCTTTTGCCGAATGCCCGAATCACGCGCACGCCCGAAAGCCCTTCGCCGGTAATCCGCGAAAGCCCGTCGAGCTTTTGCTGGATTTTTTTATAGAGCGGCAGGGAGCGGCTCAAAATAAAATACATAATGCCGCTGACCAAAAACCCGGCGACAAAAAAGATGATCGACATTTTAAGATCGAGCACCATCGCCATGATAAGCGACCCGGCAATCAAAAACGGCGAGCGGAACACCAAGCGGATAAGCATGGCAACGCCCGACTGAATCTGATTGATGTCGTTGGTGATGCGGGTGATGAGCGTCGCGTTGGAAAATTTGTCGCGGTCCGCTTTCGAAAGGGAATTTATGGTGTGCAGTAAATCCCGTCGAAGCGCCGTGCCGATGCCTTGCTGCGCGACGGCGGCGCAGTATTGGCAAATAATTGCAAACCCAAGGCCCAAAACGCCCAAAAGCACCATAAGCCCGCCCATTTTTAAAATATAGGGCACGTCTCCGTTTTGTACGCCGACGTCAATAATTTTCGCCATAACCAGCGGCACAAGCAATTCCAAAATTGCTTCCGCCAGCTTAAAAGCCGGTCCTAAAATAAATTCTTTTTTATACTGTGCAACATATTTTTTCATAGTCCGTCTCCAAAGAAAACAAATGCTTTAATAGTATACCATTTTTTGTAATTATTGCAAGAAATAGAGAATAAAATTACAGCGAAACGAAAAAATATCAGAAAGCGAAAACAGGAGGGGAGAAGCGTTGAAAAGAATTTGGCTTTCGCTTTGTGCGCTTTTGCTCGTGACGGTCGGCGGACTTTTCGCCTGGTGGCTTTCGACAGAGTTTGAAATCACCCTGCAAAGCTCGTCCGGCGGAACGCTTTATTGCGAAAAAATCACCGTGCACCCGTTTCAAAAGGTGAAAATCTATATTTCCCCCGAAAAAAGAAGCACAAAATATACGCTTGAAAGCATCACCGTCAACGGTGAGGATTGCACCGCGGCTGTGCGTCTTGAAAGTTTAACGCTTGAACACATTTGGGGCGATCAGGTGGTCGAAGCGACCTTTTGCGTCAGCGAAGCACCGGCTGCGCCCGCCTCCGCCGTGTTTGTGTAATTGAAAAAAACCTAATCGAGCAACAAAGCCGCGCTCCCACAGGAGCACGGCTTTTTCTGTGTTTGTCTTATCAAACTTGTGCAAGAAAACTTACCGCGGCAAGGTTTTCGCAAAACATAAAAGTGCATCTTTCTCGTTCGGGCAGGTGTCCGCAATCACGGCGTCTAACAGCGCGTCTAACGCGCGGTGCATTTCCGGCCCGTCTGAAATGCCGACCGATTTTAAATCATTTCCGTTGACCGTGAGTGCTTTTAAAGAATAACATTCCCCATTTTCCAAAATCTCGGAAAGGTAGTTTTCCATTTGTAGTAATTTTTTGTCTATTGCGTGCGGGTCGGCTTTTGCAAGATTGTCTGCCCGCTTGATTTTGATAAGAGCGCGATAATTATCCACGCCGATTTTTCGCAAAAGTTGTTTTGCTTCCATTTTGCTTTTCGGTGCTTTTGTGTCGTGAATCGCGATAAGTTCGGTCACCGTGTCCACCGTTTTGCGCGGGTAGCGAAGCCGTAAAAGAATCGGGCGCACAAGTTCTGCCCCTGCCTTTTCATGCCCTTTGAAATGGTCGGTGCCGGCTTTGTCCGTCCGCCGGCAAGCGGGTTTTGCAAAGTCGTGAAAAAACATGCAAAGCCGTAAGATTTCGTCGTTTTCAATACTTTCGAGCGCGTGGAGCGTGTGCTCAAATACGTCGTAGCAGTGATACGGCGTGTGCTGCGGGCAGCCGAGCAAGGGCGTAAGCTCCGGAATAAATACTTCTATGACTTCGTGAAATTCCCGAAGCACTTTTGCAGCGTTTTTGCCCAATAACAGCTTTGTAAATTCTTCTTGAATCCGCTCTGCCGACACGGCAGTTAATAATTGTCTATTGCGTAAAATGCTTTTTGCGGTTTCCGCTTCTATCTTGAAACCAAGCGTCGCCGAAAAGCGAAGCCCGCGCAAAATCCGCAGCGCGTCTTCTTGAAAACGCCGGTCTGGTTCACC
The DNA here is from genome assembly GCA_018712805.1 of Candidatus Fimenecus excrementavium. Taxonomy (GTDB): domain Bacteria; phylum Bacillota; class Clostridia; order Oscillospirales; family Acutalibacteraceae; genus Fimenecus; species Fimenecus excrementavium. The sequence continues at coordinate 39,015 of DVGI01000013.1, read as the reverse complement.
GACTGCGCGCAAAATGCCTTTTTGCAAATCCGCAATACCGCCGCAAAGGTCCACAACGCCGGTTTGCGGGTTCCAGCAAAGCGTGTTGACGGTGAAATCCCGCCGGGTTACGTCGTCCAAAAGGTTTCTCGAAAACGAAACGCTTTCGGGGTGACGCGCGTCTAAATACTGCCCGTCTACGCGAAAGGTGGTAATCTCCAGCGGCGTGCCGTCCAAAAGCACGGTGACCGTCCCGTGCTTGATACCGGTTTCGAGCACGCGGTAGCCTTCAAAAACTTGTTTAACTTCTTTCGGCGTCGCGGAAGTGGTAATGTCCCAGTCGTTCGGCGCTTTTCCGAGGAGGCTGTCGCGCACGCACCCGCCGACGGCGTAGGCTTCCATATTCGCATTGTAAAGCATTTGCAAAGCTTTTTCGACCGGCTTCGGCGCGTTGACGGCGTTCATGGCGTTTCTCCTTTCGTTTGCTGTTTTTATCATACCATATTCTTTACCGGCTTTACAAGAAAAAAGAAATCGTGTATACTCTCTTGGCAACAATATTTTTTTAGGGGAAAACAATGGAACAACGAAAAATCGACCGCATTAACTTTCTTGCGAAAAAATCGAGAACGCCCGAAGGGCTTACAGAAGAAGAACGACAAGAGCAAGCCGCCCTTCGCCGGGAATATATCGACAGCTTCAAGAGAAGCCTTTGTATGCAGCTTGACAACACCTATATTGTGGACGAAAAAGGGAACAAACGAAAGCTTACGAAGCTTCAATAACCGAAAAACACAAAATAGAATAGGGAAAACTTGACGAAACCGCTATATATCGTGTAAAATATATAGCGGTAATTTTTTGCGTATTTGTAAATTTTTTAAAGGACGGAAATTTTTTCATGGCAAAAAAAGCAGCGTACACAGAAGAAAGCATCTCACAGCTCAAAGGCGCCGACCGCGTCCGGAAACGTCCGGCGGTTATTTTCGGTTCCGACGGCATTGACGGCTGTCAGCATGCTATCTTTGAAATTTTGTCAAACTCCATCGATGAGGCGCGCGAGGGCTTCGGCAATAAAATCATTGTCACGCGCTATCTTGACAAATCGATTGAAGTCCAGGATTTCGGCCGCGGCATCCCGATGGATTACAACGAAAAGGAACAGCGCTACAACTGGGAACTTGTGTTCTGCGAATTGTACGCGGGCGGCAAATACAATACGAACTCCGGCGGAAGCTATGAATATTCGCTGGGGCTTAACGGCTTGGGCCTTTGCTCGACGCAGTACGCTTCGGAATACATGGACGCCGAAATCCACAAAAACGGAATCAAATACATCATGCATTTCAAAGAGGGGAACCCCGTCGGTGAACTGATTCGCGAACCGTATTCCAAAAAGGACACCGGCTCGCGCATTCACTGGAAACCCGACTTGAAAGTCTTTACCGACATTGATGTCCCGCTGTCTTATTATCAGGAGACGATCAAACGCCAGTCGGTCGTCAACGCGGGCGTGCGCTTTATTTTAAAAGACCAGACCGGCACCAATACCTTTGACACGTACGAATATATTTACGAAAACGGGATTGAAGACTATGTGCGCGAGTTTGTCGGCGAAAACGACGCCATGACCGCCGTTCAGGTTTGGCAGACCGAGCGTAAGGGGCGCGACCGTGCGGACAAGCCGGAATACAAAGTCAAAATCAATGCTGCGCTTTGCTTCTCCAATAAAAAGCAGTTAAAGGAATATTACCATAACTCGAGTTTCTTAGAGCACGGCGGCGCGCCGGAAAAGGCGGTCAAAAGCGCATTCGTCGCGCAAATCGACGCCTATTTGAAAGCCAACAGCAAATATTTGAAAACCGACGGCAAGATTAGTTTTCAAGACGTTGAGGATTGTTTGGTTTTGGTCGTTTCCTCGTTTTCAACCCAAACCTCTTACGAAAACCAAACCAAAAAGGCAATCACCAATAAGTTTATTCAAGAAGCGATGACCGACTTTTTCCGCCACCAACTGGAGGTTTATTTCATTGAAAACCCCTTAGACGCGGAAAAAATCGCCAACCAGGTGCTTGTCAATATGCGTTCGCGTGTCAAAGCGGAAAGCACGCGCTTAAATCTTAAAAAGACCTTGCAAAGCAGCAACGACCTGACCAACCGTGTGGAAAAATTCGTCGATTGCCGCTCGAAAGACGTAAGCGAACGCGAGATTTTCATTGTGGAAGGCGACTCGGCTTTGGGCGCTTGCAAACAGGCGCGCGACAGCTCGTTTCAGGCGATTATCCCGGTGCGCGGCAAGATTTTAAACTGCCTGAAAGCCGAATACAACAAGATTTTTAAAAGCGATATTATTGTCGATTTGGTCAAAGTCCTCGGCTGCGGGGTGGAAGTCAACAGCAAGTCTAATAAAGATTTGTCTTCGTTTAACCTCGACAATCTGCGCTGGAATAAGGTCATTATCTGTACCGATGCCGACGTCGACGGCTTCCAGATTCGCACGCTTATCTTAACGATGATTTACAGACTGATGCCCACGCTTATAAAAGAGGGAAAAGTCTATATCGCGGAATCCCCGCTTTATGAGATTCGCTCGAAAGACGAAACTTGGTTTTGCTACACCGAAAAGGAAAAGCAGGAAGTGCTCGAAACTTTGGGCGACCGTAAATTTACCATTCAGCGTTCCAAAGGTCTCGGTGAAAACGAAGCGGATATGATGTGGCTGACAACGATGAACCCGAAAACGCGCCGGCTTATCAAAGTCGAGCCGGATTATTCGCCGGAAGCGGTCGCCGCAAAATTCGACCTCTTGCTGGGCGACAATTTGCAGGGCCGTAAAGACCACATCGCCGAAAACGGCCACTTGTATTTGGAACTTGCCGATATTTCGTAACCTGAAAAAACAGATTCGGACTTCATAAAGGAGCAACGATATATGCCGAGAAAACCGAAAGCAAAGGTGCAAACGCCGGAGGAAGAACAGCCCGCCAACGCCCATATTTTAGGCGCGGGCGAGGTGGTCGAGCAGTTTATTACCGAAACGCTCGAAACCAACTATATGCCTTACGCGATGAGCGTCATTTTGTCGCGCGCGATTCCCGAAATCGACGGCTTCAAGCCCTCTCACCGCAAATTGCTTTACACAATGTATAAAATGGGCCTTTTAAACGGGCCGACGATTAAATCCGCCAATATTGTCGGGCGCACGATGCAGTTGAACCCCCACGGCGACGCCCCGATTTATGAAACGATGATTCGTTTGTCCCGCGGCAACGAAGCGCTTTTATATCCTTACGTGCAGTCGAAGGGCAACTTCGGTAAGGCGTATTCCCGCAATATGCAGTACGCCGCGTCACGTTATACGGAAGCGAAACTTGAACCGATTGCCGCCGAGCTGTTCGCGGATATTGACAAAGACACCGTCGATTTTGTGGACAACTACGACAATACGATGAAAGAGCCGACGCTCTTTCCGGTCACGTTCCCTTCGGTGCTTGTCAACGCCAACCTCGGTATCGCCGTCGGTATGGCGTCCTCCATATGCTCGTTCAATTTAAAAGAGATTTGCGAAGCGACCGAAAACCTGATTAAAAACCCGGATTATGACGTCTGTGACAGCGTAAAAGCCCCCGATTTTATCGGCGGCGGTCAGATTGTCTATAACGAAGCGCAAATGCGCGAAATTTTCCGCACCGGCCGCGGCAGCTTCAAAGTCCGCGCGAAATACACTTACGACAAACCCAATAACTGTATTGATATAACCGAAATCCCGCCGACGACCACGTCCGAAGCGATTATTGACAAAATCATTGAAAAAGTCAAAGGCGGAACCGCGCGTGAAATTTCCGACGTGCGTGACGAGACCGATAAAAAAGGCTTAAAAATTACAATCGACTTAAAACGCGGCACCGACCCCGACAAGCTGATGAAAAAGCTGTTTAAATCCACGCCGCTCGAGGATTCCTTTGCCTGCAACTTTAACGTGCTTATAGCCGGCGTGCCGCGCGTGCTCGGCGTGCGCGACTTGCTTTTAGAATGGATTGCGTTTCGTTCGGAATGTGTGCGCCGCAGAGTTTATTTTGATTTGAGCAAGGCGAAAGAACGCCTGCATTTGCTCGAAGGCCTTCAGAAAATCCTGTTGGATATCGATAAAGCCATCCGCATCATTCGCTCCACCGAGGAAGAAGCCGAGGTCGTGCCGAATTTGATGATCGGCTTCGGGATTGATAAAATCCAGGCGGAATATGTCGCGGAAATCAAACTGCGCCATTTAAACCGCGAATATATCCTCAAACGCACCAAAGATATTGAAAATCTGCGTGCGGATATTGAGGATATGGAGGATATTCTTTCAAGTAAAGCGCGGATAAAGAAAATTATCGTTTCCGAGCTTCAAAATGTCGTGAAAAAATACGACAAGCCTCGCCGCAGCGAAATTCTGTATGCCGAAAGTTTGGAAGATGACGAACCCGTCGAAGAAATTCCGGATTACCCGGTGCATTTGTTCTTCACAAAAGACGGCTATTTCAAAAAGATTACGCCGCAGTCCCTGCGCATGAGCGGCGAGCAAAAGCTTAAAGACGGCGACAGCGTTGTCCAGACGCTTGAAGCGACCAACAACACCGATTTGTTGTTCTTTACAGACCGCTGTCAGGTCTATAAGGCAAAAGCGGCGGACTTTGACGATACAAAAGCGAGCGTGTTGGGCGATTTCGTCCCGACCCATTTGCATATGGACCCCGGCGAATCCGCAATTTATATGGCGGTTACGACCGACTACAAAGGCTATATGTTGTTCTTCTTTGAAAACGGAAAGCTTGCGAAAGTCGACCTTTCCGCCTATGAAACCAAGACCAACCGCAAAAAGCTGATTAAAGCTTATTGTGAGAAATTCCCGCTTGCGGCAATTCGTCAAATTACGGAGGATTGCGAACTTGTTGTGCAGTCCACCGCCGGACGTATCCTGCTTTTGAACACCGGCGCTGTCTCGCCGAAAACGACGAAAGACACCCAAGGCGTCGCCGTGATGACGCTGAAAAAAGGTCACCGCCTTTCGAGCGTGCGCGATTACAAAGAGGGCGAGTTTGTAAAACCCGCTCGTTACCGCACGCGTTCTCTGCCCGCGGCGGGCGCGCTGCTTTCCGCCGAAGATGCCGGCGAACAGCTTACACTGTAACTGCAAAAATGAAAACAAAAAAACACCGCCGTTCCTTTTTGGAACAGCGGTGTTTTTGCTTTATCGAAAATTACAGCCACTCGTGAATGATTTGCGGATTCGCGAAAATCTCGTCGCATTTCTCAAGGAACGGCGAAACCTCGGCAAAATCAGCCGCGCGGTGGTCAAACGCCAAACAAATCGGCAAAATCAGCCGCGGGTCAAACACTTTGTTGCCGTTTTCGTCGGTCTTTACGCCGGCGCGTTCCTGAACGCCGCCGATGCAGAGCGCGGCAATTTGCGGCGGAATGATTTCCAACATCGCCACAGCGCCTTTCTGTGCGCGGTAAACCGAACCGACGTTGGTAATGGTCACGGTGCCCTGTTCAATGTCACGATAGGTCAAACGGTCGCTTTCGGGAATGGAATAATATTCCTTTTTCGCTTTGCCGTGCAGGGTTTTTACCTTGTATTTGCCGGTTTTCGAGCCGATCAAACGGTTGATTACAGTCGCGATTTTACCGTGCTTTAAAGCGTCCAGTGTGTTGTTTAAGGAAACTTCAAACATCGCTTCGGTAAGGTCGGTGTTTTGCGCGCGGCGGGAGACATCCGCAATGTATTCGGTCATCTCGGTGAGCGATTTGTTTTCAAAGTTGTGCAGGTTAATCGTCATCATTTTGCCGTTGGGTAAAATCATCGGCATGGAAATGTTGATGTCGTCGCGTAAATCCACGCGGCCGCGAACAAGGCGGCGGTTGAAATCAATCGTACCGTTGAGCATGGGAGCGGCTTTTAAGCCCTCCACAATGACTTTGAGTATCAGGGTGTTTACGGTGATTTTGTCTTTGCCGGTACGCCCTTGGTTTAACTTTTTGTATTCTTTCATAAACTCGGTCACGTCCGCGTCATAAATGAACGAGGCGTGGGGGATGGTTTCCCAGCTTTCCGAGGTCATGTTGGAAACAATTTTTCTTTGAATGTCGAAATGAATGGTTTGTGTGACTGCCATGGGTAACTCCTTTTGTATTTTGTTGCGGTTAGCCGACGTTTTGCTGTGTCTGCGGGTGCTTGTTGGGCATTTCCCCGAAACGGCGCTGATATTCGAGCGCAAGCTCTGCGCGGAATTTCGGGTGCGCAATGGAGATAAGCTCCGCCGCGCGCTCCTTTAAAGTTTTCCCTTTTAACTGCGCGATACCATATTCGGTAACCACATAATTAACATCATTGCGGGAGGTCGTAATTGCCGACCCTTCCGTAATCAGCGGCACAATGCGTGAAATCGTGCCTTTTTTCGCCGTGGACGACATCGCCATAATTGAACGGCCGCCGTGACTCATCGTCGCGCCGCGCACGAAGTCCACTTGCCCGCCGACCGCGCTGAACTGATGAAGACCTATTGTGTCGGAAACAATCTGGCCGAGTAAATCCACTTGCAGACAGGAGTTAATCGAAACCATGTTGTCGTTCTGCGCGATAAATAACGGGTTGTTGACATAGTCGATGGGGTGCATTTCCACCGACGGGTTGTTGTTGATATAATTGTTAAGCTTGTCCGAACCGAACGCCGCGCCGAGGATGGTGCGCCCGCGGTTCGCGGTTTTCTTTTTGTTGTTGATAACGCCGGCTTCCAAAAGGTCAACGACGCCGTCACCGACAAGCTCGCTGTGCAGCCCTAAATCTTTTTTATCCCAAAGCTGTTGGCAAACCGCGTTCGGAATCCCGCCGATGCCGAGCTGTAAGGTGTCACCGTCGTGAATAAGGCTTGCGCAGTATTTGCCGATTTGACGCTCCACATCACTGATTTCCACAGAGCAAATCTGCGGCAGAGGCGCGTCCTGTTCGACAATCGCGGTTAAGTCGCGCACATGGATAATGGAGTTGCCGAACGTGCGCGGCATATGTTTGTTGACCTGCGCCAAAATGACGTCTGCATAATCGCACACGCCTTTGATATAGTCCACATTGGTGCCGAACGAGCAATAGCCGTGTTCGTCGGGCGAGGAGAGCATAACCAAGGCAACCCGCGGGCGAAGCCGCTCGCGCAAAAGTTCGGGAATTTCATAGAAGTGGCAGGTGGTAAAATCTGCAATGCCGCTCGAAACCGCATTGCGGTTGCTTGCGGAAGCGAAAAGACAGTTCAAACGGAAATGCCCCTGCATTTCTTCGCCGCACCACGGGGATGACCCGGTCGTCAGCATATTCACAATGGTAATATCGTGAAAATCCTTGTAGCTGTCTAATAAAGCATTTTCCAGTCCAAATGCTTCCCCGCAACCGAAGCCGACGACGACCGTGTCGCCGTCTTCAATCAAATGAACAGCTTTTTTTGCAGAAGTTAACTTGCTTTGATAAATCTCTTGCCACGTCAATTTTTCAACACCTCACGTTCTGGTTGTTTATTATATCAGAACAAAAACCGGAAAACAAGTAAAAAATATGTAAACAATTTAAGAAAAAATAGACACGAATACAAAAAGATGTCAAAAAACCGCCGCACAACAAGGTTTCTTGTGTACGGCGGTTTTACAGTTTTTTTGTTATTTTTCAATCATTTCCGTAAATTCCTTTTCGGAAATTACAGGAATGCCGAGCTGCTGTGCTTTTGTGAGCTTGCTGCCCGCGTCTTCCCCGGCGAGCACATAGTCGGTTTTTTTGGAAACCGACGAAGCGGTTTTGCCGCGGAAACTTTCAATAATGGCGGAGGCTTCCGCGCGTGTCATCGTGGGAAGGGTGCCTGTAAGCACAAAGGTTTTTCCGGCAAATCGGTCGTCAACAATCACTTTCTGCGAGCGCATATTGACGCCGGCGGCTTTAAGGTCGTCAATGAGCGTTCTGGACTGCGGCAGGGCGAAAAATTCCAAAACCGCGTCCGCCATGATTTCGCCGAATCCGTCAATTGAAAGAAGCGCTTCTCGGTCGGCAGCTATGAGGGCGTCCATCGTCTCAAACCGCTGCGCGAGCAGCGCGCCCGCTTTTTGTCCGATGTGGCGAATGCCGAGCGCATAAATAAGCTTACTTAAATCGTTTTTCTTGGATTCTTCCACCGCTTTTTTCAAGTTGTCCGCGCTCTTTTTGCCCATGCGTTCCAGCGCGGCAATTTTTTCATAGTCCAAACGGTAAATGTCTGCCGCGTTGTGCAAAAGCCCTTGCTCCACAAGCACTTCCAAAAGCGCTTCGCCGAGGCCCTCAATGTCCATTGCGTCCCGGCTGCAAAAATGAATGAGCATGCGTAAAAGCTGGGCGGGGCAGTCCGGGTTGTTGCAGCGAATCGCGGCTTCGCCGGGCTCGCGCGTCACTGGGGAATGGCAGGAGGGGCACTCGCGCGGCATCGTGTAAATCGGGGCGTTTTCCCGGTGCACCGAAACGGAAAGCACTTCCGGAATAATGTCGCCCGCTTTGCGAATCACCACCGTGTCGCCGATAGCAATATTCTTTTCGCGAATGAAATCCTCGTTGTGAAGCGTCGCGCGGCTGACAGTCGTGCCGGCAAGCTGCACCGGCTCAAAAACCGCGGTCGGCGTTAAAACGCCGGTTCGCCCGACGTTGACTTCAATGTCTTTTAAGACGGTTTCTTTTTCTTCCGGCGGATATTTAAAGGCAACCGCCCACTTCGGGAATTTCGCCGTGCTCCCGAGTACGTCGCGCTCAGCGAAACTGTCCACCTTAATGACCGCGCCGTCAATGTCAAACGGCAGCGTGTAGCGAATACTGCCGATGCGCTGCACTTCTTTCAGCGCGTCATCAATATTGTCATAACGGTGATAAAACGGAATGGTTTTAAACCCGAGTTCTTTTAAATAATCAAGCGATTCCTTGTGCCCGGTGAGGGTTTTGCCCTCAATTTGCTGCACATTAAAAACAAAAATATCCAGCTTTCGCGAAGCGGTAATTTTCGGGTCTTTTTGCCGCAATGACCCCGCCGCCGCGTTGCGCGGATTTTTAAACGGCTTTTCGTCGTTTAATTCCTGTTCGCGGACAATTTCCAAAAACGTTTTCCGGGGCATATACACTTCCCCGCGCACCTCGATAAAGGGAAGGGCTTCTTTTAAGCGAAGCGGAATCGAGCGCACTGTGCGCAAGTTTGCGGTAATATCTTCGCCGGTCACGCCGTCGCCGCGGGTGCTGCCGCGGGTGAAAACGCCGTCCACATACTCAAGCGAAACCGAAAGCCCGTCGATTTTGGGCTCCGCCACATACAAAACGTCGTCGACGACCGAATGCACGCGCGTGTCAAAATCGCGGATTTCGCTTTCTGAAAACGCGTCTTGTAAGCTTTCCATTTTCACGCGGTGCTCGACGCTTGCAAACAGGTTGCTGTCCGCCTGCCCGCCGACGCGGTGGGTCGGGGAGTCCGGTGTCAAAAGCGAAGGGTATTTCTCCTCGATGCCCTGCAATTCCCGCATGAGCTTGTCGTATTCATAGTCCTCGATTTCATTTTCATTCAGAACATAATATAAATAAATATGGTGATTGAGCTGGGCACGCAGTTCTTCGGCCCGCTTCGCTGCCTGTTCAAAATCCGTCATCTTGCGCCTCCGAAAGAAAAATACAGTCTTATTGTATCATAAAAAATCATTTTTACAATGCTTTGCCGCATATAAAATGGTAGAAAGAAAGGGGTATGTATTATGAAAAAAATACTGGCGTGCCTGTTGACTGCGGCAATGCTTTTCAGCTTTGCACCTATGTGCTTTGCGTCTGAAGCTTTACCGGAAATGCAGGTGGAAGTTAAGGCAAAAGCCGCCGTCCTCATGGACGCGGGTTCGGGCAAGGTGTTAATGGCGCAAAACGCCCACGAAAAGCTGTATCCCGCGTCCGTCACCAAAATCATGACGCTTTTGCTTGTGACCGAAGCGATTGACAGCGGCAAAATCTCGCTTGCGGATATGGTAACGGTGAGTAAAGAAGCCGCCGAAAAAGGCGGGTCGCAAATTTGGCTGGAAGTCGGCGAGCAGATGAGCGTAGACGACCTTTTGAAAGCCAGCGCCGTGGCGAGCGCCAACGATGCCTGCGAAGCGCTCGCGGAATATGTCGCCGGCAGCAGTGACGCGTTTGTCCGCCAAATGAACGAACGCGCGAAACAGCTCGGGATGAACGACACCCACTTTGAAAACTGCACGGGGTTGGACGATACCGTTGAAAACCACGTGACCAGCGCTTATGACGTGGCGCTTATGTCCCGCGAGCTTCTGCGCCACCAAAGAATTACCGGCTACACGACCATTTGGATGGATTCGCTTCGGAACGGCGAAACCCAGCTTGTCAACACCAACAAACTGATTCGGTTTTATGAGGGCGCAACCGGTCTTAAAACCGGCACAACCTCCAAAGCGGGCTGCTGTGTGAGCGCGTCGGCGAAACGCGGCGATTTGCATTTAATTGCCGTTGTGCTCGGCAGCGACACAAGCGACGACCGCTTTAATGCGGCGCGCGCCATGCTCGACTGGGGCTTTGCCAATTACACGACCGAAAAACTCGAAATAGACGCATCACGCGTCCCCGCCGTCGGTGTGCTTAAAGGCACCGAGTCGTCCGTTATGCCCGTCATTCCGCAAGCGCAGGCCGTCTTAATCGAAAAAGGCAAAACCGGCGAAGTCGTCCAGGAATTTGACCTCGCCGCCACGGTGCAGGCGCCCGTGGAAAAAGGGCAGCTACTCGGGCGGGTGTATTTTAAGTTAAACGGCAAAACGTTATATACCTATGACCTCATAAGCGACCGGGAAATTTCGGCGCTGACTTTCTTCGAATCCTTCAAACGAATTCTGCTCTCTTTGTGCACATAAAACAGACCTGCAACAGTGCAAAAGTATGGAATTTCAAAAAAAATTCACAAATTGATATTGAAAATAAGCAGGTTTTAGGGTAGAATAAAAGCAACATATACAATATGTGGATTACGCCGAAGGATTGGCGAAATAAATAAGGGGACTATATAGCACATGTCATTGAAACTGAATACGAACTATTTGAAAGACTTTATTTCCGACGCGGATTACAAGGCGATTGACAGCGAAATCCGCGCATCGCACAAAACGTTGACCGAAAAGACCGGCGCGGGGAATGACTTCCTCGGCTGGGTTGACCTTCCCGAAAACTACGACAAAGAAGAATTTGCCCGCATTAAACTTGCGGCAAAGAAAATCCGCAGCGACTCCGAGGTCCTCGTGGTCATCGGTATCGGCGGCAGCTATCTCGGCGCACGTGCTGCGATTGAATTCTGCAAATCCCAAAACTATAATTTGGTTTGCAAAGACGCGCCGCAGATTTTCTTCAGCGGCAACTCGATAAGCTCCGCCGCGCTCAACGAAATTCTTTCCATTTGCAAAGATAAGGATTTCTCCGTAAACGTCATTTCCAAATCCGGTACGACCACCGAACCGGCAATTTCTTTCCGTATTTTCCGCGAACTTCTGGAAAAGAAATACGGCAAAGCGGAAGCGGCAAAACGCATTTATGTCACGACCGATAAAGCGAAAGGCACACTCAAAGCACTTTCCGACGAAGAAGGCTATGAGACATTCGTCGTGCCGGACGATGTGGGCGGGCGTTATTCCGTTCTCACCGCCGTGGGCCTTCTGCCCATTGCTGCAGCGGGCATTGATATTGACGCGATGATGCAGGGCGCGAACGATGCGCGCAAGGCGTATACCGACCCTGATATGAAAAAAAACGATTGCTACAAATATGCGGCAATCCGCAATATCCTTTACCGCAAAGGCAAAGTCGTCGAAATGATGGTCGCCTATGAGCCCGATTACACGATGATGAACGAATGGTTCAAACAGCTGTTCGGCGAGTCTGAGGGCAAAGACGGCAAAGGGCTTTATCCGTCAAGCGCCGTGTTCTCCACCGACCTACATTCCATGGGTCAGTTTATTCAACAGGGCAGCCGCGTGCTGTTTGAAACCGCGGTCGTGTTTGACGAACCCAAAACCGAAGTCGTGATTGAAAAAGACGAAGCCAACGCCGACGGCTTAAACTTCCTTGCCGGCAAAACGATGAGCTACGTCAACCGCAAGGCGTTTGAAGGCACTGTTCTTGCGCACGTCGACGGCGGCGTGCCCAACGTCGTTTTGGAACTTCCCAAAATGGACGCTTATCATTTCGGCTATCTGGTTTACTTCCTCGAAAAGGCTTGCGCGATTTCCGGCTATACGCTGGGCGTCAACCCCTTTAACCAGCCGGGCGTTGAAAGCTATAAGAGCAATATGTTTGCGCTGCTCGGCAAACCCGGTTACGAAGAAAAGACCAAAGAGCTTGAAGCGCGCTTAGGGCTTTAAACTTGTTTGTCCCCGCACGGGCGGATTCTATAATATACAGGAGGAGAACTCTATGGTATCTCTTATCATTGGCCACAAAGGCTCAGGAAAAACAAAATTGCTTGTCGACAAGGTCAACGCTGCGATTGAAAAATCCAACGGCAACGTCATCTGCGTTGAAAAGGAAACGAAGCTTACATATGATGTAAACTATCGTGCCCGTCTTGTTGCAACCGACAATTTCTCCATTACGGGTTTTGACGCGCTTTACGGCTTTTTGAGCGGCCTTTGCGCGGGCGACCACGATATTACCGATATTTTTGTAGATGCGACTTTCCGCATCGGCGGCAGAGACTATGAAGCGCTCGCCGACTTCTTGAAAAAGGTTGACGATCTTTCCAAGATTTCCGGGACGGCCTTTACCTTTACTGTTTCGACCGACCTTGAAAACCTGCCGGAGAGAATGTTCGCTTACTGCGAAAAAATCAACTGACAAAAACAATCTCGAAAAAGCCGTTGTGCGCGCACAGCGGTTTTTTCTGTTTGCGGGGTGAATTTGTGAAGCGAGTTTTGTGCCTTCTTTGTGCGGCGCTGCTGTTTTTGCCGCTGTTCGGCTGTACTGCCGAAAACGGCGAAAATCAGGCATTTTATGATTTGAAATTTCAAAGTGCGTGCGTTACGCTCGTCCCGCTTGCAAATGTCGAGCAAACCGCGCAAAATGAATATTACTTTTTTACGTCTTTTAAAGATTTTGAAAAGGGAAAAACGGCGCTGGGCGCCTATTTCGATTTAGACGCGGTCAATTCCGAAGACAGTTCCACAAAAAGCTTTACCGAAATGACCGCGCGCTATGATGAAAGCTTTTTTGAAAACAATGTTTTGTTGTTTGTCAAACGCTATCACAGTACCAAAGCCACGCTGAATATCACCAAAATCGACGCTGTGAATAACGTATTTACCGTTCACAGCGAACTTGCGGAGGGCGCCGATGCGGCGTCTCTTTACCGCGCCTATTTGATTTCCTTTTCCAAAGATTACCTGCTTTCTGAGGACGCTACGGTCGATATGCAAACCGAGTCCGTCGCGGCGGACAACAGCGAAGTGCCCAACAAAGTCACCGTGTCTATGGGCAACACCTATAAAATCGTCGAAGACGATGCGCTCGGAAACGAAATTTTGACGATGATAAAAGGTTTTAAACTTACCGAAAGCGATTATAACCCCGACAATCACACCTACGGCGTTTCCGATATTTCCGTCGTCGCGCCCGGGTTTTATGCGACGTTTACCAATGATTATATCGCAATCGGCCTTTCGGTTTATAAACCCGATTCTGCCATTCGCGAAAAAATGATTTCCGTCTACAATTCGATTCCGAGTGATGCGCAGGCGTTAACGCCCGAAACCGAGCCTGAAACTGAGGCAGAGACCGATTCGGTGACTACGGCGGAATAATTGAATTTTTCATAATTTTTTGTTGACAAACGCGCCTTAACCCATTATAATATCTTTTGCGTTAGTTTGACGAGGTATGTTATGTTTATTGAATTGGAGCCTGTTTTTAACAATATCGGCGAAAAAAAAGAATTCAATTACGAGTTCGTTTTAGCTGATAGCGGAATCAAAGAACCCGCAAAGGTTTCCGGCTTGGTCGAAAACAGGGCAGGGGTGGTCACCTTAACCGCCGACGTCCGTCTCGACTATGTGGCAAGCTGTGACCGTTGCCTTCGAGATGTGCCCCAATCTTTAAACCGGCAGTTTACGCACGTTTTGACCCGTTCTTTACAGAATGAGGAAAACGACGAGCTGATTTTGGTCGAGGACATGCACTTTGACTTAGACGAGCTTCTGCGCGAAGACATACTTTTGTCCCTGCCAACCAAGGTGTTGTGCAAGAGCAACTGCAAAGGGCTTTGCCCGATGTGCGGTGCTGATTTGAACAACGGTCCTTGCGGCTGCAAAAAGCCCGTTGACCCACGCCTTGCCGTGCTGCAGGATTTGCTATCATAACCGTAATATGTATAATTTTTCATAAGGAGAGCTTGACAATGGCAGTACCGAAGAGAAGAGTTTCTAAAGCAAGAAGAGATAAAAGACGTTCCAATGTTTGGAAAATGAGCGCACCTGAGCTCCAGAAGTGCCCGAACTGCGGCGAATACAAAAGAGCGCACAGAGTTTGCCCCGCTTGCGGCTATTACAACGGCCGTCAGGTCATTAAAACCGAAGCGTAAGTTCGCCGAAATTTTTTAGGTAACGGAAAGGTGGAGAAGTTGTGTCTTCCCCGCCTTTTTCTCGTGTAGAAAGGAAGTGAACGGCATGGCGGTGCAAATTGAAAGCGTAAAACCGTTTTCACGCTGCTGGTTTTGGGGCGTGCGCGCGGGCGATACACTTTTGTCTGTGGACGGCAAAGAAATCGAAGACATTTTGGACTACGATTTTTATATGAGCTTTGCGCCGGTCACAATGGAGTTTCAGTGTAAAAACGGCAAGAAACGCAGTATCCGTATGCCGTCGTCCGATACCGGCCTTTCCTTTCATACCTATTTGATGGACAAACAGCAGCGCTGCCGGAATAAATGCATATTCTGCTTTATCGACCAGCTGCCGAAAGGCATGCGCGAAAGCCTGTATTTTAAAGATGATGACAGCCGCCTTTCCTTTTTGTTCGGCAATTATATCACGCTGACCAACATTTCCGAACATGAGGTCCAGCGCATTATCGATATGCACATAAGCCCCGTCAACATTTCCGTGCACACGATGAATCCGGAATTGCGCGTGAAAATGATGGGCAACCGCTTTGCCGGCGAATCACTTGCAATTTTAAAGCGTTTTGCGAAAGCGGGTATTAAAATGAATACCCAACTGGTTCTTTGCCCCGGGATAAACGACGGCAAAGAACTGGAATATAGTCTTCAAGAGCTTTCCGCGCTGTATCCGGCGGTGCAAAGCGTCGCCGCCGTGCCCGTGGGGCTTACGAAATACCGCGAGGGGCTTTATCCGCTCACGGCTTACACCAAAGAGACCGCCGGCGAAGTTATTGACATTATGGAGCGGTTTTCAAACGATTTTCGTAAAAACCACGGCGTGGGCTTTTGTTACCCGGCGGACGAGTTTTTCTTAAAAGCCGAACGCCCGATGCCGTCCGCAGAATATTATGACGACTACCCGCAGCTCGATAACGGCGTAGGGCTTTGGACTTCTCTGCGCGATGAATTTTTTGAAGCGCTTTCTGCCTGCAAGCAAAAATCCCGCTATCAGAAAGTCACTATGGCGACCGGTACGGCAGCCTTCCCGCTGATTTACGAGTTTGCCAAAGCGGCGCAGGAAAAAATCGGCTGCGAAATTTCCGTCGTTCCGATTGTCAATCATTTCTTCGGCGAAACCATTACCGTCGCCGGGCTTTTAACCGGGCAGGATTTGTTAGACCAGCTTAAAGGCAAAGACCTCGGCGATGCGCTGCTTATCCCGCTGGTGATGACGATTGACTATACGTCCCATTCGACCGATAAAAATAAGTTTTTAGATGATATAACACTCAAAGGAGCAGAAGCTGCATTGAAACTGCCGGTTATTCCGACCGGCAACCGCGGCGAAGAACTGCTCCGGAATCTTTTGGGGGTGTAACAATGGCAAGACCCGTTGTGGCGATTGTCGGCAGACCGAATGTCGGCAAAAGCACCTTGTTTAACAAACTCATCGGCAAACGCCTGTCGATTGTCGACGATACGCCGGGTGTCACCCGCGACCGTATTTACGGCGACTGCGAGTGGCTCGGCCGCCATATGCTGCTCGTGGACACGGGCGGTATTGAGCCCTATTCCAACGATATAATTCTTTCCCAGATGCGCCGGCAGGCACAGCTTGCGATTGACAGCGCCGACGTCATTATTTTGGTGACGGATTTGCGCTCCGGCGTTGTCGCAACCGACGAAGAAGTGGCGGCAATGCTCCAAAAAAGCGGCAAGCCGATTGTGCTTTGTGTTAACAAATGCGATACCATCGGCGAAGTGCCGCCGGAATTTTATGAATTCTATAATTTGGGGCTCGGCGACCCGATTGCCGTTTCTTCTGTCCACGGGCACGGCACCGGCGATTTGCTCGACGCTGTTTTGGCGTATCTGCCTGATGAAGCCGAAGACGAGGACGAAAGCGACACTGTCCGCGTGGCGGTCATCGGCAAACCGAATGTCGGCAAGTCGTCGCTTATTAACGCCATTTCCGGCGAAGAACGCGCAATCGTTTCCAATATTGCGGGCACAACGCGCGACGCGACAGACACGCTTGTCGAAAACAAATTCGGCAGTTTCGTGTTTATCGACACCGCGGGGCTTCGCCGCAAAAACAAAGTCGAAGACCAAATTGAAAAATATTCGGTCCTGCGTGCCCGCATGGCGGTGGAACGCGCCGACGTCTGCGTGATTATGATTGACGCGACCGAGGGCTTTACCGAACAGGATTCCAAAGTCGCCGGTATCGCGCACGAGCTCGGCAAAGCGTGCATTATCGCGGTCAATAAATGGGACGCGGTCGAAAAAGACGGCCACACCATGGACAAAGAGCGCAAAAAGCTGATGAATGATTTTTCGTTTATGAGCTATGCGCCGATTATCTTCATTTCCGCCAAAACCGGCCAGCGGCTCGACCGCCTGTTTGAGCTGATTCGCTTTGTCGATTCGCAAAATGCAATGCGTATTTCCACAGGCAAGCTCAATGAAGTGCTCGCTGATGCCACGCTGCGTGTTCAGCCGCCGACAGACAAAGGCCGCCGCCTGAAAATCTATTACATGACCCAGGCGTCCACGCGCCCGCCGACATTCGTCTGCTTTGTCAACAGCAAGGATTTGTTCCATTACAGCTATCAGCGCTATATTGATAACCGAATCCGCGAAGTGTTCGGCCTTGAGGGCACCCCGACGCGCTATATTATCCGCGAACGCCAGGGGAGAAACGGCAAAAAAGATACGAAATAACAAAAAAGAGAACGGCTTTTTCTGCCGTTCTTTTTTCTTTAGAATTCACACTCTGTTTACTTGCTATTTCTAAGGATTTATGGTAAAATTCTTTAAATATGTTATTTTGTAAAAGTAGGCTTTTTGGGGAATTTGATATGGTGATTTTAGGGATAGACCCGGGCTATGCCATTGTCGGCTACGGGGTGCTTGAATACAGCAACAACCGCTTTACCGTTTTGGATTACGGCGCGATTACGACGCAGGCGGGAACCCCTTTCAACAGGCGGCTCGAAATGATTTATGATGACCTCTGCCTTTTAATGGAGCGCTTTCACCCCGAGGCGATGTCGATTGAAAAGCTGTTTTATAATACAAACGCCAAAACGGTCATTGACGTGGCGCAGGCGCGCGGCGTAACCGTGCTCGCGGCGCAAAAGCACGGCGTAGAAGTGTTTGAATATACGCCGCTGCAGGTAAAGCAAAGCGTTGTCGGTTACGGCAGGGCAGAGAAAAAACAGGTGCAGGAAATGACGCGCCTGATTTTAAATTTAGAAAAGATTCCCAAACCGGACGACACGGCGGACGCGCTCGCGATGGCGATTTGCCACGGGCACGCCAGCGGGTCGCTGATGGGAAAATTAAAACAGATGGGGATTCGGTAATTTATGTTTTATTCCATTACGGGCAAAATTGTATTTGCAGACGTCCAGTCGGTTGCTTTGGAAACCGGCGGGATTGCATTTCGCTGCAACACTACGCTCACCACGCGCAAAGCGATTGGCGAAATCGGGAGCGTTGCCACGCTTTACACCTATTTGAACGTGCGTGAAGACGCGTTGGATTTGTTCGGCTTTGCGACGCTTCAGGAACTCGACTGCTTTAAGTCGCTCATTTCCGTTTCCGGCGTCGGACCGAAAGCGGCGCTCGCAATTCTTTCCGAGTTAAGCCCCGAAAAACTGGCGTTGAGCATTGCTACGGGCGACAGCAAGGCGATTACCCGCGCCCAAGGCGTCGGGCCGAAGCTTGCCCAGCGTGTGGTGCTGGAACTCAAAGACAAATTGGCGAAAGGATTGGAGCTTTCCTCCGTCACGCCCGAAATAGAAGCCGCTGGTGCAGCGGTGCAGGGCGGGAATACCGCCGAAGCGGTCAGCGCGCTGACAATGCTCGGTTATTCCCAAAGTGAAGCGGCGGTCGCCGTATCGGGGCTTCCCGATACGCTTTCGGTGGAAGATTTGATTAAGCAGGCGTTAAAACGGCTTGCAAAGCAGGTGTAAGATATGGATTTTGACAATGAAAATCGCATCGTCTCGCCGGATTTTAACGAGGCGGACAGCGAAACCGAGCTTTCCCTGCGCCCGAAGACCTTAAACGAATATATCGGGCAGGAAAAGGCTAAGGAAAATTTAAAAGTATATATCGAAGCGGCAAAAGCGCGCGGCGAACAGCTTGACCACGTGCTTTTATACGGCCCTCCGGGACTTGGCAAAACCACGCTCGCGGGGATTATCGCCAACGAAATGCAGGTGCAAATTCGCGTAACCTCCGGCCCGGCGATTGAAAAGCCCGGCGATTTGGCGGCTCTGCTTACGAATTTAAGCGACGGGGATGTGTTGTTCATTGACGAAATTCACCGCCTGTCGCGAAGCGTCGAAGAAGTGCTCTATCCCGCAATGGAGGACAATGCGCTTGATATTATCATCGGCAAAGGTCCGTCCGCGCGTTCTATCCGGTTGGATTTGCCGAAATTTACTTTGGTCGGTGCCACGACGCGCGCCGGTCAGCTGACCGCGCCCTTGCGCGACCGTTTCGGCGTCATTGCAAGGCTCGAAATGTATACGCCCGAAGAGCTTGCGCAAATCGTGCGGCGAAGCGCCGGAATTCTCGGCATCGCCATTGACGACGACGGCGCTATGGAAATTGCCTCCCGTTCGCGCGGCACACCGCGAATTGCGAACCGGCTGTTAAAACGTGCGCGCGACTTTGCCGAAGTAATGGGCAACGGCGTGATTACCGCCGACACGGCGAAAATTGCGCTCGGCCGCATGGAAATTGACGAACTCGGCCTTGACAATATTGACCGTTTGCTTTTAACCTCTATGATTCGCAACTACAACGGCGGCCCGGTCGGGCTTGAAACCATCGCCGCTACAATCGGCGAAGAAGCGGTCACGATTGAAGATGTTTACGAACCGTATCTTATGCAAATCGGTTTCCTTTCCAAAACCCCGCGCGGGCGCGTGGTAACACCGCTGGCTTATCGGCATTTGGGTTTCGCCATGTCTGGGCAGCAGCAACTGGATTTATAAAAAGGAGAAAAGAGTATGGGAAGATTATTCGGAACAGACGGCGCACGCGGCGTCGCCAACAGCGAGATTACCTGTGAACTTGCAGTGCAAATCGGTCGTGCGGCGGCGATGGTGCTGACCGAAAATTTGGAGCACCGCCCCAAGGTCATGATCGGTATGGACACGCGCGCTTCCGGTGAAATGCTGGAATCCGCCATTGCCGCCGGGCTTTGCTCGGTCGGCGCCGATGTTTTGCTTTTAGGCGTTCTGCCCACGCCGGCGGTTGCTTTCCTCGTGAAAGAATACGGCTATGACGCGGGCGTGATGATTTCCGCGTCGCACAACCCCTGTGAATACAACGGCATCAAGATTTTTCAGTCCACCGGCTACAAACTGCCCGACGCGCTGGAAAATGAGATTGAAGCGATTATTTTGGACGAAGTCAAAACCCCGCCGGTGATGATCGGCGGCGACGTCGGCCGTGTGACACGTGCCGAGCACGCGGTAGAGGACTACATTCAGCATTTGCTTTCCACCACCGATACGCGCTGTGACGGCATGAAAATCGCAATCGACTGCGCCAACGGTTCGGCAAGCGTTACGGCAAGAACCGTGTTTGAATCCCTCGGCGCACAGTGCATTGTCATTCACGACAAGCCCGACGGTGTCAATATCAACCGCGACTGCGGTTCTACCCATATGGAGTCTTTGCAGAAATGTGTCCTCGAAAATAACTGTGACTTAGGTTTCGCTTTTGACGGCGACGCCGACCGTATGCTTGCCGTGGACGACACCGGCAATGTTGTGGACGGCGACAAAGCGATTGCCGTCTGCGCGAAATATATGCAGTCGCAAGGCACGCTCCACAAAGATACCGCCGTGGTAACCGTGATGAGCAACATGGGCTTTTTCAAGTTCTGCGATGACAACGGAATCCATTGCGAGCGCACCAAAGTCGGCGACCGTTACGTGCTTGAAAATATGCTGGAACACGGCTATTCCATCGGCGGCGAACAGTCAGGGCATATCATTTTCTTAGATTATGCGACGACCGGCGATGGTCAGCTTTCCGCCATTCAGCTTTTGCGGGTGCTTGCGCATACCGGCAAAAAACTGCAAACGCTTGCCGATGAAATGGAAGTCTATCCGCAAGTACTCATCAACGTCCGCGTTTCCAATTACGGGCGCGTGCGCTTTGCAGATGATAAGGAAATCAAAAATGCCATTGCAAGCGCCGAAGAAGAACTCGGCGACACCGGCCGCGTGCTTGTGCGTGTTTCGGGGACGGAACCGCTTGTGCGCGTCATGTTAGAAGGCAAAGACCAACAGAAAATCCGCGAGCTCGGCGAAAGCATTGCCGAAGTGGTGCGGGAAAGGTTAGTGTAATGCGCTTTTCAAAAGATTGGAAAGATTATGAATTGCTCGACTGCTCCTGCGGCGAGCGTCTGGAGCGCTGGGGGCGCGTCACGCTGATTCGTCCCGACCCCCAGGTCATTTGGCAAACCGAAAAAAAGCATCCGCTTTGGCGCAAAGCCGACGCGGTTTATCACCGTTCCAACACCGGCGGCGGACACTGGGAAGTCCGCGGCAAGGTGCCGGACCGTTGGGAAATCGGTTATAAAGACCTTACGTTCAACGTCAAAACGATGGGATTTAAGCACACCGGCGTGTTCCCCGAACAGGCGGTCAACTGGGACTATGTCCGGGATTTAATCACGAAAGCCAATCGTCCGGTGCGCGTGCTCAATTTGTTTTCTTATACCGGCGCGGCAACGGTTTCCGCGCTGAAAGCCGGCGCGCAGGTCGTCCACGTGGACGCCTCCAAAGGTATGGTGCAGTGGGCGAAAGAAAATGCCCAGTCCTCGGGCGTGATTGACCGCCCTGTGCGGTGGATTGTCGACGACTGCGTGAAATTTGTCCAACGGGAAATCCGCCGCGGCAACCATTATGATATTTTGATTATGGACCCGCCTTCTTACGGGCGCGGCCCCGGCGGCGAGGTTTGGAAACTCGAAAACGAAATATACAGCTTCGTCGAGCTTTGCCGGGGTGTGCTTTCGGAAAATCCGATTGCGGTGCTTTTAAACTCCTATACCACCGGGCTTTCTCCGGCGGTGATGCAGTACATTTTAAGTTCGGTGTTGTCGCCGACATTCGGCGGGCACACAGAAAGCGATGAAATCGGTTTGCCGGTGACAAGCTCGGGGCTTGTGCTGCCTTGCGGCGCGACGGCAATTTGGAAACGATAAATTTTTGTTAGGATAAACGCGATGACAGAAAACATTCTTGAATTTCAAAACGTCAGCTTTCGTTATGAAGGCAGCTCTGAAAAGGAACAGCTCCCACTTGCGGTGCGTGACGTCTCGTTCTCCGTTAAAAAAGGGGATTTCGTGGCAATTTTGGGACACAACGGCTCGGGAAAATCCACTCTTGCCAAGCTTTCCAACTCCATTTTGCTGCCGGAAAGCGGAAAAGTGCTTGTCAACGGGATGGATACCGCCGACGAGTCGCTGTCATATGACATTCGCCGCACCGTCGGCGTGGTGTTTCAAAATCCCGACAATCAGATTGTCGCCTCTGTCGTGGAAGAGGACGTCGCGTTCGGGCCGGAAAATCTCGGCGTGCCGCCCGAAGAGATCCGCAAACGCGTGGACAATGCGCTCAAAGCCGTCGGGATGTATGAATACCGAAAGCACGAGCCGCACAAGCTTTCCGGCGGGCAGAAACAGCGCGTCGCGATTGCCGGTATGATTGCCATGCTCCCGGAATGTATCGTTTTGGACGAACCCACCGCCATGCTTGACCCGCGCGGGCGCAAAGAGGTCATGGATACCATTTTAAAATTAAACCGTGAAATGGGAATGACGGTTGTTTTTATTACGCATTTTATGGAAGAAGCCGTGCGCGCTTCGCGCGTTATCGTAATGGATAACGCCGAAATCTTGATGGACGGCACGCCGCGGGAAGTGTTCCGCCAGGCGGACCGTGTGAAAGCGGCGGGGCTGGATGTGCCGAAACCCGCGGAACTGGCGCGGGCGCTTCAAAAAAAAGGCGTTCCGATGCCTGACGATATTTTAACGGCTTCGGAATTTACAGAATACTTTTTAAAACGGTTCGGAGAGTCAAATAATGCCACTACTTGAAACGCAAAATTTGTCTTATGTTTACAGCGAAAACACACCGTTTCGCATGGTCGCGATTGACGACGTAAACATATCCATAGAAAAAGGGGAACTGGTCGGGATTATCGGTCACACCGGTTCCGGCAAAAGCACGCTTGTTCAGCATTTGAACGGGCTTTTAGAGCCTACAAGCGGCAAAGTGCTTTTAAACGGCGAAGATATTTCTTCTTCCAAAGCGGCAAAACGCGCCGCGCGGTTTCGCGTGGGGCTTTGCTTCCAATACCCGGAATATCAGCTTTTTGAAAGCACGGTGCGCAAAGATATTGCGTTCGGTCCGCACAACATGGGGCTTTCGGCGCCTGAAATTGAACAGCGCGTCAATCGTGCCGCCGCATTTGTCGGCTTACGGCCCGAACATATGGAAAAATCGCCGTTTGACTTGTCCGGCGGTGAAAAACGGCGCGTCGCGATTGCGGGCGTTATGGCTATGGAACCCGAAATTTTGATTTTGGACGAGCCGACCGCGGGGCTTGACCCGCGCGGGCGCGATACGATTTTGCAAATGCTGTTGGATTACCGCAAAACCACCGGCAACACGGTTGTGATTGTCTCCCACAGCATGGACGATGTCGCGCAGTTTGCCGACCGTGTGATTGTGATGAACGGCGGCAAAGTGGAGTTTTGCGGCTCCGTGCATGAGGTGTTTTGCCGTGTGGAAATGCTCGAACGCGTGGGGCTTGACGTTCCGCAGGTCACCGGCATTCTTATGGAACTTCATAAACGCGGCCTTCCCGTGCGCACCGACATTTACACCGTCGAAGCGTGCGCCGAAGAGCTTGCGCGTGTGGCTTTGCAAAGGGGGAACGGCGTATGATTAAAGATATTACCATCGGTCAATATTTCCCCGGCAATTCCGTGATTCATAAGCTTGACCCGCGCGGAAAACTGGTGCTTACGTTTGTTTATATTATTTTAATTTTCCTTTGCCGGAATTTTGCCGCGCTCGGCGTAATGCTTCTGTATTTGCTGGCGGTGGTTCTGCTTTCGCGCATTTCTTTGAAAATGCTTGCCAAAAGCTTAAAGCCGATTCTTTTGATTGTGCTCATTACCTCGCTTTTGCAAATTCTTTATAATGACGACGGCCGCGTGCTTTGGGAAGCCGGGCGTTTCCAGCTGACCACCGGCGGCATCTTCATGGCGATTTTCACCGCGGTTCGCATCGCGGCACTGGTGGCGGCAAGCTCTATGCTGACCTACACCACGTCGCCGACGCTTTTGACCGACGCGATTGAACGATTGTTTTCGCCGCTGAAAGCGGTGCATATCAACGTCCACTCTATCGCCATGATGATGACAATTGCTTTGCGGTTTATTCCGACGCTGATTGATGAGGTCGACAAAATCATGTCGGCGCAGAAAGCGCGCGGGGCGCAGCTCGATACCGGCAGTATTTTACAGCGCGGCAAAGCGCTTGTGCCGGTGTTTATTCCGCTGTTTGTCAATTCATTTACCCGCGCTTATGATTTGGCGTTCGCTATGGAGTGCCGTTGCTATCGCGGCGGCGAGGGAAGGACGCGGCTGAAAGTGATGAAACTGCGCCTGCGCGATTATATGGCGTTTTTGATTACGGCCTTATGTATCGTGGCGATTGCAGTTTCCAACTATTATTTAACGGCGGTTATCTGAAATGAAAAACCTTTTACTAACCTTGTGTTTTGACGGCTCCGGCTATCACGGCTGGCAGGTGCAGGAAAACGCCGTGACGGTGCAAAGCACGCTGCAAGACGCCGTCGAGCGGATTCTCGGCGCGCGGGAAAATATCATTGGCTGCAGCCGGACGGATGCCGGCGTGCATGCGGAAATGTTCTGCTGCAATATGCGTACCGCAAAAGAAATGCCGCCCGAAAAGCTGCAAACGGCGCTCAATGCGGTTTTGCCCCGGGATATTGCGGTGCTGTCTGTAAAGGAAGTGCCTTACGAATTTCATGCGCGCTACGACTGCAAGGGAAAAGTCTATAAATATTTGATTTGGAACGCACAAACGCGCAATCCGTTTTATGAAAACCGCGCTTACCATTACCCGTGGCCGCTCGACGTGCCGATGTTAAACGAGCAAATTAAGGCGTTTTTGGGGACGCACGATTTTTCGGCGTTTTGCGCTTCGGGCAGTTCCGTCGAAGACCGGGTGCGGGAAATTACCCGCGCCGAAATTCAAAAAAACGGTGACCTGGTCGAAATTTATATAGGCGGCAACGGCTTTTTATATAATATGGTCCGCATTATGGTCGGCACGTTGTTAGGCATTCAGGCGGGCAATATTCCGACGGGCAGCATACCGTGGATTTTGGAAGAGAAAAACCGGCAAAACGCCGGGGTGACAGCGCCCGCGCACGGGCTTTATTTGCACGAGGTGCGCTATTAAGAGAACAAAAACGGGTGAGGATATGGCTAAAGGAAAACGCAGAAAAACCAAAAAATCGCCGGCAAAAAAAAGCCAGGCGCGATTGCTTGCGGTGCTTCGCACGATTTGTATTATAGCGGTCGTGCTGGTTCTTTTGGTGATTGCCGCTCAGCGTTTCGGCAACATTACGTTTTCAAGCGTCAGCGATTATTTCAGCACATTGCTTTCAAGCGCCAAAAGCGGCGACGGTTATCCTTATTATTTTGAAACAACCAAGGTCGATACCGTTTTGCCGATTGGCTCCGATTTGCTGGTCGTGTCAGAGGATTCCACATTTGTGCTTGACTCGACTGCGCGCAAAATTTCCAACGAACAGCACAGCCTTTCCGACCCGGTTGTCCGAAGCGTAAACGGCCGCGCCCTGTTTTTGGATATCGGCGAAAATGCCTATCAAATTCAGTCAAAAACCAAAGTACTCTATTCGGGGTCGTTCCCGCAAAAGCTTTTGACCGGGACAATCGGCAAAGACGGTACTGTCGCGCTTGTCTCCCGCGGGGAAAGTGCACAGACGCAGTTAACGGTGCTCAACCGCAACCAAAAGGAAATTTTTGTCTGGAACTGCGCCAATGAAAATATCATTGCCGTCGCCCTTTCTGACAACGGCAAACGCGCCGCAGTATCCGCTGTTGGCGCGAAAGACGGCGAGCTGTATTCCAAAGTGCACATCTTTGATTTTGACTATGCCGAACCCATAGCGAGCTTTGACTATAATACGGCGGTATCCGGCGTGGAGTTCCTTTCCGGCGACCGGCTGTTGATTACCGGCACCAACGTGTTTGAATTGGTGGAAGATGACACCAAAACGCTTGAAGAAGACCTTTCTTTAAACACCTTGTCCAATGTCTATACCTCCGACGGCAACCAAACGGTCGCGGTGCTTTCGAAATACGGAAGTTCCACCGCGAAAATTATCCGTGTTTACAACAAAAAAGGCGAAAAACTGTTTGAAACGGAGCTTGCCGAAAGCGTGAAGGGTGTCAGCTGCGACGAACGCTATATTTCCGTTTTGACAGATAACGATTTATACAGCTATAATACAAAAGGGGAGCTTGTCGGTAAACATTCGGTGGACGCCGACAGCATTCGTCCGTTCACCGACGGAAAATATACCTATGTCTGGACAATGAGCACAATTCAGTGCTATAAAACCACAGAAACGGAAGAAGAAACCGTGCCGTCCGAAACACAGACGGAAAGTGCAAGCCAAACGCAATAATTAGTTGTATCCCGTTTTCGGTTGTGTTACAATACCAATAAGAATAATAATGCTTTATTTTAAACTTGGAGGTGCAAACGGTGAACATAGCGATTGATGTGATTTTAGCGGCAATCTTTTTGGCGTGTGTGATTGCTTCGGCAAAAAAAGGCATTATCCGCACAGTTTTGGAAATTGTGGCATTTTTAGCGGCGATTGTGCTGGCGTTTCAGCTTGCCGCGCCGTTTGCAAGAACCTGTTATAACACGTTCTTGTCTTCTCGTGTGGAAGAGCGCATTTATGAGCAACTGCCCGGCGACGGTTCCGGAATAACGTATTCCAATCAAGCGCAGGCTGTTTTGGAAGCTTTACCGGACTTTGCAAAAACCTACCTTGAAAAATCGGGCGAGGGCGACAGCTTCTTGCAACAGGTGATTTCCGGTCATTATTCCGGCGAAGATGCCGCCAAACAGCTCAACGAGCAAGTTGCGGCACCGGTTTGCGAAACGATTTTGACTTCGGTTTTCTTTCTGCTTTTGAGTTTGGTATTTTCCGCCGTTTTAAGCTGGCTTGCGAAGTTGATTTCCAAAGGCTTTAAAGTCCCCGTGCTGTCCACGGTCAATAAAATTCTCGGCGGTCTGTTCGGCGCGCTCAAAGGTGTCGTCGTTGTGTATTTGGCGGTTGTCATTTTGCTGGTTTTGGCGCCGCGCATCGGCGGCGAATTCCGTACCGGGATTGAAACATCAAGCATTGTCAGCTTTGCGGAAAGTTATATTCCCGAAAGCTTTGCGATAAATCTTTGAATGAGGTGTAAACCATGAAGGAAAACTTAAAAAGCCTGTTTGAAGGGTGTTGGACCGTTCCCAACCTGCTTTCCCTGATTCGGATTTTGCTGATCCCCGTGTTCGGCGTCCTGTTTTACCAAGGGGAAATTGCTTGGGCCGTGGTCGTGTTGGTGCTTTCCGGCTTAACCGATTTCTTTGACGGAAAAATCGCCCGCCGCTTCAATCAGATTAGCGCGCTTGGGAAAATTTTAGACCCGATTGCCGATAAATTGACCCAAATTACAATCGCTGTTGTCATTTTCCTGGAATTCCAAAAATCCACCGACCCGACCATTCATTGGTTTAAATGGGTATTTTTGGTTTTCCTCTTCAAAGAGCTTTTAATGGTGATTGTCGGCGCGATTATGCTCGCTTGCGGGCTGCGCCCCGGCGCGGCGGAAATTTACGGTAAAGTCGCGACGTTCGTGTTTTACGCCGTCATGGTGCTGGTCATCGCGTTTGGCCCGGAAATCGGCGCGCTGCGCGCTTGGTTTACCTTGCCGACGCCCGCAATGGTCGTGTTGGTCATTCTATCCGCCGTGCTGACCGTTGTCGCGCTGTTAAGCTATGTACCGGCGACCTTCCGCCAGTTTAAAGAAAAAAAGCAAAACTCTACCCCTAAGAAAGATACAGAGGAATAATTACCCATGAACAAAAACATGTTGTGCAGCAGATGCCACAAAAACCCCGCCGTCTTTTTCATTTCCAAAGTGGACGGTGACAAAACGACCAACGAGGGTTTGTGTATAAAATGTGCTTTGGAACTGAATATCGGCCCCGTGAAACAGATTATGGAGCAGATGGGCATTTCCGAAGACGAAATGAAAGAAGTTTCCGAGCAAATGGAACAGATGATGGAAAATATGGACGGCGAAGAGGGCTTTCAGCCCGGCGGCGCGCTGCCGCTGTCGTTCTTCCAGGGGATGTTCCCGGGAAGTCAAAACGGAAAAAACGACGAGGACGATATGATTGACCCGTCGGAGGTTTCTGTAGTCGATGAGCCTAAAAACGGAAACCCCAAAAAGAAAAACGGCAATAAAAATAAAAAGCGCAAATATCTTACTATGTATTGCACGGATTTGACCGAGCGCGCCAGAAATCACGAACTGGACCGCATCATCGGCCGCGACCGTGAAATTTACCGCACCATTCAAATCCTTTGCCGCAGAACCAAAAACAACCCCTGCTTAATCGGGGAACCCGGCGTCGGTAAAACCGCCATCGCCGAGGGCTTGGCGCAAAAAATCGCCGAGGGCAAGGTCCCCGCAAAGCTTGCGGATAAGGAAATTCACCTGTTAGACCTCACGGCGCTGGTCGCCGGAACACAGTTCCGCGGGCAGTTTGAAAGCCGGATTAAAGGTCTTATCGACGAAGTGAAGTCCGAGGGCAATATTATCCTGTTTATCGACGAAGTGCACAACCTGGTCGGAACGGGTGACGCCGAAGGCACCATGAACGCTGCGAATATCATGAAGCCTGCGCTTTCCCGCGGCGAGATTCAGGTGATTGGTGCTACGACCTTTAACGAATACCGCAAAAACATTGAAAAAGACGCCGCGCTTGAACGCCGTTTCCAGCCGGTCAAGGTCGAAGAACCGTCGATTCAGGACGCCTACGAAATGCTTTTGGGTATTAAAAAATATTACGAAGATTACCACAAGGTTCGGATTTCCGACAATTTGGTTTATAAAGCGGTCACGCTTTCCGAGCGCTATATTACCGACCGTTTCCTGCCGGATAAGGCGATTGACCTTTTGGACGAAGCCTGTACCTGTGCAAACCTCCGCAATAAGGCAATCAGCGACTATGAGCTGTTTTTAAAGCATAAAGACGAGCTGAAAGCCGAAGAAGAGGAACTTGTCGCCGCGGCGGAAACCGAAAACGACGAAGCGAAGAAAAACGAAAAATATGCCTCTTTGGCGCACGTCCGCACGGAATTGATTGCCTGCGACCATCAAGAGCCGGAGCTCAAAGAAAAAGCGTCCGACAACGCCGTCACCGAAGAGGATTTGGCGAAAGTCATTAACCTTTGGACGGGGATTCCCACCACGAAAATTGTGGAGGGCGACGTAAAACGTCTGGTCGGTATGGAAGACCGCCTGAAAGCGCACCTGATCGGGCAGGATGAAGCGGTTGATTTGGTGTCGGCGGCCATTAAGCGCAGCCGTATCCAGCTTTCCGTTCAGCGCCGCCCGGCCTCGTTCATTTTTGTCGGTCCCACGGGTGTCGGCAAAACCGAGCTTGTAAAGCTCCTTTCCAAAGAATTGTTCGATACGCCGGAAACGCTCATTCGGCTCGATATGTCCGAATTTATGGAGAAACACTCCGTTTCGCGCTTAATCGGTTCGCCGCCCGGCTATGTCGGTTACGACGAAGCGGGTCAGCTGACGGAAAAGGTGCGCAGAAAGCCGTATTCGATTATCTTGTTTGATGAAATCGAAAAGGCGCACCCGGACGTGATGAATATCTTACTGCAGATTCTCGACGAGGGCAAAACCAACGATGCCCACGGCCGAACCGTTAGTTTTGCCAATACGGTCATTATTATGACCTCCAACGCCGGCAGCGAACGCAAGGCGGCGGCAATGGGCTTCGGCAAGGAAAAAGGCGAGGTTCGCAAGGAAATGGCGATTAAAGCCCTGCGCGAATTTTTGCGCCCCGAATTTATCGGCCGTGTCGATGAAATTGTTGTGTTCAACGAGTTGGGCGAGCCGGAATATTGCAAGATTGCAGGCCTCATGCTTGATGAGCTGAAAGAAGCGCTTCAAGATAAAGGCATCGCGTTCACTTGGACAGACGACGTTTTGCCGGTGCTCGTTCACGCCATGGACGGCGACGTGCGCGGCGCGCGCGATTTGCGCAATGTCATCCGCCGCAAGGTTGAGGATAAAGTTTCCTCTTACCTTGTGGAGCACTGCGACGAGCCTTTGCACGAAATTAAATTGACCGTCGCCGACAACGATGTGCATATGGAAGTCTTGGGGAAATAAAAAGAATCATCCGAAACATTCAGTCTCGTTGCGGCGCTGTGTCAAGTGCTGCGCTGCGCACGGAGAAATTTTTTTGGGGGGAGAACCATTTTGTCAAATACGGCACCGAAAAAGAAAACACGTAATTCATCCGTTGAATTATTAAGAATCATCGCGTTACTTTTTATTATTTTCAGTCATTATTGTGTGCACGGGGGTGTAGCTCCGGGGAATTTAGGATTCGGGCTCAATCAATATTTGCTTCAAATTTTTGTGCTCGGCAATTTGGGCGTTGTGATTTTTGTTCTGTTGTCTGGCTATTTTCTAATTGAATCTAAATTTAAAGTCCAGCGCCTTCTGCAATTGCTGTTGCAGGTATTCTTTTATTCTATTTGTATTTTTCTGGTCTTTTGGGGGTGCGGGCTTGAGGAGTTTCATATTGCCAGATTAATTAAAGCCATTTTCCCCACTGTATTTAAGCAATATTGGTTTTTTACCGCTTATGTGGTTTTGTATTTGCTCTTCCCTTATCTAAACAAATTGTTTCACGCATTAAATCAAAAGCAACATTTGATCTTTTTGGCGGTTTTCCTGTTTGTTTGGAGTGTAATCCCTTCCTTTACAAATGTATATAAATATAATATGTACGGCAGTGAAATCCCACAGTTTATTTTGTTTTATGCCATCGGTGCCTATCTGCGCACATATCCATTAAACGGAAAAATCGAAAAAAAGGTCGGCGCGGTGCTTACGGTATTTTGTACCGTATTCCTGTGGGGATCGACGTTATTCTTTGACTGGCGCGGGCAAACCGACAGCAACGATTATAAATATATTACGTACTGTTTTGAACGAAATTCTATTTTTATTATTTTGCTCGGAGTAGGTTTGTTTTTCATTTTTAAAAATTTAAAAATGAAAAGCAACGCCTTTATTAACGGTGTTGCCTCGTGCGTGTTTGGTGTTTATTTATTTCACGAAAATCAATACATGCGGCCGTTTTTATGGCGCGAATTGTTTCAAAACAGTCGCTTTGCTGAATCACCGTATTTGATTTTGCACATGTTGGGGTGCGTGCTTTCCGTATTTTTGCTCGGGACAATCATCGATTGGATTCGCCAAAAAGCTATTGAAAAGCCGATATTAAAGCTGATGAATTGCGTGGTTCCGCCGATTTCCGAAAAAGTGAAAAGTGTGTGCTTAAGCATAAACAACCGAATTTTTGAAAAATACAGCGCAACATAACAAAAGCACCCGGAAGAAAATTCCGGGTGCTTTTTTGCGTCCAAATTCATGTATTTATGACCAATATTGTATCGCGCTTTGTGCCAACAGATTGCCGAGCCCGCAGGCGCACATCACCAAAATGGGATTCGCTTTCCATTTCCGCAATACGAAAAATGCGACCGCGAACAAGATACAGCTAACCCACTGCACATTTTGAAGCACCTTTGCCTCTCCGCCGAAAATGACCAGCAAAAGAATCTCAATGCCCGCGCCGGCAATCAGCGCAACCACGGCGGGTCGAAGTGCACCGAGCACTTTTTGCATCACCGCGTTTTCCTTGAGTTTTGCGTATAAGAAAAACAAGGCGGAAACGATGAGTAACGACGGAAAAATACAGCCGAGCGTTGCGAATATCGCGCCGGGCAGGCCCGCAATGTGCATCCCGACAAAGGTGGCGGAGTTAACGGCAATGGGTCCCGGCGTCATTTCGGAAATGGTAATCAAATTGGTGAATTCCTCTAAGGTAATCCACCCGCGGCTTTCCACAACCTGGCTTTGAATTAAAGGAATTGCGGCGTAGCCGCCCCCGAGGCTGAAAAGCCCGACTTGCAAAAAGCTCCAGAAAAGCTCGAAATAAATCATTTCCCGCACCTCCTGCGCTTTGCAACCAGCGCCTGCACAATGCCGACCGCCGCGGCCGCGAGAATGATGTAAACGACGTTAACGTCGAGGAAAAATGTGGCGATAAACGCTAAAATCATCACCGCGTAATAGACCCATTGCTTTTCAGAAAGCACTTTGCCGCCGAGACTGCAAACCACGTCCAAAATGACCGCGGCAACGCCCGCCTGCATGCCGGCAAGCACAAATTTGACATATGTATTTTGTGCGAATTTCTGATAAATCAGGGAAATGACCGACAAAATCACCATTGGCGGCAAAACAGTGCCGAGCACCGAAACCACCATGCCGAAAAAGCCCGCGACTTTCCAGCCGACCAAAATCGCGGCGTTGACCGCAATGGCGCCGGGGGAGGATTGTGCAAGCGCGGTGATGTCGAGCATTTCGTCTTCGTCAATCCAGTGGTATTGGTCAACGAATTTCCGCTTCATAAAGGTCACAATGACAAATCCGCCGCCGAAAGTAAACGCGCTGATGTAAAGCGTCGAAAGAAACAACTTGCAAAGCAGGGCGGCTTTTTCTTTTCCTTTCATGCCAAAACTCCTTTCTTTGCTATTTTATGCCTTGCAAAAGCATAAGTAAAATGCTATTATTTTATTATAACTATAATATTTTTGATATGGTGATATTATGACGATTCGGCACATGCGCATTTTTGCGGAAGTTTACAAAACCAAAAATATTACGCAGGCGGCAGAGCACCTCCACATGACACAGCCGGCGGTTTCGCGTGCCATCAGCGAAATCGAACAGAATTACGGCGTGCGGCTGTTTGAGCGTATGCACCGCGGACTTTACGAGACACAGGCGGCGGCCGCGTTGTATCCGAAAGCCATTCATATTCTGCAGACGTACGAGGATTTGGATTATACGCTGAAAAACTGGGATTCGTTCGGCACGCTGCGTGTCGGCGCGTCGGTGATGCTCGGCAATTTTCTGCTGCCGCAAATGCTGCTTCGGTTTCAACAGAAGAACCCTAATATTTGTGTCAATGCGGTGATTTCCAATGCCGAAACGTTAAAGCAAAAGTTGCTGAATAACGAAATCGACCTTGCGTTTGCCGAGGAGGGATTGGAACATGCGGATTTGGTTTCCCGGGAAATCGGCAATGACCGGCTGGTTTTAATCGTGCCGCAAGGTCATCCGCTTCTAAAAAGACAAGGTGTAACCTTACACGATACCGCTGAATATCCGCTTTTGCTGCGGGAGCAGGGGAGCGCTTCCCGCGGGCTTGTGGAACGGCTGTTTGCCGCGCGCGCCCTCGCCGTTTTGCCGTTGTGGGAAAGCGCCAGTACACAGGCGATTGTCAAAGGGGTGCATTATGGCTTCGGCATTTCCTTTTTGCCGGAGCAAATTGTGCGGCAGGATGTCGAAAACGGCTTTGTCGCCAAAGTCGAATTGCAAGAACCGGAGCTTTGCCGCAAGCACTACGCCGTTTGGCACAAAAATAAATTCCTGACCGAAAAAATGCAGGAAATGCTTTTATTAAGTCTTGATGTTTGTGAATAAAGTTTGTATTTCTTTGCAAAAAGTGTTATACTATAAAAAAATGGGAATTTTTGGGAGAGGAAATTATGAATTTTAATGCGTGTATTGAAAACGTGTCAACTTTTACGGATTTGAAACGCTTTGCCAACGAATATGTGATTGATTATAAGCGCCTTTCGTTTGACGAACTGAAAGCGGCCGTCATAAAAACTGCACCGCAATATTCCAATGATGATAATATTCAAAAAGTGGTTCGTTTTTTTGAACTGAACCCCGAACGTGATACACGCGTATTGTTTAGCATTCTTGTAAAAAGTGTATTGCTGAATTGTGATGATTTTACCGAATCGGTTCGCACAACAGAGGATAAGGTCATTGCTTATGAGCAAGAAATTGTTGACCAAGCCAATGAATTTTCATTAAAAGATGAAGTGGATAATATTGATTTTTATCAGTATGTTGTTGAAGCGGCTTGGGATGAAAATGACGATGTTTCCGTGGACGAGCAAAACTTGATTAACAAAATCAGAACTAAATTGCGCGTCTCGGAAAAGCATCATCAAATTTTAGAAGCTAAAATCGGGCGTTTTCCTAAAAAGGGGAATGTTTTACATACCAAAGATGAAATTTCGGCTGTTCGTCAGCTTTTGCAGAAAAAAGGAATTTTAATTTCCGTTCGAGACACAAATAATGTGGATTATGACGTTATCCCTACGGAAGTCGCAGAAGCCTTGCGAAAGGTGTTCCATATTGATATTAAGGAAGCCTCATTTTACAATATGTTGGACAATAAATTTGTCCGTAACAAGGCGTATTTGACCGATATTTTATCTAAAGCCGGTGTAACAATT
Organism: Candidatus Fimenecus excrementavium; assembly: GCA_018712805.1. Classification (GTDB taxonomy): domain Bacteria; phylum Bacillota; class Clostridia; order Oscillospirales; family Acutalibacteraceae; genus Fimenecus; species Fimenecus excrementavium. The sequence continues at coordinate 4,567 of DVGI01000013.1, read as the reverse complement.
CCTAAGTATGCAAATTTGGGTCAGTTGAAAGAATTGGTTGTGAGAAGCATTGCCGCGCACAATTTGCTCGGCGGTTTTTCTGCCAATGACGGCTTGGATAAAACGACGCTTTCCAACTGGTGCGGAACTTTGGGCTTGAATATTTACGGAACAAAGCCGGAACTGATTAACAGAATTATTGCCTATTATGACGCTATCAAGCAAATTCAGTGCACCGAAGAAGATGAAAGGGAACTGTATTATCACTTCTATACGGATTTAGCCGCACGAAATTTGAGCGAACTCCGCCAACAGGGCGTTATTTCCAAAGATTTAGAGTGTGAACACAAATTCGAAGAAGCGACCAACTATATTTTTGAAAAGATTTTCCGAATTAAACCACTGATGATGAGCGGAACAGAACACCCGGACGGCATTTTATCTTTTAACGACAAACTGATTATGTGGGATAATAAATCTAAAGAGACAGATGTTTCTTTAGCCGACCATATCAAACAGTTTGACCGATATATTCAAAACTCAACAAAACCGGTTTCCGTCTTTATGGTGATAGGTCCCTCTTTTACGGAAGATTCCCAAAAAGAATGTGCAAAATACGCGATGACAAATGATACAATTATTTTGTTGATAACCGCAAAAGAATTAAAAAATTTGGCTGAACTCTGGCACAAAAATCATACTGATGATGCCGAGCCGTTGCCGCTTGGTGTTTTTAAACAAAACGGTCGTTTCAATCCAAATCTTGTGCAACTTTAATTTTAAACTTAACCCCGCCTGTGTTGCCAGGCGGGGGTGTTTTTTATTTATTTCCTTGTCTTCTTCGCACAAGCCGCAATATCCGCGGCCGGTTGTAACGCTGCATAGCGGCAAAAGCGAGGTCGGCAAAAAAGCCGAAAACCGAGGTGGGAACAAAAAACCACCACGCGCCGAAAGAAAATCCGAGCAAAATCGGCAAAAGGCTGAACACCGCGCAAAGCTCGTGCACAACCTCGTTGCGGCACATGGTTTTTGCTATCGTTTCCGGGGGAAGACTGGCGAGCGCATATGTCTGCGGGCTGTATGTCGGCATTTTCGCTTTCCACTTTTTTACGCGAAGCTTTCTGTAAAGTGCCTTTTCAAACGGTTTTTCTAAAAACCACGGGCTGTCCGGCCGAAAGCCGTGCCCCGTGACAAGACCCACAAAAAGCCGCATACCGGCGTGGTAAAGCACAGTCGAGCAAATGACAGCGGGAAAAAGCATGGATTTCTTTCCTAAGCTCCAAAGCGTAAATAATAACCCCGTCAACAAAAGAAAAATCGCGGTAACACTGTAAGCAAATCGTTTCATAAAAACACCTTGTGTTGTTTATTTGCATTGTGTTACCGCATTTTGTTACCCTTGAAACAGGGGGTATCTGTATTTATCCGCTTCTGTAATCGGGCGAAGAACCTTACAGGGCACGCCGACCGCAACCACATTTTCGGGAATCGACTTTTTGACCACACTGCCCGCGCCGATAACGCTGCCCGAGCCAATCGTCACGCCTGCCAAAATCGTTGACCCTGCGCCGATCCAGACGTTGCTGCCGACCGTAATCGGCTTTGCCACTTCCATGCCCGCTTTGCGCATTTCCGGGTCGAGCGCGTGCTCCGCTGTTGTAAAACAGCAGTTCGGCGCAATAAAAACATGGTCGCCGAACGTGACCTTTGCGCCGTCGGTGATAATCAAATTGTGATTGGAATAAAAATAATCCCCAACGGTGATGTTGTAGCCGTAGTCGCACCAAAACGGCGGTGTCACAATGACCTCTTTTCCCATTTTGCCCAAAAGCTTATTTAAAATTACCCGCTGTGCGTCTTTTTCGTTCGGCGAAAGCTGATTATATTCAAAACAAAGCGCCTTTGCCTTTTCAATTTCGGCGTCAAACAAAGGGTTGTAAGACCCTTGAAAATAACAGTTTATCGGCACTTCCGGTCGCTTGTCCATAAACTCACCCCTGCATTTCCAAACACTTTAATGTCCACTGCAAACGTTCGAGCGCTTCTCGAAACCATCGGTTTTCAGGCTCAATCTGCAAAACGTAATTCGCCTTACCAATGAGATGTTGTGCGTAACGTTCTGCGTCCAGTACACCATCGCGCATAAATTCGGTGCGTTTGGCAAATCGAATGCTATCCTCCAAACCGAATTTCAAAGCGTAATAAATTTCTTGCCGAAGCTTGCGCTTATAATCCGAAGAAACAGCGACTTTCTCGTTGACGGTCAGTCCCGTCACGCTTTGCCGGCCGGCACTTGTAACAAAACGGGTCTTTTTCTCGTTTAGCGTAAATCCCATGTCGTAAAGCATGGATTTGACTTTTTCGTAAACCGGATACAACGGCTTGTCCGACGAAAAGGTCATATCGTCACAGTAGCGCGTGTATGCAATCCCGCGTTTTTGACACCACCGCCCGAGGCTGTTGTCAAAATTGCGCATCACCAAATTGGAAAGCGCGGGGGAGGTGGGCGCGCCCTGCGGGAGCGCTTCTTCCCGACAGCAAAGCGAAGTAAGTATCACGCCGATTTGCTTCGGAAAATACCGCGTGTTAAAAGCCGCGCTGTAAACCTGGTCAAAGCGGATACTGCCGAAAAAGTCGGTAATATCCAGCTTTAAAAGATATTTTTTGCCGACGTGCGGCGCGGCATTATTTCGAAGTGTACAGTTTTTGCTGTACGCCGTTGCATACGGCGAAACCGGGAAATAGATTAAAATCTTTCGTAAAATCCCAGTCTGCAGGTGTTTTAAAACAATGTCGGGCGCGTAAATTCTCCGCTTGTCGCCGCTGCGTTTTTTTAAGGTAATCAGTTTATAACCCTGTTCGGGATTTTTGGCGTACTGAAATAAAGTAAGGCGTCCCACACCCAAAAATTTTGCGGCTTGATAGGTGTCATATAAAAAGGGAAGCGGGTTTACGCTTTTATAGTCTAGTACCATTTCCGTTGCCTGTGCGATGCCGAATTTTTTCACAAACGCCATGTCACACGCTTCAAAAATGACTGTATTTTCTTTCACAATCATAGAAAAACCTCACAACAAAAAAGCAACGACCTTTTGCAGTACTACGTGTCCTGACAAGAAGCGCAGGCGAATGGTAAATCACGAAGTGATTATTGAATTCGCCGAAGCGACGTCAGGCGTGCATTTTGCGTGCAAAATGAGACCCCGTTTTTTTGAGAACAAGACAGCGACTCGCTGCCCCTCTTAAAGAAAGCTTTAAGATGTACACTACTGCAAAAGGCCGTGTTGTGTATTTATTTTATCGTCTTGCACAACAAAAGTCAATGCGCGTTATTCTTGAAGCAAAAGAACCGCCGCCCTTTTTCGGTCCATCTGTCGCTATTGTAAAAAATCCGATAAATAGCATATATATTTACAGATAATGGAATTTTAATAAATTATATAATACAATATTTGACACCAAAAATTGTAAAATGGGTGAGAAAATTATGTTTTGCACAAAATGCGGAGCGCAATCTTCCGGCAACGAAAAATTCTGTACCAAATGTGGGGCACCGCTTGAAACATTCTCTTCTAATTTCAGTTCGGCGGCTCCCAACACTGAAAGGACACAATTTCAAAATTCTATGCCGAATGCTTGGTCCGGGCAACCGGGAAATCCGGGACAAGCCGCCTATGCGAATCCTTATATGAATGCAAAACCTAATCCGTGAACACGATATGCCGCCGAAGCCTGTCCTTGAGATAGATATGGCAGAGTTCCGCACCATGCAAAAGCTGATGATAAAGGCGCAGGATAAGGCGAAAGAAATCCGGCATTTGCAGGATACGGTACTTCCAAAGCTGAAACAGCAACTTGCCGATACAAAAGGGATTTTCAAGGGTAAGGAGCGCAAGGCGCTCACAGAGCAGATAAAGCGGACAGAAAAGGAAATCGCTGAAAAGCTGGACAAACTGCCCGATGTTCTGAAAGAGGACGGTTATCCCAATGTGCAGGCGTTCATGGCAACCTACCGCAAGGCGGAGGCTGTTGTGGAGCAGTACAACCGTGACCTTGCCGCATGGGAGCGGCAAGTCAGGGAAAAGCAGAAACCCGCCCAAAAAGAGCAGGCAAAGCCGCCTGAACGGGAGAGCCTATTGAAACGCCTGCGCCAGCTTCAGGCGGAGGGCAAGCAGAGAAACCAGCCGAGACAGAGAAAGAAATCCTTTGACAGAGACAGCCGATAGGCACAAAAAACCGCCGCTATGGTATTACCCATGCGGCGGCATACATAAAAATCTTATTTGTGTTCTGCAAGCGTGACTTTCATATCCTGAGCATTGATGCTTGTTTCCTTTTTGCACTTCGGACAGTAGAGAGGGAAGTTTCTTAATTCTGTATCTTCCCGTATCATTGTGCGAGTTTTATTGCCGCAGATAGGGCAATATATCCATTCTGTGGCTTTCATGTTACTTTTCTAATTTCAAGTCTTTTATTTTTTGAGATATTCTCTCAATGACCTGTATAAAACATTCATCACTTTTGCCCGTCGGATCGGGAAGTCCCCAATTATCATCAAACGCTCTACCGATATAGGGACAACCGACAT
>DVGI01000012.1 GCA_018712805.1 Candidatus Fimenecus excrementavium | reverse complement strand
CGGATACATTGATCACTGCGAGCACCAACCAATGCTGCCATAATGGTATTTTGCTGCTGCTGGCAAACAGAGAAGGGATGAAATCAAAAATCATCATGGAAACATGGGGGGATACCTCCTATCAGTTCTCCTCCTCTCCGGAATATGAGCTGTACCGGCTGGCAGGAAATCCGGAGGTGCATGCGACCTCTGCGTTTCCAAGCGGTCCGGTGGATGCAATGCCGTTGGCGCTGGAAATTGCTCACCGCGTACAAGAGGAAGGCGGAAAACCCTGGTTTATTTCGCGCGGCGGAGAAGGGCCGCTCGGCGCATGCGGCTATGTGAATGCGGCAGCGGAGCTTGTGCGGCAGTTTGGAAACCGAATACCGGATGTCCTCGTGTGTCCCTGTGGATTGGGCGGCACACAGGCAGGCTTGATTGTGGGATTGCGTATGCTGGGTTGCCCGACAAAGGTGATAGGTATTGGCGTGACCGGCAAAAGCAAAGCGGTGATGGAGCAATCGATAGCGGAACAATGTCTGTCCCTGACGAATTTTCTGGATCTCCCACCCGTTTCCAATGACTGGATCTGCTGTGTGGAGGGCTTTGCGGGCGAAGGATATGCAAAACCGTTTGCCGCACAATATCAAAGTATGTCCATGCTTACGCAGACAGAAGGCATTTTGACCGATCCGGTTTATTCCGGCAAAGCATTATTCGGGTTGACAGAACTGATCCGCCGCGGCGCCTTGGATCGCGCTGAGCGTATCGTTTTTTTACATACAGGCGGTATGTCCTTATATTATGATTTCCATACACTGCGCCCATTGTAACAGGAGGAATATGCAATGAAGGAAGAGGGATTTGTCCGTGCGGATGTTTATGAAAAATTGACCGGACATGCGCAATATGCAGATGATCTTTATTTTCCCAATATGCTGCATGCAGTAACCGTACATGCACCCCACGCACATGCACGAATTTTGTCGATCAACAGCGAACAGGCAGAATATATGCAGGGGGTGGTTGGCGTATATACCGCCGCGGATATTCCCGGGGAAAACCAGCAGCCCGCGGACAAACCGATGCTGGCGGATCGTGTGGTTTGCTCTGCCGGAGATGGCGTTGCGGTGGTTGCTGCGGAAACATTAGAGCAGGCGAGAAACGCAGCAAAAAAAGTGCAGATAGAATATGAGATCTTGCCCGCCGTTTTTGATCCAGATCTGGCATTGCAGCCGGAAAGTGTGATTTTGCACGGAGAGAACAATCTGGCATGTGAGCATATTGTGAAAAAAGGGGATCTGGAAAAAGGATTTTCGCAGGCGGATGTGATTTTGGAGCGGGAATATCACACCCAGCGTATCCAGCATGCGGCGATTGAAACAGATGTAGCGGTTGTTGTGCCGGAGCATGGCGGTATTACGGTATATGCTCCGTGTAAATTTCCTTATAACATTAAAAACAATCTGGCGCGCACCTGCGGCCTGCCGCGCAGCCGTGTTCGGGTCATCCAGCCTGCCATCGGCGGTTCGTTTGGCGGTAAGGATATTGATATCATTGTGGTGGCAACACGCGCGGCAACCGTGGCGCTGGCAACCAACAGACCCTGCAAAATGGCCTGGACGCGGGAAGAATGTATGATCGAAGGTACCAAACGGCATCCGTTTCGCCTGCGGTATAAAATCGGGGCAAGGCGGGATGGAAAAATAACCGCTGTCCAGATATTGGGGACTGCGGATGCGGGCGCCTATGTTTCGCGAAGCCTGGCAACGATCTGGCGCGCTGCGGTGGAAGCAACGGGACCATATGAAATCGAAAATGTGTATACGCATATCCGAGCGGCCTATACCAATCATGTATATTCCGATGCGGTTCGGGGCTTTGGCTCTCCACAGGTGGATTTTGCCTCGGAATCGCTGCTCGACGAGCTTGCGCAAGAGCTTGGTCTGGACCCGTTCGCCATCCGCAGAAAAAATATGATGCGTGAAGGGTCCATTTCCGCCACAGGGCAGCGGTTGGCGCAGGTGAGCCTGCCGGAGTGTCTGGATCGGCTGGAAAAGGAATTTCCGTTGGACGAGCCGGTGAGGACAGAGGAAGGAAAATACCGTGCACGCGGCATTGCCTGTCTGCATCGCGGCGAGTCCTACGGAGCGGCGTCAAAGGATGCGGATGTGGCGGGAAGCGATATCGCTACATATCCGGATGGAAGTGTGAATATTTACACCAGCATCAGCGAAGTCGGACAGGGAACACATGCAGTGATGTCACACATTTGCGCGCAGCTGTTGGGAATTTCCGATGAATGTGTAACCGTTTCTCCGGTGGATACGGCATATGTACCGGACAGCGGCGCAACCGCAGGTTCGCGCGGTACCATTTCGGGCGGCAATGCGGTGCGGCTGGCAGTGCTGGATCTTCGGAACCGAATCGCAGAAGTGGTGAGCGGACAGACAGGTGTTCCGGCCGATGAAATTGATTTTCAAAACGGCGGCTTGTATGGGAAAAACGGAACAAAGCTGATGACATTTGGCGAAGCCGTATCACTTTGCCATGCGCTGGGAATCCGGACAGATGCGTGTGGTCAATGGGTCGCGCCGAAAACCAACTGGGATTTTTCGAAAGGACAGGGAAAAACGTATTACGGATACAGCTATGGCGCAGCAGGGGCAGAAGTGGAGATCGATCCGGTGAGCGGACAGATCGAAGTGACCAAGCTGCTTTGTCTACATGACATAGGAAAAATCTGCAATTATCCGGAGGCATGCGGACAAATCACAGGCGGTATCGCCATGGCGCTTGGCTTCACGCTGACCGAAGAAGTCGAGATAAGAGACGGTCAGGTCAAATCGAAAAACTTTGATACCTATTTACTGCCGACGGCAATGGATGCAAAAGAGATTCAGGCATTGCCGCTGTCGCTGAAGGCGGCGGAAAACCCTCTGGGCGTGCATGGAGTAGGAGAAGCATCCACCGCGCTGGTCGCTCCGGCGGTAGCAAATGCAGTTGCCCGCGCAGCAGGTATCCGGCTGCGCAGCCTGCCGCTCAATCTGGAAAGAGTGCGTGAGGCAATTAACCGGAAAGGAGAGAATCCCAATGCCTGAATATCATTGCCCAGCTGCTGTTCATAAAGCAGTTTCCCTGTTAAACAAAAGTGAGGATATAAAAATTATTGCCGGCGGCACTGACCTGATGGTGCATCGGCGGGAATCTGATACAGAGCCGGCTGCCTATCTGGATATTACCCGTATCCCGAGGCTGCGGACAGTAGAAGTCAAAAGGGATATGGTATGGATCGGCGCGGCGGTTACCTTTGCGGAAATAGAATTAAGCGAGCAGATCGGAAAATCCTGCGATATTCTTTGTCAGGCCGCGGCGTCGATCGGTTCGCCGCAGATCAGAAGCTGCGCTACAATAGGGGGAAATATTGCAAATGCCAGCCCTGCTGCCGACAGTGTACCTGTATTGGCTGCAATGCAGGCAAGGGCGGAGCTGGAAGGTCCGAAGGGAACGCGCTGTGTTCCCGTTGAGAAATTGATTGTCGGAATGGGCAAAACAGCGATTGCATCCGATGAGCTGTTGACCGGTGTATATGTTCCGGTGCTGCAGCAAAATACGCGCGCCGCATTTGATAAAATCGGAAGAAGAAAGGCATTGACCATTGCCCGCATGAATGGCGCATGTATATTGCATTTGGAAGGGGAACAAATCCAAGATGCGCAAATCTGCATCGGTGCAGTGATGAATCGGCCGCAGCGGTGCAAGGCGGCAGAAGCACTGCTCAAAGGCTGCCGTCCTGACCGCAGGCTGTTCCGGCAGGCAGGTGAAGCAGTGCGCGAAATGGTGCTCGATCATACGGGTTTACGCGCATCCAGCGCTTATAAGCTGCCTGTTGTGGTGGATTTTACACAAAGGCTGCTGGAAAAAGCACTGATGAAAGGAGGCTGTCAAGATGCTGCTCCATTGTATTTTGAATGATAAACCCATTGAAATAGAAGCGGACCCGACCATGACGCTTCTGGATTTACTGCGCGAGAAACTGCATCTGACCGGCACAAAGAAAAGCTGCGGCGTTGGGGAATGCGGCGCCTGCACCGTGCTGGTAAATGGGGAGCCGGTCAATTCATGCTTGTATATGGCGGGCAAAATAGAAGGAAAAACGATATACACCGTTGAAGGGCTAGCGAAAGACGGCAGATTAAGTGTATTGCAGCAATCTTTTTTGGATCATCACGCGGTCCAATGCGGTTTCTGCACACCGGGTATGCTGATGAGTGCAAAAGCGCTGCTTCTGCATAACCCACATCCGACGGAGGAAGAGATCCGGCGGGCTTTATCAGGCAATCTGTGCCGGTGTACGGGATATATCGCGATTGTAGAGGCAGTGCAGGATGCAGCCGAACGGCAGATGGAGGATCAAATCAAGGCCTCAGCCGCTGAAACGCCGCAAGACGGCGAAATGCAGGGATAAAAATCTTTAAGTCATCGTAAGAGCAGAAAAATTAAGCCGCAGGACACATTTAAGCGTCCTGCGGCTTTTTATGATTAGAGCGAAAGCAGTCGGTAGATCAATCATTATGACGGCCAGTCCGGCATGGCGCCCAAGTCAAATACATGTTGGTATCCCATATTGCAGAGTTTGCGGGCGGCTTTTGTGCTGCGCACGCCGCTGCTGCAATATACCACGATATAAGCGTCCGTCGGGAGATCCGCCTGTTCGATTTGCCGACTGAAATACGAGAGCGGATAATTTACTGCGTTGGGAAGCATACCGCTTTCCGCTTCCTGCGCCTCGCGCACATCAAGCAGATATACCTCCTGCTGTTCCATCATCTGCACGACATCGGAAGCGGTAACCGAGCGGTAAGGCTGCCCGTCCACCGGCTGGCCGGGTTCTGTATGAACCATGCCGGCAAGCAGAACGCACAGAACACTGGTGATTCCGATAAAAAGAATACGTTTGATTTTCATGCAAATCACACCTTATGCTTTGAAGGTCAGGTATTGCTGAATGACCGGACTGGTGGCGATCGCCTGCATATCTCCTTCGCTTTGAATCGATCCGTTTTCCATGATATAGCCTCTGCTGCCGCAGTCCAAACAGAATTTCAGGTTTTGCTCAACCAAAATAAAGGTAATTCCCTTTTCACGGTTGATCTGCTTAATAATTTCGCGAATTTTCTGCACGATATTGGGCTGAATACCCTCGGATGGTTCGTCCAGAAGAATAAAATCGGGATTGCCTGCCATGCAGCGCGCGATCGCCAGCTGCTGCTGTTCACCGCCGCTGAGTGTACCGCCCTTTTGATGCAGCCGGTCATGTAAAACGGGAAACCACTCGAAAATATCTTCGTTAAGCGGCTGAATGCCTTTTCCGAGCACAAGCGTTCCGCTTTGCAGGTTTTCTTCCACGGTCATCTGTGGGAAAATCATGCGGCCCTGAGGGACATAGCCGATGCCGAGCCGCGCGATCTGATAGGGACGGCAGCGGGTGATATCCTGTCCTTTGAACAGGATGTTTCCCTGCGAAGCTGGAACAATACCCATGATGGCTTTCATCGAGGTGGTTTTGCCTACACCGTTACGGCCGAGAATACAGAGAATTTCGCCCCGATCGACATGAAAGGAAACATCATGGCAGACTTCGCTTTCTCCGTAGGCAACATGGATGTTTTGTACTTCGAGCATTTTCATATTTCATCCCCCAAATATACATCCCGAACCTGTTGATTGGCTGCTATTTCATCGTAACTGCCTTCGGCAAGAAAGTCGCCGCGGTTGAGAACGGTCACACGGCCGTGCAATGAACGGATGAAATCCAGATCATGCTCAATAACAACAACAGTGGTTTCAGAACTGATCTGGCGGATCAGCTCCGCTGTTTTGGCGGTTTCATGGCTGGTCATTCCGGCAGTCGGCTCATCGAGCAGAATCATCTTCGGCTTTTTGATCAGTACCATGCCGATTTCCAACCATTGTTTTTGTCCGTGAGAAAGGGATTCAGCAGCCCAATGCGACTTTTCCTGCAATTCTATCATGGTCAGAATACGATCGATATCCTCTTTCAGCTGCTGCTGGTCTGTGCGGCGGAATAACCTGCGGATCTTTTGTTGGCCGATGGCTGCAACGCGCAGATTGTCTTCAACTGTGAGTTCCCCGAATACATTGGGGTTTTGAAATTTCCGGCAGATGCCGAGACCGGCAATTTTATGAACCGGCATGTTGGTGATTTCCTGTCCGTCATAGATAATGCTGCCGCCGGATGGACTGAGATGGCCGGTGATCAGGTTGAACAGCGTGGTTTTGCCCGAGCCGTTCGGCCCGATGATGCAGCGCAGCTCCCCTTTGGGAAAGGACAAAGAAAGATCGCGGATGGCGACCATGCCGTCAAAGCTTTTGGATAAGTTTTTGATTTCAAGCAGCATGGCGGTCGTCCTCCTTCCATGCAGAACGCTTGCGGCGCAGCAAAGCTCCGAATTTCTTCAAAAGCCCTGCAAAGCCGTCCGGCCAGAACATGACAACAAGGATAAAAAATATGCCGATAATCAGCAGCCAGAAATCCAGCAGAACGCCGCTGAGCAGCTGTTCCATTGTAGATACCAGCAGGGCACCGATGATCGGGCCCCAGAGTGAGCCGCGGCCGCCTACAGCGACCCAGACAAGAATCTGGATGGACATGTTCATGCCCAGAACCGAAGGGCTGATTGTGGAAACCGGAGCGTACAGTGCCCCTGCAAGACCGGCTATCGCACAGGATATGCCGAAGATAACGGTTTTTAACAGATTGACATTGTAGCCGAGAAAGGCAAGACGGTTTTCGTCGTTTTTCAAAGCGGCAATCACCTTGCCGAAATTGCGCCGCTTCATGATGGTCCACAAGATACCGAGCACGATCGCCAAAGTGATCAGGATGCAGTAGTATGGTACGGTGAAACCAAGCAGCTCTATTTCAAAAAGGTTGGGAATTCCAAGAACGGGCGTATCAAATCCATACAGTCCGTTCATGCCGCCGGTAACATCGGTCCACGCACTTGCGATACTTTCAAAGGCAACGCACAGGCACATCGTGACAACTGCGA
>DVGI01000011.1 GCA_018712805.1 Candidatus Fimenecus excrementavium | reverse complement strand
AGCCGCACGAGAGCGGCTGCTTGAAAAAGTAATGCGATGCCAAACTGTCAGTGCCGCCTTTCAGGCGGCGAGCCAGTAGGCGCCCCTTATAGGGGCTGTGCAAACCACCAGTTTACTGGTGGTTATGATTTGCTTTATTCCTGAATGCCGGGGATTTTCGGCAGTTTGTCGAAACCGACCTGCAAATCTTCGTCGGTCGGAATATAGTCGCTCATTGTGCCGTCCATAAACGAGGTGTAAGCGGTCATGTCGAAATAGCCGGTGCCGGTAAGGCCAAACAAAATCGTTTTGGCTTCGCCGGTTTCCTTGCATTTCTTCGCTTCCTCAATCGCGCCGTAAATGGCGTGTGCACTTTCGGGTGCGGGAAGAATGGTCTCGACGCGCGCAAACATCGTGGCAGCTTCAAACACCTTGGTCTGCTCGACGGACATCGCTTCCATGTAGCCGTCGTGATAGAGCTTCGACAGAATCGGCGACATGCCGTGATAACGCAGCCCGCCGGCGTGGTTCGGCGAGGGCTTAAACGAGCAGCCGAGCGTATACATTTTGGCAAGCGGCGTGATTTTGCCGGTGTCGCAGAAGTCATAAGCGTATTTCCCGCGGGTAAGCGACGGGCAGGAGGCGGGCTCCACGGCGACAAAACGGGGATTTGCTTTGCCCAACAGCTTATCTTGCATGAACGGCGCGATAAGACCGCCGAGGTTCGAGCCGCCGCCGGCACAGCCGACAACAACGTCCGGGTATTCGTCGAGCATTTCCATGGCCGCCTTGCTCTCTAACCCGATGACGGACTGGTGCAACAGCACCTGGTTAAGAACAGAACCCAAAACATAGCGGCAGCCTTCCGTTGTCACGGCGGTTTCGACCGCTTCCGAAATGGCGGTGCCCAAAGAACCGCTGTTTTCCGGGTCTGCTGCAAGGATTTTGCGCCCGGCTTCGGTCGTGTCCGAGGGGCTCGCAATCACCTTGCCGCCGAACGTGCGGATAATCGCCTGCCGGAACGGTTTTTGCAGGTAGGAAGCTTTCACCATGTAAACGGTCAGCGGAATGTGGAAATACGAGCAAGCTTCTGCGAGCGCCGTGCCCCACTGTCCTGCGCCGGTCTCGGTCGTCAGGTTCGTAAGGCCCTGCTCTTTCGCGTAGTAAGCCTGCGCAATGGCGGAATTGAGCTTGTGACTGCCGGAGGTGTTGTTGCCCTCAAATTTGTAATAGATTTTTGCCGGCGTGCCGAGCTCTTTTTCGAGGTTATAAGCGCGCACAAGCGGCGACGGGCGGAAAAGCTTATACATTTCGCGAATGCCTTCGGGAATGTCAATGTAGCGCGTCGTGTCGTCCATTTCCTGATGTGCAAGCGCCTTGCAGAACACCGGGTAAAGGTCTTCTTCGGTTGCCGGTTTAAACGTCTGGGGGTTGAGCATCGGGTCGGGCAAATCTTTCATATCGGCGCGCAGGTTATACCATTGCGTCGGAATTTTATCTTCGGGTAAATATAATCTGTAAGGGATTTTCGCCATTTGGAACACTCCTTTTATCGTTTAAAAATTCGGTTGATTTTTTTGTAATATTCGGTGTCAATCTGTGCAATCATATCTTCGGTCGTGCGGAACTGCCAGTTGCCGAAAGCACGGCCGGGCACATTCATGCGTGCGTCTGAGCCGAAGCCGCACAAATCCTGATAGGAAATGATAGCGATGGCGGCGTGACTGCGCCAGACGGTTTCAATGATTTTGCGGCATGAAGGGCTGTGAAAGCCGCCCTCGCCCCAGTTGTCGCCGGTGAATCCGCAATAGTCAAGCGCATAGCGGCGATGATAGTCGTCCGTCTCCCAAAGCCACGCGAGCAAGGTGTTGTTGTCGTGCGTGCCGACATAGGCTAAACAGTTGCGCGGGTAGTTGTGCGGAAGGTGGGTGCTGTCCGCGTCCGGCTCAAAGCCGAACTGAATGACGCGCATGCCGGGGAACTTCGTGTCCTCCAGGAGTTTCACAACGTCTTCGCCGAATACGCCGAGGTCTTCCGCGACAATCGGCACTTCGCCGAGCTCGTTTTCCACCGCGTCAAACAACGCTTTGCCGGGGCCTTTTTCCCAAACGCCGTTTTTGGCGGTGTCGCTGTCGGCGGGAACCGCCCAGTAAGAGGCAAACGCGCGGAAGTGGTCGATGCGCACCGTGTCGTAAAGCTGCAACGCGGCGCGGATGCGTTCGCACCACCATCGATAATTGTCCTTTTCCATTGCTACCCAGTCGTAAAGCGGGTTTCCCCAAAGCTGGCCGTCCTCCGAGAAATAATCGGGCGGCACGCCGGAAACGCGCTTGCGGATAAAAGTGCGGTCGTCAATTTCAAACAGATGCCGATTTTCCCAAACATCTGCGCTGTCAAACGAAACATAAATCGGCATATCGCCGAGGATTTTCACGCCGTTTTCGTTGGCGTACTGTTTGATTTCGCGCCACTGGGTGAACGCCGTGTACTGTACGAACTTGAAAAAGTCCTGCGCCGCTTTTAATTCGTCCGCGTGCTGTACCGCGGTTTCATAGCGGGCGAACGGTTCGTCCCACTCGTACCACGGTTTGCCGCCGAAGCGCTCTTTTGCGGCTCCATAAAGCGTGTACGCTTCACACCAATGGTGCGCATTGCAAAATTCTTCTATCTTTTTGTGCATTTCCGGGGAAATACGCGAGTAAGCAAGTTTTAAAAGCTCCAAGCGGCTGTTTGCGGCAAATTCAAAATCCGCCGTGTAAGGCGAGCCGTGATAAAGGCTTCTCGAAAGCTCGTCTTCTTTTACAAGCCTGTCGCGCACAAGTCCGCGCGGGTCAATAAACAAATACGAAATGGCAAACGCCGCGTTGGAGGCATAGGGCGAGCCGTAAAAATCCGGCGGGTTTAAAGGCAATACCTGCCAGTAAGAAAACCCCATATCTTTGATTTTGCGGATAAAGCGCTTGGTTTCTTCCCCCATAACGCCGATGCCGTAAGGCGACGGCAGGGAGGAAAGATGCATCAAAACGCCGCTTGCTCTTGTATTTAACATAACCCGAACTCCTTTATAAGACAAACAAAAAAGCCTGCCCTTGCATAAAACAAGGACAGGCGAAAATATACCTGCGGTACCACCTTGATTGACAGAAACGAGTCTGCCCACCTTTCACGGAATACAAACATATCCCTCTTTCTGTAACGGGAAAGCGCCGTTGCATCTTTTCAATGCACCCTCAACGGACCATTTGTCTGCGCCGCAGCTGTGGGATTCTCACCATCGCCCACTCTCTTTGAACTCGGTTGTGCAGTTTTACTTCCGCCTCAACGGTTTATCCAATTAAAACATGGTTTCTTGGTTTTGTCAATCTTTTTTTTGCACGCCGTCGTCGGAAAATTCTCCCGTCCGCTGTTCATAGACAAATAAAGCGAACAGAGAAAACAGCAAACTGATTACCAGTTTCAGCGGCGCACGGGCGCTTAACGCCTCTAAAATAAACGGTGCGGTTGCAGGAAAATCCGGGACAGGCCCCAGCGGGAAAAAGTAAAAACTTAATAAAAACCAACTGACAAGCCCGGTTGTAAGGAACAATAAAATTTTTAAAATCGTGCGTTTCAAAGGAATCCCTCCAATTCTTGGGTCGACGACAAAACAGGCATATGGAAGCATGACCGTTTTGCAAATGATAAGCGTTCCTTTTGACAACGATAGACTATCACAACCGCAAAAACAATGCAACGCATTTAACCGAATTGTAATTATTTTGATAGATTTGCGGTGCAAATTGAAAGAAAGTATGCTACAATAGATGCAAACGAAAAAAGGAGTTGCCTTATGCCAAAAACCGCAATTGTGACCGGCGCTTCCGGCGGTATCGGTCGGGAAATCGCCGTAAAACTCGGGTGCGAAGGGTACAGCGTCGCCGTGCTTTACGGAAAAAGCGAAGACAAAGCGCAAAAGACCGTGGAGCTCTTAGAAAAATCGGGCGCAAAAGCGCGCGCTTACGCCTGTGACGTGCGAAAAAGCGAACAGGTGAAAAATACCGTCGCGGCAGTCATTGCCGACTTCGGAACGCCTTATTTGCTTGTCAATAATGCGGGAATTTCCGAGCAAAAACTCTTTACCGATATTACGGACGAAGACTGGAACAATATGCTTGCGGTGCACCTGTCCGGCGCGTTTTATATGACGCGCGCGGTGCTGCCCTGGATGCTCCACGAAAAAAACGGGCGGATTATCAACATTGCCTCCATGTGGGGCGAAACCGGCGGTTCGTGTGAGGTGCATTACTCCGCGGCGAAAGCGGGGTTAATCGGAATGACCCGTGCGCTCGCGAAAGAACTTGCCCCGTCGGGGATTACCGTCAACGCCGTGTCCCCGGGCGCGATTGCGACCGATATGATGCGCGCGCTTGGCGAGGAAACCTGCCGCTTGGTCGAAGAAGAAATCCCCGTAGGCCGTCTCGGCACGCCTGCCGACGTCGCCAACGCCGTGGCGTTTTTGGCGAAAGATGAATCCGCCTATATCACCGGGCAGGTGCTTTCCGTCAACGGCGGCATGGTGATTTAAAACAATAAAACCACAAAGAAAAACAGCCGTCGTGTTAGACGGCTGTTTTGTTGCTTATGACATTATATTTTTCCGCGCTTACATCGGCGGCATGCCCTGCCCGCCGGAGCCCGCCATCATTTGGGCGAACATACCGGGCTTTTTCTGCTTTTTCGGCTTGAAGGGCGGCGGGTTTTTCAGTTTCAAAATCGCTTTTCTGCCCGCGGAAGAAGCCAAATATTTGTTAACAAGCAACACCGGCTCGCGCATATCGTCGCACATATATTGTTTGGCGGTTTCGCAAAGCGCCGGGTCGTTTTTCATTTCGCCGAGAATCGTCACGGCAATTAAGCTTTGCGTGTCGTTCGAACCGTTTTCGTAAATGTCGTTGAGAATGCGGAACAGCTTCGTGCATTCCTGCTTCTGGGCGCGGCGAATGGTGTCAATCACACAGGCGGTGCCGTATTCGGTGAAAAATTCTTCGCCCAAAAATTCGCCGTATTTCTCAAAGTTTGCGTGATACGGTTCTTTTAATTGCGGATACATACCGGCAAGCCGGTTGGCAAGCGTGTTTGCGTCATAGCTTTGCGAGCCGCTTTTTGCCGCGGCGCGGGAAACCGGGGTCGGCATTTTCGTGTTCTTATTTTTCGCCGCTTTTTTGGAGGAGAACCGCGTTTCAATCGATTCGTTAAACTCGTTGCAAAGCGAGCGAATGTCGCGCTCGTCAAAGTTTTCCAAATCAAAATAGCTTGTGGAGATTTTGGTAAGGTCTTCGTCTGCTGCGTCGCCCTCTTTGGCGTCGCCCGCAAACAAAAGCGCCTGCGCGCCGAAAATCTCAATGCGCAGTTTGCCTTTTTCTCCGGTAAAGTCCATATAGGTGTGTTCCCCGTCTTCAAACACGGGCAAATCGCCTTTTTGCGCGCCCGCGGGGGTCACCACCGAAAAACCGAATTTTTTCATGGTGTCCTCTGTCTTTTGAAGAATCAGGGAAAGTGCATCGTCGCGTGTAAGCATCGTATGACCTGCCTTATCTAACAAGAATATTGGAATTAAAACTTATTGTAGCATAGTTTTCCCGGTTTGTCATTAAAATTTTTTACAATTCGATTGCGAAATAAACCGGTATATGGTATCATTTAGCCGTATATGTATATTCTGGGGTGACGGATATGACAAATGTACTTGTGATTTTCGGCGGCGTTTCCAGCGAACACGATGTTTCGTGCGTTTCGGCGGCGTCGGTCATTGATAATATCCCGCGCGACAAATACGCGGTGTATATGCTCGGCATCACCAAAACGGGGGAATGGAAGCTGTTTGAGGGCAAAACCGATTTGCTCCCCGGCGACAAATGGGCGGACAGCGCCTTTTGCACGCGCGCCGTGCTTTCACCCGACCGTGCCGACCACGGTGTGCTCGTGTTCCGCGACGGCGGTGTGGAAACGATAAAAATTGATGTGGTGTTCCCGGTTCTCCACGGCAAAAACGGGGAGGACGGCACCATGCAGGGGCTCTTGGACGTTTCAGGGATCCCTTACGTCGGGTGCGATACGTTGTCGTCCGCTATGTGTATGGATAAAGCGGTGACCAACTTAACGGCGGACACCGTCGGCGTGCCGCAGGCAAAATGGCTTTCGGCAACGCGCGCCGAATTTGCGGCGGACAGCGAAGCGTTTTATGACCGTGTGGAAAACGAACTCGGCTTCCCAGCGTTTATCAAGCCGGCGAACGCGGGCTCCTCCGTCGGGATTTCCAAGGTGAAAAGCCGCGCCGATTTGAAAGCGGCGGCAGAACTCGCCTTTGCGAATGATAATAAACTCGTCGCGGAAGAAGCGATTGACGGGCTCGAAGCGGAATGTGCCGTGCTCGGCAACACGTCGCCGATGGCGTCCGTGGCGGGCGGCATTGTGCCCTGCAAGGAATTTTACGATTACGAAGCGAAATACATAGACGAGGGCAGCGAACTGCAAATCCCCGCGAAGGTTTCTTTAGAAACGCAAGAGGAAATCCGAAGCGCCGCCGTCCGCATTTTTGAAGCGCTCGGCTGCCGGGGGCTTGCGCGCGTGGACTTCTTTGTCGAACACGGCACGAACCGCGTGCTGTTCAACGAAATCAACACCATTCCGGGCTTTACGTCTATAAGCATGTACCCCAAACTGCTCGAGCAAAGCGGCGTGCCTTACCCGAAACTGCTCGACCGTCTGTTTAAGCTCGCGCAGGAGGCTTAATTACATTCATGGAAAAACAACGAGCCGTCATTCATATCTGCAATGAACAGACAATGGACGGCGAACACGATAAAATCGAAATGAGCGTGGTCGGCACCATTCACGCCGGCGAAAACGGTCATGTTTTGGAATATACGGAATATGACGACGACGGCTTAAAGACGTTCACAACCGTGACACCTTTGGGCAACCGAAGCGTGCAGGTGACAAGAACCGGCGCGTTCGGCAGTGAAATGCAGTTTGAAGTCGGCAAACGCAGCAGCACCGTGTATTCCACGCCCTACGGCGAACTGGTCATGGGCGTTTACACAAAACGAATTGAAAATACCCTCGGGGAACAAGGCGGGCGGCTTGCGTTCGCCTACACCACCGATTTTGCGCAGCAGGGCGTGATGCACAACCGCATGACGCTGACCGTCGAAGTTGCGGAAGACGACGCGGAAAGTTCCGACGCCGGGAAAGAATAAGGAGAAAAAGAAAGATGTCAAAGCTTGTAAAACAAACCGAAGACGCACTGCACACCCTTGTGGTCGAAGCGCTCGGCAAGGCGATTGCCGCGGGGGAACTGCCCGCAGCGGCAATGCCGTCGTTTATTGTGGAAATCCCCCAAGACCGGGCAAACGGCGACTATTCCACCAACGCCGCGTTTGTCGGAGCGAAGGTGTTCCGCATGGCGCCCGTAAAAATTGCACAGGCGATTGCAAAATACATCGACCTTAGCGACAGCTATTTTTCGGAATGCACCGTTGCGGGGGCGGGCTTTATCAACTTCCGCCTGTCTGACCGCTATTATGCCGATATTTTGCTCGACGTGCTCGAAAAAGGCGAAGCCTACGGCAGAAGCGATTACGGCAAAGGCAAACGCGTCAACGTCGAATTTGTTTCCGCGAACCCCACAGGACCGATGCACATGGGCAACGCGCGCGGCGGCGCATTGGGTGACTGCTTGGCGGCGGTGCTCGAAATGGCGGGCTACACGGTGGAACGCGAATTTTATATCAACGACGCCGGCAACCAAATTGAAAAATTCGGTCTTTCGCTGGATATTCGTTACCAACAGCTTTTCAAAGGCGAAGAAGCGCCGGAGCTTCCCGAAGACAGCTACCACGGCGCGGATATTATCGAACGCGCGAAAGAGTTTGCGGCAGAATACGGTGACAAATATTTAAGCGTGGACGAAGCGGAACGCCGTAAAGCGCTTGTGGACTTTGCGCTGCCGAAAAACATTGCCGCGATGCAGGACAACCTTTTAAAATACCGCATCACCTATGACACCTGGTTCCACGAAAGTGAACTGCACAAAGGCGCGATTCGCGAAGTGATCGACCTGTTAACCGAAAAGGGCATGACCTATGAAAAAGACGGCGCGCTGTGGTATAAAAACAAGGAAGTCCAGACAAATAAATTGCTCGCCGAAGGCAAAACGCCCGAACAGATTGAAAAACTGGAACTCAAAGACGACGTGCTCATTCGCCAAAACGGCAACCCGACCTATTTTGCCGCGGATATTGCCTATCACCGCAACAAGCTCGTCACACGCGGCTTTGATAAAGCGATTGATGTTTGGGGCGCCGACCACCACGGTCACGTGGCAAGGCTCAAAGGTGCGCTCGACGCAATCGGCCTTGACGGGAACCGTCTGGACGTCGTTTTGATGCAGCTTGTCAATTTGATGAAAGACGGCGAACCCGTCAGAATGTCCAAACGAACCGGCAACGCGGTAACGCTTGTCGATTTGCTCGACGAAGTGCCGATTGACGCGGCAAGATTTTTCTTCAACCTGCGCGAACCCGGTTCGACAATTGATTTTGACTTAGGCCTTGCCGTCAGTCAAAATTCGCAAAATCCCGTGTATTATTGTCAATATGCGAATGCGAGAATTTGCAGCGTGCTCAAAAAACTGGCGTCTGAAGGCATTACCCCGCGCGACTGCACCGAACAAGAACTGGAGCTTTTGCGCGAACCGGAAGAACGCGAGCTGATTCGTCACCTGGCGGCGCTTACGGATGAAATTATTTTGGCGGCGAAAAATTATGACCCGGCAAAAATCACCCGTTACGCGATTACGCTCGCAACGCTGTTCCACAAGTTCTACAACGCCTGCAAAATCGGCGTGGATGACGAAACGCTGATGCAGGCGAGATTGCACCTTTGCTTGGCGGTGCAAAGCGTCATGCAGAATGTTTTGACCGCGTTTAAAATTACCGTTCCGGAAAGCATGTAACCGAATTTTTGCATAAATATACACCCGACATACGGCAAAAAACCGTGTGTCGGTTTTTTTCTTTTTTTGAACAAAAACGACAAAAGAAACGCAAAGCGGACAGAATCAAAAGTTTTGTAACAAACTGCACAAACGGCTGTAAGAGTGATTGTTAAGTTTTTGATAAAAATGTCAAAAAACACTTGAAAAATAAAATCAGGTTTGCTACAATACATCCATAGTAAGTTATTGTGAGGTAGTGTATATGCCGAAGAAGACGAAAACAGTACCCGCCGAACACGAGGTACCGCTGTATTTGTTTCACGAGGGCAGCAATGCGCAGGCCTATTCCTATTTCGGTGCGCATCGGAAAAACGCCGATACGGTGGTGTTCCGCGTGTGGGCGCCGCACGCCGTGCGCGTTTCGGTCGTCGGCGATTTTAACGACTGGTCCGACGACGCCGACAAGATGCAGCTTGTGCCGCAAAGCGACGGCGTTTGGGAAGCGCAGGTCAAAGGCGTCAAGCTGTATGATGCGTATAAATATCACATCTTTTCGCAAAACGGCGTCGAGACGATGAAAGCCGACCCCTACGGGGTGCATATGGAAACCCGCCCGGGAACGGCGACGAAATATTACGAAATCGACAACGGCTACCAGTGGACGGACGACGCCTGGGTTACCGCGCGCCAACAGCAAAACATATATAAGTCGCCGGTCAATATTTATGAAATGCACGCCGGCTCTTGGAAGCGTTACCCGGACGGCAATTTCTATTCTTATCGTGCACTTGCCGACGAACTCGTGCCTTACCTTAAAAAAATGGGCTATACCCATGTGGAATTTATGCCGCTGACGGAATACCCGTTTGACGGCTCGTGGGGTTATCAGGTGACCGGCTATTTTGCCGCGACCTCCCGCTACGGCACGCCGGAAGATTTGATGTATCTTATAGACACCTGCCACAACGCCGGTATCGGCGTCATTTTGGACTGGGTCCCCGCCCACTTCCCGAAAGACGCCAACGGGCTTTATGAATTTGACGGCGAACCGCTTTATGAATACGCCGACCCCAGAAAAGGCGAACACTACGCCTGGGGGACGCGCGTGTTTGACTACGGCAGAAACGAGGTTTGCTCGTTCCTGCTTTCAAGCGCCGTATTTTGGCTTCGCGAATACCACGTCGACGGTCTGCGGATTGACGCGGTCGCGTCGATGCTTTATCTCGATTATGACCGCGACGACGGCCAGTGGATTCCGAACAAAAACGGCGGCAACGAAAATTTGGAAGCGGTTGCGTTTTTGCAAAAACTCAACGAAAGCATTTTCCGCGATTACAGCTATGCAATGATGATTGCCGAGGAAAGCACCGCCTGGCCGATGGTCTCGAAACCGGTCTATATGGGCGGGCTCGGCTTTAACTTCAAGTGGAACATGGGCTGGATGAATGACATTCTCCGCTATTTCTCTTTAGACGGCTTCTTCCGCAAATATAACCACGACTGTATTACCTTCTCGCTGTTTTACGCGTTTTCCGAAAATTTTGTTTTGCCGATTTCCCACGACGAGGTGGTCCACGGCAAAAAATCGCTGATTGACAAAATGCCCGGACCTTACGACGAAAAATTTGCAGGTGTTCGCGCATTTATCGGCTATATGATGGCGCACCCCGGCAAAAAGCTGATGTTCATGGGGCAGGAATTCGGGCAGTTTATCGAGTGGAATTATGAACAGGAGCTCGACTGGCTGCTGCTCGATTACCCGAAACACCGCGCGCTGCAAGCGTATTTCCGCGACATCAACCTGCTTTACAAAAAAACGCGTCCGCTTTGGGAAGTGGATTATTCATGGGAGGGGTTCTCCTGGATTTCCTCCGACGACAAAGACAATTCCGTTATCGCGTTCCGGCGAATAGACGAAAGCGGGAAAGAAATCATCGCCGTTTGCAATTTCACCAACGTCGAACGGCTCGATTACCGCATCGGCGTTCCGAAAAAAGGCAATTACAAGGTGTTCTTTAATTCCGACGACGTCGCCTACGGCGGCGAGGGGCGCGGCAATAAAGATAAGATTAAAGCCGAAACCATTAACATGCACGGCTTTGAACAAAGTATTTCTTTGGACTTGCCGCCGCTTTCGACAATCTATTTAAAGAAAACCCGTTAAAATCAGGATTTAAAGCGTTGCTTTCATAATAAAAACAATTAAGGAGGAGTATAGATGGCACGCAAAATGGAATGTATTGCGATGCTGCTTGCAGGCGGGCAGGGCTCACGGCTCGGCATCCTGACGAAAAACATCGCAAAACCTGCCGTACCTTACGGCGGGAAATACAGGATCATTGACTTCCCGCTTTCCAACTGTGTGAACTCCGGCATTTCCACGGTCGGTGTTCTCACACAATATCAACCGCTGGAACTCAATGATTATATCGGGAACGGGCAGCCCTGGGACTTGGACCGCGCCAACGGCGGGGTACATATCCTTTCGCCCTATCAACAGATTAAAGGTTCGGAATGGTATAAAGGCACGGCAAACGCCATTTACCAAAATATCAACTTTATCGACCGCTATAACCCCGAATATGTGGCGGTGCTTTCGGGCGACCATATTTATAAAATGGATTATTCCAAAATGCTCGAATACCACAAAGAAAAGGACGCGGCGTGCACAATCGCCATGCTGGAAGTCCCGTGGGAAGAGGCTTCGCGCTTCGGCTTAATGCTCGTTGATGACGATAACCGCATCACCGAGTTTGAAGAAAAGCCGAAAAACCCCCGAAGCAACAAAGCGTCTATGGGCGTTTACATATTCACCTGGAGCAAATTGCGGCAATATTTGATTGATGATGAAGCGAACCCCGAGTCGTCCAACGACTTCGGCCATGACGTCATTCCCGCCATGCACAATGCCGGCGAGCGGATGTTCGCTTATCTGTTTGACGGCTACTGGAAAGATGTCGGCACCATCGACAGTCTTTGGGAAGCGAACCTTGACCTTTTGAACCCGAAGGTGGATTTAGACCTTTCCGACCAGACCTGGAAAATTTATTCCAAAACGCCGTCCGCCCCGCCGCACTATGTCGCCGCGAGCGCTACGGTGCAAAACTCTATGATCGGCGAAGGCTCCCGCGTATTCGGCGAGTTGGATTTCTCGATTTTGTTCTCCAACGTCGTTGTGGAAGAGGGCGCGGTTGTGCGTGACTCGATTGTCATGCCCGGCACGGTGGTCAAATCCGGCGCGGTCGTGCAATATGCAATTGTTGCGGAAAACGCCGTGATTGAAGAAAACGCCGTCGTCGGCGAACGCCCCGAACAAATGGAAAACCTCGAAGACTGGGGCGTCGCGGTTGTCGGCTCCGGCGTCACGGTCCAAAAAGGGGCCCGCGTCGCGCCGAAAGCGATGGTCGACGAAGATGTAAAGGGGGCGGAGTAAATGACCGGCAACAACATTTTAGGTATCATTTATTCAAATATGTATGACGAGTGCTTGAGCGAAATCACGGCGCTGCGGACCATGGGTTCTGTGCCGTT
Organism: Candidatus Fimenecus excrementavium; assembly: GCA_018712805.1. Taxonomy (GTDB): domain Bacteria; phylum Bacillota; class Clostridia; order Oscillospirales; family Acutalibacteraceae; genus Fimenecus; species Fimenecus excrementavium. The sequence continues at coordinate 35,206 of DVGI01000011.1, read as the reverse complement.
CGCCGGGCGCTACCGTCTGATTGACTTTGCGCTTTCCAACATGGTGAACAGCGGCATTGAAAAGGTCGGCGTCATCACGAAAAGCAACTATCAGTCCTTAATGGACCACCTCGGCACCGGCAAGCCCTGGGACCTTTCCAGAAAAACGGAAGGCATGTTCATTTTGCCGCCGTTCTCTTCTGCGGGCAATCGCGGCAATTACATTAACCGTGTGGAAATGCTCCGCGGGATTACGGGCTTTATCGGCCGTTCCAACGAAGACTATATTTTGTTCTCCGACTGCAACTCCGTGCTCAATATCGACGTGGACGAACTGATGGACTTCCACACCGACAACAACGCGGATATTTCGATTGTTTACAAACACGGCGTGCAGCCGCAGCTTGATAACACCATGACGCTCCGTTTAGGGGATGACGGGCGCGTGGAACAGATTGCGGTTTCGCCCAATGCCCTCGGCGAAGTGGATTATTCGCTCAATATGATTTTGATGAAGCGTTCGCTTTTACAGCGTCTGGTGCGCGAAGCGCTGAGTATGAATCAGGAATCGTTTGAGCGCGACATTTTACAGCGCAACACCGAAAAATTGCGTATTTTCGGGTTTGAAGCGAAAGGCTTTGCCCGCACGATTGATTCCATGGTCAGCTATTTCCGGATCAGCATGGAGCTTTTGAACCCCGACAACTGTGCCGAGCTCTTTAACGCGGACCGCCCGGTATACACCAAGGTGCGCGACGATATGCCGGCGATTTACGGGCTTGGCTCCACGGTCAAAAATTCTTTGATTGCCAACGGCTGCATCATTGACGGCGAAGTGGAAAACTCGATTTTGTTCCGCGGCGTGCGGGTGGAAAAAGGCGCGGTTGTGCGCAATTCCATTTTGATGCAGGGCAGCTTTGTGGCCTCGGGTGCGTCGCTTAACTACACCATTACCGATAAGAGCGTTGCCATTACGCCGAACAAAACGCTTTCCGGCGCTGAAAATTACCCGGTGTTTGTCGGAAAAGGCATCGTGATTTAATGGAAAGCCGCTGTGCGATTTGCGGGAACCGAACGGAAGACATGGACCTTGCTACGGTCGAATTTGAAGGCGTCAGCGTCAAGGCTTGCCCTTACTGCCGCAAACAGCTTTCTCAGTTTTTGCAAGACCCCGCGCGCAATGCCGAGTGGCTTTCGGGCGTTTTGCGTGTAGACGAAAAACATACCCGCACGCCGGAGGCAACCGCCGCACTCACGCGCCTCGCTTATCAAAACGATATTGCGCGGCCGGCGCCGGCAAACGCTGAAACGCCGCCTGCAAAACCGGCGGTGACGGCGACGAAAAACGCCGAACCGTTGGAAGAACGCGTGGATAAATTGGAAAAGCAGCTGAAAAGCTTAAAACGGCGGCTGTTGATTTCCAAAATCCTTGAAATTGTTGTGCCGCTTGTTTTGGTGCTCGTGCTGCTTGTCATTTTGCTGCGTTCGGGCGCGCTGCAAAGCATTTTCGATTATTATTCGTCGCTTGAAGACCTTGCAAACCAAATGTAAGAGGAGTAAAGATATGAAAGTATTATATGTTTCCAGCGAAGCGCTGCCTTTCATGGCGTCGGGCGGGCTTGCCGATGTGGCGGGCTCTTTGCCGAAAGCGCTGCGCAAACGCTTAATCGGCTGCCGCGTGGTGATGCCGCTTTATGACGGCATTAAACCCGAGCTCAAAGAGCAAATGAAGTTTTTGACCAGCATTTCCGTGCCGGTTGCGTGGCGCCGCCAATATTGCGGCATTTTTGAAGCGAAGGTCGACGGCGTCATCTATTATCTTTTGGACAATCAGTATTATTTCAAGCGTGACGGCATTTACGGCTATTATGACGACGCGGAGCGCTTTGCGTTTTTCTCGCGCGCGGTGCTTGAAATGCTCCCGCACATCGACTTTAAGCCGGACATCATTCACTGCAACGACTGGCAGTCCGCGCTGACGCCGGTTTATTACACCACGATGTATTCCCACTGGTCCGGTTATGAAAACATCAAAACCGTTTTCACCATTCACAACATTCAGTACCAGGGCGTTTACGGCAAAGAGCTGATTCCCGAGGTGCTCGGGCTGCCCGAAGAGTGCACGAACATTATCGAATATGACGGCGACGTCAACTTTATGAAAGGCGCGATTGAAACGGCGAACCGGATTACAACCGTCAGCCCCTCTTATGCCAACGAGATTTTAGACCCGTGGTATTCCCACGGCCTTGACACCATTCTCCGCGAGCGCTCGTGGAAACTGACCGGGATTCTCAACGGAATTGACACCGAAAGCTATAACCCTGCGACCGACCCGGATATTTTCGCCCATTATTCCGCCGAAGATTTCTCCGCAAAAGCCGACAACAAACGCGCTTTGCAGGAACTCATGGGCCTGCCGCAGCGCGCCGACGTTCCGCTTTTGGGCATGGTAACGCGCCTTGCCGGCCACAAGGGGCTTGATTTGGTCCGCGCCGTGCTCGACGAAATGCTGTCCACTTCGGATATGCAGATGATTGTCCTCGGCTCCGGCGAGTGGCAGTATGAGGAATTCTTTAAAGAAATGGCGGCGAAACACCCCGACAAATTCGCGTTGAAGCTCGGCTTTGTGCCGTCGCTTTCCCGCAAAATTTATGCGGGCGCCGATTTGTTCCTAATGCCGTCGAAGAGTGAGCCCTGCGGGCTTTCTCAGATGATTGCCCTGCGTTACGGCACAATACCGATTGTGCGCGAGACCGGCGGACTTCGCGACAGCATTCAGGACAGCGGCGACGGAAAAGGCAACGGCTTCACATTCGCAAGCTACAATGCACACGATATGATGAACGCCGTCCGCCGCGCGATGGAAGGATACAGCCAAAAAGACGGCTGGCAAATCTTAATGAAACGCGCGATGGAGTGCGACAACAGCTGGGGCAAATCCGCAAACGAATATATCCGGCTGTATAACGCGGTGCTCAAAGAATAACAGAAAATAAAAACAAAAGCGGGGCGGTGAAAACCGCCCCGCAGATTTTAGAAGAGGAAGGATATTATATGCAAATTGAAATTCGGAAAGCCGAGCCGCAGGACGCGCCGCGCGTTTTAGAACTTTTGGGCGATATTGCCCGGCTGCACCACGAAGGGCGGCCGGATATTTTTTCGGGCGAAAGGCCGAAATACACAACCGACGACCTGTGTGAAAAATTCCAAAATCCGTCGGAATATATTTTGGTCGCTGTGGATGAAACCGGCACGGTGCAAGGCTACGCCATGGGGATTTTGCAGGAAAAAGATGACCCGTTTTATGCACAAAGACCTTTCCGCACCTTATATATCGACGACCTTTGCGTCGCCAAAGAAGCGCGCGGGCAGGGACTTGGCAAAGCGCTCATGTAAAAAGCAGCCGAAGCGGCAAAAGCGCTTGGCTGCTATCATCTGGATTTGAACGTCTGGGCGTGCAACAAGAACGCAATCGCGTTTTACGAAGCCATCGGCATGCAGAAAGAACGCCAATATATGGAGTGGATTCTGTAATTTTTATTGAGCTCGTTTCGGATTAAAAAACAAAAAATCCGAGCACGCCGGCTAAAATGCCGATCCCGGCGCCCGCAAGCACATCTTTCGGGAAATGCACCCCGCCGACCACGCGCACGGCGGCGAGCAGTATGCCGAATACGGTCAGCACAACGCCGACGGGCAGGCAAGTGTAATAAAACGCAAAGGCAATGACAAAAACCGAAAAAACATGGCGGCTCGGGAACGATTCGCCGTGTTTTTCTTTGTGCAAAATCGGGCGGAAGTGCAGTTTTTCATACGGCCGCGGCGCGTCAATGAGCTTACGAAGTCCGCTTACGAACAAAAACGAAACCGCCGGCACAAAAAAGCACCGCCAAAACCGTTCGTCGCGAAGAAAGAACAACACCAAAAGCAAAATAGGGTAAGCAAGATAGACAAGCCCCGTCAAAACAAGGTCCGAAACAATCAGCGCTTTTCTTTTTTTCGGACTTTTCAAAAACGGCGCGGCAAGTTTTTGGTAATCCCGCTTTGTCACGGTGCGTCCTCCTTTCACGGTTCTTAATAACAGTATAACAGAAATCCCGCCGATTCTCAAGGCGCGTCTTGACAAAACAGCGCGTTTGCTATACCATAGCTGTGCTCAAAAATCTTTTCCTTTGAGCGGTCGGTTCGTAACCATCCCGACCGGCAGAAATGCCGAACCAAAACTAAGGAGTCAAAAAAATGAACAGAAACAAGCTAAACTACCTCGTCCAGGGGGCGGTCATAGCGGCGCTGTATGCCGCGCTGACCTATGTTGCCGGCGCCGTCGGCCTTGCCTACGGCAATGTGCAGTTCCGTTTTTCGGAAGCGCTCACGGTGCTCGCGGCGTTTACCCCGGCGGCCATTCCGGGCCTTACAATCGGTTGCTTTTTGGGCAATCTCGGCAGCCCTTACGGCATGGTCGACATCATTTGCGGCACGGCGGCCACCCTTTTTGCGGCGGTGTTTTCTTATCTCACCCGCAAAATCCGCTTAAAAGGCGTCCCGCTGGTCTCGCTTTTCTTCCCGGTGCTTTTCAACGCCCTGATTGTCGGCGCGGAGCTCGCGGTGTTCTTGCCCGAGGGCTTCACCCTTTACGGCTATCTCATCAATGCCCTTTGGGTCGGGCTCGGGGAACTGGTCGTCTGCTATGTCGGCGGCGTGCCGCTCTCGCTTGCGATTGAGAAAACCGGCGTGCGCAAGCTGTTCCGCTAATTCCATATTGAATCCGACCGTCCTTTTGTGCTAAAATGTGCAAAAGGGCGGTGTTTTTTATGGCGAAAATCCTGGTTGCAGACGACGAACGGCTGATTCGGCAGCTGGTCTGCGATTTCCTCCACCAAGCCGGGCACGAAACGCTCGAAGCGAATAACGGCGCGCAGGCGCTGGAGCTGTTTCGGGAAAATCCGGATACCGAGCTTTTGATTTTGGATATTATGATGCCGGAAGTGGACGGCTGGGAAGTTACGCGCGAGGTGCGCAAAGCCTCAAACGTGCCGATTATCCTTTTGTCGGCGCGCGGCGAAGAATTTGACCAACTGACGGGCTTTGACGCCGGCGCGGACGAATATGTCACAAAGCCGTTCAGCCCCGTGGTGCTCGTGAAACGTGCAGAAGCGCTTTTGCGCCGCGGCGCGGCGGATGATACGCAGAAACAGGCGGACTACTGGGGTCTTGCCGTCAACGAAAACGCACACGAGGTCACGATTCACGGCGAGCCGGTCACGCTCACCTTAAAGGAATACAACATTCTGGTCAAACTGCTTTCCCACGTCGGAAGAGTCTATCACCGCGAACAGCTGCTTGACGATATTTGGGGCTATGATTATTACGGCGACACGCGCACAGTGGATTCCCACGTCGCGCGTCTGCGCACAAAGCTCGGGGACTGGGGCGCCGAACATTTAAAAACGGTTTACGGCGTCGGCTATAAGATTCAGGAGAACGACCATGTGTAACAAAGAAAAAGCAAAAACGCGGCGGTTTATGAGCGTCCGTTTAAAGCTCTTTTTGCAAATCGGCGCGATTTTCTTGGCGGCGGTCTTGGTCATTCTTTCTTTGAACCGCTGGTTTTTGCCGGAAATTTACGCCTACAACACCAAACGGAATATGCTGAAAATTGCCGACACGATTGTGCAGGCAGACGCTGCCGGTGAAACCGATTTTGACCGCGTTTCGGCTTTGGAAAAAGAAAACGGCGTCAGCATTGACCTTTATGCCGCCGACGGGGAACAGCTCTATTACGGCAAAACGGCGTTTTCCGCCGCCGCGGGCAAAGTCACCGTGCAGGACCGGCAGGAAGAGGACAACGGCGCCTATATGGAAACGCGGTATTTTGAACAGGAAAAAGCGCGGTTTTTTGTCTATGTGTGTCCGCTGCCGTCCGGCGGGACAATGGAAATGTATTGCCGCACAACCTCAATAGACGAAAATGCCCACAGCGCCATTTCCGTTATGGTGATTACCAGCGTGGCGGCGCTTGCCACGGCGCTTTTAGTCGTTTATTTTTATTCCAAGCGATTTACGAAACCGCTGATTGAAATGCGCGACGTCACCAAGCACATTTCCGAAATGGATTTTTCGCAGAAATGCACGGCGAACACCAATGATGAAATCGGCGAGCTTTCGGCGAGTATCAACCGGCTTTCGGATTCCTTACGCGAAACGCTCGATGATTTGAGTGAGAAAAACAAAAAACTCGAAGACGACATTGCTCGCGAACAGCGCGTCGATAAAATGCGCAAGGATTTTATATCGAACGTTTCCCACGAGCTGAAAACCCCGATTTCAATTATTCAGGGCTACGCCGAGGGCGCGAAATTGCTTTCTCAGGGCGGCGAAGCCGAAAAAGCGGGCGAATATTGCGAAATCATCCGCACGGAAGCCGAACGGATGAACACGCTGGTTTTACAGCTTTTGGAGCTTTCGCGCTATGAGTCGGGCGTTATGCAGGCGCAAAAAGAAGTGTTTGACCTCGGCGAACTGATTACCCAATATCTGACCGCCGTGTCCCTGCGCTTTACGGAAGCGGGGATTACCTGCTCTTGCGACTTGCCCGAAAAAAGTCCGTGCTATGCCGATAAAACCAAAATCCGCATGGTGCTCAACAACTTTATTTCCAACGCCTGTGCGCATGCGTCCGGTGAAAAGCAAATCCGCGTAAGCGTTACGGACGCTGACAGCACGCACTTTGTTCTGCGGGTGTTCAACACCGGCGCGCCGATTGCCGAAGAAGATATTGATAAGATTTGGGGCAGTTTTTACCGCGCGGACAAAGCCCATTCCCGCGAAGAAGGACGCTTCGGGCTCGGGCTTTCGATTGTCAGCGAAATTCAGAAATTGCACGGCAAGAAATACGGCGTAGAGAACCTGCCCGACGGCGTGGAATTTTGGGTCACGATTCAAAAAGCCGACGAAAAACAAAACCAATAAACAAAAAGAAAACAGCCGCTTACAAAAAAGCGGCTGTTCGTTTTATGCTTCTTTTTGGGGTCAGATACAGACGGCTGTGCCCGAAGCGCTTACCATCAGCATACCGCCGTTGCCGAGGACTTCGTAATCGATGTCGATGCCGACGACGGCGTTCGCGCCCATCTGTTCCGCGCGCTGTGTCATTTCCTGAAGCGCCTGTTCGCGCGCGTTTATCAGCTCTTCTTCATAGGAGCCGGAACGGCCGCCGAAAAAGTTGGTAAGCCCCGCGGCAAAATCCTTGACGAAGTTGACGCCCGCGATGACCTCTCCGCAGACAAGCCCGCAATAGCCTTTCACCGGGTAACCTTCCACAGTGGGGGTGGTCGTTAAAATCATTTTGTTTCTCCTTTCTGTAAAAACAGTTGTTCATATTCCGCGTCGGCCTGTTTTTTCATTTCCGAAGCGAGATAGCCCAAAACCATACAAAGCACGGCGCGCTCGAGTTTTTCTTTCGATTGTTCATTAGGACCTCGATAGCCGCGCAAATGGCTTTCGATGATGGAGGCAATGACCTGACGGTCGGTGCTGTGCATACGGTCGGCTTCATAAACCACCGAGCAAAGCAGGCTGAACAGCTCCCGGTCGGGAATAATGTCGTCGCTGCGGTCGTCCACATGACCGTTTATGTAGGTCATCAAGGCGATAATACGGTCCAACTGCATGGAATTGCGCAGCATATTGATTATGACAATCCGCACAATCTGCTGTTCCGTATAGCGCTTGCCGGTCGGGCTTTCCACCCAGCCGCGTTTGACCCAATTTTGAATGGTCGACCCCTCTAACCCCGTCAATTCTTTTAATTGGCTTAACGTCAAACCTTTGGTGACCGCCAAAACAGGGGAGAGAACGGCAAATGCGTTTTTCTGAAGCCCGTCCGTCCACGGCAAAACCGTGCCGGGCACATTTTTCATCATGGTAAAGCCTCCTTCATTGAGCTTGGCTTGATTATATCATAGGTTCTTTTGACCGTCAAACAGCAAAAAGAGAACCGAAAAAGCGCGCAAGGGTCGGCTTTTTCGGCTTTTAATACCGCGAAATGCTTTTTCTTATCCAATCTTCGTTTTTTGCGTGTTTTTAAGCGCTTTCCTCATAAATACAAGGCGCACACGTCGCAAAACGCCGTGTAAACGGGCGAAAGCCGGTCGGAAAGTAAATCGGCAAAGCTTTCCGGCGGGAAAAGGGGATAGCCGTCCGGGCATTTTTTGGAAACGGTGAGCGCAAGCGTCGTGTAGTTTGGCTCCAAAAGGCAGAGCAGCGCCCCGCCGTGTGCGCGGGCGGCGCGTTCGGCAAACCAAAGTCCGCCGCCTTTTGTTCCCATCGCTTTTTCAAACTGCGCACGGGAAAACGCCCCCTCATTTGAAACGCGCAGCATAATGTGATTTTCGGTTTCCTGAACAAATACAAAAATATATTTTCCGGTCGAATACAAAACTGCGTTGGAAAGCAGGTTGAGCAGCGCCCAGGAAAGCGCGCGCGGCGAACAGACCGCCGGAACCGGCGCGTCGGTACTGCAAAAAATCCGCTTTTCCCGCGCCCCGCACAAAAGGTCACAGCAAAACGAAAGCGTTTCGCAAAGGTCGGCAATGTCCAAAGCCGCCGGCGCGTCTTCTTTCGGCAGCGCCCGATTGTAATACCGGCGCAAAAGAGAAAGCCCTTTTTGAAAGGCTTCGGAATCCGTCGCGTCCGTTTCCGATTTTTCGTTTTTCTCTGCGCCGGCAATTTCGTCAAAATAGGTCTGAAACCGATTGCGCACAATCGGTTCGGGCGTGTTCGGCTGTTCCAAAAGGTGCTGCAAATCGGAAAAAGTGCATTGTATTCTGTTTGTCATAGGGCCTCCGAGTCTCGGTATTTTTCCGGTTTTACGGGATATACTGAAAAAGAAATCCGCCGATTAAGGTAAATTATTTCCCGAATTTTGTTTTCATCGTATAGAAATATCATACCCTTTTTGCGCGGAAATAAAAATATTTTAGGCAGTTTGACAAATCTTTCACAAGTCCGCAGATTTTTGTGAAAAATTGTTGCAAATTTTCAATTTTCGTTATACAATGAAAACTGCACAAATTGTAAATTCATTTTTTGGAGGTAATACCAATGTCAGTAAAAGTTGCTATTAACGGTTTCGGCCGTATCGGTCGTCTTGCGTTCAGACAGATGTTCGGCGCAGAAGGCTATGAGGTTGTTGCCATCAACGATCTGACCGATCCCAAAATGCTTGCTCATCTTCTGAAGTATGATACCGCTCAGGGCGGCTACTGCGGCAAAATCGGTGAAGCAAAACACACCGTTGAAGCCGGCGACGATTACATTGTTGTAGACGGCAAAAAAATCACCATCTATGCAATGAAAGACGCAAAAGACCTTCCCTGGGGCGAAATCGGTGTTGACGTTGTTCTCGAATGCACCGGCTTCTACACCTCGAAAGAAAAATCTCAGGCGCACCTTGACGCAGGCGCAAAGAAAGTTGTTATTTCCGCTCCTGCCGGCAACGACCTGAAAACCATCGTTTACAGCGTAAATGAAAAGACCCTGACTGCGGACGACAAAATCATTTCCGCAGCTTCCTGCACCACCAACTGCCTTGCACCGATGGCTAAGGCGCTGAATGATTATGCTCCGATTCAGAGCGGCATCATGTCCACCATTCACGCTTACACCGGCGACCAGATGATCCTCGACGGTCCGCACAGAAAAGGCGACCTGAGAAGAGCTCGTGCCGGCGCTGCCAACATCGTTCCGAACTCCACCGGCGCTGCGAAAGCAATCGGCCTGGTTATCCCGGAACTTAACGGCAAACTCATCGGTTCCGCACAGCGTGTTCCGGTTCCGACCGGTTCTACCACCATCCTTACCGCTGTTGTTAAGGGCACCGACATCACCAAGGAAGGCATTAACGCCGCTATGAAGGCTGCTGCTTCCGAGAGCTTCGGCTACAACGAAGACCCGATCGTCTCCTCCGACGTTATCGGCATGCGCTTCGGTTCGCTGTTCGATGCAACCCAGACCATGGTCGCTAAGATTGCTGACGACCTTTATGAAGTCCAGGTTGTTTCTTGGTATGATAACGAGAACTCTTACACCAGCCAGATGGTTCGTACGATTAAGTACTTCGCTGAGCTTGCGTAATTGCAAATTTTCTGCATTTCGAGCGGAGAGGATTTATCCTCTCCGCTTTTTCCGCTTTTCGCGCTTTTTAAGAAGTTGTAAATATTTACAATTTCAAAAAACGGGTTTACAAATCACAAAACTCGTGGTATGATTAAGTTGCTTCTGTATTCGGTATCCCGCTATCACTGCCAAATACAGGAAATAATGCACAAGGAGAGTTCCTAAATGAAGAAATTGGCAAGCCTTTTGGTTGTTGCCGTGCTTCTTGTCGTTTCCATGGTTCCCGCTTTCGCGGCTTCCGGCATCAACGACTATGAAAAGAAGCTCATCGACTATGTGCAGACTGCCTATGTCGTTGACGGCAAAACCATCACGGTTCCTCAGGAGTATATTACCGCTCTTGAGAATGTGTTTACCAGTGTCGATTTGACAGAGGAACAGTACAACGAAATCAAGGCAATTCTTGACGAAGCGCTGGCTTTTGTTAAATCCAAGAACCTTGTGAAGCTTGAGGACATCACCAAGACCGGTTCTACTAAGACCCTTCTCGGCTATGCTGAGGATGCGCTTGCGGTTGTCGGCTATAAGCTTTCCACCAAAGGTTCCCTTTCGGACGCTGACCATGGTCTTTTGATTATCACGGATGCAAACGGCAAAGTGATTGCTGAACTGCACCCCGCGGTTGTCACAAAGACCGGCGCAGATTTCTCTTCTGCCGCTGTTCTCGGTCTTGCTGCTGTTGCGGTTCTTTCCGTGGCAGGCATCAGCGTAAAGCGTTTCCGCAAGGCTGATGAAGACTAATTCCGAAAAAAATCGGAGTAAGACAAGCTACCGGAAGTGGTTTATCCTTCTTCCGGTAGTTTTCTTATTGTGCGGATACTTGCTGCTCTTCGCTTCTCTTGCTCCGATTCTCGACCCCCTGCTTTCGGTTTACCGACTGGCGTTTGCGAACGCCAATGTCCAAACCATTGACGAACCAGGGGCGGGCAGCGTGTTCAATGGTACCACGGGATTGACGCAAGGCGTGCTCAACTGGGATGATTTTGAATTCCCGGCTTACGGCGAAGCTTTCGGCAGAATTACCGTGGAAGGAACCGAAATTGATACGGATGTGATTTACGGGGACAGCACGGCGCTTTTGAAACGCGGCGCCTGCATGTCGCTTTACAGTCATATTCCCGGTTGCGGGACCGGGACGCTCATCGGCGCGCACAACAACACCTATTTCCATACTTTACAATATGTCAAAGAGGGCGCGCTGGTGCATCTGGACACAACTTACGGTTCTTATGTTTACAAAGTTTATAAAACGGCGATTCTCGAAAACGATGACGCCGCAGGCTATCGAAGCGAATTAAACGGCGACAAAGATATTTTGCTGCTTTACACCTGTTACCCCAATGACACAATCGCTTCCACGCCGTACCGCTTTTTCGCGTTCTGTGAGCTGGTTTCCGGCCCGCGCGTGAATATGTATGAATAAGGAGGTGCGCTTTATGAATAATTCGGCAAAGCGTTTTCGCTCTTTTATTTGTACGTTGGTAGCGTTTGTTATGGCGCTGTCCGTGGTGCTTACGGTATTCGGCGCCGCACTTTCGGCTTCTGCTTTGAACCCGTCGTTTGCGGTGCTTGTAGAAAAGCGTTCGTCGTTCGGTGCGGACCTCGCGGCGGAACTGAAAGAGGAATTTGTTTCCTACGGCAATGCCTGCAACATTGATGCGGTATTCTTTGACGGCATTTTTGAAAAAGTCGTCACACCGGAAAAAATTGACGAAGATATGCAAACCGTGCTTCGCGATTTTTACAACGGCTCGGTGCAGGATACTGTTGACACGGCCGAAATGCAGGCCGCCGTTTTAGAACAGCTCAAAAGCTATGCCACAGAAAAAGGTTTCACATTAGACGAAACCACCGTCCAGAATTTGACGACCATTTCACAAGAACTTTGTGAGATGTATAACGCCTATGTTTCGGTGTTTTCTATGTCGGCGTTCCAAACCGCATCGCAGCTTCTGAATCGTTACCGTCCGCTCGGGCTTTATGCCGCGGCGGCGGGCGCAGTCGTTTTTGTGATTGCGGCGGTGCTTTTACGCTTGTTCTTTCACAAAAAGAAAAACTATCTTCGGTTTTTCATTTATGCGTTTTCCGGCGCAACGCTGATGCAGCTTTTGGGTCCGCTTGTCGCACTGATCATCGGTGTGGGTAACCGCGTCAATATTAGCTCGGCGGCGCTTTACGACCTTGCTTCCGGCATGATCAACGGTGTATTGCTGGTGCTTGCGCTGTCAGCGCTTTTGCCGGCGGCAATCACCGTGTTGCTGGCAGTCGTCTATCATCGTGAAATCCAAAAAGACGCATAACCTTTGTATTTAAAAACAAATCAGAAAAGCGAAACACCCGGCACATTCGTGTGCCGGGTGTTTCGCCGCTTATTGACATATGCGAGGGTTGTATAAAAAAGAGAGGGGAAAACATAAAATATGTAAACCCGTTTTCACGGGAGAACTGTCACAAAGGGTTTGAAAGCGCTTTGCTTACGCAACCGTGGAAGTGGTCAGCGCATAAAGCTGAATCGCTTTCAGAACCGTGTTCCAAGAAAATTTGGAATGCTCAAGCTCATCAATAAGCTTTCTTTCATAATCGAAATCATATCCTGTTCTCATTTCGTTCACTCCTTTCCCTTTGGATTGTCTGTATTGTAACACCGCTTGTAATATTTGTCAAGTATTTTTTAACAATTTATTTGTTATTTTTTTGTGAACAATGACGACATAATTTTTGAACAAAAGCATAAAAATAAAAGAAAACCTTTAAAATTAAGAAATTGCGCCATATTTAGCGAATATAAATTCACCAAATTTAAAAATAATTTTCGTCAAATTGACCATTAGTTTTTAAAAGGCTTTTATAAATTTGTTCGCTTATACTGTCTAAATACGCTTCGTCTGTGTAGGGCTGTAAAATTTGCTCTCGTGCCGCCGTGATTTCGTCCGCTTCTAATTGTGAGAAAACAGCTTCTTCCAACATTTCGTCCGCCGCCGCGGCGTTGAACCGCACCTCCGGCAGGACTTCGGCGAACGCGGGCAGGTGCACAAAACGGCTGGCGGGAATGGTTCCTTTTGCCCGCAGGGGAAACGGATGACTGCAATTTTCGGTAAAAAACGCCGCCGAAAGCGCCGGGATTACACAATGCTCCGCAGCGCCTGTTAAGCCACAGTGAAACATCCGCACAGAAAGCCCGTTTTGCGTGCAAAGCGCCGAGAGCCCGTTTAAAAGCGTTTCCGAAACTGCGCCGATGTTGTCTTTTAAGACAATGGCTTCAAGTCCTCGCGCCGAAAACGGCGTGTAAAGCGTTTGGATCCCCCAGCCGGTAATGCCGCTGATTTCCCGATGCTCGACGGCGGCGCCGGTCTTTTCTCGACAGAGAATGCGCCCATTTTTCTTTTGTAAAAATCGGAAAAGAAAGCGCAAAACGGCGGCTTTGTCGATGCAGGGGACAAGCTGTTGGCGATTTTCTGCGTGCAAAGACGCGGCGGCTTCCTGAAAACTTTGTGCGCGCTGCTTGCTTTCCGCGATTAGCGCGTCCTGCGCGGTTAGCCTTTCTTTCTCTTCTTCGGAGAGGCGTGCAAAAGACGGGGTGTCCGTCGAAAAAGAAATTTTTGCCTTGTGCGGGTATTCTTCCGAAATTCCGGCAAAATAATCCCAGTCGAGCGCGAAAACGTGCTTTTCGGGCAGTAGAATCCCGACCGTCTGCGCCGGACAACTGCTTTTTAATAGGCGAATAAACGCGCGGTTTTCTTCTCGTAGTCGCCGGCTGACTTTCTGAAAAATCGCCGCTTTTTGCAAATCGCTTTTGCCCCGCAGCGCTAAAAGCTGATAGTCTTTCGCTTGCGGAAAACAACGGGAAAACGCGTGAAAAGACGCACCGCAGAAAAAAGTATCCAAATCTTTCACCCCAAAGCCAGTATATTTCGGTATTTTCAAAAGCGTTCCGGTTTGACAACAAGTTAACGATACGGTATAATAAAGGTGAAATCGCGCAAAAGTAGCGATCAATTTTTTGGATTTTGCAATTCATGCAAGGAGTGAAAAATATGCCTTTAGTAACCACAACCGAAATGTTCAAAAAAGCTTATGAAGGCGGCTATGCCATCGGCGCTTTCAACGTCAACAACATGGAAATCATTCAGGGTATCACCCGTGCTGCGAAAAAGCACAACGCCCCGGTGATTTTACAGGTTTCCGCAGGCGCAAGAAAATATGCTTCTCACGGCTATCTTGTCGCTATGGTCAAAGCGGCGGCTGAAGAAACCGGCCTTCCGATTGCATTGCATTTGGACCACGGCCCGGATTTTGAGACCTGCAAAGCCTGCATCGACGGCGGCTTTACTTCCGTCATGATCGACGGTAGCCACCTGCCTTATGAAGAAAACATTGCCCTGACCAAAAAGGTCGTGGACTATGCACATCCCCGCGGCGTTGTCGTGGAAGGCGAACTCGGTCAGCTTGCCGGCATTGAAGATGACGTCAACGTCAGCGCGGAAGATGCCAACTTCACCAAACCCGAACAGGTTTATGATTTCGTAACCAGAACCGGCGTGGACTCTTTGGCAATCGCCATCGGCACAAGCCACGGTGCTTACAAATTTAAACCCGGTCAGAAACCGCAGCTTCGTTTTGACATTTTGCAAGAAGTCGAAGAAAAACTGCCCGGCTTCCCGATTGTTCTCCACGGCGCAAGCTCCGTCAACCAGGAAGATGTCAAAACCATCAACCAGTACGGCGGCGAAATGCCCGACGCTATCGGCATTCCGGAAGACATGCTGCGCAAGGCGGCTTCCATGGCAGTCTGCAAAATCAACGTGGACTCCGATATCCGTATCGCCATGACCGCGGCCATCCGCAAGCACTTCGCCGAGAATCCGACCCACTTCGACCCCAGACAGTACCTCACGCCCGCGAGAGACGCCATTGAAGGTGTTGTTTCTCACAAAATTGAAACGGTACTCGGCTGCGAAGGCAAAGCGTAAGCGTAACCAAAACACATGTAAAAATCAGCGTGTTTTCGCTTGAAAACGCGCTGATTTTTTGTTTTTTGAACTTGAATTTGTGCAATCCGTATAGCCGTTTCCGCTTTTCTTGCCATAACCTGCATAAAAAATGGACAAAAACCACGTCGAAAATTCTATCAAAAAAGACTTTTAATTTACCTTTGTTGGTGGTATAATACTAAAGCGAGTGTAGCGAGCGTAAAGATTTTTGCGTTCGTTTTTGTGTCCTTTCGGACTTTTATGTTGTGTGGAACCGGAAAACAGGAAACAGGGAGTGAACCGTCTTTGGATAAGTTTATTATTACCGGCGGTCAACGCCTGACCGGAGAAGTTTCGGTCAGCGGTGCGAAAAATGCGGTAGTTGCCATTCTCCCCGCTACCATTTTGGCGGAGGGTGTTTGCAGAATAGAAAACATACCGAACATCAGCGATGTTACGGCGATGGTGAATATATTGAAAAATATGGGTGCCGGGATTAAATATATCAACCGTAGCACCCTTGAAATCGATACAAGATTTGTGCGTTCCCACGTTGTGGAGCACGATTTGACCAAACAGCTGCGCGCTTCTTATTATTTAATCGGCGCGCTGATCGGTCGTTTCCACAAAGCGCAGGTCGCTATGCCCGGCGGCTGCTATCTCGGGCTTCGTCCGATTGATCAGCACATCAAAGGGTTTGAAGCACTCGGCGCGGAAGTGACGATGGAAGAAAACGCCATGGTCAACGTCAAAGCGGAGCATCTGCTCGGCAATTCGGTTTATCTCGACGTGGTTTCGGTCGGCGCGACCATCAACGTCATGCTCGCCGCCGTAAAAGCGCGGGGGCTGACGGTCATTGAAAATGCCGCCAAAGAGCCGCACATTGTTGACCTTGCAAACTTTTTGAATACCATGGGCGCGGATGTTCGCGGCGCGGGCACCGACGTCATTAAGATTCGCGGCGTAGAAAAACTCCACGGCTGTGAATATTCTATTATTCCCGACCAGATTGAAGCGGGTACTTATATGGTTGCCGCCGCCGCAACGCGCGGGGACGTACTTGTGAAAAATGTCATTCCGAAGCACTTGGAAGCCATTACCGCTAAGCTTATTGAAGTCGGCGCAACTGTCATTGAAGACGATGAGGCCGTCCGCGTGATTATGAACAAACGCCCCGGCCACTGCAATATTAAAACCATGCCGCATCCCGGTTTCCCGACCGATATGCAGCCCCAGTTTTCCACGCTTTTGTGTTTGGCGGAAGGCACAAGCTTCGTTTCGGAAAGCGTTTGGGATAATCGATTCCGCTATACCGAACAACTGACCCGTATGGGCGCGACGATTCACGTTAACGGCAAAACCGCTGTGATTGAGGGCGTTGAATCGCTCAAAGGTGCGCCGATTCGCGCAGATGACCTGCGTGCGGGCGCTGCCATGCTGATTGCGGCAATGGCGGCAAACGGCGTTTCCGAGCTGGAAGAAATCCAGCACATTGAACGCGGCTACGAAAATGTCGTGGACAAGTTCCGCTCGCTGGGCGCCAAAATTGAACGGCGTTCGTTCCCCGACGATGAGGGAAAAGTCCAAATGTCCGCCGGTTAAAAATGAGAAAATAAAAGGAGCAGGATTTCCTGCTCCTTTTTTGATTTTGTTTTGTTTTCAAATGCCCAAAAGCTGTAAAAGAACGCCCGGGATTACCGCGCAGACATATAAAATGCCCATAATTTTTAAGTTGTCGCGCACGTGCCGGTTCTCACGGAACAAAATCAGAAGTCCCGCGCCCGCGCCGGTGCAAAGGCCGGCAATGACCGAGCCGAAGCTGATAGCGCCTTCCAAATAAAGCTGGGTCAGCAAAACCGAAGCCGCGCAGTTCGGAATAAACCCGACCAATGCCGCAAGGAACGGTTGAAAAACGGAGTCCGAAAGCAAAATGTGTGAAAGCCGTTCGTCGCCTAAAAGCGCGACCGCAAAATTCAAAAGCACCGTGAAAAGCAGCAAAAAGCCGAATACCTTAGCGGTGTGAATCAAGGCGGGCACAAAAACGCCTTTGTGGTCGTGACAGCCGCAGTGCTCGTGGTCGCAAAGGTCTGAAATTTTGCCCGGGTTTTTCCAAGCACGCCGACGGCCCAAGAAATCAACAATGTAACCGGCAATCACCGCGATAACTACTTTGGTGAACAGCAGCTGAAAAATCTCCAACCGCCGCCCCGGTTCGGCGACCAATAAAATGACCGCCTCGTCCGAAGTGGAAAGAAAAACCGCAATCAGCGTGCCGAGCGTAATGACCCCGCCGGCATAGAGGTTCGCGCTCATCACCGAAAAGCCGCATTGCGGTACGCAGCCGAGCAATGCCCCGACCGCCGGCCCCGCTTTGCCTGAACGGGCAAAAAATCGGCTGAGCTTTTCCCCGGCGTGGTGTTCCAAAAGCTCAATGATTAAAAAAGCAAAAAATAAAAACGGAAGCGCTTTCAGCGCGTCCAAACACGCGTCAACCAATAAGTCGAGCGCCGAAGCCCACGAAAAGCTGAACGTGTGGGTATGCAGTAAAATCATGAATGTTGTTTCTCCTTTGCGCAGGTCTTGCATAGGCCGTATAAAACGGTTTTAGAGCCGTCCACCAAAAAGCCGTGCTCGTTTTTGATGTGCTCCGAAAGCGTGTTTAAATAGGCGCATTCCGTGTGAAACAGCCGTCCGCAGGCGGTGCATTTCAAATGATAGTGCATTTTGCAGTTTTTCGCGTCCGCAAGCTGAAAACAGGCGCTGTCGCCGTCGCCGCCGGCATATTTGCGCACGGTCGCGTCCGCACAAAGCTTTTCCAAGTGCCGGTAAACGGTTGTCTGCCCGACGGGCTCGCCGCGTTCTTTGAGCAGCAGGTAAATTTCCTCCGCGGTTAAGTGGCGGTCTCGGTTTTCTTCCAGCACCTGCAAAATCAAGGCGCTTTGCCGGGTTTTATAAGTCATATCCATTCGTTCCTTTTGAAATTGAAAATCATTTTCAGTTTTACAAGTATACTCCAATCTGCTTTTTCTGTCAAGCGGGCGCATAAACGCCAAATATTGACAAAAGAAAAAATATGTTGTACAAGCACACAATATATGGTATAATTCTATAATAACTATACCTATACCGTTTTTTACATAGCAGGGAGAGCTTATGAAAAATGTCGAGCCGGAAAAACAGGATTTGATTATTGGCCGAAATGCAGTTGCGGAAGCGCTGCAGTCCGGCAGAGAAATCGACACGGTTTTTCTGCTGCGCGGGGAAAAGAATCCGGCGCTGACGCGGCTTGCGGCGATTTGCCGGGACAAAGGCGGCGTCGTCAAAGAGGTGGACCGCAAAAAGCTCGACGCCATGTGCGCGGGCGGGAATCATCAGGGCGTTGCGGCGTTTGTCGCGGCGCATACCTATTCCACCGTGGAGGATATTCTGAATTTTGCACGCGAAAAAGGGGAACCGCCGTTTGTGGTTGTCTGTGATGAACTGGAAGACCCGCATAACCTCGGCGCGGTGATTCGAACTGCGGAGGCGGCGGGCGTTCACGGCGTGATTATTCCGAAACGCCGAAGCGCGTCATTAAATTACACCGTAGCAAAAACTTCCGCCGGCGCGTTAGAATATATGCGCGTGGCGCGGGTCGCCAATTTGCCCGCGGCGCTCGAAGAACTCAAAGCAAACGGCTGTTGGGTTTACGGCGCGGATATGGACGGAACCGATTATAAGCAAACCGATTTTTCCGGCGGCGTTGCGCTGGTTATCGGCTCAGAGGGCAAGGGACTCGGCAGACTGGTTCGCGAAAAATGCGATTTTATTGTATCTTTACCGATGAAAGGAAAAATCAACTCCTTAAACGCATCGGTTGCGGCAGGCATTTTGATGTATGAAGCAGCGTCCAAACGGAATTTACAGGATTGAGGTGTGACCATGGAGCAAAAAGATATTTTTTCCGGCCTTTCGGTGGAAAAAATCTTGGCGGATGTCAAGGAGATGGAGGGCAAACAGCCTTTAAAACTTTGGTCTTTGGCGGACGTGGACGCACTGTTGGCTGACGACGAGCCTGAAAACGTGGCGACCCCGGCGCAGAAGGAAAAAGAAGAACCGAAAAAAGAGGAATTCGTTGTTCCCGAAAAGAAGGCGGAATTTAACGCGCCCGCCGAAACGCAATCGGCTGCCGCGGAGACAAAACAGGAATCCACTACCGAAGAAGCCGCCCCGGTCCTTTCCGACTCGGTAAAACATGCGGCGCGGGTGTTAGAGCATTTGCGCGCGATGGAAGCGGAACAGAAAGAACAGCCGGAAGTGAAAACGGAAAGTGCGGCACCGGCAGAAGAGAAAAAAGAAATTGAAGAAGCGGAGCTATCTCCCGAACCGCTGCTGTCCGGTGTCACCGTGCAGGACGAGGAGGAAGAACCGCCGGCAGAAGAAGCGCCGGAAGAAGCCAATCCCTTGCCGGGGCAGATTTCCCTGGAAAAAACCCGTGTATTTAACGAAGTGCAGTCCCGCGCGGTACATAATCCGGATATTGAACATCATATCGGGCAAAAAGTGATTCGGACCGGCGCCGAAGCGCCGAAAAAACCGGCAATGGAACGCGACCGCTATCGGGAACGGTTCTTAAACCGTCCTGAACAAAAACTGGAAAAAACCATGGAGCACAAAAAGCTTCTGGAACAGCTCCCGCCGAAAACCATTGAAAAGCCCGGCGTGATTGTGCGCAAAGACGCGCAAGAGGCGACCGGCGAAGACGGCTTACAGGCAATTCCGAAGCTGATTACACCGGAAGATGTGCTCAAGGAAGAACAGGAACAGACCAAAGTCCAGGTGCAGGAGGGCTCTTTAAAAAGCCATGCGTTTGAACACCCGGTGGACGAAGCGGCTGAAGCCACCCCCGACGACCAGGTTATGTTCGAGGGCTTCGGCGAAGAAGAGCCGGTCGAACAAATCGACGAGCAGGAAGCCGAAATGGATTTGTTTGAACGCCGCCGGGAAAAAGCGAAGCGGTTTCGTCTGTTCCCAGGCCTCAATGCGGCGGAAGAAGAAACAGATGAAGATGTTTCTTCGGAAGATGAGAAAGAGGCAGAAGAAACACCGATTGCCGACGAAAAAACGCGGGTGCGTCTTGACCTCCCCGATGAAGCCGAAGAAGACGAGCTCGAAGAAGCGTTTGAAGACGACGAAACGGAAGAGGAAGAAGCCGGCCGACGCGGCAGACGCAAACGGACTCGTGTGCGCCAAATGCCGCCCGTGCGCGTTTTGCGTGAGTTTTTCGGCCCCAAAGATACCAGAGGCGTTTATGATATTTTCCGCGCGGAACTGCGCGGTTACCGCGTGCGCACGGTTGTGCTTTCCATTTTAACCGTGGCGTCAGTGCTTTCCGCTTTCCTTGTGCGTTTGACCGAAAGCTTTGATTTTGTCGGCGGGAATGCCGGTGTTTACGCTGCCGTCAACTTGCTCTTTTTGTTGGCGGCGGGCTTGATGAGTTTGAAAGCATTAAAAACAGCGGTTGTCGGCCTTCTCAATCGATATGTGTCTGCGGAAACCGGACTTTTGTGTGTTTTGATTTTTGCTCTTTTACAAACCGGCGTTTCCTTTGCCTTTTCGCAGCAGGCGTTGGAAGTGCCGCTTTACAGCGCGGTGGGACTTTTGAGTTTTGCCATGTATTATTCCGGCCGCGCCAATAAGCAAAAGGCGGATATCGCCGATTTCCATTTGCTGGCGCAACACTATAACCGTTTCCACAGCATCGGGAAAATCGAAGACGAGGAAGTGGCGTTTGAAATCGGGCGCGGGTTGTTGCTCGGCGACCCGGATATTCGTTACAGCAAGCCTGTAAAACTGCCTTCTCACTTTGTCGAAATTACCAAGAAGAGCGACCCCGCTAATGAAATTTACGCCCGCGCAATTCCGGCTGTGCTCATCGCCGCCGGGGGCATCGGCGCGGTGACAGGCTTTGTTACTCAATCGGTTTACATCGGTATTTCCGCCATGACGGCGGTTGTCCTCGCGGGAATGCCGTCGGCGGCACTTTTGAGCTCTGCGTCGGGCTTTTCCGGCGTCAACAAAGGGCTGCGTGCACAAGGCGCCATGATTTCCGGTTATGACGCGGCGTTTGACACGCTTTCCGCTAATGCGATTGTGATTGACGCGGCGGATTTGTTTCAGGTTTCCGACTGCCGGCTTTGCGGCATGAAGCTTTACCACAAAATGCGTGTGGACGAAGCGCTTTTATATACGGCGGCTATGGTCATTCAGTCCGGCGGCACGCTTTCGTCGCTGTTTGACGGCGTGATTCAGTCCCGGCGGGATATTTTGCCGCAGGTCGAGTCTTTGGCTTATGAAGAACGGCTCGGCTGTTCGGGCTGGATTTATAACCAGCGCGTGTTGGTGGGCAGCCGCGAATTGCTTGTGAAGCACAACGTCGACGCACCTTCCCGCGAAGAAGAGCGGATATTTAAAAAAGACGGCTGCGAGGTGCTTTATCTCGCCGTCGAAGGCAAGACGGCAGCGCTGTTTGTGGTCTCCTACGCGGCGGCTGCGCAAACGGCTGACTACCTTTGCCGGTTGGAAAAATACGGCATCAGCATTTTGGTGCGCACCTCCGACCCCAATATTACCGAAGGGCTTGTCGAGCAGATTTTCCATCTGCCGCACAATTTGGTGAAAATTATCAATCCCGTGGCGGGCGACCTGTTCCGCGACCTTGTAAAGCAGCCGCCGAAAGACGAGCCTTGCGGGATTATCCATGACGGTCGAACCGAAAGCGGTTTGCGCGCAATGCTTGGTGCGTTTATCTTAGATGAAAAATTCCGCCTGACGGAAATCCTTTCTTATATCGGCGTCGGTCTTAACGTGCTGCTGCTTGCGGTGTTGAGCTTTTTCTCGGGACTTGCGCAAGCCGGTACATTGGAAGTTGTGGTGTTTGAACTCGTCTGGATGGCGATTATGATGCTTCTGCCCAAAATCAAGAAGATTTAAGGATGGTTGTTGACTATGGAATGGCTGAAAGAAACCGCCTTGTGGTTGTGGAACATAACAGAAGTCAGGTTTATTTTGGATTCAATTTGGAAGTTGGGCCTCGCGGCGCTTTTAAGCGGTATCATCGGCTATGAGCGTGAACATTCCCACCGGCCCGCAGGCTTCCGTACCCATATTTTGGTGGCAATCGGTTCTGCGCTCGTGATGCTCACAAGCGTTTATGTAGCCGATAAATATGAGGGCATAATGAACGTGGATATCACCCGTATGAGCGGCCAGGTCGTTTCCGGTATCGGCTTTCTCGGCGCGGGCACGATTTTGCGCGAAGGCTTTTCGGTCAAAGGGCTTACGACGGCGGCGAGCCTTTGGGCAGTCTCCTGTATCGGTATCGCGGTCGGCGCGGGCTTTATCGTGGGCGCGGTTGTCGCGACGTTGGTCATTTATCTCACGCTGAATTCGCTGAAAAAAGTGATTGTCCGCGGCAAAGCGGGGAAAGCGCTTTATGTGGAAGTAAAAGACCTCGCCGAACAGGTGCCGAAAATTTCCAAGATTATCAAGCGCACCGGCACGGTCGTCCATTCTATGGAAATCCTCTATGAGGGCGACTCTAAGCTTCGCAAGAAAAAAGATACCTCGACAATTAAAGCCATCATTTTCCCGAAAACCGATGAGGCAACCAACCTGATTGTTTCCACTTTGCAAAACGACGAAAACGTCGTGGACGTTTATGTGGACTAAATCTTCCAACTAAAATACAAGTACCCCGGGCAACAGAAATGTTACCCGGGGCTTTTTGTTATGGCATTCAAGGAAAAAAGACGACTTGTAAAGCAACTGCGCAAAGCGGCAAACAGGCGCAGGGAGGATTTGGCGAATGCCTTGGACGTGCGCCGACAAGCGATTATAGCGGTTGAGAACGAACAAATACAGTCCTGCTTCAAAACTTACTGTGTAAATCGCAAGATAGCTTTGCGGTCGGTCGAGCCGATTTTCTTTTGAAGACTGGGGGGTACCTGACAACCCGCCACTGTGTTTCTCTGTTTAAAAAAGCCTGCTTGAAAAAACAGACAAAAAATAAGCCTTGTGCTAATTACAGCACAAGGCTTTAAAATCGCCTATATTTATTTCGCTTTCTTTCTGGTCAGAACAAGCGCTGCGCCTGCAACTGCCGCCACGCCGATAACTGCAAAGATTGCGGTATCGCCGGTTGCGTCGCTGCCGCCGAATTCAGGCTGGTCGGTAGAAGAACTGCCGCTGTCGCCGGAAGAAGAGCTGCCGCCGGTAACGGTGTTAAACGCGCCGGTCAGTCTGTCACTCAAATCATTGATGGTGTTGCGCATGGTGTCAAACAATGCGTCCAAGTCGCCGTCCGAGAAACCGTCGGCCACATTTTCCACCACTTCGCTCGGGTCGAAAGGCTTAATGCCGAGTTGGGACTCTTCATATGCTTTTTCAATCTTCGGAAGAAGTGCGTCTTTGAACAGCTGTGCGTTTTCCTCGGTCAGCTGTCTGTCCGGGTAATCCGCCTGCAAAGCGGCAACCGCGTTGTCAATGGCGGCGTTGCGTTTTTCAGCGGTATCATAGTTTGCGGCGGTGATGGCTGCTGCGGCAGCGTCCACAAACTGATCACGATAATTCTGCTGCGAGAAGTTCGCCGTAGCGCTTTGGTCTAACTGCTGAGCAACAGCAGTTGCGATTTCTTTTGCATTTGCATCTGTCAGCGCGTCAATCGCGGTTCCGGCAAAAGCGGGAACGCAAAGCGCAAACAGCATAATCAGTGCCACTGCAGCGGCAAAAAACTTTTTCATGGCTATTATGTTCCTTTCCTTTGACAATATAGGCGTATGTCGTCAAATATACAATCGTATTATAGCAATACGGATTGTAAAAGTCAACCAAAAATCTGTTTTTTTGAAAGAATTTTTCGGAATGAATTTCCCGCATACGGCGTGGCACACTAAAAGCGAACCTGACAGAAAGGAGGTGTGTGCCGTGGAACGGAAAAACAAGAAAAAACCGTCTCAAAAAGCGATTGAAAAAATCAGCGAAGTGACCGACGAAATCGCCGACATCTGGAACGGGTTTGACAACGACACAACCAATGCCGACGTGCTCGGCAGTTATCGCGGCAATCCGACCGACAACACCGAAAATCCGGTGCAGGATGCGGATGATTTATAAAGCACACGGCGCCGTTTCCAAAAAAAGGCTTGCAAAACACGGCGAGCTGTGCTATCATGCTATCGTACGAATATAGGTTTTAGTTGGAGAGTGGGGCAACCCGCTCTCTTCGTTTTGTAGGAGCGTTTATGGCGGAAAAAAAGAAAAATACGGTTTCGGTCGTCTGGGACATTGCCGAACCGATTGCAAAACGCTTGGGGCTTATCCTTTGGGACGTGCGTTTTTTAAAGGAAGGCACCGAATGGTATTTGCGTATTATAATTGATAAGGAAGAGGAAGCCGTCGGGATTGAAGATTGCGTGGCTATGAGTCAGGCGCTCGACGAACCGCTCGACGAAGCGGACCCGATTGACCAAAGTTACAGTTTGCAGGTCCAGTCCCCCGGGATTGAACGCGAACTGACGCGCGATTTCCATTTCACAACCAATATCGGCGCGCCCGTGATGGTGCGGTTTATCCGCGCGAAAGACGGCCGCCGCGAATATAAGGGCACTTTGGAAGCGTATGACAACGGGCTTGTGACCGTGTCCTGCCCGGACGGGACAACGCTTTCGTTTGACAAAAAAGAAACATCGTGGGTAAAGCTCGATGATTTTGGAGGTTTTTAAAAAAATGAACAAAGATTTTTTCGAAGCTGTCAGAGAACTGGAAAAAGAAAAAGGTATTCCGGCGGAATACCTTTATGAAAAAATCCGGGCGGCGATTGTGGTTGCCGTAAAAAAAGATTATAACGGGAAAGACGTTATCTCCTGTGAAATCCATCCGGAAACAGAAGAAATGAAAGTCTATCTGCATAAAACCGTGGTCGAAACCGTGGAAGACCCCGATTGCGAGATTTCCGCGGAAGACGCCGCGCAGTATAAAAAAGACGCCGCGGTGGGCGATGAAATCCTGATTTCTCTCGAGACCAAAGATTTCGGCAGAATTGCCGCCCAAACCGCAAAGCATGTTATCCGCCAGGGCATTCGCGACGCAGAGCGCGGTCAGATTATGATGGAATTCCAGTCCAAACAGCAGGAACTGGTGACCGCGAAAGTTGAGCGGATTGACCCGGTGACCGGCAACGCGACGCTGGAAATCGGCAAGGCTGAAGCGATTTTGCCGAAGGGCGAACAGGTGCCCGGCGAAGAATACACCGAAGGCGAACTGATTAAAGTCTTTATTGTGGACGTGCGCGATACGGAAAAAGGGCCGAAAGCGATGATTTCCCGCACGCATCCCGGTCTTGTCAAACGCCTGTTTGAAACCGAAGTGCCTGAAATTTACGACGGCACCGTCACCATTGAGGCGGTTTCCCGTGAAGCCGGCGCAAGAACCAAAATCGCTGTGCACAGCAAAGACCCGGACGTTGACGCGGTCGGCGCCTGCATCGGTCCGCGCGGCGCGCGTGTCAATAAAATTGTCGAAGTGCTCGGCGGTGAAAAAATTGACATCGTCGTTTACAGCGACAAACCCGAAGAATTCATCGCGGCGGCGCTCGCACCCGCCCGTGTGCTGAAAGTGGAAATCGTGGACGAACAGGCGAAATCCTGCCAGGTTACCGTTCCCGACAACCAGCTGTCGCTCGCCATCGGCAACAAGGGTCAGAACGCCCGCCTTGCCGCGCGGCTGACCGGCTGGAAAATTGACATCAAACCCGAAAGCGGGTTCTATGAGGGCTGAGGAACAGCTCGAACATAGCGAATAAGCAAGGAGATGACGGCATGAAGCAGAAGAAAATCCCGATGCGCACCTGTACGGGCTGCGGCGAGCAGAAACCCAAAAAAGAACTTGTGCGCGTCGTGCGTTCTCCCGAAGGGGAAATCAGCCTGGATACCACAGGTAAAAAGCCCGGAAGAGGGGCTTATATTTGCCCGAACGCCGCCTGCCTTGCCAAAGCCAAAAAGGCAAAGCGTTTAGAGCGTGTATTTGCGTGTGCAATCCCCGAAAACGTCTATGCCGAACTGGAGGCGTCGCTGCAAAATGGAGAATAAATCACTCGGCCTTCTGGGGCTTGCCCGCCGCGCGGGAAAGCTCTGTTTAGGGCACGACGCCGTCAAGGCGGCCGTGCAAAACGGCACGGCGTGTTTGTGCCTGCTCTCGTGCGACGCGTCCGAACGGCTGTGCGCGGAAATAAAGCGCACCACGGAGCAATACGGAAACAGAACGAAATTCTTAAAAACCGATTTTACAATGGACGAACTCGGGCACAGCACGGGCTCCAAGAAAACGGCGGTGCTCGCCGTTTTAGACCGAGGCTTTGCCGAAAAGATTACCGAACTTATCTGGAGGGAATGATTCTATGACGAAAAAATATAAACTCCACGAAGCCGCAAAGGATTTCAATGTCCCGAGCAAAAAGCTGATTGAACTGCTCGGCAAATATTTTGAAGGCGAAAAGAAATCCCAGACGGCGCTGGAGGAAAAAGAACTGGATGTCATTTTTGACGTCTTGACGGCGGAGAATGCCGTCGATAGCCTTGACAGCTATTTTGCAATGCAGAAACCCGCCGGTGAACGCGCGCCCAAAGCGCAAAAGGCGGAATCACAAAAAGCGCCCGCGAAAGAAGCAGCAAAAGAAGCTGCCAAAGCGCCGGCAGGCGAAAAGGCACAGAAACCGGCGGCTGCAGCCGGCGCGCCCGAAAAGCGCAAAAAGGAAAAAGACCCCAACCGCCCGATGCAGTCGAGAACCAAGGGCGAAATCCGCCATATCGATACGCGTGCGGAGAACGTCGAACTCGACAAATACAACGAGCGTTATGAAAATATCGCGCCCGCCAACGACCGTAACGGCGACAACGTGGTGCGCAAACAGAAGTTAAAACAAAAATCTCAGCAATACAGAAAACAGGGTATGCGCAGCCGCAAGCATGAAACCGAAAAAGAGCGTATGGCGCGTATTGCCGCCGAACGTGCGAAAAAGCAAATTAAAATTACCATTCCCGATGAAATCACCGTCGGCGAACTTGCCGCGCGGCTGAAAATGACCGCGGCGGAAGTAATTAAAAAGCTGTTCTCGTTGGGGCAAATGGCAACCGTCAACGAAGTGATTGACTACGATACGGCGGCAATTGTCGCCACCGAACTCGGCGCAAAGGTCGAAAAAGAGGTTGTCGTGACCATTGAGGAACGCATCATCGACGACACCGAAGACGCGGAAGAAGATTTGGTCAAGCGCGACCCGGTCGTTTGCGTTATGGGTCACGTTGACCACGGCAAAACCTCCCTTTTGGATGCGATTCGCCATACCGCCGTTACCGAAACCGAAGCGGGCGGCATCACCCAGCACATCGGCGCATATCGTGTCGATGTTGACGGGCAGAAGATTACATTCTTAGACACGCCCGGCCACGCGGCGTTCACTTCGATGCGTGCGCGCGGTGCGCAGGCGACGGATATTGCGGTTTTGGTTGTTGCGGCGGATGACGGTATCATGCCGCAAACCGTGGAAGCGATTAACCACGCGAAAGCCGCGAACATCAGCATCATTGTTGCGATTAACAAAATGGATAAACCCGGCGCATCTCCGGATAAAATTATGCAGCAGCTCACCGAATATGAGTTAATTCCCGAAGAGTGGGGCGGCGACGTCATTTGCGTGCCGGTTTCCGCCAAAACGCATATGAATATCGACAAACTGCTTGAATCCATTCTTTTGGTTGCCGAACTGAAAGAACTGAAAGCGAACCCCAACCGCGCGGGCAAAGGTATTGTTATTGAAGCACGGCTTGACAAAGGCCGCGGCCCGGTGGCAACGCTGCTTGTGCAGAACGGTACTTTAAAAACCGGCGACACGATTGTCGCGGGTATGTCGGTCGGCCGTGTGCGTGTGATGACCAACGACCGCGGACAGCGCGTGGAAACTGCCGGCCCGTCCGTGCCGGTGGAAATTACCGGCCTTGTCGATGTGCCGCAGGCAGGCGACACCTTTGACGCGGTTTCCGACGAGCGCTTGGCGCGTGAATTGGTCGAACAGAGAAAGCGCGAAGCCAAAGAAGAGGAATTCAACCGGTTCCACAAAGTCACGCTCGACAATTTGTTCGCGTCGATTAACCAGGGCGAAATGAAAGAACTGGATATCATTGTAAAAGCCGATGTCCAGGGCTCCGTGGAAGCGGTGCGCCAGAGCCTTGAAAAACTTTCCAACGACGAAGTGAAAGTCAAGGTCATTCACGGCGGCGTCGGTGCCATCAGCGAATCCGATGTTATGCTTGCCAACGCGTCCAACGCCATTATCGTCGGCTTTAACGTCCGTCCCGACCCGGTCGCGGCGGAGGTCGCCGAACGTGACGGCATCGATATGCGTATGTACCGCATTATTTATGACTGCATCGAAGAAATCGAAGCGGCCATTAAGGGTATGCTCGCGCCGAAATACCGCGAGGTCATTTTGGGCCGCGTCGAAGTCCGCAACGTGTTCAAACTTTCCTCTGCGGGCATGATTGCCGGTTCTTATGTGTTGGAGGGCAAAGTGACCCGCAACGCACAAATCCGCGTTGTGCGCGACGGTATTGTGATTACCGAAGACAGCATTTCCTCCCTCAAACGCTTCAAAGACGACGTTAAGGAAGTCGCGCAGGGCTATGAATGCGGTATTGGCTTGGAAAAATTCAACGATATTAAAGAGGGCGACATTTTCGAAGCCTTCATTATGGAAGAATACAAAGACTAACCCTTTGTATAGAAGAAACGAGGTAAAACATGGCCGGATACAAAACGGACCGGGTTGCCGAAGACATCAAGCGTGAAATCGTGGCGGTCATTCGGGAACTGAAGGATCCGAGGGTGAAAGATAAAATGCTGACCGTTGTCCGCGTGGAAGTCAGCAGCGATCTTTCTTATGCGAAGGTGTATGTCAGCGCCTTGGAGGGGCTGGATACAGCCAAAGAAGCCGTGAAAGGCTTGGTCAGCGCGACCGGGCGGATTCGCCGCGAGGTCGGCGGGCGTCTGCACTTGCGCAAAACGCCCGAGATGAAATTCATTGCGGACAATTCCGTAGAACACGGTATGGAAATATTCAAAAAAATCGAACAGATTTCCGGAGGCAGCGATGCGTAAGGTGAATGCGGCAGAAGCGGCAGAATTGTTAAAAGCGCAGGATTCCATTTTAATTTTGACCCACCGAAATCCCGACGGCGACACGCTCGGCAGCGGGTTTGCCCTGCTGCACGGGCTTTTGGCGCTTGGAAAAACCGTAAGGCTTCAATGTGAAGACGAAATCCACAAAAAATATAATTATATGCGCCCCAAGACTGAATTGCCGGCGTTCGAGCCGAAGTATGTCGTGGCGGTGGATATCGCGGACGAGAAACTGCTCGGGCCCACACTGTTTGCCGAATACAGCGGTGAGATTGACCTTTGCATCGACCACCATATGTCCAACACGCTTTACGCCGACGCGCTTTACTTGCGCGAATGTGCGGCAACTTGTGAGCTGGTTTATGAGGTGTTGTGCGCGCTCGGGGTTGAAATCACAAAACAAATGGCAAGTTGCCTGTATACGGGCTTAAGCACCGACACGGGCTGTTTCTGCTATTCCAACGTGACGCCCGAAACCCATGAAATCGCGGCCCAAATGCTCCGGTGCGGCGCGGATTTTGACAACATCAACCGCATTATGTTTGAGACCAAAACATGGACTTATTTGAAGTTGGAAGAATTGGTGCTCAACTCGCTTGAAACCTATTTTGACGGTCGCTGTGCGCTGATTACAATTACCCAGAAAATGTTTCAGCAAAGCGGTTCCAATGAAAGCGAGTGCGACGGGATTGCCTCTTTACCTCGAAAAATCGAAGGCGTTTTGGTCGGCGTGACCCTGCGCGAACGAAAAGACGGTTCTTATAAAGTCTCTTTGCGCACATATGCGCCGATGGACGCGTCTTATCTTTGCAGCAAAATGGGCGGCGGCGGTCATGCACGCGCGGCCGGCTGCGATTTGGAAGGCAAAGACCTTGCCGACGGC
Source organism: Candidatus Fimenecus excrementavium (assembly GCA_018712805.1). GTDB lineage: Bacteria > Bacillota > Clostridia > Oscillospirales > Acutalibacteraceae > Fimenecus > Fimenecus excrementavium. The sequence continues at coordinate 4,984 of DVGI01000011.1, read as the reverse complement.
AAGCAAAAACTTTTGGAAATTATCCGCACGGAACTCGAAAAAATATGACTGGAATTATTTGTATTGATAAACCGGCGTCCATGACCTCGTTCACCGCGGCGAACCGCGTGCGGGGTATTTTGGGCGTGAAAAAAGCCGGCCACACCGGAACACTCGATCCGATGGCGACCGGCGTTTTGCCGGTTGCCGTTTCCGGCGCGACCCGTTTTATTGAATGGCTGCCGGAACACAAAAAGGCGTATGACGCCAAAATCCGTTTGGGGCTGACCACCGACACGCTGGACATCACCGGAACCGTGACCAGCGAATCGGCGGTTTCTGTTTCCCGCGAAAGTTTGGGAAAAACGGTATTTTCGTTTCTCGGGAAGGGTCTGCAAACCCCGCCGATGTATTCGGCGAAAAGCCAAAACGGCGTCCGGCTTTATACTTTGGCGCGCCGCGGTGAAACCGTGGAACGTCCCCCACAGCAAATTGAAATTTTTGATTTGCGCCTTTTTGACGTGACTGAAACCGAATTTTCCCTTTCGGTCGTCTGCTCGGCGGGGACTTATATTCGTTCGCTTGCCGACGACATCGGCAAAAAGCTCGGCTGCGGCGCGGTGCTGACCGCGTTGCGGCGCACGGCGGCAAACGGTTTTACGCTTTCGGATTGCGTCACGCTCGAAGAATTGGAAGCCTTGCGCGACCAAAACCGCGTTTTTGAAAAATTGATTCCCGTAGAGGCGTTTTTATCTTCTTATGAAAAGCTTATTGTGACCGAAGCGCAAAGCGTCCGCTTTCAAAACGGCGGCGAACTTGCGCGTGATCGCCTTTCGGACGGCGTGACACCCGGTGTTTACCGCGTGTTTTCCCCGGACGAGCGGTTTTTGGGGCTCGGTGAAATCGAGCCGGACGGCGACAGCTTACAGGTTAGGAGGGTGTATGTCGGTGACTGAGAAAAATGCGATTGCGTTAGGGACGTTTGACGGCCTGCACCGTGGGCATGTCGAAGTGCTCTCGCTTGCGAAAAAAAGCGGGCTTACCCCTTGCGCGCTGTTGTTCGACGACCACCCGGCGGCTGTGCTGCGCGGCGAAGCGCCGCCGTGGCTTCTGACGGAAGAAAAACGCGACGCCTTGTTAAAAGAACACGGCATCCGAACCTTTAAAGTTTCCTTTTCCGAAATTGCGTCGCTCTCCGCGGAAACCTTCTTTTATGATATTCTCCTTAAAAAATTAAACGCCGGGGCGCTTTGCTGCGGCGAAAACTATACGTTCGGGAAAAACCGTTCCGGCGACACGGAAGTGCTTGCCGCGCTTTGCGAACAAAACAAGATTCCGCTGTATGTCGCCCCGACCGTCGAGTTTGAGGGCGCGCCGGTGTCCTCCACGCGGATTCGGAACGCTTTGCAGGCGGGCGAAATCGAAAAAGCCAACGCGATGCTCGGCCGTCCGTTTTCCTATGCGTTTTTGGTCGTCAGCGGTGACCGCCGCGGGCGGCTGCTCCATTTCCCAACGATTAACCAGTTTTTCCCCGACGGCTTTATTCACCCGAAATACGGCGTATATGCTTCTCGCGTGTTTATCGACGGGTGTTACCACGCTGCGGTGACCGACTTCGGCATTCGTCCGACCATCGGCACCGAAACCGCGCGCAGTGAAACCTGTATTTTAGGCTTCTCCGGCGACCTTTACGGCACCGCGCCGGAGGTGGAACTGCTTTCTTATTTGCGGCCGGAACAAAAATTCGCGTCGCTTACCGATTTGCAGGAAGCGATTGCGCGCGACAGCCGCCGCGCCGCCGAGATTTTTGAAAACACTCTTGCAAATCCACCCGAAACCATGTAGAATACAATTACTACCAAAAATTACCGTAAGGATGGTGCAAATTATGTGGGCTTTGAAAACAGCTTATTACCGTGCATTTCAAAAAATCATGAAAATCTTTATGATTTTCCTCGATTGGTCTGAGCCGCAGCTTCTGACCGGTCCCGGCAGCATCAAAAAACTGCCCGGCGTGATTGCCGACAAAGGGATTAACAACGTGATGATCGTCACCGATAAAGGCTTGATGAGCCTGCATCTTTTGGACGGCCTTTTTGAAGAACTGAAAGCAAAAAATATTCAGTATGTCGTCTACGACGGCGTTCAGCCCAACCCCTCGATTGAAAATATCGAAGAGGCGCGCGAAATGTTCGTTGCCAACGGCTGCGAAGCGATGATTGCGTTCGGCGGCGGCAGCCCGATGGACTGCGCTAAAGCGGCGGCCGCAAGAGTCGTTCGTCCGAACAAAACCATTCCGCAGATGCGCGGCGTTATGAAAGTTATGCACAAACTTCCGCCGTTCTTCGCCGTTCCCACAACGGCGGGCACCGGCTCGGAAACCACGCTTGCCGCGGTCGTTTCCAACACGCAGACACACGAAAAATATGCGATTAACGACCCCTGCCTGCGCCCGAAATTTGCGGTGCTTGACCCCGAACTTACCGTCGGTCTTCCGCCGAAAATCACCTCTACCACAGGTCTCGACGCGCTGACCCACGCGGTCGAAGCGTATATCGGCAAGAGCAATGTGAAGTCCACTTTTGAATATGCGGAAAAAGCGACCAAGCTGATTTTCGAAAACCTCGAAACCGCTTATAACGACGGGAAAAACATCGAGGCAAGAAACAATATGCTGCTCGCTTCGTTCTATGCGGGCATGGCGTTCACAAGAGCCTATGTCGGCTATGTTCACGCCATTGCGCACAACCTTGGCGGCATGTACGGCATTCCGCACGGTCTTGCAAACGCTGTGATTTTGCCGGTCGTTTTGGAAGAATACGGCAGCGCCGTTTATAAACGCCTTGCGCAGCTTGCCGACATTGTCGGTATTGCCGGTGTCAGCGAGGCAGACAAAGCGGTCAAATTCATCAGCGCTATTAAAGGCATGAACGAGCGCATGAATATTCCGAAAGGCTTTGCGCAGATTCAGGAAGCCGACATCGACACGATTGTTGAACGCGCTATGAAAGAAGCACACCCGCTGTATCCGACGCCGGTCATCTTCGATAAGGAACGCCTTTGTGCAATCGTCCGCAAGTTGAAAATCGAAGAATAACAGAGAAAAACTACATAAAAGTGTTTCCGAAACGCCACGCGCATGGCGTTTTGAATTACTTATCGTAATTGAATCAACTATGGGTATATGAAAACTTACACGCCGCACCTATAGAGCAAAAATGCGAAAAATACAACTTTTTTATTGCTATCAGCCAAACAGGATGATATACTAGTTTTAGGAGGTGGTTCCAATGTGGAAAAGATTTTCGGCTTTTTTGCTTATGGTGTTGTGTGTATGCTGTTCAGCCTGCACACAAAGTTTGCAGCTGCCGCCAGAAACAGACTTTTCTGCTGATGTTGAGATCGTATCTGCAGAACTAAATACGGACGGCACATACGCTTTGCGGGTAAAAACGGCAGTGAAAAACAATTCGGAACAAGACTGCCTGATTTACGGAAATCCGACATGCTGGAATGAGGTCTACATTAATGAGCGCGGGGAGACGAAAGACTTACCGCTTGGCTCTTATGTGTTGAAATGCGGTGAAGAACTGGTTGAGGAAAAAACAGTTACGCTTTCTCCCGAGGAAATGAAAAATGGAAATCTGCATACCGAAACGAAATTTTATATTGAATACGGCAAAGGCAAAAAGCAGAATTACATCGTTAAGAGCGATTATATTTTATTATCAGAGGTGAAAAGTAATGATTAAAAAACGAGGGGTTGCATTTATTCTGTCGCTTATCCTTCTAACATTATCAGTAGTGATACCGTCAGCTGCACAAAGTGAATTGCCTGCTGAGGAAGATTTGCGACAGCAGAACCAAGAGATCAGCATACAGACTTATCAGCATTTGACGGAGTATTTATCGGAACACATAAGACAGACTGATGTTCGAATGGATGATGCGAGCAGAACTTTGGCAGAAATGTATGCCGGAGCATATATTGACGAACTGGGAAATTTGGTTGTTAATATTACGGATACATCTGCACCTGTTCGAGAAGAGTTGCAGACAGCAACAGAAGATCCGCAGATCCAATATCGTCTTGTTCAGCACAACTTGCAGATGCTGAATGAGATCTATATGGTATTGTCGTCTTACTTAGGGGAAGCACCGTATTTTGAAGTTGTTCTGTCGGAAACCAATAATACGGTAGAAGTTTATACTGATCAGAACCCCGATCTTTGTATGGAATATATTGCAAATATTGCAGATGTTTCAGCTGTAACTGTTATTCAGGAAAATAATACATTTGAAGATTGTGCTACGGTGTGTGCTGGGGATACTGCTGTTTGTATTGAAACCGCGCAGCGTGGGACAGTAGGATTCCCGTGTACGCAGAATTCCACAGGAAAAAAGGGTATTGTTACGGCTGCACATGTGGTGAGTTCGTCGCTGGGTACATTGGGAAATACAGTTCAGGTCAATGGCAAAAACTTTGGTACGGTTAATGCAACGCGTTGGGGCAACAATGTAGACGCGGCCTTTATTTTAAAAAAGCAATCTTTATGGCCGCTGTGGTGGACATTCAAATCCGCGCTACCGAACGGAGATAAAATTCATAGCTGGAGTGATCCTTCTATTACGCCAGAGGGAACGGTGGTAAAAAAATACGGGTCAACTACCGGACTTTCGTCTGGAAAAATCATTTCAAACAGTGCATCGTTTGAGGTGAATGGTTCAATTTTTTACGCATTGACAAAAACATCAATGTACAGTGACCATGGAGACAGCGGAGGACCTTGTATAGTGACGAATCAAGGGAAAAATATACTGCTGGGTATTGTAAAAGGTCGGGATGCTAATTTAAATACCTATTTTTGTAAAATAAATTACCCCTTTGAGATTTCACCACCTTCCGAGAGGTGTTGTTGGGTGTTATTAAAGCCCCGGAAACCCTTGAAAATACGCCAATTTATCCATGCGAAGGCGTTATAGGCTGTTATCGAACATTACCGCA
>DVGI01000010.1 GCA_018712805.1 Candidatus Fimenecus excrementavium | reverse complement strand
AGCCGCACGAGAGCGGCTGCTTGAAAAAGTAATGCGATGCCAAACTGTCAGTGCCGCCTTTCAGGCGGCGAGCCAGTAGGCGCCCCTTATAGGGGCTGTGCAAACCACCAGTTTACTGGTGGTTATGATTTCTTTGAAAACGTTCATACGTGTTTGCGAAAAACTCGGAGACGTCCTCTAAATTGACGGTGTCGGGCGCGCGGCCGGTGCGCATTTTTTCGGAATTTTGCCGCGCGCTTACAATCCCTGTCAACAGCGAAAACGCCAAAAGGAGCACACAAAGGAACACCGCAAACCGCTTTAATACACTTGCGTTTTTCATAGTTTCACATCCTTTTAGGTTATGTACTTCTCCAAAAGCTCCGCAAGCGCCGTGCCGATAAGCCTGCCGGAATACACCGCTTCTTCGAGCGTGTTCGAGTCGCTCCCCATTTCCAAAAGCACCGAACAGGGGGTGACGTCCATGTTGTATTTCCGCGCCGAAAACAAAATCGGGCGCATAAGTCCGGGGTATTTGGTTTCCGCCGTCTGCTGTAATTGCAGCGCAAACGTCAAGTTTTCTTCCCACCGCGGGAAATTGGTCACCTTGCCGTCCTCACAGCCGGCAATAATCATAATCTGCGCCGCTTTTTTGCCGTCGATTTCGGCGGTCGGCTTTATGCGCGTGCCGTCGCTTTGCATAATCGCGTCGCGGTGTACGTCAATCACCACCTGAATCGTCGGGTTTTCCGCCATAATTTTGGTAATCGTTTCCCGCGAACGGTCGTAAGCGCCGGTATATTTCGCGTCGTGAATTTCCGTGTCGTGAATATAGCCGATGCCCGCTTTTTCGAGCTGCTCGCAAATCGCGTCGCCCACGCGCACCATATTTTTGCTTTTATCGTTTATGCGCGTTAGGTACGATTTCGTGTACCAGCCCATGTTTAAAAGCTCATAGCATTCGGTCGTGTGCGTGTGAAAAATCAAAACCGTCGGCTTTGTCTTGTCGGTGATTTGCAAGGTCGCTTTCTTTTTAAGCGAAGTTTTAATATCAACGCTGTGCGATGAGGTTGTGTTGCGCACGGTCACGTTTTGGTAAACATTGGTAGCATTGTCTTTGCCGTATTGCTTTTCAACCACGTTGCCCGCCTTTTCGCCGGTGTCATATTTGGCTTTTTCCGCTTCCATCATGTCAAGAATGTCCTGCGGTGTGTCCGAAAGTTTCGCCGATACCGCCTGCACGGCTTCTGTCGGCGCCGGCTGTGTGGTTTCTTCTTCGGTAGGTTCGGTTTCGGCTTCGACGGTCGTGGCTTCTTGTAAATTATCTTGAATGGTTTTCACCGTTCCCTGCGACAGCGCAAGCGAAGCGCTCATCATCGCGACGCGGGTGACCGGCTCCGTAAAGCGAAGCCCCGCCCAAAAGGTCAACGCAATGACAACCGGCAACACAAAAAGAAGCTCTTTGCGTGCACGGCTTTGCTCCGCTTTTCTGCGGCTGGATTTTGTGTTCCTCATAAGCGTGTCCTTTCTGTGCAACATATCCTTCATAACAGAATACGCGCGGGAAAGTGCGATTATGCGCAAGGTTAAACAATCGTCAAAAGAATGTCCGGCGAAATACTCGGCTGCAAAGCGCAGTTTAAAGAAAGCGCCAAAAACCGCGCGGCGCGGCGAATCGTCACATCAATTTCCCGCGGGCAGACCATCATGGCTTTAGCCTCGTCTTCCTTTTCCTTTGCCATTTTGTGCTCGCTTGTGAAATCCCGAACCAGCGTAACCGCGTCCACCACAGTCGGCACACCAATCGCAATCACCGGCACGCCGAGCGTTTCTTTGTCGAGCCTTGCGCGGCTGTTGCCGACACCCGACCCCGGCGTAATGCCGGTGTCTGTGAGCTGCACGGTTTTGCCGAGACGTTGCAAGGAACGCGCCGCGAGTGCGTCCACCGTAATGACGGCAGCGGGGTGAATGGTGTTGACAATGCCGCGAATGGTTTCCGCGGTCTCCATGCCTGTTTGCCCCAATACCCCGAACGTAATCGCGCACACGTCCCGCAGTTCGCCAAAACCCAACTCAGAAGCGAGCGCGCGGTCAATGTGCCGCGTGGCAAAAATCCCGTGCGCGGTGCGCGGCCCGAGTGCGTCCGGCGTGACGTCCTCGTTGCCGAGTCCCGCGACAAGCACCGGTCCGTCCTCGTCCGGCAGAAGCGTTCTTATGCTTTCCGTCATCGCCGTCAGCCGCCCGTCTAAAAGCTCACTGTCGTGCGAAAACGCGGGGATTTCCATTGTAATGTATTTGCCCTTCGGCTTGCCGAGTTCTTGCGCACCCTCGTCGTTGAGAATTTCAATTTCGGTTACATTGGCGTTTTGCCGCGCATATTGCCGCACCGCCACGTTGTCGGAATGTTTTGCGGTCATTTCACGTTGTTCAACGGCCAAATCTGTACGAAAATCCATAGATTTTCCTCCTTTTTTCTGCGGGTTCAGGTTTAGTATGAACAAAACCGGAAAATCTATTGCGGATTTTCAAAAAAAACTTGCAATTTTCAGAAAACAATGGTAATATATATACCGCTATTGAAAGGGAGGTGTGACCATGCCGAATATTAAATCCGCCAAAAAGCGCGTTATCGTCAACAACAAGCGTGCTCAGCGCAACAAATCCATGCGCTCCGCTTTAAAGACTGCGATTAAAAAAGCGAACGTCGCGATTGAGACCGGCGCTGCCGACAAAGAAGCGCTCGTGACCGCAGCCGTGAAAAAGATTGACCAGGCGACCGCAAAGGGCCTTCTGCACAAAAATAACGCTGCTCGTAAAAAGTCCGCCCTCGTTTGCAAACTGAACAAGGCGTAAGGGCTTTCAAATGCTTGGTTTAAATGCCGCTGACTTTTTAAAGTCTAGCGGCGTTTCGCTTTTTAGGGTAAAAAAAGACCGGAGAAAACTCTCCGGCCTTTTGCTTTTTATAAACTTAAATGCGTTTGTCTTTGTCGAGCGCCGCTTCCACAGCGTGCGTGACGGCTGCGTCAAGCCCGTCTTCTTGAAGCGAGGCCACGCCCTCAATCGTCGTCCCGCCGGGGGAGCAGACACGGTCAATCAGTTCCCACGGGTGGGTGTCGCTTTCCAAAATCTGTTTTGCGCTTCCGTAAACGGTCTGCGCCGCAATTTTCAAAGCCGCCTGCTTTGCCATGCCGTTTTTCACACCGGCGCGGGCAAGCGCGTCAATGAACATATAACTAAACGCCGGCGCGCAACCCGCAATGACGCCGAACAGCGGGAAAAAGTCCTCGGAAAGGGGCATGACCTTGCCGAAACTCCCGCAAAGTTTTTCCGCAAGCGCCTTTTGTTCGTCTGTTACATATTCATTGCAGCAGTAAGCGCTCATCGCTTCGAGCACGGTCGCGTTGATGTTCGGCATCACGCGCACAATCGACGCGTCATAGGAAAGCAGGGAAGCGATAAATTCAATCGTTTTGCCCGCCGCAATGGAAATAATCAGCGGATTTTTTGCCTGTAATTTGTCAGAAAGCGCCGGCAAAAGATTTGCAAATACATTGGGCTTTACCGCCAAAACGACCACGTCCGAAGCGGCAACCAGCGCTTCGTTATCTTCTGCGGCCGTAACGCCGAGCGCCGTTTCAAGCGCCGCGGTTTTCGTTTTGTCCATGTCGGACACCAAAATATCCGAAGCGGAAAATGCACCTGAAGAGACCGCCCCTTTAATAATGGCGCTTGCCATGTTGCCCGCGCCGATAAAACCGATTTTCATAAAATCCTTCCTTTGCTAAACCGCGCTTTTGCCGCGGAAATTCTGTCTTTTATCATAGCATATTTTAGAAAACAAATCAAACCCCGGTTAAGTCAAATGCCGGAATAAAGCAGGTGTCCGCCGCCGTGCGCTCCTGCATAAAGCCGTTATGAAGCCCCAACTCGAAAAATGCGTTCAGCACCTTGTCATATTCCGCGCTCGTCAGCCGGCGGTTGAGTTCCTTATACGCGTAAGTCCTGCCGCAGGGGGTGTATTGCGACATGAGGCTTATGTAGGTGTTTTTCGAAAGATTTTCGGAAATCCAGCGGAGAATTTCAATCGATTCCGCTGTGTTTTTCGGCAAAACCAAATGCCGAATGATAAGCCCTTCAAGCATCAAGCCATCATCCGAAAACCGGTCTTTTGTTTGCCGCCGCATTTCTAAAATTGCCGCTTTGGCGCGCTCGGGGTAGTCGGGCGCGGCGGCATACTTTTTCGCGGCGGCAGGGGAGGCGTATTTGAAATCCGGCAGGTAAATGTCTATAAGCCCCTCAAGCGCTTTCAGGCTTTCCACCGAATCATATCCGCCGGTGTTGTAAACGACGGGCACGGACGGTTTGTAAGTGCTAAGCACGTCTACCAAAAACGCCGTAAAATGTGTGGGGTTCACCAAATTGATGTTGTGCGCGCCTTGGCTTTCCAATTCCTGCATGATTTCAATGAACCGTTCGCGGCTCACGGGTTTGCCGACCCCGCCGTGGCTGATTTCCTCATTTTGACAAAAGACACAGCGAAGCGAACAGCCCGAAAAGAAAATCGCGCCCGAGCCGTTTTTACCGCTTATGGGCGGTTCCTCCCATTGGTGGAGTGCTGCGCGCGCAAGCACCGCGTTATAGGGCATTTTGCAAAACCCGGAAGAAGGCGTGTTTTCCGTGCGCAATGCGCCGCAGTGCCGCGGGCATCCAAAGCATATCATTCCATCGCCTCCTAAAAATTAAAATTATCTGTATACGAAATCAGCGGCAAAGCACTTCCAATTCGTCTATGCAATAGCCTACGTCTTGCGGCGTGTGCGCGTCAGACGCCGTGACCAGGGAAACGCCTTTGCGTTTGAACGCGTCCAAAAGCGGTTTTTCGGGGCCTAACGGTGCACCGGTTCGCCTGTGAATCCCGCTGCCGACTTCCGCCGCCGTGCCGCTTTTTTGCAAAGCTTCGGCAAACGTTTCGTAAATTGAGTCTAACGAAAAAGAGGGGGTGTGCCCGAAAAGTTTGATGCAGTCCGGGTGCGCCGCAATGTCGAAGAGCCCACTTTCGGCAAGCGCAATTTCCGTATCGAAAAAGTCCCGAAACGCTTGGTCAACATTTTTGTTTTCCCAAAGCGCCGCTGTGTGGTCAAACGCAAAACCGTTCGCGTCGTGCACGCTTCCGGTTAAAAAGTCCAGCGGCAAATCCTTAGTTAATCGATAAATCGTTTCAGCGTGCTCGGGCGCGAAATCCATTTCCAATCCGAATTGAATTTCCAGCGGAAAATCCGCTTTGCGCACGGTTTCCTGCAACGCCAAAAAATCAGCAAGGCTTTTGGTCGCGGACTTACGCTGAAACCAATCGCGGATAAAGGCTTCGTCGTTTTTCTCGTAGCGCGTATAAACCGGCAAAAATTCGCGGAATAAATACGCGTGCTCCAAAAGTCCGATGCGTTTAATATCGGCGCCAAGCGCTTGTTCTACAAAGGTCTGTACCCACTCGAGCGTGTATGCGCCGCGCTCTAAATGAATATGCATATCCTCGCGCACCGCGACCGCCCCTTTCCATTCCCTTTGCCGCTATTCTTTATAAAGCCCCAAAGCTTTAATCCGCTAAAAGAAATATCGCTAAAATCTTATCATCGCACCGTTTCTTTGTCAATCTTTGTGTTGACAGAAGCCTTTGTTTTTGCTAAAATATCTTGGCAGTCTAAAGAGCGTTGTTCTTCTGCATAAATGAAACAGAATATACAAAAGCGTATCGAAGCGGTCTTTCGGGCCTGACTCGAAATCTTGCGGGGATCTGTCCGTTTCGTCCACCAAAAACCTTGTAACCATGCGGGTTTTACCCGGTTCGAAAATTGAATAAGCTTGCTGTTCTTTCCGTCAGTTCTTTCCAAAGCCCTTTTTCACCGGAAAAAGGCGGGAAAAAACGACGGCTGAGCATATAGGGAGCGGTATCGAAGTGGTCATAACGGGCCTGACTCGAAATCAGGTAGTCCTCACGGGCTCGTGGGTTCGAATCCCACCCGCTCCGCCATCGAAAAATCCAGTAACCATGCGGGTTTCTGGATTTTTCTTTTTTTGCGTCCGCTCTAAAAATCACCCGGTTTGGGGCTGTTCTTTCCATAATTTTGGAAAGAACAGCTTTTGGCTTTATTCCCCGCTTTTTTCTGCGTTTTGCTCCCATCTGCTGCCGAAATCGCCCGCTTCGGGAAGAGCCATTCCGCTCACCATCGCCTGCGCCGAGGAGAGTTTCGAACTGTAATCCAGATGGGCGTAGATATTCGCCGTGGTGGAAAAATCCGAATGCCCCAGCCAGTCCTGAATCTGCTTGAGAGGCACACCGTTGGCAAGCAACAGTGATGCGCAGCTATGCCTGAGATCGTGGAAGCGCATTTTCTTCATGCCGTGCCGCTGGATGAAGGCGGGGAATTGGGAGGTCAGATAGTCGGGCTTCATCCGCTCGCCCAGCTCGTCCACGAATACAAAGCCGTCGTACTGGTAGTTGTAGCAGTTGCCGCAGACCTGCTTGTTCAGCTCCTGC
>DVGI01000009.1 GCA_018712805.1 Candidatus Fimenecus excrementavium | reverse complement strand
GAGGGCGGTACCGCACGCAAAGCGTGGGGTGACCCGAGCGAGCAGTATGCGGTGTGCAGCGCCGCAGACGGTCAAGTCCCGTCTCTCGCACCAAAAAACAGCCTACACTTTGTGTGGGCTGTTTTTTCTGTTTACGGGACTTGTTGTCGGGAGGGTGTCGGCGTTGTGCCGCACGCCTTGCAAACCGCCTCCCAAAGCTTGCGCCGGCTCAAATATGACGGAATAAGCATGACTAAAAAGTAAACGATTGTAAAAATGGCTTTTTGCTGTGCGGTCATGCTTCGCCCCTCCAAGGACATATATAACGTGCAATTCCACAAGCTTCCTAAAACGGATGCTTTAGAATGCTTTTTCGATTTGATAATAGCACATCGGCTCGGCAAACGCAACGGCTGCAACATAACTGTTGAAAGTTTCGACAGAAAATCCATAGCAAAATATTTTCTGCAAATCCCTTTTCTGTTTTGCGGCGTGTTTTGGTTTGGATGCGCTGTGGCAGCAAGGAAAATTGTCATTTATGTAGATTTTTTATGCATTTTGTCATATTGCGTTGACAAGAAAGCAATGCATACGATATGATGAAAGTGAAAATAACCTCAAAATTATTTCGCCGAAAGAGGCATACGGAAACAGGAGGGAGTTTATATGAAACAATGGGTTCGTTTTAAAAAGTTTTTACTTGTCTTATTTTGCACTGTGGTATCACTTGTAGTATTATTTTTTATTTGCGAGCTTGTTTCTGACTTAAAATTTCAGTGGACCGAGCGACAATATATAAAAGACCCTACAAGTGAAAATCTGTTTATTCTTTGCGACCAATATGCTGGTATGAATAGTGATGTTGCCCAAAAGTATATCCCTCTTTTGTGTATAGACAACCAAATTGCCGACGCACCGTCTTTTTCGTCGAAGTCATCGGAAGAACAGCAAGCGTGCAAGGACGAATTCCTATCCGAATATGTGGCGGCGTATCTGCACACCCATGACCTTGTGGGATTTAAGCAGGCCTTATTACAAAGCTTCGATTTAATCCAAAACGACGATACGCTGTATTTCAACATATTATGGAAATTGAATTATGCAGAGCCATACGAGTCCGCGTCAGAAAAGATTAAAGTGCTGGATATTTTATATGAGGCGGCGCTTGAAAACGGAGAGACCAACCAAATATTGAGTGTTTTGGTTTTTGCGGATATTGTGTGCGTGAAGTATAACTTGGGGCAGGAAAAAACCGAGTATTATAAGCAGGAATATGATAAAGTGTATCAAGAAGCCTACCCCGAACTCCCGCCGCAAAACACTGACGGGCTTTGGCACTATGACGAAAACGGCAATGTGATTTACGACGGGGTGCAATAAAATCTGCAAAGAAATGCTTTTTATGATGAATATGGTTGAGTATGAGGTGCAGTTTTCGCTTATCTCCCCCTCTTCTTTCACTTTGAAAATCCACCCCTTGTATGCGTAAAGCGTACAAGGGGGTTTATTTTTTTGACAGCATAAGTGGCAGAAAGCGCCCTTTTTGTTCGGTATTCGACAAGAACACCAAAAATTGTTCGGAAAATTTTTCGTATAACTTTCATAAAGATCTTGGTTTGCAGGAAAAATTATGGTATATTAGTAACGATATTGGATTTTTGCCCGAGTGCTTTTGGGCGTTCCGATAAAAAAAGAGCATGAAAACCGGCGTTCGCCGGACACGGAGGTTACACTTATGGATATGCTCACCGAGATTAAAGCGGCCGAACAAGCGGCGGAGGAGAAAAAAGCCGAAGCGAAAGGCCGCGCCAAAGTCCTTTTGGAAGAAGCGCAGACTGCCGCGCAAAAGCAGGTGCAGGAAGAAGTCGCCAAAGCGAAAACCGACGCGGCAAACATCTTGCAGCAAGCGCGCGAGCAGGCGGCAAAGGAAACCGCCGCCGCCAAAGCGCAGACGGAGAAAGAAAAAGAACAACTGACGGCGCTGGCAAATGCGAATATGCAAGCCGCCGTCGAAACCATTACATCGCTTTTGTGATGCGGAAAGGAGTGAGTTTGTTTGATTGTCCCGATGAAATTCGTGACGCTGGTCATTCTGCGTGACGACCGGGAACAGGTTTTGCGCGCCCTTCAAAAACAGGGCAACCTTATGCTTTGCGAGCCGCAGGACGCGACGCGCGCAGGTGCGCAGGCGGGCGCGGCTATGCGCCGCATGGAAAAGCTCATCGCCGACATCAAACCGTATGCCCCGAAAAAGAAGCTGTTTGACGAACTGCCGGCGGAAACCGAAGCCGCGTTTGAAGCGCACAACGCAAAAGCGCAGGAAACCGCAGAGAAAATGGAAACGCTGCTTTCGGAAATTCACGAGCTGAAAGAACGGTTTCAAAAAGAAACCGCGCGGTTGGAGCAGTTAAGCCCCTGGGCGAATTTAAGTCTCCCCGTGGAAGCACTCCGGGATTCCGCTTACGCGGTCTACACCCCCGGCACCGTGCCTATAAAGCACGCGGAAAGCTTTTTACAGGCGTGTGCAGACGCCGGGATTTCTTGTGAAACCGTTTCGGAAACCGAAACCACGCTTTATGTTGTGGTCGTTTCCCTCCCGGGGCAGGCGCTTAACGAACTTTCGGAAAACGGGTTTGAAAAAGTTTTGATTCCGTTAGAACAAGGTCTCGTCGGCGACGCGGTAAAGCAAAGCAAAGAAGCGGTACGCACCGCGCAAGAGACGTTGGACAAACGGCAGGAAGAACTGCGAACCTTGGCTTCCCAAAGCCACGCGCCGCAGTTGCTTTGTGAGCAATACCGCGCACAAAGCGAGTTAGAGGACGCGCCGTTTATTGAGACCGCGCAAACCGTTCTTTTGGAAGGCTGGGTTCCGGCCGACGAGCTCGAAAACGCGGAAAAAGCGATTAAAAGCGTCACCGCGGTTTATGACCTTTCCGCGCGCGACCCCCTCCCCGACGAAGACGTCCCGACGAAACTGCACAACAACAAAACCGTTTCGCAGTTTGAGGGCATCACCAATATGTTCAGCGTGCCGAAATACGGCGGCTATGACCCGAACGCCGTGATGGCGCCGTGGTATTGGGTGATTTTCGGCATGATGATGGGCGACGCAGGCTATGGGTTAATGATGGTGGTTTTGATTCTGCTTTTCAAAAAGATTCTAAAACCCAAAGGCGAAACCGCAAAGCTTGCCAATGTGCTTTTGTATTCGTCGATTACCACGATTTTGTGCGGCGTGCTGTTCGGCAGCTATTTCGGCGAAACCTGGCACCCGATTTTGTTCTCCCCCTTAGACGACCCGGTGCGCATGCTGATTCTCACGATGGTGCTCGGCGTGGCGCATATTTTCACAGGGCTTATCGTGCAGATTATCAACAGCGTGAAAGCCGGGCACTGGCTCGACGCGATTTTTGACCAGGTCTCGTGGATTTTGGTCATCAGCGGGTTAGGGCTTTTCTTCATAAAGCCCGCGCGCACCGTCGGCATTGTGCTCGCCGTTCTCGGCGCGGTGATTATTCTGTTCACCGCGGGACGCGCGAAAAAAGGCGTGGTCGGCAAAATCACCGGCGGCCTTGTCGGGCTTTACGGGGTGACAAGCTATTTGAGCGATATTCTTTCGTATTCGCGCATTTTGGCACTAAGCCTTGCGACCGGCGTTGTCGGCATGGTCATGAACATGCTCGCCGGCATGATTCAGGGCTCGGTGATTGGATTTATCTTTTCGCTCGTCATTTACATTGTCGGGCACGTGTTCAATTTGGTACTCGGCTTATTGTCGGCCTATGTGCACGACTGCCGCTTACAGTACATTGAATTTTACGGCAAGTTTTATGAGGGAAGCGGCCAGCTGTTCCGTCCGCTTTCCATCAACCCCAAATATATTCAAATCAAAGATAACGGAGGAAAATAATTATGTCTGGACTTTCTATTGCGATCATCGGTGCGGCTCTTTGTGCGGCTCTTGCGGGCTGCGGCTCGGCAATCGGCGTTATGGCGGCAGGTAAAGCCGCCGCCGGCGTGACTTCGGAAAAACCCGAATTGTTCGGTAAACTGCTTGTTTTGCAGGCGCTCCCCGGCACACAGGGCATTTACGGCTTCTTGACCGCTATCCTCATCATGGTACAAATCGGCGTGCTCGGCGGCAATGCGGTGGATTTGACCGCGGCGCAGGGCTGGCAGTTCTTCGGCGCGGCAATGCCGATGGCAATTACCGGTCTTGTTTCCGGTATTGCACAGGGCAAAACCGCTGTCGGTGCGATTCACATGACCGGCAAACAGCCCGACGCCTCCGGTAAAGGCATCACCATGACCGCGTTGGTTGAAACTTACGCCATTCTTGCGCTTTTAACTTCTATCCTTTTGATTTACGGCATCCAGCTGTAAGCCGGATTCAGAAAAAAGGAGAGATAAAGCATGAGCGCAAACACGGTCATTCAAAAAATTCAAGAAAAAGCACAGGCGCAATGCGACGAAATTTTAGAAAACGGCAAACAAAAAGCTGACGCGGCGCGGGAAGCCATTTTAAAAGACGGCAAAGCGAAAGCCGACGGCATTTTGGAAAAAGCGCGCGAGGACGCGGCAATGCTTTTGCGCGCGGGCGCACAGCAAGCGTCCCTCGACAGCAAAATCGACTGTTTAAACCATAAACACGAGCTTTTGCAAAAGGCGAAATCCGAAGCGAAAGCGGCGTTGCTTTCTTACGGCGCGGCGGAGTTTTGCGCGCTTGCCTTGAAGCTGGCGCAAGAAAATATCCGCGGCGAGAAAATGCGTTTGCAAGTTCCGAAAGCCGACAAAGACAAATACACCTCCTCTTCCTTTTACAAAGAGGCGACCGGGAAAGACGGCACTTTGCTTGCGGCGATGGAACAAGCGGCAAGTGATGCGCAAGGCGCGCCCCTTACGCTTACATTAGATGAAACCGCCGCCCCGATTGACGGCGGGTTCCTGCTTTGCGGCGAAACCTATGACATGGATTTGTCGTTGGACGCGTTGCTTTCGGACATTTTCGAACAGCATGAAAAGCAGATTGCCGACTGTCTGTTTGCCGCCGGAAAGGATGCATCATGAGCGAGCAATACAATGTTTACGGCAAAAAGTCTTATGAATACGCGCTCGGACGCATCAGCGGCACACCGCACCGCATTTTAACTGTCGAAATGCTCGGCAGACTGCGCGAAGCGGACACACCGACCGCCGAAAAACTGTTGGCGGACTTCGGCTATCCGCAAAAAGCGGACGGGCAAAGCATTTACGACGTCATTGAACAGGAAAAAAATACCGTAGCGGCGTTTGTGCGGGAGATTTCCCCCGACGAAGAGCTTGTAAACCTCTTGTTTTTTGAAGAGGACGCGCTGAATTTAAAATTCCTTTTGAAAGCGGAAAAAACCGGTACGCCGGTGAACACCGATACGCTCACCGAGGGCGGGTTTTCAAAAGAACTTTTGCGCGTTTGCGTGCAGACGGGCGACTACTCGATGCTCGGCGAAACGCTCGAAGAAGCTCTGACCGGTATTGAAGCGGAAGACGACCCGTGCAAAATCAGCTGTAAAGTCGACAACGCGGTGTTCGCCTATGCGCTCTCTAAAGCGAAAGCGAAGCACTGCCGCGCGCTCGAAGCGTTGTTCACCGTTTACGGTGCGGGTAAAAACCGTCTGACCGCCCTAAGGCTTAAAAGGCTTCACAAAGACGCGGCGGATTATGATTTCGCGTTTCTGCCCGTGGCATTCACCGCGGACGAATCGAAAGACGAAGCGCAGATTTTAGCCGACACCGACGCGAAACTTTCAAACGTGTTGACGGACCTTTCTTACGATGACGGCATCGGTGCGATAGCGCAATATTATTTCCGCAAAAAGGCGGAGGCGGCCGCGCTGCGGCTGATGTTCGCCGAAAAAGCGTCGCAGGCGCAAACGGAGGGCACGACATGAGCAATGCAAAAATCGCCGCTGTCGGGCGGCACGAATCCATTTTGCTGTTCTCGGCCGCGGGCATCAAAACCGTGCCCGTCACCTCCGACGAACAGGCGCTCGACGCCGTAAGACAGCTTGTGCGCGAGAAAACCGACGTCATTTTCTTAACGGAAAACTTCGCCGAAGCGCTGGAAGAACCTTTGAAGCCCTACCGCGCGACGGCTTACCCCGTCATTTTGCCCGTCCCCGAAAAAAGCGGACCGACAGGCTACTCAATGGCGAAAATCAACGCCAACATGGAAAAGGCGTTAGGCACAAATCTATTTAATAAGGAATAAAGGCAGGTGCCCAAATTGACAGAAAACAAACACGCCGGAGTTATCCGGAAAGTTGCAGGCCCGCTGATTGTCGCCGACGGCATGCGCGATGTGCAAATGCACGACGTGGTGCGCGTCAGCGACCAGAAGCTCATCGGCGAAGTCATTGAACTGCGCGACGATATGGCCTCGATACAGGTTTACGAAGATACCGCCGGCATCGGCCCCGGCGAGCCCGTCTATTTGACCGGCGAGCCGTTGAGCGTGGAATTGGCGCCCGGGCTTATTGAAAGCATTTACGACGGCATTCAACGGCCGCTTACCGAAATTTACAAAGCCGAGGGCGACCGCATTTCGCGCGGCGTGGAAGTGCCGAAGCTCGACCGCGAAAAGAAATGGCGCTTTGTGCCCACAGCGGCAGTCGGCGACAAGGTAAGCGCCGGCGATGTGCTCGGCACGGTCGAAGAGACCCCCGCCGTTACGCAAAAAATCATGGTCCCGGTCGGGGTTTCCGGCACGGTGGAATGGGTATTTGACGGCGAAGCCACGATTTTAGAGCCGATTGCAAAGCTTAAAACCGAAAAAGGCGAAGCCGTGGAACTGCCGATGCTTCAAAAATGGCCGGTTCGCCGCCGCAGACCATATGTCAGCAAGAAAATTCCGGCGGAACCCATGGTGACCGGTCAGCGCGTGATTGATGCCCTGTTCCCGATTGCCAAAGGCGGCGTGGCGTGCGTGCCCGGCCCGTTCGGTTCGGGCAAAACGGTTGTGCAGCACCAGCTCGCCAAATGGTCGGATTCGGATATTATCGTTTATATCGGCTGCGGCGAACGCGGCAACGAAATGACCGACGTTTTAAAGGAATTCCCGGAACTGCATGACCCGCGCACGGGGCTTCCGCTGATGAAGCGCACGGTGCTTATCGCGAACACCTCCGACATGCCGGTGGCGGCGCGCGAGGCTTCGATTTACACCGGCATCACCATTGCCGAATATTTCCGCGACATGGGCTATAAAGTGGCGATTATTGCGGACTCAACCTCCCGCTGGGCGGAAGCGCTCCGCGAAATGAGCGGACGACTCGAAGAAATGCCCGGTGAAGAGGGCTACCCCGCCTACCTTTCCACCCGTCTTGCGGAATTCTATGAACGCGCGGGCAATGTGGTGTGTCTCGGCAAAGACGCGCGCGAAGGCTGCGTCACGGCAATCGGTGCGGTTTCTCCGCCCGGCGGCGACACCAGCGAACCCGTTTCCCAGGCGACGCTTCGTATTGTCAAGGTGTTCTGGGGCTTGAGCGCCGACCTTGCCTATCAGCGTCACTTCCCCTCGATTGACTGGCTGAAGAGCTATTCCTTATATTCCGATAAATTAAATCAATATTTTAACGAGCACATCGACGAAGACTGGTCAAGACAAATCGACCGCATCAAGGCGCTTTTGCAACAGGAATCGGAACTCAACGAAATCGTGAGTTTGGTCGGTTTTGATTCTTTAGGTGAAAAAGACCGCCTAACGCTCGAATGCACGCGCATGATTCGTGAGGACTTCTTACAGCAGGACGCGTTCCGCGAAGTCGACCGTTTCACCCCGCCCGAAAAACAGGCGCAGATGCTCTCGATTATTTTGGCGTGGTATGACAAAGCACAGGCCGCCGTGAACGACGGCGTAACCTGTAAAGAGGCGACGCCGGAAGCGGTGCTTACCAAAATCGCGGCGATGAAATATGAGCCGGACGAAACCTTTGCAAACTACGCCGAAGCGTTACGCGCACAGATTCACGAGACTTTCGCACAATTTGCACAATCGGGAGGCGACGAAGCATGAGAAAAGATTATAAAACCATTCGGGAAGTCGTCGGCCCGCTGATGATGGTAGACTGTGTGGAAAACGTCAAATACGACGAGTTGGTCGAAATCCACGAAAAAGACGGCCGCGTGCGCTTGGGCAAAGTGCTCGAAGCGAAAGACAACACGGCGCTTGTGCAGTTGTTTGAAAGCGCGGACGGCTTACAGATTTCCGAATCCAAAGCGCGGTTTTTAGGGCACGGGCTGGAGCTCGCCGTTGCGCCGGAGATTATCGGCCGCGTGTTTGACGGCATCGGCCGTCCGATTGACGGCGGCGCGCCCATTCTTTCCGACGAAAAGCTGAATATCAACGGTTCGCCGATTAACCCGGCGGCGCGCGACTATCCGGCGGAATTTATCCAGACCGGCGTTTCCGCGATTGACGGCCTTAATACACTCGTCCGCGGGCAGAAACTCCCGATTTTCTCGGGCTCCGGTCTTCCCCACGAACAGCTTGCGGCGCAGATTGCAAGACAAGCCAAGGTGCGCGGCACCGACGACGAATTCGCCGTTGTGTTCGCCGCTATCGGTATCACGTTTGAACAGGCGGAATTCTTCCGCGAGGATTTCCGGCGCACAGGCTCCATAGAGCGTTCCGTTTTGTTCTTGAACTTAGCGGACGACCCGGCGGTCGAGCGTATCGCCACACCGAGAATGGCAATCACCTGCGCGGAATATCTCGCCTATACGCTCGGCATGCACGTTTTGGTTATTATGACCGACATGACGAACTACGCCGAGGCGCTTCGTGAAGTTTCCGCTTCGCGTAAGGAAGTCCCGGGTCGGCGCGGCTACCCCGGCTATCTTTACACTGACCTTGCGTCTTTGTATGAACGCGCCGGGCGTATTAACGGCAAGAAAGGCTCGATTACACAGATTCCGATTTTGACGATGCCCGAAGACGACAAGACCCACCCCATTCCCGACCTTACCGGGTATATCACCGAGGGGCAGATTATTTTGTCGCGCGACCTGTATATGAAAGGCTTGCAGCCGCCGATTAACGTCCTCCCCTCCCTTTCGCGTCTCAAGAACAAAGGTATCGGCAAAGGCAAGACCCGCGAGGACCACGCCGACACGATGAACCAGCTGTTCGCAGCATACGCGCGCGGCAAACAGGCGGCGGAACTCGCCGTGGTTTTGGGCGACTCGGCGCTTTCGGATATGGATAAAAAATACGCCGAATTTGCAGAAGCCTTTGAAGAGCAATATGTTTCGCAAGGCTACGACACCGACCGCAGCATTGAAGAGACGCTCGCGATTGGCTGGAAGCTTTTGTCCATGCTCCCGCGCACGGAGTTAAAGCGTATTCACTCGGAATATATCGACCAATATATGCCAAAGGGCGGTGAATAAACATGGCGACCGTAAACCCGACCCGCATGGAGCTGCAAAAAACCAAAAAGCGTTTGGCGACGGCGACCCGCGGGCACAAGCTGTTAAAAGACAAACAGGACGAAATGGCACGGCAGTTTATGGTTTATATCCGTAAAGACCGCGCCCTGCGCCGGGAAATTGAGAGCCTTTTGGGCGAAGCGATGGGCAAAATGTCGTTGGCGGAGGCGCAAATGGGCACCACGGCGCTCGAAGAAGCGCTGATGATTTCCGCGGCCGCCGAACCGCCGGAACTTTCGACGGGCAACATTATGAGCATGAAAGTGCCGAAAATCACGCCCGCAGAAAAGACGAGCGGCGAAATTTCCTATGGCTTTGCCTTTACTTCGGAAAAACTCGACGACGCGTATCTTGCGATAAACGAGCTTGTGCCGAAGCTGTATGAACTCGCGGCGGTGGAAAAGACCTGCGACATGCTTTCCGACGAAATGGAACGCACGCGCCGGCGGGTCAACGCGCTGGAATACGTGATGATCCCCGAAATGCAGGCGACCATTAAATATATCACCGCGAAACTCGAGGACAACGAGCGAAGCAACACCATTCGCCTGATGAAAGTCAAAGAGATTATGCACGCGCAAACGTAAGTGCAAGATAAAAGTAAAACGGACGGAAAGTTTTTAAGGCTTTCCGTCCGTTCTTTTTTATTTTATAAGAACAATTTGTTTTCTTTTCGTCCTGCGCACAACGGTGTGAGCCATTCAAGCGTCGCACTGTAAAGCGCGTCGTCATTTTTCCGCGCGCCCACGGGGCAAACGGCAATACAACGCATACAGGAAATGCAAAGCGCCGGGTCGGTCATTTTGGGCGTTTCTTTCGGGATTGCCCCCGCCGGGCACTCACGCGCGCAGGTGCCGCAAGTAATACAGGCGTCTGTCCCCTGTGGCTTCATCGGATTGTCTTTCAGCGGTTTATAAGGCCGGTTGCCCGGAAATTCCAGCGGATTCGCGTCCCCACCTTGCAGTTTTTGCTGAATTTCTTGCCCGAAACGCAAGAGCGCGGCGCAGTCGTCCGCATCGGGGCGGCCGACGGCAAACTGTCGGAAAATCGAATGTTCGGCGACGGCGGCAACGCCCGCGCAGCAGGCAAAGCCCGCCGCGGTCAACAGGTCGGAAAGTTCTAAAAGCGTATCTTCGTAAGCGCGGTTGCCGTAAACGACCACCGGCACGGCGCGCGCACCGTTTCCGCGAAGGGTTTGCAATCTCATTGCGAACAGCTGCGGCAGTCTTCCGCCAAATGACGGCGCCGCTACCACGCAAATATCATCTTTTTGAAATGAGAGCGCGGACAAATCCGCCTGTTTTAAGCAATCGACTGTTTTATAAGGCGCGTCAAAGCCTTTCAAGAGCGCTTCGGCGGCCTTTTTTGTGCCGCCGGTGGGGCTGAACACCAAAAGATACAGTGCCATAATAAACACTTCCTTGTTTGAATTTATCCCTATTTGTAAAGCTTTATTGCTTTACAATCGATTGTTTTTATTCGTACTGCGGCGAGAAAACGCCGGTATCTTCAAAATACAGCGTTTCTTTTAAGATTTCCGCTGCGGGTTTTGTCGGGTGGTTATAGGCGATTTTCAGCTTCGCCAGCGCGCTTTCGGGCGTCATGTTGTAAAGCGGAATCACTTTACCCTTAAACAGTGTGTCCGCGCTCGCGTACACGTCCTCTCCCCGCTTCACGGGAGCGAGATAAACCGGAATTCCGGCGTCAAAACAGCGCGCCGCGAACGCTTCGACCGCCTTTTCGGGCGCGGTGCCGGAATGGTAGCCAAGCAAAAGCACTGCGGCACAAGTTTTGGAATTTGGCGTAATCGCCGCAAAATTTAAACCCGGATACATTTTAAGCGGCAGGATTTTTTTGGAAAATCGTATCGCTTCATTGAATACCGGCGTGCGTTTTTCTTGTAAAAGCGACTGCGCGGGTACACAAGGCGCAGAATTGCAAATGATTTTGTCGTCTTTGAACCACGCAAGCGGACAGTCGCCGGCGGAATGGAAATCGTCTAAAAAGGCATCGGCTTCTAAAAGGCGCGTCGCCAAATGAAACTGGGTTTGCCCGTCCGAGTTGCGGTAAGGCACAACGGAGCCCGAAAATCCCGCTTCGATATAACGCACGGCGGCGTAAAAATTCGCAAGCCCGTTCGCGTCTTTTTCGGTCAGCACATGGTTGGAAGAGACGAAGCAGACGGGTTTTGTCACCTCGCGCACCGCCATCGCGCAAAGCGCGGCGGAAAAAGAAAGCGTATCGGTGCCGTGCAAAAGAATCACGCCGTCGCAGTCGCGCGAATTGACCGTTTTTAAAAAGCCGCAAAGCGTTTCGGAAAATGTGTCGTCCGCATTTTCCGAAAGCACGCTGCAAAGTGTTTCAACTTGGAATTCGGCAACGTTACCGTATGCGTTTCGGAAAAGCTCCAAAAGCAAAAGCGTTTGCCCTTTATCAGTCGAAATCACACCGTCTTTTGCGGCGCTGCCTATCGTGCCGCCGGTTGCCGCGACCAATATTTTCATATGTTTCCCTCCAGCTCGGCGACAACCGCCTTGTAATCTTCATAAGTCATAAACGAGTTAATCAGCTGTAACATTGCATTTGCGCTCATATGCTCGGGCAAATCCAGCGCCTTTAAAAGCGCCCGGCGCTTTCCGGCGCTGTCCGTCCCCCCCGAAAGCCCGTCTTCAAACAAATCGGTTTTGGTCACAAGCCGCCGCGGGGTTTCGTTTTCGGCGTGTTCGCAGTCAATCCCCGCTTTGTGGAACGCTTCTAACAAGATTTCAGTCGGCACGCCCTCGACGCCGAGCTTGCCTTCTGCGGAGGGCGCGTCTTTGCGTTTTTCTTTTCCGAAAATGTCAGGAATATAGACATTTGTAATATTTTTCGGGTCCGTAATCCCGGAAAGGAAAGAGCGAATCAAAAAGCCTGCGGAATCGCTGTCGGTCAAAATGATTATACCGCGCTGTTCGGCAAGCCGGCGAATGAGCTTTTGCTTCGCTTTATCTTTAAAGATTTGAAAGCCGTCCGTTTCGAGAATGATGGCATCCAAAAACCCGGACAGCTTGATTTTGTCGTATTTTCCTTCGACTATAACCGCTTGCTTTACCTGCATGCGCATAATTTTATCGCCTTGCTCTCACGCCGGAAAGCTGCACAAGCAAGCGTTCCAGCACTGTTTTTTCGTCCGCTGAGCCGGATTTGAGCGCCCGGTCCGCCGTGCCTAACAAATCGAGGCACCGCCGCAGTTCCTCCACGCTTAACGTGTTTGCGTCGCGCGCGGCATTGAGCAAACGAAATTCGCGGCCTTTATAGTTAAAGAACTGCGCGGGGTATTCGGCTTTTTCCCCGGCGACAAGTGCGAGTTTCACGCGATACATATCGACATAAGCGGAAATCAGCGTGCCGAGAATCATTTCCGGTCGTTCCTTTTCGGATAAAAGCTTTTGCAAAAGCATGAGCGCACGCGCACAGTTGCCCGCAACCAGCGCTTTGGAAAGGTCAAACACATTCGCTTCAAGGGATTTTGTGGCGACCGCTTCAATATCCGCTTTTTGAATTTCGCCGCTTTGCTTGTAGTTACAAAGCTTTTCGAGTTCCCCGAGCAGCAAATTCAAATCGTTGCCGACGGTTTGGAGCAAAAATTCCGCTTCACTGCGCGTAAGCTCGCAGCCGCGTTTTTTCGCGCCGGACTGTAAAAGCTTACAAAGCGACGCGGTGTCGAGCCGGTCCAATGCAACGCTTACGCCGTATTTATTAAAAAGCGAAAGCACGGAGCGCCATTTGGCATTTTTCTTAGGATTTATTTCGAGTGTATCTTCCCAGAAAATCAGCACAAGGCTTTCGGGCAAATCCTCCATAAACGCCGTGAACTGCTTTTTATCGGGTTCGGAAAGCGAATCCAACGGGAAATCACGCACCAAAATGCACATGCTGCCGCCGAACGCCGGCAAGGTTTCCGCCGCTTCTAAAATTTCAGAAAGCCCAACGCCGTCGCCCGCGTCGAATTTTTTATAGTTGAAGCCCTCCATGCCGGGGGTGACGCATTTTTTCGCGATGCGCTCGGCATAAAACTGCTTTAAATAGCCTTCCGTGCCGTAGAGCAAATAGGCGTGTGAAAATTCGCCGCTTTTCAGCTGTTGTTTCAATTCGCTTTCATGAAGTTCCGGCACGGTTAAACACTCCTTTGATATTGAAAATCGCCGTTCGGACGCGCCAACACGGAAATGCTGCCGTTTTCGGCGGTGGTACAGACGTTGCCGCCGTAAGCGGACAGAAAATCGGCTGTGCTCGCGTCCGCGACAGACAAAATGACAAGCCCGAAGTCGGCGGGGTGGATATTTTGCGGGGTATTCGCGGCGCTTATCAAAACCGAAGCGCCGTCGCCTTGAAAATCGTTGCCCGCCGAAAACGAAACGAGCGCACGAAACGCACCGTAGCGAATTTCGGCGTAACGGTAATTCCCTTTGCTTTGCAGAGCCACGGTCAAGTCGCCGTTTGCCAAAGACAAAACCGTTTTGTTAATCGGGATTTTTTGTTCGCCGAACGACAAATCCGCCGATCGCAGTTCGGGCGCGTAATACACAGTTTCCACCGCGAGCGAGTCGGAAACCGGCTTCGCCGCCGAAATATATTCATCACCCGAAGCGGGTAAGACAAGCGCGTCAATGTGGGTTGCGCCGTATGCAGATAGTATTGCACAAATTTCCGAATCTGCATAGTAATCCCCGCCCGCGCCGAGCACGACCGTTTCACCCTGACAGCGAAGTACTACCGCAATACCGTCGCCGACATCGACCGCCGTCAGCCGAAGCGCACGTTCGGAAAAGGCATAGACCGCCAAGTTGCTAAACAGAAACAGCACGACAAGCACGGCGCACACCGCGCGGCGCAGCTTTTTCGGCGGAGATTTCCAAAGCAGGAACACGGCCGCCGCGAAAAATGCAGCTGCCAAAAGCAGTTTTGCGTAAGCGGAATTCACCGGCAGAACCGCGAAGTCGCTGTTTGCAAACCAGCCGGTCACCGCGAGCAGATAGCGCGAAAGACCCGCCGCGCAAAAAAGCAGCGGATTGCCGAGAAATAGGAGCCCGCAAAGGGAAAACACCGCGCCTAAAAGCCCGCAGACCATACAGGCGCTTCCCGCGGTTAAAAGCAGGAGATTCGCAGGCAGAGACACAAGCGAAAACGTGCCGAACGCCCAAAGCTGAATCGGCAGCGTGCAAACGGTCACGGCAAAGGTGACCGACACAACGGAAGTGACGAAGTGATAAACCCGCAAAAGGATTTTGTGGGTTTCGAGGTGTTTTGCCGGACGGTTTAAAAAGGCTTCAATCGGTTTTGCGAACAGCAAAATGCCGACCGTCGAGAAAACGGACAAAAGAAGCGAAAGCGAACGCGCGGCAAAGGGGTTTACAAGGAGCATGCCGGTAAGCGCGAGGCCGATGGAATTGAGCGGTTCCGCTTCGCGCCGGAACAAATCGGCGGCGTAAACGACCCCGAGCATCACGGCGGCACGCACAACCGACGGCGCCGCGCCGGTTAAAACCACAAACAGCAAAACAAAGCCGATGCCGAAAACAGCGCACTGCCGCCGGCGAAAACCTAACTTTTGCAGCCCCATAAGCAAAAGCATCGACCACGTGGTCAGGTGGAGCCCCGACACGACCAACAGGTGGGAAACGCCGGACACGCGAAAGGCGTTGGTCGCCTGCCCCGAAAGTTCATCCGCCGCGCCGAGAGAAATGCCCGTAATCAGCGCGCCGCAGTCCCCCGGCAGCGCGGTCAAAACAGTTTGCACAATCGACTGCCGGAACGACAAAATTAAGGCATAAAGGTCGTTTTGCGTCTGGCGGGTAATGCGTGACTCGCCCGTCGGGTAAGCGCCGAGGACGAGACCTGTTGAACGGTAATAGGCTGTAATTTCATCGTCTTGCGCGCTGTCGCCCAAAAGGAACATACGCACGTCCCCGCAAAATGTGTCGCGCGGGGTTAAATCCAGCGGTGCGCTCGAAACCAGACGGACTTTTTGGGACGCTTCGTTTTCGCCGATACGAGAGGTGCGCAAAACGTAATAATACCGCCCGTTTTCGCGGTAGGGCAAATCCGAAAGGCTCCCCTCGACATACACGCTTTTTGCTCCCGTATAAACAGAAAGCGCCGCGTTTTGCGCCCCTGCCGAAAGTAGCAACACCCCGGCAACGGCGATGCTTAAGAATGCAGTCGGCAAAGTTTTATCGCGTCGGACAGACTTTATAAAAAGCGAGACAACAAAAGCGATAAGCGCGGCGAGACACACCGCACCTATCGCTTTTTGATTGGCTTTACAGAGCAAGAACAATGCAAACAGCATTGTAAAGCCCGTGACGCAAAGCGGCCGTTTCATCGGTTAAACAAGCCGCTCGCCGAGATTTTTGCCGGAGAGCACGTGGAAATGCAGGTGCATCACCGTTTGACCCGCGCCTTCGCCGCAGTTGTTGATAATGCGGTAGCTGTCGAGCCCTAACTCTTCGGTCAATTTTGCAATCACTTCAAAAATGTGCGCCACGACAGCGGAATTTTTCGCAGTGATTTTCTTCGCGCAGCAGATATGGGTTTTGGGGACAACCAAAAAGTGCGTGTCCGACTGGGGATTGATGTCGTAGAACGCATAGCACTGCTCGTCCTCATAAAGTTTCTTCGAAGGGATTTCCCCCGCTATGATTTTGCAAAACAAACAATCTTCCATTTTATTTCCCTCACTTGAGCATAGATTGGATAATATCCGCAGCACCGGCGAGCGCTTCGTCCACTTTAGAAGCATCTTTCGCACCGGCCATGGCGCTGTCGGGTTTGCCGCCGCCGGAACCGCCGGCGAGTTTCGCCACTTCACGCACAATGTTGCCGGCGTGAGCGCCTTTGGCAATGGCCGCTTTGCCCGCCGCGCAGGAGAACGTGACCGTTCCTTTTTCGGGGTTGACGCCCGCAAACAGCGCGACAATGTCGTCGCCGCTTTCACGCGCTTTGTCGCACATCGAGCGCAGAGCATCCGGCGCTTCGCTGCCGAGGTTTTGGACAATCAGGCGCACGCCGCCGATGTCTTTTGCGTCGGAAAGCATGGATTTTGCTTTTTCGGCGGCAATCTGGGCGTGCAAGGTTTCAAGCTCGCGGGTGAGCGCTTTCACTTCCGCGGTCGCCGCCGCGGCTTTGGAGACAAGCTCCGCCGGATTGTTGACTTTCAGCGCGGCCGCCGCTTCGTGAATGGTATTTAAGTTGTCGTCAATAAATTGAAGCACATTTAAGCCCGTGACCGCTTCAATACGGCGGACGCCCGAAGCGACAGAGGATTCGGAAACAATCTTGAACAGCCCGATGTTGCCGGTGTTCTGCACGTGCGTGCCGCCGCAAAGCTCGGTGGAGAAATCGCCGGCGCGCACCACGCGGACAATGTCACCGTATTTCTCGCCGAACAGCGCCATCGCGCCGAGTTTCTTCGCTTCGTCAATCGGCATTTCTTTGGTTTCGACCGGCACAGCCGCCAAAACCGCATCGTTGACTTTGCGTTCGACGGTTTTAAGCTCGTCCGCCGTCAGCGCGGAGAAGTGAGTGAAATCAAAACGAACGTGCGCGGCGTTGACAAGCTGACCTGCCTGTTCAACATGGGTACCGAGCGTATCGCGCAGCGCCGCCTGCAGCAGGTGCGCCGCGGTGTGGTTGCGCATGGTGCTTCTGCGCACGGCTTCGTCCACCTGCGCCGTGACCGCTTCGCCGACAGCTAAAGATTCGCCGTCGGTAATTTTGCCGTGGTGCAAAATCACGCCCTCGTGCGTTTTGGTGGTATTCTCAACGGTAAAGGTGAACCCTTCGCCGCAAATCGTACCGACATCGCCGACCTGCCCGCCGCTTTCTGCATAAAACGGGGTTTTCTTGAGCACCAAGGTAATATTGCTTTCACTGTCGGCAAACTGGCGGCTTTCGCCGTCCGCAATGACTGCGGCAATTTCGGTCTTTTCGCAAAGGGAGGTATAACCTGTAAATTCGGTAGCCGGCATATCTTTCGTCACATTGCCGGTGCCTTCCCAAGCCTCGGCACCTGCGCCTTTGTGCGCGGCGCGTGCGCGGACTTTCTGCTCCTGAACAAGCTCTTTAAAGCGTTCTTCGTCAACGGTAAGCCCTTTTTCGGCGAGCAATTCTTTGGTCAAATCAATCGGGAAGCCGTAGGTGTCGGAAAGCAGGAATGCATCTTCGCCCGACAGGCAGTTCCCGGAAAGGTTTTGCAGTTTTTCTTCGAGCAGGGAAAGGCCGGTGTCAATCGTTCTTGCGAAGTTTTCTTCTTCCGCACGGATAACATTGACAATGAAATCGCGCTTTTCCACAAGGTTCGGGTAAGCGGATTTGTTTTCCTGAATGACGGTGTCGGCAACTTCATAAAGGAACGTGCGGTCAATGCCGAGTAAGCGCCCGTGACGCGCCGCGCGCCGAAGCAGCCGGCGAAGCACATAGCCGCGCCCTTCATTGGAGGGCATTACGCCGTCGCCGATCATCATGGTGGTGCTGCGGATATGGTCGGTGATGACGCGCAAAGAAACATCGACCTTTTCGTCTTTGTGATATTCCACACCGGCAATGCGCATGATGTGTTTCATGATATTTTGCACGGTATCGACTTCAAACAGGTTGTCGACGTCCTGCGCGATGCACGCGAGACGTTCAAGGCCCATGCCGGTGTCGATATTGGGGTGGGCAAGACGGGTGTAGTTGTCGTGCCCGTCGTTTTCAAACTGGGTGAACACCAAGTTCCAAAATTCGATATAGCGGTCGCAGTCGCAGCCGACTTTGCAGTCCGGCTTGCCGCAGCCATATTTTTCGCCGCGGTCATAATAAATTTCCGAGCAGGGACCGCACGGACCCGCGCCGTGCTCCCAGAAGTTGTCCTCTTTGCCGAAGCGGACCATATGGTCGGGGTGCACGCCGATGGTTTTGGTCCAAATGTCATACGCTTCGTCATCGTCTTTATAAACGCTGATATAAAGCTTTTCGGGGTCCATTTTCATGACCTTCGTGCAGAATTCCCACGCCCACGGGATAACCTCTTTTTTGAAATAGTCGCCGAACGAGAAGTTGCCGAGCATTTCAAAATAGGTGCCGTGACGCGCGGTTTTGCCGACGTTTTCAATGTCGGGCGTGCGAATGCACTTCTGGCAGGTGGTTACGCGCTTTCTCGGCGGCGTAATTTCGCCGGTGAAATATTTTTTCATGGGCGCCATACCGGAGTTAATCAGCAGAAGACTTTTGTCGTTCTGGGGAATCAGCGAAAAGCTGGGAAGCCGCAAGTGCCCCTTGCTTTCAAAGAACTCCAAATACATTTCCCGTAAATCGTTTAATCCAGTCCATTCCATAGGTTCCATACTCCTTAAAAAACGGAAAAATGCAAAAAGCCGCACTTTCCTTTTTAATGAAAAAATTATACCCTTTTCCCGCTTCCTTTGTCAACTCAAAATCCATACAACAAAATGCTTGTTTTATCTTGGTTTTTCGTCTATAATAAAAGGGTAAATGCGCTCAAAATTCGGAAAGACAAAGGAGGTGCGCGTGTGAAAGCACGGCAAAAACCGCGCAGGAAAAACGCCAACCTTGCTTTGTTATTTTTTGTTTTGCTTGCCGCCGGAAGTGTTTTTCTGATGCATTTTTTCGGCAATTTGTCGTTAAAATCGGACAATCTAACGCCTGTGAACGCGGTGTTTGACTGCACCGACGCGCGCCCGTTTCATAAACACAGCCGCTATTATTTAGAGGGCGAGTGGGAATTTTATTATCGGCAGTTTATCGAAAGCGACCCGCAAGGTGAACCTAAAATGTCCGAAATGCTCAATGTGCCTTCTTCTTGGGCGGGCAATCCGCTTTATGACTCGCCTTATGAAAGCGGCGGCTATGCTTCTTACCGCGCCTATATCAAAGGGTTTTCTTATAAAGACCCCGTTACGATATACATTCCGAACATTGCGAGCGCCTACCGCATTTATTTAGACGGTCAACTCGTCACGGAAAGCGGTACGCTTTCGAAATCGGCGACGGACACCTGGTCCACCCCCTCTTCGTCGAAGCAAAAAATCCTGCTTACGTCGGAGGAACACGAAATTGTGATTGAGATTTCGTCGGAATCTTATTCCGGGCTTTATTTGGCGCCCATTATTGCGGACCATTCCTACACCCAAAATTACACCTATTCTTTTTTGGGAATTCGCTACGCGTTCATCGGGATTGTTATCTACGCCGCGATTATTTTATTCATTTTGGGCTTTTTGTCAAAAGTCCGTTATTTCTCCGGCTGGCTTCCGGTTTTGTTTTTGTGCCTTGCGTTTCGCATGATGATTTCCACAGAGGGCTATGCCATTTCACAGCCGTGGTTTTTTAACCTCAGCTATGAGCGAATGACGCTTTTGATGTTTGCGAGCACGTTTATTATTAAGCTTGTGTCGCTCATTTATTTGCAAGATGAACTGCGGCTCAAGCTTTCCAAAGAATTTACGGCGTTTTTATCGGCGGCGTTTTTGCTCGTTGTGGTCGGGGTCTCGTTCTTGCCGACCTCGGTTTACAACAATTATTATTTCGTGGTTTTACAACTGGTATCCACGCTCGCCGACCTTTACGTGATTAACCGGCTTTGTCAGGAGCTCGCAAAAGGCGATCCTTACGCCGGGCGGCTTTGTTTTGCCTATCTGTTTATTTTCGCGGGCATTACGGTCGACGCGCTTTATACCAACGGTATGATGCCGTTTTTGTGCTCGTCGTTCATGCCGGTTTGCCTTTCGCTGTTCGCGCTGCAGCTGACAATCATCCACGCCGACAAGGCCGCAAAGCTGTTCCAGCGCGCCCGCGAAGCACGTGAATTGGAACACGAAGTGGAAAAAGCCAATATGGCGGTTATGATTTCCCAAATTCAGCCGCATTTCCTGTATAACGCGCTCAACACGATTAAGTCGCTGATTCGCCGCGACCCCAAAAAAGCGGAGCAGGCGGTCATTGATTTTTCCTATTACCTGCGCGGCAACATGGACAGTTTAACCCACACCGAGCCCATTCCGTTTGAAACGGAGCTCGCCCACGTTAAATATTATTGCGACATTGAGCTTCTGCGTTTTTCGGACAAGCTCAAAATCGAATATGATATTCAAGAAAAGAAATTCTGTGTGCCGACTTTGAGCATTCAGCCGATTGTGGAAAACGCCATTAAGCACGGCGTCACCAAAAAGCCTGAGGGCGGCACGGTGCGCATTTCCACTGCTTCGGACGACAAAGATTATATTGTCACTGTCAAAGACGACGGCGTCGGCTTTGACCCGAGCGCCATTGAAGAAGACGACGGGCGCTCCCACGTCGGGATTCAGAACATTCGCTATCGTTTTGAAAACATGATGCACGCCACCGTTTCGATTGAAAGCGAAAAAGGCGTCGGCACTTGCGTCATCATTCGTATTCCCAAAAATTCAGCTACAAAAGAACAGTAAATAAAAGGAGAAAACAACATGCATGTCATCGCAGTAGACGACGAACGCCTCCCCTTAGAAGACTTGCAGGATATTTGCAGTCAGTTCCCGAGCGTACAGGATTTTTACGCCTTCAGCAACCCTACCGACGCGCTTGAGCACGCCGCGCGCCACAAAATCGACCTTGCGTTTTTGGACATCGAAATGCCGGTGATGACGGGGCTGGAGCTTGCAAAAAGGCTTAATCGCATCGACCCGGAAATTCGCATTGTCTTTGTCACCGGTTTTAAAGAATATGCCTATGACGCGTTTTCGGTCAATGCGATCGGCTATGTGTTAAAGCCGTTTTCCGACGAGATGATTCGCGAACAAATTGAAAAAGCGGAGGCCCTTCCCCAAAAGAAGCCGCGGCCGGATATCTTTGTGCACACGTTCGGCTATTTCGACGTGTTTTACCAAAACAAACCTGTCTATTTTTCGAGCGCAAAAGCCAAAGAGTTTTTAGCGCTTCTTGTAGACCGACGCGGCGGCAGTGTGACAACGGAAAACGCGATTGCCACCCTTTGGCCGGACCGCGAATATGACGAAACCGTGCAGTCGCTGTTCCGCAAGGTGCTTAAAAGCCTGCGCGTATCCTTAGCGGACGCGGGAATTTCCGAAATTTTGGTTGACGCGCGCAACCAGCGAAGCGTGGATACGGAAAAATTCGTTTGTGACTTTTACGAACTGCTCGACAAAAAAGAATCCGCTATGGAAAACTATTCCGGCGAATACATGGTCGGCTATACTTGGGCACAGCCTACAAGAGTGCACATTCAAAGGATTTTAGGAGGAAAATAAAATGCTTTCGGATATTGAAATTGCGCAGGGCGCGAAAATGCTTCCGATTGCGGAAGTTGCAAAAAAACTTTCCATCGGCGAAGATGATTTGGAATTTTACGGCAAATACAAGGCGAAACTGCCGCTGTCGCTTCGCGACAAATTAAAAGACAAGCCCGACGGCAAACTGATTTTGGTCACGGCGATTAACCCCACCCCCGCGGGCGAGGGCAAAACCACCGTCACCGTGGGGCTCGGCGAAGCGATGCACAAAATCGGCAAAAACGCGATTATCGCGCTGCGTGAGCCGTCCATGGGCCCGGTGTTCGGCGTGAAAGGCGGCGCGGCCGGCGGCGGCTATGCGCAGGTCGTACCGATGGAAGACATCAACCTGCATTTCACCGGCGATATGCACGCGCTCACGTCGGCAAACAACCTTTTGTGCGCGATTTTAGACAACCATTTGCAACAGGGCAACGAACTGGGTATCGACCCGCGCCGGATTCTTTTGAAACGGTGCTTAGACATGAACGACCGCGCGCTGCGCAACGTCGTTGTGGGTCTCGGCGGCAAGGTAAACGGCGTGCCGCGGGAAGACAACTTCATGATTACCGTGGCGAGTGAAGTTATGGCGATATTGTGCCTTGCAACCGATTTGGAAGACTTAAAACGCCGTCTCGGCGACATGCTTGTGGCGTACACCTATGACGGCAAACCTGTTTACGCGCGCGATTTACAGGCGGTCGGCGCTATGGCGGCGCTGCTCAAAGACGCAATTAAGCCGAATTTGGTGCAGACGCTCGAAAACACCCCGGCGCTTATGCACGGCGGTCCGTTCGCTAATATTGCGCACGGCTGCAACTCGGTAACGGCGACAAAGCTCGGCTTAAAGCTTGCCGACTACTGCATTACCGAGGCCGGCTTCGGCGCGGACCTCGGCGCAGAGAAATTCTTAGACATCAAATGCCGCGTGGCAGGGCTCAAACCCGCCTGCATCGTTTTGGTTGCCACAATTCGTGCGCTGAAATACAACGGCGGCGTTGCCAAGGCGGACTTAGGCGCGGAAAATGTGGAAGCACTAAAAAAAGGCATTGTGAACTTAAAAACCCACATTGAAAATATGCACAAATACGGCGTGCCGGTCGTGGTGGCGATTAACCGCTTCGGCACCGACACCGACGCGGAAATTACTGTCATTGAAGACTTCTGCCGCGAAATGGGCGTTCTCGTCTCGTTGACCGAAGTGTTCGCGAAAGGCGGCGAAGGCGGCAAAGACCTTGCCGAAAAAGTCTGCGCTACGATTGCAGAAAAGCCTTCCGATTATCACCCGCTTTATGACACCGCGCTTTCCATTCCCGAAAAGCTCGAAACCATTGCGCGCGAAATTTACCGCGCGGACGGTGTAACTTACACCGCCGCGGCAAAGAAAGCGATTGCGGAAATCGAAGCTTTGGGCAAAGACAAACTTCCGGTTTGCGTGGCGAAAACGCAGTATTCCCTTTCGGACAATCCGAGTCTTCTCGGCAAGCCAGAGGGCTTTACACTGACCGTGCGCGATGTGCGGCTTTCCGCGGGCGCAGGCTTTGTGGTCGCGCTCACCGGTGACATTATGACCATGCCGGGGCTTCCGAAAGTCCCCGCCGCCTACAACATTGATGTAGACGCCGACGGTCAAATCTCCGGGCTGTTCTAATTGTCAAAATTCTCTTCTGCACCGTCTCTCGGCGGTGCAGAATTTTTTTCGGAACAAAATCATTAAAATATAAGTGATGAGGAAATATCTTATGATAAAGTTAAGAGTTTTGGAATTGCTCGAGAAAAACGGAAAAACAAAATACTGGTTATATAAACAACTCGGCATGAGTTATCAAAATTTCAACCGCATGGTCAACAACCAAACCAAATCCATTCGCTACGAAAACATAGAAACGCTTTGCCTGCTGCTGAACTGCACGCCGAACGAGTTGTTTGAGATTTCCGAGGAATAAAATAAAAAACACCGGATTTTCGTCCGGTGTTTTTTATTGGTTGAATCAATTACGCAAATTGGTTGACATAGTCGCAGGCGGCGAGGGCGGCGACGCTGCCGTCCGCCGCAGCGGTGGTCAGCTGGCGAATCTTTTTTGTCCGGCAATCCCCTGCCGCGAACACGCCCGGGCAAGAGGTCAGGCAAGACTCGTCGGCGACGATAAAGCCGCTTTCGTCAAGCTTTATCAAATCACGGTACACG
This sequence comes from Candidatus Fimenecus excrementavium, assembly GCA_018712805.1. GTDB lineage: Bacteria > Bacillota > Clostridia > Oscillospirales > Acutalibacteraceae > Fimenecus > Fimenecus excrementavium. The sequence continues at coordinate 42,722 of DVGI01000009.1, read as the reverse complement.
TCGTTTTCGGGCACTTGGCCAATCGAGACGAACAAGCCGTTGACCGTGATTTCAGAGGTCTCCCCGGTCACGGTGTCGCGCAATGTGACGGTGGAAAGCGTCGGTTCGCCGGAAAGGTCAGCGACCGTTTTATTGAGCAGCTGCTCGATATTGCCGATCGACTGCATTTTCTCGACAACCGCCTGTTCCGCGCGAAAACCGGTGCGGCGGTGAATCAAATAAACTTTTTCGCAGATGTCGGAAAGATAAATGGCGCTTTGCAGTGCAGCGTTGCCGCCGCCGACAACCGCCGTAATTTTATTGCGGAAAAACGCGCCGTCACAAATCGCGCAATAAGACACCCCGCGGCCGGCGTAGGCGGCTTCAGCGTCGATGCCTAAATGGCGGTGCTTTACGCCGCTTGCCACAATCAGCGCGCGGCATTCAAACGTCGTTCCGCTGTCGGTGGTGACAATCTTTCGGTCGCCTTTGTCCTGCACGGAAGTCGCGCGGGCAAACTCTAATTTTGCGCCGAGCGCCGTTGCCTGTTCGTAAAGCGCATCGGAGAACGCGCTGCCGCTGATGTTTTGATAGCCGGGGTAGTTTTCGACCAGCGGCGAAGAGCTAATCTGCCCGCCGATGCTTTCACATTCCAACACGGTCACGGATTTGCCGGCGCGCGCAGCATAAATTGCCGCGGTCAGGCCGGCGGTTCCGGCGCCGATGATTAAAATATCAATCATATTTAAGCCCTTTCTGCAAACGCTCGGATATTAGAAGCATTTGCATATGCTGTGAATTTATCCGCACCGACCGCAATAAGCGTCGGCGCCTGGGTCACGCCATACTGCTCGGTCATGTCCGCATTTTCTTCGGCGTCCACGACGGTATAGGCAAGGCCGGCTTTGTCTAAAACCGCCTTTGCCATTTTGCAGTTCGGGCAGGTTTTGGTGGTGAACAAAAGGAGATTGTCCGCCGTATTCTTGTTAACTGCGGGTGCGGCGCTTTGCGACGCCGTCGGACGCTCTCTTCTCAAATGAGAATTGGCAATGTCATAAAGTTTTCTGTGTTTGAATTCCTCGGCTTTGCCGTCGTTCCAGTTCTGCACCGGGCGGTAATAGCCGGTAATACGGCTGTAAACTTCGGTCACATTGCCGCACTCGGGGCAGGTGTAGTGCTCGCCGGCGATATAGCCGTGGTCCTTACAGACCGAATAGGTCGGGGAAAGCGTGTAATACGGCAGTTTGTAGTTTTCGGCGATTTTGCGCACGAGATTCGCGGCGGACTGCCAGCTGGGCAGTTTTTCGCCCAAGAACGCGTGGAACACCGTGCCGGAGGTGTAAAGCGTCTGCAATTCATCCTGAATGTCCAGCGCCTCGAAGATGTCCGCGGTGAAGTCCACGGGCAGGTGCGAACTATTGGTGTAATACGGTGTGCCGCAGTCGCCCGCCGCCGTGATGATGTCGGGGTAACGCTCCACGTCGTGTTTCGCCAAACGATAGGTCGTGGATTCCGCCGGCGTCGCTTCCAAATTATACAGGTCGCCGTACTGCTCCTGATAATCAGACAGGCGCTCACGCATGTGGTTGAGCACGTCTTTGGTGAACTGCTGTGCCTTTTCGTGGCCGAGGTCTTCGCGAATCCAGTTGGCGTTGAGGCAGGCTTCGTTCATGCCGATAAGGCCGATGGTCGAGAAGTGGTTGTTGAACGTGCCGAGATAGCGTTTGGTGTAGGGATAAAGCCCTTCATTCAAAAGACGGGTGATGATGTCACGCTTGATTTTTAAGGAGCGCGCCGCAATATCCATCATATGGTCCAGGCGCTTGTAAAATTCCGTTTCGTCTTTGGAAAGATAGGCGATGCGCGGAATGTTGATGGTAACAACGCCGACCGAGCCGGTGCTTTCGCCGCTGCCGAAGAAGCCGCCGGATTTCTTGCGCAGTTCGCGCAAATCCAGACGCAAACGGCAACACATCGAACGGACGTCGCTGGGCTCCATATCGCTGTTGATATAGTTCGAGAAATACGGCGTGCCGTATTTGGCGGTCATTTCAAACAACAGCTTGTTGTTTTCGGTTTCGGACCAGTCGAAATCTTTGGTGATGGAATAGGTCGGAATCGGATATTGGAAACCGCGGCCGTTGGCGTCGCCTTCGACCATGATTTCGATAAATGCCTTATTGACCATATCCATTTCTTTTTTGCAGTCTTTATATTTGAAGTCCATTTCCTTGCCGCCGACGATCGCGTTGAGTTCGGCAAGGTCGTTCGGCACGGTCCAGTCGAGCGTAATGTTGGTGAACGGTGACTGTGTGCCCCAACGGCTGGGGGTGTTGACGCCGTAAATGAACGACTGAATGCACTGTTTGACTTCTTTATATGTTAAGTTATCTACCTTTACAAATGGAGCAAGATAGGTGTCGAATGAAGAGAACGCCTGCGCGCCCGCCCACTCGTTTTGCATAATGCCTAAGAAGTTCACCATTTGGTTGCAAAGGGTGGAAAGATGCGCCGCGGGGGCGGAGGTAATTTTGCCGGGAACGCCGCCCAATCCCTCTTGAATCAGCTGTTTTAACGACCAGCCGGCACAATAGCCGGTTAACATCGAAAGGTCGTGAATGTGAATATCGGCGTTTCTGTGCGCCCGGGAAATTTCCTCGTCGTAAATTTCCGACAGCCAGTAGTTTGCCGTAATTGCGCCGGAGTTGCTCAAAATCAAGCCGCCGACGGAATAGGTCACGGTGGAGTTTTCCTTGACGCGCCAGTCGGTCAGGTGCACGTAATTGTCGACGATTTCTTTATAATCCAGCACGGTGGATTTCATGTTGCGGATTTTTTCGCGCTGTTTTCTGTAAAGGATATAACCTTTCGCCACGTCGGCGTAATCTGCGGCAATCAACACGGCTTCGACGCTGTCTTGAATGTCCTCAACCCCGATAAACCCGTCTTTGATTTTCTTTTCAAAGTCCGCCGTGACTTTGAGCGCCAGCATTTCAATAATATCCATATTGTATTGCCGGTTCTGCGCTTCAAAAGCCTTGCGGATAGCTTCCGTGATTTTGGAAAGGTCAAAATCCACTTTTTTGCCGTCACGTTTGATTACCTGATACATAACTGTTTCTCCCTCTTTTTTAATTTATTTCCTCGCTGTAAGCTCTTAAATTGTTTGGACGGGAACACTTTTATAGTAACACAGTGCCCCGGTTTTTGTCAATAAAAAAGCACAATATATATTGCGTTTTTTAGAAAATTAACACAATATATTGTTATACGCCGCGCAGTTCCACACCCGGGATTTCAGCGCGCAGCCGGTCGCGGATTTCCAACAAATCCGCCTTTTCCATCGGGGAAAGCCCGGGGCTTAAAATGTCGCCCGAGTCTTTGAAGCTTTGCAGAAAATAGCGTTTCGCGCCTTTGAGCCACCGCCCGATTTCGTCGAAATCCGCTTTGTTGTGGAGTTCCTTCACCACCGTTGTGCGGAATTCATAGTCCACGCTTCCCTCCATTAAAAACTGCACGCTTTTTTCAATCGGCGCAAGGTCAAGCCCCGGCACGCCGGCGGTTTCGGCGTAACGCGCTTTGCAATTTTTAATGTCCATTGCGACATAATCGACCGCGCCGGCTTCCACCACCGCGCGCAGACGGTCGTGCAAAAGGCCGTTGGTGTCGAGCTTCGTTGTAAAGCCTTTCTCCTTTACTTCTAAAAGGAATGGAATCAGCCCCTCCTGCAACAGCGGTTCGCCGCCGGTCACGCAAACACCGTCGAGCACACCCGTTCTTTTTTTGAGAAAAGCGAAAAATTCTTCTTTTTCCATAAACGGCGGCACCTCGCCGCACACCAAAGAGGCGTTGTGACAAAACGGACAGCGCATATTGCAGCCGCTTGTGAACACTGTGCAGGCGACCTTGCCGGGATAGTCGAGAAGCGTCAGCGTCTGTAACCCGTCTATCCGCATGACTTCACCTCCTAAAATCAGTACGAGTAAAATTATAGCACTACAAGAAATTGTGCGCAATTGGTAATCTGTCGAATTTTGACACAATATATTGTGAATCTTGTCTAAGGCAAAACTACACAAAAAAACAGCGCCCTTTTTGGACGCTGTTTTTAGAAAAATTGAAAATTAAAAGGTGAACAGCTGCAAAAGCAACGCGCGAATCGCCTCGGTATGCTGAGGGTCACGTTCGTCAAGCCGTTGCTCAATGTATTCGGAAACCGCCCTCGCCTTTTCTTTCACATAATTGCTGCCGCTGTCGGTGAGTTTAATAAACACATTGCGGCGGTCGCGCTCGGTGCGCACGCGCTCAATGAAATGCAGTTCCTCAAGTTCGTTGATGATTTTGGAAAGCTGCTGTTTGGTCATTTTCAGCTCCGTCAGCAAAAAACTCATGGAAAGGCGTTTTTCCTGGGAGCGCTCCAACAAATACAGCACATGAAACGCGTGGGAATGGATTTTCGGCCCCGCCATTTGGCTCGGGCTTCTGTGCAAGACGCCGGAAAACCGAAAAATCAGCTCGGTGAGCATATCGGCAACTTCTTTGTTGGTGGAATTTTCCATAACCGCACCCCCTGAAACACAAGGCTTTTGTTAGTTTCACTATACAACGAAGCAAAAATTTTGTCAATAAAAATGTGATAGTTAATATATTGTTTACAATTTATCCGTTGACACGGTCACAAAAAATCGGGTATAGTTAAAGTGTGTTAGAATTTGATTTGTATTTTACAAAATCCAAAGAGAAAAGGAGAGAACGTATGAAGAAGAGCAGAGCGGACATTTTGGAATATGTCGAAAACAAAAGTGTTGAAAATATCGCCTGCAGCAAAATCGACCCGGAGCTTTTTGAACGATATTCGGTTAAACGCGGTCTGCGTGACAAAAGCGGCACCGGCGTTTTGGCGGGCCTTACCACGATTTCCGACATCAAGTCTTATGAAGAAACCGAACACGGCAAACAGCCCTGCCCCGGGGTTTTGAGCTATCGCGGCATCAACGTGACCGAGCTTGTGAACGGTTGCATCCGCGAAAACCGCTTCGGGTTTGAAGAAGCTTCTTACCTGTTGCTGTTCGGAAAGCTGCCCAATCGGCAAGAGCTGAAAGATTACAGCGACATCATTGCCACGCTGCGGTGCCTGCCGACCAACTTTGTGCGCGACGTCGTTATGAAAGCGCCGAGCAAAGACATTATGAACTCTTTAACGCGCAGCGTTTTGACCCTTTCCGCCTATGACAGCAACCCGACCGAAATGACGCCGGACAATGTGCTTCGGCAATGCCTTTCGCTGATAAGCCGGTTCCCGATGCTTTCGGTTTACGGCTATCAAGCTTATAACCACTATATCTGCAACGACAGCTTATACATACACCGCCCCGACCCGAAGCTTTCGACGGCGGAAAATATCCTCCGGCTTTTGCGCCCGAATATGAAATATTCCGCGCTCGAAGCGCAGGTGCTGGATATTGCGCTGATTCTTCATATGGAGCACGGCGGCGGCAACAACTCGTCGTTTACCACCCACGTGGTGACTTCTTCGGGGTCCGACACATTCTCAGTTATGGCGGCGGCGCTTTGCTCGCTGAAAGGTCCGAAGCACGGCGGCGCGAACATCAAGGTTGTGGAAATGATGAACGACCTGAAAAAGCACGTCCGCGACACGCGTGACGAAGACGAAGTGCGCGCCTACTTAGAAAAGCTGCTCAACCGCGAAGCGTTTGACCGCAAAGGCTTGATTTACGGCATGGGTCACGCGGTGTATTCGATTTCCGACCCGCGTGCGGAAGTGTTTAAGGGTTTTGTCAAAAAGCTGGCGCTTGCCAAAGGCCGCGATGAGGACTTTGCGCTTTACACCATGATTGACCGCCTTGCCCCGCAGGTGATTTCCGAACGCCGCCGGATTTACAAAGGCGTCAGCCCCAACGTCGACTTTTACAGCGGCTTTGTTTACAGTATGCTGGATATTCCGCTGGAGTTGTATACGCCGATTTTCGCGATGGCAAGAATTGTCGGCTGGAGCGCGCATATGCTTGAAGAGCTTACCAATGTGGATAAGATTATCCGCCCCGCTTACAAGAGCGTTTCTTCGCCGCAGCCTTACGTGGCGCTGGAAGACCGCTGATCTTCTTTCAAAACAGCAAAAAACCGGATTGCAAAAGCAATCCGGTTTTCTTATTTTATTTGGTTGTATCCTGCCACCAGACGATTTCGCCGCTTTGAAACGTTTTCGGCAAATCAATCAGACGCTGATTTTCACTGCCGCGGAACTGCAGCGAGATATTGCGCTTGTCGAGCTGAAACTCGCCGTCGACGAGCACGTCGACAAGCGACAGCATTTCGTCGGTCACTTCGCAGCGCGCGCGGCTTTCCGTTTTGCCGGTCAATTCCTCAAACGTATAACCCGAAAACGCCCAAACGGTTTTTTGCGGCATTTCGTTGCGCACGCGGTGCAAAAGCGGGAGAAGCGCACGCTGATTATCCGGCTCAAACGGTTCGCCGCCGAGAAGCGTCAACCCGTTCATAAAGTCCGGCTCGAGCGCGTCTATAATTTCCTGCTCGGTGTCGGCGGTGTAATCGTCGCCGTAATCAAAATCCCACGTTTGCGGCTGAAAACAGCCTTTGCAATGATGCGTACAGCCCGAAACGAACAACACGACGCGGACGCCCGGTCCGTTGGCGATGTCTCGTTTTTTAATTGCTCCGTATCGCATTACAGGTGCAGCACTCTTTCTTTAATTTCCTGGGTACGGCCCTGGTTCCAGAACTGGGAGCCGATGTAGCCGCAGGTACGGCGGGCAACGTTCATTTTGGACTGGTCCTCGTTGCCGCAGTTCGGGCAGCGCCAAACAAGCTTGCCGTCCTCTTTGACAATCTGGATTTCGCCGTCATAGCCGCACACCTGGCAGTAGTCGCTCTTGGTGTTGAGCTCGGCGTACATGATGTTGTCATAAATGAACTTCATGACTTCCAAAACCGCCGGGATGTTGTTCTGCATATTCGGCACTTCCACATAAGAGATTGCGCCGCCGGGCGAAAGCTCCTGGAATTTCGATTCGAGCGCCAATTTGCTGAACGCGTCGATTTCTTCGGTCACGTGGACGTGATAAGAGTTGGTGATATAGTTGCGGTCGGTAACACCGGGGATAATGCCGAACCGTTTTTGCAGGCATTTTGCAAATTTATAGGTGGTGGATTCCAACGGTGTGCCGTAAAGCGAATAGTGGATGTTTTCCGCTTTTCTCCACGTCATGCACGCGTCGTTGAGTGCCTGCATGACGCGAAGGCCGAACGCCTCGCCCTCGGGCTCGGTAAGTTTTTTGCCGGTCACTTCATAGACACATTCCCAAAGGCCTGCGTAGCCCAAGGAAATTGTGGAATAGCCGCCGTGCAGCAGCTTGTCAATCGTTTCGCCTTTTTTCAGGCGGGCGAGCGCACCGTACTGCCACAAAATCGGCGCGGCGTCGGAACGTGTGCCTTCGAGCCGTTCGTGGCGGCACTGCAGCGCGCGGTGGCAAAGCTCCAGACGTTCATCGAGAATTTCCCAGAAGCGGTCTTCGTTTTTGCCGTCCTGACAGGCGGTGCAGGCAACGTCGACCAAGTTAATCGTGACAACGCCCTGGTTAAATCTGCCGTAATATTTCGGCTTGCCGTTTTCGTCGACATAAGGCGTTAAGAAACTGCGGCAGCCCATGCAGGTATAGCAGTTGCCGTTGCCGTTTTCGTCGATTTTAAGTTTCAGCATCACTTTTTCGGAAATGTAGTCGGGTACCATGCGCTTTGCCGTGCATTTTGCGGCAAGCTTGGTCAAATACCAATATTCCGAATCTTCGTGAATGTTATCTTCTTCCAAAACATAGATAAGCTTCGGGAACGCGGGGGTAACCCAAACGCCCACCTCGTTTTTCGTGCCGATGATGCGTTGGCGAAGCACCTCTTCGATAATGATTGCAAGGTCTTTTTTCTCCTGCTCATTCTTCGCTTCGTTGAGGTACATAAACACCGTGACAAACGGCGCTTGTCCGTTGGTGGTTAAAAGCGTTACAACCTGATACTGAATGGTCTGCACGCCGCGCTTGATTTCTTCGCGCACACGTTTTTCCACAAGGGTGGAAAGCTGTTCGTCGGTGATTTCCATACCGACTTCGGCCATTTCTTCGCGCACCTGTTTTTGGATTTTTTCACGCGAAATCTGGACAAACGGCGCTAAGTGGGCAAGCGAAATCGACTGGCCGCCGTATTGGTTGGAGGCGACCTGCGCGATAATCTGGGTCGCAATGTTGCAGGCGGTCGAGAACGAGTGCGGTTTTTCAATCATCGTTTCGGAAATAACCGTGCCGTTTTGGAGCATATCCTCCAAATTCACAAGGTCGCAGTTGTGCATATGCTGGGCAAAATAGTCGGCGTCGTGGAAGTGGATAATCCCCTCTTCGTGCGCTTTGACAATGTCTTCGGGAAGCAAAATACGTTTCGTGAGGTCTTTGCTCACCTCGCCCGCCATATAGTCACGCTGCACCGAGTTGACCGTCGGGTTTTTATTGGAATTTTCCTGTTTGACTTCTTCGTTGTTGCACTCAATCAGTGACAAAATCTGATTGTCCGTCGTGTTGGCGGCACGCGCCAAGTTGCGCGTAAAGCGATAGCGGATATAGCGTTTTGCCGTTTCGGGCGCGTTCTGATTGATGATATGAGTTTCGACGAGTTCCTGGATTTCTTCCACGGAAAGCGCGCGGTCCATTTCTTTGCAGTAATCTTCAATGACATAAGAAATGTAGTCCATCTGGCGCTCGGTTAATTCCGGCTTCCCGTCGGTTTCATTGTTCGCCTTTTCAATGGCGTTTTTGATCTTTTGCCGATCGAAAGTTTCCTCGGCACCGTTTCGTTTAATGATCTTCATAACTCTTCCCTCTCACTTCTCGGGTAATTTTCAAGTACCTGCCTATTCTACTACATCCCATTTGGTTTTGCAATAGGCAAAACACAAGATATAGATATTTTTTTTATTTTTCAATAATTTTGCACTAAATATTGCGCCTCAAAAAGCAACTTTCACAAAAAGAAAAACCGGATTTTATGAAAACTGCTAAAATTTTGGCGGCAAAAATCCGGCGGCCTGCAAGTTCTGCACACCGCCGGTCGATTTTGTTTTGCTTTTTCTTTTATCGGTTAATCATGGCGTTTAAGCTGTCCATATATTTGGAGTTCGAAGGCGCCATCAAATAATTTAAGAACAGCACGTTTTGAATCCCGTTGTCTTTGAGAAACTGTGCAAGGTTCATGTTTTGAATGCTCTCCTGCCGCGGGTCCAGCACATAAACTTCGCTGAAATTTTCCAAAAGGAACGGCGCAAACGCGTTGCCGTAAGATTCTTTTATCAATAAAATCTTCTGCCCGTTGCCGACGTTGGTCGTCATTTTAATGAGCGGCTTGTCGCCCTGAATAAACGCCATATATTTTGCCGACTCACCGGTGATATTCGTAGAGATGATTTTCAGGTTTTTGCCGTCGCGCATCGTCTGGTCGGAAAAATACTGGCCGCTTGCTTCGACCGTGGGGTAAAACACCTCGACATAGTCCGGGTTCTTTTTTAGGCTCTCGCTTTGGGTGTAGCGATACATACTGCCGACGAAACCATCGAGCCGGTCGGTCTGATGCGCCGAAAGCGGCTTGCAGGTAAGGCCGGTCGTTTCACAAAACGCCTCATAAGCATAATAGGCGCCGCGCGCAGTCCAGTGGTGGTCGGTGCGGAAATAAATATATTCGTCGGTGTGGCGCGAAAGTTCGGAATACGCGTCGATGCTCGTGACAGACGGGTCGAGCGCATCATAGGCAATCTTTATGCCGTCCGGCTGATAGTGGGAACCCGTGCGGTATTCCTCCGGTCCGTAAAACGCAATGCGCGTCGGCGCGAGCAGGACATACACTTTCGTATCCGGCACTTTCTTGGCTAAAGTATTGACCGATTCCGCGTAACGGTTCAGGCTCTTTTTGGCAATCGAATACATTTCCATTGCCGAGTCGCTCGTGACAACAATATAGTTTTTGACAGAATACTCCCCGACTTCGGGCGGTTCAGTCGTCGGCTCGGTTGTTTCGGCCGCGTCGGTCACGGTGTCCGACACCGCCGCTGTGTTGGTTTCGGACACCGGTGCCTCTGTAACGGGTGCTTCGACCGCCTTTTGATAGGCAGGAGCGAAAACAACCGCCGCGATTAAAACCACGGCGGCAGCTACAAGTTCAATTGTACCGATAATTTTCTTTTGCTTCGTCATTTCCATAAGATTTCATTCCTTTTCAGAACAGAAACGGCTTTTCTCAGACTTTTTCCCCGGTCTGCGCGTTGATGATATTCTTGAAAACCGCAATATGCGTGCTTGAAATATATTTATCCATATGCATACTGCCGAAATACCACTTTTTAAAGGTGCAGGAATCCGAGAGTTCCTCAAAATAAGCGTTTAGCGCGGTGACGCGCAGGGAATCATAATCTTTGAGCTGTAAAAAGCCTTTGATGCGCATCGGCGGTTCGTGGGTCACGACAATATCGACGTGATAATCCTCTTTTTCCAACGCGTGGGCGCCTTCCAAAAGCTCTTCGCGTGTCGGAATTTCGTCACGCGACCAGTTGTCGCCCTCGGTGCGGATGTCAATGTCGGGGCTTTCGCCGCCGCCCATAGTAAACACCGTCAGGCCGTCAATATGAAACACCTGCCCGCGCATGAGGTGGTAAAGGTTCCCGTAAATTTTATGTACCTTGCCGCCGTTCCATTCGCTGACTTCGTAGTTGTTAAGCAGTGAAAAATTTTCGTGCGTTCCGTCGACAAAGCAAATGTTATATTTGCGCTTGCCCAGCTGTTTGATGGTCTTTTGTTCTTTCTTGCTATCGTCCCACAAAAAGCCGAAATCGCCGCAGATAATCAGAGTATCGCCTGCTTTGAGCGCTTTAAGTTTCGACGGAGAAAGCCGTTCGACCTCACCGTGGGTGTCGCCCGTGACATAAATCAAAATTTTTCACATCCTCTAAATGTTGTTGCCAATGTGTCAAAAATTTGCTATACTTGAGTATACACGCTTTACAGATTCTTTGCAAGGGGGATTCGCGTTGAAAAGAGCAATTTCTCTTTTTCTTACAGTTTTGCTGCTGCTCTCGCCGCTTTGTATGGTGCACAGTGCGGCATCCTATAATTCAGAACTCGACACAAGCGCCAATATTGTCCTTTTGATGAGCCTCGACAACGGGGCGGTCATCTTCGACAAAAATGCCGACCAAAAAGCCGCGCCCGCGTCGCTTACTAAAATCACAACCGCGATTTTGGTGCTCGAGAACTGTAAAAATCTCGACGAAGTGATTACCGTCAAACAGTCGTCGATTGACGCAATCAGCGGTACGAACAGCTCCACCGCGGGCCTCATGCCCGGCGAACAGATTTCCATTCGCAACCTGCTTTACTGCCTGCTTGTCAAAAGCGCCAACGAAGCGGCGGTCATTTTGGCGGATTACGTCGGCGGCGGCAGCGTTTCGAAATTTGTGGATATGATGAACGAGTTTGTTCAAAAAATCGGCTGCAAAAACACCCACTACATGAACCCCCACGGGCTCGACGCCGAGGGGCATTACACCACGGCAAACGACCTTGCGATTATCACGCAGTACGCACTCAAACTCCCGTTGTTTTCGGAGATTACGAATACAGTAAGCTACAAGCTTCCGGCAACCAACAAAAACCCGGAGCGCAACCTGCTTTCGACCGACTGGATGATTAACCCGAACTTTAAAACTTATTATTATAAATACGCAAGCGGCGTCAAAACCGGCACGACCTCGAACGCGGGGCGCTGCATCATTTCGACCGCCAGCAAAGACGGCTACAATTACCTCGCGATTGTCATGGGTGCGCCGGAGGAGGACGTCACCGGCGACGGCAACCCCGACAACTGCGCGTTTTTGGAATGCAAAAAGATTTTTGAGTGGGTCTTTGAAAATATCCGCTTAACGAAAGTTGCCGACCCGACGCAAATCGCAACGGTGCTCGATGTCAACCTTTCGTGGAACGTCGACCACATCCGCCTTGTGCCGGAAACCGAAGTTACCGCGCTTGTGCCGGTCGGAAACGACGAAACCAGCGTCATGCTGGAAGTGATTGACTCGGAAACGCCGAACCCCGTGAACGCACCGATTAAAAAAGGTGACGTGCTCGGTAAAGCCAGAATCCTTTACGCCGGCAACGAGATTGCAACTGTGAATTTGGTCGCCGCCGAAGACGTGCACATGAGTGTGATTCTCTATATCGGTTACGCAATCAAAAGCGTATTTCAATCCAAAATCTTCTGTATTGTATTTGCGCTGGTCATTTTGGTTTTGGCAATCTATATCGGGCTGATTATACGACACAACCGCGAAAAAAAGCGTCGAAAACACCCGAAGACCATTCGGCATTTCCGCAATTTTAAATAATCTGAAATAAAACAAACCCCCTGTCCGCGGACAGGGGGTTTTATGCATTAAAACAAGGTCGGAATCCACTCAGCTAAAAACACGGCGGCGCAGGCGCACAGCGCAACCGTGACCAATCCTTTTTCAAAGAACGCCAAAAGCAGCGCAACCAAAAGCCCGACAAGCGCCGACCAAATCCCGCCGCCCGTGGAAGAAAACACCGCGGGAAACGTCATCGCGGCCAACACCGCGTAGGGAATATAATAAAGAAAAGAACGAATAAACGTGTTTTCAATTTTCTTGCGAAAGATAACCAGCGGCACCATACGCACAAGATACGTAACGCCCGCCATGACTGCAAGCTGGAAAAGCAGGTATTTCGTCATGACGCGTCCCCCGCTTTCTGCTCTTTTATCGGGCGCATCCACGCGCCGACCGCCGCGGCAACCACCGCGCAAATGATAATCACAAAGCCGGAGGAAACGCGGTTGAGCCCCGGAAGATAGGTAAACGCGCAGCTCAAACCGGCAGACAAAAGCACCACGGTCAAAACCGCTTTAGACTTTTTCATCGGCGGCACGAAAATTGCAAGGAACATCCCGTAAATGGCAATGCCCAAAGCCGAACGAACGCTTTCGGGCAAAAGTGCGCTTGCGGCGGCGCCGATAAACGTGCCGAGCGCCCAACCGACATAAGGCAGGGAGATAAGCCCGAACATATATTTTGCGCCGACCTCGCCTTTTTGCCCGCTTGCAACGGCAAATATCTCATCGGTATTGCCGAACGCAATCAAAAGGCGCTCTAAAAGCGTCACGCTTTTGTGGAACTTCTGTGAAAGCGAAACGGACATCAGCGAATAACGCAGATTAATCACAAACTGGGTCAGCGCCATTTCAAAATAGCCGCCGCCCGCAAACAAAAGGGAAAGCCCCGCAAACTGACCGGCGGAGGTTAGGTTGGTCATCGAAATCGCCACGGCAACGGAAACGGGAAGCCCGCCCGAAACCGCCATCATGCCGAACGTGAACGACACAGACAAATAGCCGAGCGCAATCGGGACGCCGTCTTTTAAGCCGCGTCGAAAGCTGTTTATGTAAGAAGCCTGGGGTTGCAAAATAATCCGTCCTTCTTGTAAAGTTGCCAAACTGTTTTTGACATTGAAAAAATCTCATTGCAAACGCAATGAGATTTTCTCTTGTGGTGACCCGGACGAGAATCGAACTCGTGTTACCGCCGTGAAAGGGCGGTGTCTTAACCGCTTGACCACCGGGCCTTATTGCGGCGACTGCGCGCCGCTTTTGGTAGCGGCAACGGGACTTGAACCTGTGACCTTCCGGGTATGAACCGGACGCTCTAGCCAACTAAGCTATGCCGCCATGTCAGCCGCTTTTTCTGCGGCTTTGCTATTATAATATAAAGCGCGGGGCTTGTCAATACTTTTTTTCTTGAAACTCGGCACACTTTTTTTCTAAAATCGAAAATGCCTCTTGCGGGTCCTCAGTTTTTAAGACGGCGCTCTCCATCGGGCAAATGCCGTCGTGGCGCCGGTTCTCAACATTTTGCACTTTTTTCTCGAAAGTATACGGTATCCCTGCGTTTTCGAGAACCTCCGCCGCCGGAATGCTGATGACGCCGGCAAACACTTCACGCACGCCACCCAAGACGAGCAAAAACGCCGCCGCTTTGCCGATAACTTTATCCGCCACGACCGCACCGCGCAAAAATTCGCCGTCGGAAAGCCACTGCATCAGCGGCAAAATCCCGCGCCGGTCGTCTGTGCGCAATTCCGTGTCGTTTTGCGCCACGCAGGTGTGCCCGCCTTCTATGCGCTTTTGTTTACAATTTTCGAGTTCTTTTGTCACGGGGAATCAAACCTGCCTTTTTTAATGCGGCCACCAAGACCGGAATCAAAACCAACTGTAAAAGAATGCCGGGAACGCCGGTGCTTACCGCCGCCCAAACCGCCGCCGCGGCGGAGGTCATGCCGGGAATCTGCAAATGCAAAACATGAAGCACCGCTACAACGCTGACAAAATAGACCGCTCTGCCGCAGAGCATGGAAAGCACAAGGCTTAAAAAGGTCGGTAAGTGAAGTTTGCGCGCAAACAGCGAAGCAAAAAAGCCGTAAGCGCCAAGCTCCAAGACCATAAAGATAAGCCGCGGCATAGCGGGCATACCGGTCAAAAAGAAGCTGAGCACGGGCGAGAGCGCACCGCAAACCATTGCAGCACCGGGCGGGAGCAAAAAGCCGCCCAGTAAAACGGGAATATGCATCGGCAGAAAGGCGTTGCCCGCCACCTGGCCGCCGACCAAGTGGAAAATTTGCGGGGTGATGACGGAAAGCGCGCAAATCACCGCCGAAAGAGAAACCCGGCGTGCCGCCGAGCGTGTTTTCAGTCGAACGGCGTCTGTCATGCTTTCTTCTCCTTAAAAAAGGCGTCGGCTTCATGCAGAAGTTCGCGAATGGGCAGCTGTTGGGGGCACTTATTTTCACACTGCCCGCAGGAAACGCATTTCTGCACCGTGCCTTTGATTTTCTTATATTGCTTTTTCGCCGCGTCGGCATCGGTCACGCTTTTGTTGTACTGCGCGAAAATTTCGGGGATTTCCACGCCGGCGGGACAGGGCATGCAATATTCGCAATGGGTGCAGTTAACCCGCGCGGAATGTTCAAACACGGTTTTCGCTTTTATGTAGCAGGCTTTCTGTTCTGCGGTCAGCTTGCCGGGGCGGCTTTCGCTCGCGTAGCGGATATTGTCCTCAACCTGCTGCGCGCTGCCCATGCCGCTGAGCAAAAGACTTACTTCCGGGCGATCCCAAACGAAGTCAAGCGCCGCCTGCACCGGAGAAACGCCCGCGGGGAGCGCTGCGCGGACATTGTCGGTGGGTGAAGCCAGCTTGCCGCCGAGCAGAGGTTCCATAACGATCACGCCGAGCCCTTTGGCGGCCGCGGCTTCTAAGCCCTTGGTGCCCGCCTGGTGGTCGACGTCGACATAATTGTATTGAATCTGGCAGAAATCCCAGTGGTCATAGCCGTTTAAAATCGTCATAAATGCGTCCAAATTGTCGTGGAATGAAAAGCCGATATAACGGATTTTGCCCTGTTCGCGGGCACGCTCCATTTTGGAAAGCAAATCGAATTTCAGCGCCGAATTTTTCCACGCTTTGAGGTTCGCGGCGTGCAGCAAATACATGTCGATATGGTCGGTTTTCAGCCGTTTGAGCTGGGTATCCAAAATGCGGTCAAACTCCACGCCGAGTTTAAAACCCGTAAACGGCGATTTGGTTGCAAGCAAAACCTTGTTGCGGTAGCCGTTTTCGAGCGCTTTGCCGACCAAGCCTTCGCTTCGGCCCTCGTGGTAGAAAAACGCCGTATCAATATAGTTAATGCCGTTGTCGATGCCGTTGCGAATCATGCGGACCGCCTGCGGCTCGTCAATGCTGCGGGTCAGATTGCCGAGCGTGGGCAGGCGCATACAGCCGAAGCCCAAAGCGGACACCTTTTCACCGGTTTTTCCGAATTCACGATATTGCATAACTATCCCTCTTTTTTGGGTTGTATTATCTGTTTATGCCGGCAAGGTCGCGAAGCACTGCTCCGGCTAAAATCAATCCGGCAGTTGACGGGGTAAACGCCGTGCTGCCCGGGACGCGTCCTTCGACGCCCTGCGGCGTAATCGGTTCTTCTTTGGAATACACCACTTTAAGTTTTTTTACGCCCCGTTTGCGAAGCTGCGCGCGCATCGCTCTTGCCAGCGGGCAAACGCTGGTGTCAAAAATATCCGCCACTTCGAAGCGTTCGGGGTAAAGTTTATTCCCCGCCCCCATTGCCGAAATCAGCGGCGTTCCGGCGTCAGAACAGCGCACGGCAAGTTCCACTTTTGCGGCGACCGTATCCACACAGTCGACGACATAATCATAGGCGGAAAAATCAAAGTCGTCGGCGTTTTCCGGCAGGAAAAAAGTTTTGTGTACCGTGACCTGCGCTTGCGGGTTGATGTCTAAAATCCGCGCACGCATCACGTCGACTTTATCTTGCCCGAGCGTCGAGTGCAGCGCAACAATTTGGCGGTTTAAATTGCTTTCGTGGACTTCGTCGTTGTCGATTAAGTCGAGCGCTCCAATGCCGCTTCGCGCGAGCGCTTCACAAACGTAACCGCCGACGCCGCCGACACCGAACACGGCGACACGCGCTGCAAAAAAGCGACGCATTGTGTCTTCGCCGAACAGGCTCGCCGTTCTTTGAAATGCATTTTCCATAACTGCCTCCGCCGGAAAGTTTCGATAAATTTTATTATACTAAATAATCTGATTTTTTCAATCCCAAACACCGCTTTTACAGCTTGTTAAATGTTTCACAAATCTATGCACATTCTTTTGTGGAATGTTCATAAATTCCAAAAGGAATTTTATTCACTATATCTCTTGCTTTCCAAAATTGCGCGTGATAAAATAAGCATAATTTCTTAAGATAAGGGGATTATGTATGGCAAAACTTAACGACATCGACAAAGCCGCCGCAGGCAAAGGCAAGGGGATTGAAACCCTGTGGCAATTCGTGAAATTCATTGTGGTAAGCCTCGGCGCATTCGTCATTCAGACGTTCCTGCCGTTGCTCATCAAGCTTCCGATGACCGACGCATTTCTGCATCAGTCTTTCGACTGGGGACTTTTTAAATCCACCGCCGAAACCGGGCTTGGAATTTTCATTGCCGCCAACGTCAGCAACATCATTGCGCAGATTGTTTCGTTCTTTATCAACCGTGAAAAGACCTTCAATTCCAGCGCAAACATTGCGGTGACGCTGCCCATTTACATCGTGTTCACCATCGCGCTCATTTGCTTCTCGGCTTGGCTTTCTCCGACGCTGATTAACTTCTTCACCGGTTATGTCGGCGAAAACGCGGCGATTTCCATTTCCGGTGCGGTTTGCGGCGCAATTCAGTTCTTCCTTTACTTCCCGGTGGATAAACTTCTGTTCCACAAGAAAAAAGAAGACAAAGAAGAAGCCAAAGAAACCAAATAAGCAGCCTCTAATTTAAAACATAGAAAAGAGAGAAGTTTTGACTTCTCTCTTTTTTCTTGTCTTTTCATTTGTTGTGCTATTTTGCAGTTTCTTCTGTTTCCTTTGCTCTAAAGGCAGCCGGCGGCAAATGCCGTTTAAACTTGTAAAGAATCCGCCCACGCCTGCAAATCTGCTTTGGACACAGCGCCGCGGAATACCTTGCCGGAAAGCAGCTTTGCACCCGGGCAGCTCGGCGCCAGTTTCTCGTTGGTTTTACCCATACCGCTCCCGCCGGAGGTGGCAAACGGCACAATCGTTTTGCCGGAAAAATCATAGCTTTCCAAAAAGGTGTTGATAATCGTCGGCGCGACATACCACCAAATCGGAAAACCGACAAAAACCACGTCATACGCTTCTAAATCCAGCGGGCGTTTGAAAAAGGCCGGACGCGAATCGGGGTCGCGCATTTCCACGGAACTGCGGCTTTGCCGGTTCGTCCAGTCCAAATCCGCGCGGGTATAAGGCTTTTCCGGCTGAATTTCATATAAATCGGCGTTTACCGCCTGCGCGAGCGTTTCGGCAGCTTTCGCCGTTACGCCGCTTGCGCTGAAATAGGCTACCAATGCTTTTTTCATAATCATATGCTCCTTTTTCAAAATTTTTCTCTGTTTATTGCGTGTCCGGTGCCAAGTTGAGGCTGCGGACCCATTCCATAACCGTCTCGTCCGAAACACCGCCGCCGAAGCGCTGACCTTCAAGCCAGGTTGCACCGCTTGTCAAAGGCTTTAAAGAGGATACGCTAGATGAAATCCCGC
This sequence comes from Candidatus Fimenecus excrementavium, assembly GCA_018712805.1. Lineage (GTDB taxonomy): Bacteria > Bacillota > Clostridia > Oscillospirales > Acutalibacteraceae > Fimenecus > Fimenecus excrementavium. The sequence goes on along the minus strand of DVGI01000009.1, from coordinate 24,496 downwards.
TGCTGCCCGACGTGCAGAACGGCACAATCGTTTTGCCGGTAAAATCATAGCTTTCTAAAAATGTGCTGATGATTCTGGGCGCTTCGCCCCACCAAATCGGATAACCGAGGAACACCACGTCGTATTGCGCCATATTAGAAACCGCGCCGGAAATGGCAGGGCGTGCATTTTCATCGTTCATTTCCGAGGTGGTTCGGCTGCTTGTGTCGCTGTAATTCAAATCCGCGTCAGTGTAGGGGTCTTGCGGCGTAATTTCATAAAGGTCACAGGATAGCCCGTCGGCGATTTGCTGGGCAACGCCTTTTGTTGTGCCGGTGGCGGAAAAATAAGCCACCAAAACCTTTTGCTCTCCCGCGTCATTTTCAGTTTCTTTGCTTTCCGTTGCTGCAGAGACACTTTCCGCGCTTGTTGACGCGTTTGCCCCGACTGACGCCCGGTCGGTCGGTTCACCGCCGGTGCAAGAGGCAAGGGAGAACGCCAAAACAAATGCCAGTAAAACGGCTGTCATTTTTTGCATGGTTACCCTCCGTTCTTTTATAAAAAGCAAGTACGGTCAGAACATTTTTTCGTTTCTGACTGCACTTACATTATAAGCGAAGGGTTCTGATATATCAAATACTTAAATTATATAGCTTATCTATGCTTAAAAAGCATAACTTTTATTTCACACCAAATTAGAAAAGCGGGCTGTTCTTTGCGTCACAATTCGGCAAAGAACAGCCCGTATTTTGCAATAGATTTCTGAAATCAGTTCACCCGCAAAAAGCTCATCGGTTCAATGGTAATGGAGTTCACCGTGACGGCGGTGTCATTATAGTTGAAATACAACAGCACGCTGTTGTTGTATTCCGTGCAATATACACCGTCCTGCACCTCATAGTGTGACGTCATGCGCGCGCTGCGCAAATCTTTGAGCGCCGCGTCGGCTTTGGCGTAATTTTCCGCCGCCTTGGTAATTTGGCTCTCGTAATTGTAAAGGGTGTCTACACTTTCCACACCGGTCTTGCGATAAGACCAGTCGTAGCTCGGCAGCGCGCCGTATTCCACCGATTTCAAGAAAGCCTTTTCGCTGTTTTCCGAAAGGTTAATCGGCGTTTGGGCGTATTCCACAATGCCGTGCAAAATCATTTGCATAAACGGGACCGCCGAATAGGTTTCGGTTTCGGGGTATCCGGTTTCGCTCGGCAAATCAGCGACCACGTCGGCGTTGCTGAGCATATAGATGTTGCCGGTGTCGACCATCAGCTTGTGCCCGGACGCGAGCGCGGGCACCTGCTGCACAAGCAGGCTTTCAGCGCTTATTCGGCTGTAAGGCTGGTCGGAATAATCGGAATACAAGAATCGGCCCGCGTCGTCAATACAATATCCGCCGACGGTGTAATCCCGGGTATCTTCCAAAAATTCATAAATATTTTCTTCCAAATCGGACAGTTTCAAGAACCATCTCGTTTGGGTTTCTTCGCCCAAATAGCCCGCGAATACATTTTCTTCTGTAAAGCTTGCGGACTTGCCATAGATGTTGTCCGCTGCGTTACCGGAAATCGACGCGCTCTTTTTGTGGAACGTGAAAAGGTCCAGATTCAAAAACAGCGTAAACTGTTGGGTGGAGGCATATTGTGCCAGGCTTTGGAATTCTTTTTCGCTGCCGAGCTTGCCTTGCGGGTCGCTGCTTTTCAAAAGTCCCTGCGCGTTGGCACCGTCCAACACGCCGTTATAGCGTACAAAAATATTGTTCACGCTTTTTGCTTTCATTTGCCGCAAAAGTTCGAGTGCTTCTTCGTAATCGGTCAGCACTTCTGTGTTGTTGGCGTTCTTTTTCGCGGCAGATGCTTCTATTGTCAGGAGGAACGGCAGATAGTCCGAATTCGATACCATTTTCGTAGACAAAAGTCCGCTTCGTATCAGAAGTTCGCGGCAGGCGGCCGCCATGCCGGAATAGCTTGCATTTTTATCAGAAAGGAAACGGTAGCAAATGCCGAGTTTGCCGGTATAGGACGTGCCGACATATTGTTTTACTTTCCCCTCGTCGCCGCTGTAAGCGGTGTCTGTCACGCGGAACGTCGGGCCGACGCGGTTATAAGTGCCGTTGCCCTGCCGGCGGGTTTCGGTAATCGAAGAAATTTCAGCGCCGGTTTCCACAAGCGCCACAAAAGCGCTCGTGCCGGATTTCACACCGTAAGCCGGAATGACCGACGGCACGGAAGAAACCGTATCGCCGGCAGCTTTTTCGCCGAGCGCCGGGTCTTCGCCGTAAGTCACAAAGGTTTTCGAAGGATAGTCGCCCTCGTAATCCCCCGCCGTCATTTCCACAGCGCCGCTGCCGTCGGGAACAAACATATAATCACCCGCCGCACCGGAAACGGAAGCGCCGAAGAAATCTAACATGGTCACAGACTCCACCGTGAAGCCTGCGCTCGCGAGCAGTTGGCTGCAATCCACCGTCGCGTGCATGGCGCCGTCTTCGAGCGTATAGGTAATGGTGGCCGAAACATATAAATTCCCGGCAGCGACCAAATCCAGCGCGCTGTTGGCGGTTTCGCTGTCGAGCGCCATGTCGTAAGTGACCTGAATCCCGTTGGTCAGCGGTTTAAACGAAGCCGCACCGAACGCTACGGAATTGTCTTGAGAATTAAGCACATATTGTTTGCCGCCGCCGGAAACGGTCACGGTAAGCAAAGCGGTCTGGGCGGTTTCGTCGCCCTCGGAAGCCGTGGGCAAAGCCGTCCAAAGCTTGCCGGCGTTGGTTTCCCGAATGCAGACAGCATAGGTCACTTTGTCAAAATACAGCTCGATTAAGCCGGATTTTGCTACATAAATTAAATTGTTCGTGTCCGAAATATGATATTGCCGGTCGGTAAATGCAGACGGAACCGTGGCAAGCGTCCCGATTTTAGACGTTTGCACGCCGTTTCCCGCGCCGCAGCCGGAAAGCACAATGATAAGTGCCAGCAAAAGCGCCGCAACACGCCAAGCTCCTTTTCGCAACGAGATTTTCTTTCGCATAGAATAACTCCTGTTCATCCGGTTTTCGACAACGGGGACAGTATAACACATTTTGCCGAAAAAAGCAAAGTCCCCTGTTTTCTGACAAAAACAAGGGACTTTTAGGTTTTATTTTATTTGACAAACACGAAAAGATACAGCGCGAAGAAATGGAGTATCGACCCCGCCAGCACAAAGAAATGAAACACGCTGTGGAAATAGCGGTGCTTCGAGCCGATGCCGTAAATGATTGCGCCGAGCGTATACGCCACGCCGCCGGCGACCAAAAGCAGCGTGCCGGTTCGGTCAAAGGTTTGCAAAAGCACCCGCAGCGCAACGATAATCATCCAGCCGAGCGCAAGGTATAAAATCATTTGCGTGACTTTGGTCTTATTAAACAAGGTCAGCGTAATCGGAACGGCGGCAGCCACCACCGCCCAAGCGACGCCGAACACCGCCCAACCGAGCGCCGGGTGCACCGGCACAATGACGAGTACGGCGACCGGGGAAATTGTACCCGCAATCATCGGGTAAATCATCGCGTGGTCGACCATACGCATCGCTTTTTTGCCGCGGTTCGGGCGCAGCGCGTGATAAACCGAAGAACAGGAATACATCGCAATCATTGTAAGCCCGTAAACAAGCCCCAAAAGCGCGTAATCCCACCGGCGCACGACAATCGCGCGCACAAGGCACAGTATCAGCGCAATAACCGAAAGCCCGCCGCCGACCATGTGGGAAATGGAATTCAGCCAATCCTCCGACCGGGTGTAGTTTGCCAATTTGATTTTGTCTAGATAGCCCATTGTTTTTCTCCTTTTCGTTCCGTATGCAGACATTTCCCGAAACGTCTGCGCTTCTCTTTCACAATAAGCCCTTTTTCCCGGTTGCGCCACCTATTTTGCTTTACAGGCAATTGTTTTTTGTAAACTTCGGTTGCGGGCGCTAAACAGTTGCTGCACCGTCTGTCAATTTGTCAACAAACGCCTCGATTTTGTCGTCATGCAAAGAAAACGTGCGCAAAATCCCTTTGGCGTGGTCGGCTTTAAGCACCATGCGGGCGACCATGCGGTCCATGCCCTTTAACCGGCTGCGGTCAATTTCCCCGCCCAAAGCTTCGCACGCCGAAGCATGTTTTAAAAGTTGGGGCGGAATGTTGTTGTTGAAATAGGTCTCAGCATTTTCGGGAAATGCGCAGCAGACGAAAATCGCCAGCTTTTTTTGAAGCAAAAGCCGGATTTGCCCGAGCGCGAACGCGCGGATATCCCGCTGTAAAACACCCATATGCACATAGCTTCCGAGAATCACGCAATCGTATTCATCAAAACTTTCCGGCAGTGCGTGAATGTCAATCAGCGTGCAATTTGAAAGCTTTTCGGCGATTATTTCCGCCGCTTTTTTGGTCGAGCCGTATTTGGTCGCATAAACGATAGCCGTTTTCATAGTTGCCATCTCCCGGTTTCAAACTGTAAATTGTCCGGTGCAGAGCCGTACACGATTTCCTGAAATGCAGACGCGAGCGCTTCGCAAAAACGCTGCACGCTTTCTTTGCTTGCCGGCAGCGCGCACAAAACGCTTTGCGGCAGCTGCCCTGCCGTGTAAAGGACGCGCGCGTAACTTTCCGACTTTTCGGAGGCAACGGTGCGCCCGGACAATATACTGCAAAACACCGTATACACAAGGTCAAGCACCGGCACATTTTGCAAAGCGCGCAGGTCTTCCTTTTTAAATTTTACCCCGCCGGGCAGGCGGTTAAGCATGGCGCCCGCTTTTTCGACGGTTAAGCCGTTCAGCTTTACAGCCGCAAAATGCAAGAACCACCAATATTTGCGCACAATCTGTTCACTTTGCTTCACCTCAAGCGCCGCCAGCTTTTTCGCCGCCGCCGTTTTATCGGTTGCGAGCGCATCGAGCAAGCCGCCGAGCATATGCACCGCGTGCGTTTGCAAATAGGTTTGCGCGTCATAGGTCTTGCCCAAATAGGTAAAGGTTTTTAAAAACGCCGTATGTATCCGCACGGTATCTTTTGTAATTTCCACCTGCACCATCGGTGCCGGATAGCCGCACAAAGAGCCGACGTTGATTTCAAACAACTCCCTGCCGCTTTCGGAAACATACCGAGCGGTGTGCTGGATATGGGAATGTCCCACGAACATAAACCGAAGCCCCGCTTCGCTGAGCGCTTCGAGGAGTTCTTCCCGGTCGCCGCAGCAAGCCCCGCCGGTGAGCAGCGGTGAAATGTGCGGATAGAGCAAATGGTGCTGCATGGCGACGACCGTTTTTCCAAGCGCAGTCTGCTCGCGGACGGTTTGCAATATCCAGCAAAGATGCGCCGGCTTGTAGCCCGCTTTCCCCTTACCGTTCTGGTCGTCGTTGAGCACCAAAAGCGATACGTTTTCGGGCAGTTCCACAAGGTAAGACACAGTGCCGAGGTGCGTGGTATATACCGCGCTTGCCTGCCGTTCGCCAAAGTCATAATACAATTCCCGCAGTTTTGCGGGAGAGACCGTTTCGACATCGCCAAAAACACGGTCCTCCACAAAGCGGCGGGGATTTTTGTCACAGCACCAATCATGCGTGGCCGTAGTTACATAAACCGGCTTTTGCGCTTTAAGCCGGTACAATTTTTTTAAAACGCCCTCGTGACAGACGCGCTCGCCGTCGTTGGTCAAATCCCCGGCGATGAGCACAGCATCGGTGTCGCTTGCCGCAATTTCGGCAAACGCCGCGTCCAGAATCGCCCCGGTTTCCGCAAGGCACTTTTGGTCGGAGCCGCTTCGAAGCGCATAAGCCTCGCCCGTCGTGCCAAGCGACGGGTCGAAATAATGTAAGTCGGCAAGGACAGTCAGTTTCATTTCTTATCAGCCCTCAGCCGCCGCTGTGCTTTCCGCTTGCGCCTGCGCTTGTGCGCGGCGTTCTTTGATGTCCTGCATCATACGGCGGTGACCGTCGCCGGTGATGTTATAAAACGCCATGGGCAGGAGCATTAAGAGGTAGCCGACAGCCGGTACAACCGTTGTAAGCAGGAACAGCGCCCAGTTGGTCGCATCGTTCTGCACCAAAGAGCCGTTTTCGTGAGTCTGATAGTGCGTAAGGCCCAGCACAAACAAGCCGATAGAGGAAGAGAAGGTGTTTTCAATTTTGCCGGTGAACGACATAATGGAAAGCATAATCCCTTCTGCGCGCTTGCCGGTTTTCCACTCGACATAGTCCACGGTTTCGGCTTCCATTTCTTTCTGAATCAGGTTTTTGCACTCCAGCGGAATGGCGGTAAGCCCGGTAAAGAGCACAATCAGAATACCGGTCGGCAGCGAGACTGCCGTGCCGGGTTCTTTGTTCATCAGCCCGTTGTAGCAGGTCACGGCGAACAAAAGGTGTAGCACAATGGCAATTACACAGCACGCCTGATAGAACCGCTTGGAGTCCGCTTTTCGGCCGAGGCGTTCCACAATTTTCGGAACGACCAGACCGGCGACCAAAAAGCCGGGGAATTTCACAATATCAATAAAGATATTGTATTTGGTGGTGAACATTAAGTCCGCAACAAAATAGAAGGAGACCTGTTCGGTGACCTTGACCAACAGGAAAAACATGTTGGCAAGGAACAACATAAACAGCGGGCGGTTTTTTAACAGAAGCCGGAAGCATTCCTTAACCGAGGGCGTGTCCTCACTGTGGCGGGCGCGCTCTTTGGTATTGCGGTAGGTTAAGCGCGTCAGGAAAATAATACCGATTGCCGAAACCATCGCCGAGGTCAAATAGGCCTGCGGGGTGTGGTCTTTAAAATACGGAAGCCAGCTTGCGCCCGCAACGAACAGCATGGGCAGCGCGCCGACAATAGAGCGGACAATGGAGCCGATGCCGAACAGCTTGGTGCGTTCAATCCCGCTCGGGGTAATGGAAAACGCCAGCGCGCCCATCGGAATGTCAAACGCGGTATAGGTTACGTCGAGACCTACGAAAAGGACGGTGGTCCATAAAATGTTCATCCAAATCGGCGCGTTGCCGCTGCCGACGAAAAACAGCACCATAATGACGGAAAGGAAAATCGGCGCCCATTTGATGTAGGGGCGCATCTGCCCGTCTTTGGTGCGGGTACGGTCCACAACAACGCCCATCATCGGGTCGTTTATGGCGTCAAAAATGCCGCAGAAAAAGCGGATGTTCGACGCAACGGTCATCGGGTCTAAATTCTTTTTGCCGAAGTTGACGAACAGGACGTTGGTCAAAAAGTAGTTGATGTACTTGGAACTGGTCATCGAGGTGCACATACCCTGTGCGCCGCGGCCGAGCGCGTACGAAATATTTTCGCGCCAGGTAAGATACGTCTCCTCGCCGACATCCGACTTTACGATTTTACTGTCTAAAAAGCTTTTAATTTTTCCCACAAAGATTTTCCTTTCCGGTTTTTCCGCTTGCCTGCTGCAAATCGTCACGCGCGGCGAACACGTCTCGCATACACAGCACCGTTGTGAAGAAAGATAAAATCGCGGCTACAACGGCAATCAGCCTTTTGACTTGCTTCATTCAAACGCCTCCCACAAATAGATGTTTTAATCATATAACAATCTCGGCACAATGGCAATAAAAAAACGGAAGATTTTACCTGAATTTTTCATTGGGCGCTTTTTTCAAACGGGCCGCGCCGATTGACAAAGCCTTTCGGATATGCTAATATAATATGCAGTTTAAATTTTTCAACAGAAAAAACCGACTGCCGTAAAACGGATTTTTCCGTTTGCGGTTTTTTTATGCAAAGGATGAAACACATGAAACAGGATATTTTAATCATCGGCGCGGGTCCTTCGGGCATTTTCACCGCTTTGGAAATGCTGAAAAACGGCACCAAAAAATCCATTACCATTGTGGAAAAAGGGCTGCCGGTGGAAAAGCGCAACTGCCCGAAAGCGAAAGTCGGCCACTGTGTCAACTGCAAGCCGGACTGCAACATCACGACCGGCTTTTCCGGCGCGGGGGCTTTCTCGGACGGCAAGCTTTCGTTAAGCTATGAAGTCGGCGGCAATCTGCCGGAGCTTATCGGCTTTGATTTCGCGCAGAAGATGATTGAATATACCGACGGGATTTATCTCGACTTCGGCGCGGACAAACACGTTGAAGGGCTCGACCACCCGGAAGAGGTCAAGCGGATTCGTCTTCGCGCCATTCAGGCGGGGTTAAAGCTTGTGGACTGCCCGATTCGACACCTCGGCACGGAAATGGCGCAAAAGCTGTATGACAAAATCGAAAAATACTTACTCGAAAACGGCGTGACCATTTATTTTCAGACCGAATGTGTGGATTTGCTTATTGAAGACGGCGTTGCCAAAGGCGCAGTCGTAAAGCCCTGCGGCAGTGATGATACGCGCGAGGAATATGCGGACGCGGTGGTGATTGCGACCGGCCGCAAGGGCGCGGACTGGCTCGAGGAAATGTGCAAAGAGCACGGCATTGACCACCTGCCCGGCACGGTGGACATCGGCGTGCGCGTGGAAGTGCGCAACGAAGTTATGGACGAAGTGAACAAGGTTTTGTATGAGTCCAAACTCATCGGGTATCCGGAGCCGTTCGCCAACAAGGTGCGCACGTTCTGTCAGAACCCCGGCGGCTTCGTCAGCCAGGAAAATTACGACAACAACAGCCTGGCGGTTGTCAACGGCCACAGCTATAAAAATACCAAGAGTGACAACACCAACCTCGCCATTTTGTGCAGCCACAATTTCCGCGCGCCGTTTGACGAGCCGATTCCCTACGCCAAAAAGGTCGGGGAACTGGTCAACATGTTGGCGGACGGGCACATTTTGGTCCAGCGCTACGGCGATATTTTGGCGGGCAAACGCACCTGGCCGCAGGAGCTTGCGCGCAGCAACGTGCGCCCCACCCTGCCTGACGCGGTGGCCGGCGACTTAACCTCCGCCATGCCGTACAGAACGCTTATGAACATTATCAAATTCATTGAAGCGGTCGATAAAGTCGTTCCGGGTTTCGCGAGTGAAGAAACGCTCCTTTACGGTCCGGAAATCAAGTTCTATTCCAACCGCGTAAAAATGGACGAGAAATTTAATACCAATATCAAAGGCCTGCACTGCCTCGGCGATTCCAGCGGCTGGACGCACGGCCTTATGATGTCGAGCGTCATGGGCGTGCTCATGGGCAGACAGCTTTTGGAAAATAACGAAGGAGCCGCCGTATGATTTTTTGGTTCAGCGGCACGGGCAACAGCAAGTTTGCCGCCGAGACGATTGCAGATGTGCTCGGGGAAACGCCGGTCTCGTTAAACGATATTTTCAAAAACGGTGGGAAAGCCGAATACACTTCCGAAACCCCGTTTGTGTTCGTGACGCCCACCTACGCGTGGCGGATTCCGCGCGTGGTGGAAGCCTTCATCAAACGCACAACCTTTTCAGGCGCGAAAGACGCGTATTTCGTGATGACCTGCGGCGACAGCATCGGAAACGCGGGCGCATATCTTAAAAAGCTGTGCACACAAAAGGGACTTCGGTTTTGCGGCGTGCAAAAGGTCGCCATGCCGGAAAACTACATTGCGATGTTCGATTCGCCGACACTCCCGCAAGCGCGCCGAATTTTGGCGGACGCAAAACCCGTGCTTTTAAAAGCGGCGGAAACCATTCAAAACGGCAAAGTGTTCGACGCGCCGAAAATTACGCTTCTCGACCGCGTTTACAGCACGCCGATTAACCCCTTGTTTTATAAAACCTGCGTTTCGGACAAAAAGTTTTATGTAACAGAAGCTTGTGTTTCCTGCGGGAAATGCGCCGAAGTTTGTCCGCTTCAAAACATCAAACTGAAAGACGGAAAACCGGTTTGGGGCGGTAACTGCACCCACTGTATGGCGTGCATCAGCTATTGCCCGACAGAAGCGATTGAATACGGCAAAAAATCTTTAGGGCAGGTTCGTTACACCGTTGAAAAAGCGCAAAAGGACGAACCGAACCAAAACGAATCATTTAAAATCACAAAACGCCGGTGACGGAAATTCCGCCACCGGCGTTTTACTTTGCAGCTTGTTATTTCGGCTTTTTCTTATTCTTATAAAACGGATTTTTCGCTTCGATGCTTTTTAACAGCTTTGCGCGGTCATTTTCGGAAAGCAAGCGGAATTCCCCCACCAGCTTTTGCTCATCGGGGGTAAGCGTCGAAAACAGCGTTTCACTTCGCCCGGTATCATATTCTTCCACATCGTCACACAAAACGTCCATTTTTTTGATGTCGATGTGCAGCACAAAATCCACGCTGACGCCGAAAATCGCGGCGAAAGCCTGCAAAAGCAAAATGTCCGGTGTGTTTTTATTGGTTTCGTAAGCCGTATAGGTCGTTCGGTGAATGTTCAGAATTTCCGCAACTTGCGTCTGAGTTAACCCGTTTGCTTTGCGAAGCAGTCGCATCTGCTCGCCGAGGTTCCGCTGACCTACCATAAAATGCGCCCCCTATTTACTATCGCAAATATTATAGTAAATATTCGGCGCGCAATGTGAAAATGTGCTGAATAATCACATTGCCGCACCAAAAGGTACGGCAATGCAAACGATTTTTTGTTTCAATTAAAGCTTTTCCACAAGCTTCGGAATGACGGTTTCAAAATCCACACCGTACCAGTTCGAGCCTTTGCGGTCGTTGGTCACGCGGATGCACTCCACCGTGTAGTCCGCTGCAATGCGGACGCTTTCTTCGATTGTTTTGCCGCGCATTCTCGCGCCGACGAACACCGAGGAGAAAATGTCGCCCGTGCCGTGGTAGCCGACGGGCAGTTTTTCGTGCCAGTAAGCCGAATAGCTGTCGCTCGCGGCGTCATAGCACAAAACGCCGTATTTGCCGTCTAACTGCACGCCCTTGAGAATGACGGTTTTGCTGCCGAGGGCGGCAAGCTTATGGAGCAGCTCGCGGATATAAGCTTCGTCATACTGCTCTTTATAAGGTGTGCCGGTCAAGAAGCTTGCCTCTGTGATATTCGGCAAAATAACGTCCGCCATGCCGCAAAGCTTTGCCATTTCTTTCGGGAAGTCGCTGTCAAACGCCGGGTACATTTTGCCGTTGTCCGCCATAGCGGGGTCGACGATAATCATGGTGTCGTCTGTTTTCAGTTTGTCAATTACGGACATGACGGTTTTGACCTGCGCGGCGGAAGCCAGGTAGCCGGTGTAAATCCCGTCGAAGTGGAAACCTTCCTGTTTCCAGTGGTCGGTAATCGGGACGATTTGGTCGTCTAAATCTTTACAGGTAAAGTTTTTGAACATCGTGTGCGTGGAAAGCACTGCGGTCGGAATAATCGCCGCTTCAACACCCATGGCGGAAATCAGCGGCAGCGCCACGGTAAGGGAGCATTTGCCGAGGCAAGAAATATCTTGAATGGTTACGATTCGTTTCATGCTTTATCATCTCTTTCTTTGTTTGTCCTCATTGTAGCAAAATAAGTGGCACAAATAAATAGCCAATTTTGCGGTATTTTTCATGTACAGTTTTAAAAGACAGAAAAAAGGCGCCGCAAGAGCAGCGCCTTTTTTAAAATCTTATGTAATTATCCTTTCGGGAACAAATCTTCAATCGGCACATCAAAAACTTCCGCCAACGCCCGCAGCTCATAATCCGAAACACTGCGCAGCTGCCCTTCTAATTTTGAAAGCCCCGAAGCGTTAATCGAAATGCCGCGCACCTGTAACTGTGCCAGCAATTCCTTTTGCCGCATACCGGCAGCGTGACGAAGCTGCTCGACGCGGCTTCCCACCAAGTTTTTATTCCCCAAATTTTGTTTTCGAACACGCATGACCCTCCGCAAATCCTCCTGCATCCATTCTCTGAAAAGGTACTGTTTATTCCCTTTTCTTGACTACATAGTAGCACAATAAAAACAGGCATGCAAGGAAAAAAACGGAAAAGACACAAAAAGTTTACAAACTCTGAAAATCGACGTTTAATCCGAAAGAAAATGAATAAACAAACCGCTTAAAAGCTTTGGCTCAAACCAAGTGGATTTCGGCGGCATGACGGCGCCCGCGTCGGCTATCGCCATTAAATCATCGAGCGTCGTGGGGTACATGGCAAACGCAGCGGTCATTTCCCCGCTGTTCACACGTTTTTCAAGTTCCGAAAGGCCGCGGATTCCGCCGACAAAATCAATCCGCTTGTCGGTTCGAGGGTCTTCAATGCCGAGCAACGGACCGATAACCCGCGACTGTAAAACAGAAACGTCCAGCCGCGCGACCGGGTCGCTTTCGTTCACAACACCGTCTTTCGCGGTCAGCGCATACCATTTTCCCGAAAGGTAAAGCCCGAAGGTGTGCTTTTTTTGCGGATGATAAGCCGCTTCGCCGACACACTCGACGGTGAAATCGGCGGAAAGCGCTTCTAAGAAAGCGGCGGTCGTATAGCCGTTTAAATCTTTCACCAGACGGTTATAGTCGAGAATGCGAAGTTCCTCTGCCGGGAAAAGGACGGAAAGGAAAAAGTTAAATTCCTCGTCGCCTTGATAGTCGGGATTTGCCGCGCGCCGCATTTGCGCCACGCGCACCGCGGAAGCCGCGCGGTGATGCCCGTCGGCGATATACAACGAATCCACGGTTTCAAACTGCTTTTGAAGCGCGACAATGGTTTCTTTGTCATCTATCACCCAAACCGTTTGGCGAACGTCGTCCGCGGTGAAATCATAAACCGGCTCGTGCGCCGTTTGCCAAGCTTTGAGCAAGTCAGAAATTGCCTGTTTGCCGCGATAGGTTAAGAAAATCGGACCGGTATTGGCGTTCAGCGTATCGACGTGGCGAATACGATCCGCTTCTTTTTCAGCGCGGGTCAATTCGTGCTTTTTAATCCGGTTATCCAAATACGCGTCCACGCTCGCGCAGGCGACAAGGCCCGTTTGGGTGCGTCCTTTCCAGGTTTGGGCATATATATAGAAGCAGTTTTCAGGGTCTTGTTCGAGCGCCTGGGCGGAAATCAATTCACTTAAATTCCGCTTTGCCTGCAAATAGACCTTGTCGTCATAAATATCCACGGTTTTCGGCAAATCGATTTCCGCTTTATCGACATGAAGAAACGAATACGGATTGCCGAACGCCATTTTCCGCGCTTCGTCGGAATTCATAACGTCATAGGGCAGCGCCGCGATTTTGTCGGCATACCCCGCCGCCGGACGATACGCCCGAAAAGGTTTAACTGTTGCCATTTTTATACCTCTCTTTTTTTCGAGATTCTATGTAAAAGGAAAAAGATTGCCGTGCAGAACAGAACGCCTGCCGCCGCGCCGACAGAATCGACAAACACGTCCCGAAGCTGACAGGCGCGCCCGGGTACGAAATATTGGTGCGCTTCATCGCTCACCGCGTAAAGCGCCGCTGTCAAAACGGAAAGCGCCGGCTGCGGCGCACGGAAACTGACAAAATAAGCACCGTACAACAAAAGGGACAGCCCGCAATATTCGAGTGCATGCGCAGCTTTTCGGACAAAATGGGAGGAAAACTCTATTCCGAAGCGCGAAAGCAGCGCCGCAATCACGCCGTCGCTTCGGCTTTGCGATTCGGTTGCGGGTTCCTGCGACAAAAAGAAGATAATTGCCATGCACAAAACCACAAACGCCCAACTGACGAAAAGCAAAATCCGCCGCTTATTTCTTGGTTGCGTCAATGAAGTACACATAATCCTCCGAAGAGTAAAAATAAATTCCCGCGGTGTCGTCGGAAGTGACAAAATAGCTTTCCTGATAGAACAAAGGCAAAATCACAGCATGCTGCAGCAAATAATCTTCCGCCGCATTGCAAGCCGTTCGAAGTTTGCTGAAATCCGACGCGCTTGTGCGAAGGCCGGAGAGCATCGACGTGTAGTTTGCGTCTGTAAAGCCGAACAGGTTGTCAGACGAAAAAGCGGTTTCCAAAAAATCCGCCGTCATCACGGAAGTTGCAGTCAGCGGATACAGCGCAACCGTGAAGTTGCCGTCGGCAACCTCGGCTTCGAGTTCCGTCTGGCTGACAATTTTCAGCGTGGTGACAAACTTCACGCCGAGCACCTTTTGCCAGTTCTGCACGATTTTACGAATAAAGTTGCTGTCCTCGTCGGTGCAGAGAATTTCCAATTCCACCGACGACGCACCCAGTTCTAAAAGCGCTTCTTCAAAACAGGATTTGGCAAGTTCTGCGTTATAAGGCAGCAGTTTTGCGCTCTGCCCCTCTTGCCGGTAAACATCCGCGCCGATTTTGCAATAGGGCGGCACAAGTCCGGTCGCGTGCTCGATATTTTCCCCTAAAGCGGAAAAGTCGCTCAAGTCCGCCGCGTAGCAAAGTGCCTTTCGCAAGTTCTCATTCGCAAGCGACGTGTTGCGCTGGTTGAAAATCAAAGATTGCGTGGTGTTTTCCAACGGCTGCACCGCCAAATCCGAAGTATCTTCCAACGCGTCAAACTGCGTCTTGCTCAAAAACGCCGCGTCATAGGTGCCGGATGCCATTTTCTCCGGGATTTTGGAAGCATCGTCATTATAATATAACGTAAGGCTTGACGGCTTTACATCGGTTTCGCCGTTATAATCTTCATTGTGCACCATTTTGATTAAGGTCTTTTCCTGCCAACTGGAAACGTGGAACGGTCCGTTGCCGAGCGTGTAGCCCGCTTCGAGGCCATAGCGCCCGTTGGTAAGATTAAAGAACTCTTCGTCACACGGCATTGCGCCCGGAGAAGTCAACGCATATAACAAATTGTCATCGGCGTAAGCAAGCGTGATTTGCACGGTGAAGTTGTCGAGCGCCTGCACACCGAGAGAACTTACGGGCGCGGCACCTGTAAAAATCGCCTGCGCACCGGAAATTGCCGAGAACAAATAGGCGTCCGGCGAGCCGGTCTGTGGGTCCACGGCGCGCTGCAGCGCAAAGACGAAATCTTGCGCATACACCGTTTTGTCAAACGTCTCTTTATAATTTTCGCCCAATAGCGTTTTGTGGCCGGAATACAGCGCCCAGTGTGCGTCCTGACGCAGTTTGAATGTGTAAACCAGCCCATTGTCGGAAACCGAATAGCTTTCGGCGACGCCGTTGTGAATGGTGCCGTCGGCACCCACGGTCACAAGCCCTTCATAGCAATTGGAAATCACCAACCGTTCGGCGTTGGAATCCGCAATCTGGGGGTCAAGGCTGGTCGGCTCATCGGTTATGGGCATGGAAAAGGTCTTTCCCGCCTTGGTTTTTCCAAAACAGCCGGAGAGGGACACGCTCAGCAATATGCAAATGAGTAAAACAGAAACAATTCTCTTTCCCACAAGAATACCTCACAAACTATAATATTCGTATTGTATCACACATTGTTTTGAAAATCTATCCCATTCCGAAAAAAGACCGCCTTCCGAAAGGAAAGCGGTCTAGATTCAGTTTAATTTTACGCGGCGGCGTTTTCGTTCGCGGCCTCTGCCGTGTTTTCTTCTTGATCCGCCGTTGCAGGTTCTTCGTCGTTTCCGTTGTTTGTGTTCGGCTCTTCCTTATCGCCCGTTGCAGGATCTGTGGTTGTTTCCGCCGGCTTTGTTGTAGTCGTTGTCGGCGGTGCTACCGTTGTTGCGGGCGCTGTTGTGCCGGCAGGATTTGTGGTTGCATTAGAACCACCCTGATTGCCTTTATCGGAATTCTTATTGTTATTGTTATTGTCATCGTCATCCGAATCCGACTTGCTGCCGGAACTGCCGGAATCGTTTGCCGAAATTACGCTGTCGGGGACCGTATCGAGCGGCTCACCGTAAATGAACTCGTGAATGTGCTGGGTAGCTTCAGACAGGTCGTAACGCCACACCCACGCGCCGTCATACATGCCGCCGATTGCATTCTCCTCGTCGCCCGGAATGGTCAATGTCTGAATCGTGATATCTTTGGTAATCATCGGTGCAAAAGACATAATTTCGGAGAACGAAAGTGAGGTTTCGCAAAGAGACATCATTGTGCGCACCATTTCCGCGTATTTTGCGGGACTTACCTTTTTCGCCTGCACAATTAACGCTTCAATGACCTTTCTCTGGCGGTTGGAGCGAGCCACGTCGGAGTCGATTTTACGAAGCCGCGCGTAAACGACCGCCTGCTCACCGTTCAGGTGCACCGTACCCGCTTCGTCCAAATAATTGAAATCGGGGTTTTCGTCGTCTCCGATATCATTTAAATGCTTACGTTCCGCTTCGGTCACTTCAATGTCGATACCGCCGAGAATGTCAATCGCATCTGCCAATTTATAGAAGTTGATTGTGGCGTAGTCGGTGATATTCATCCCGAAGTTTTGGTTAATTGTTTTAATCGCCAGTTCTGCGCCGCCGAACGCATAAGCATGGGTGATTTTTTGGTTTTTATGTCCTTCAATCGCAACATAACTGTCGCGCAAAATCGAAGTTAATTTGACCACATTATTCTTTTTATCAACGCTTGCAATAATAATGGTATCCGAACGCCCGGAGAAAGAGTCTTCGTCGCGGGTATCTACACCGAACAGCGCGACGTTGAAAATGTCGGAGTCGCCGTATTTGTCTTGGATTTCGGAAGAAATCCCGAGGTTGTCCTCGTTGATGTCCGTTCTGAAGCTGTTATAAATGCCGTAAACCGTGGCAAACGCAATCAGCGCAAGCAAAATCAAAGCAATCAAAACATAAACAACAATGCGTTTCCACTTTTTTAAAGCAAACCATTTTTTGCCGAACTTGCTGTTGCGGAATTTGCTGTTGGCTCTTTTTTCCGCTTTCCGCTTTTCTTTCGCCAATTTTTTCTCAACTTTTTCGTCGAGTTTGCGGTTGAGCTCAATTTCCTGCTCTTCTGTCCGCTTTCTGTCCTTTCTCATAACACACCTCTGTTCATTATAAACCCTTTGGCGTTCAAAAATGCCGTAAAACATGGAGTTGATTATACAACGAAAGTCGAATTGTGTCAATTATGTGTGCCGGATTTTAACAATTCGGTTGCATTTCTGTTAAGCCTTGCCGCGCAAGACAGAATATACCATATCGGGAAGATCGCTCATAATCGCGTCGGCGCCGATACGAATCAAGTGCCGCACTTTTTCGGGCTTGTTTATGGTCCAGTACTGCACGGCAATATTGTTTTTGTGCGCGTAGTTGACAAGCCGCGCCGTGCCGAGATTAAAGACGTGGTCGTCATAAGGAATTTGGAGCGCGGCAAAACGGTAGTGCCCGGGTTTGTGGTGAATCCCGAACAGGCTCGAAAAATAAAAACCGCAAACCTCCCGCACGCTCGCCGAGCGCAGCATGTCGGGATATTTCTCAGACATATAACGGCTGATTTCCCCATGGAACGTGCCGATAACCGCGCGCTTTAAAAGGCCGAATTCCGACAAGGTTTCGTAAAGCTTGTCCGCTGCGCGGCGCCCGCGGTCGCCGCCGTCTTTGAGTTCAATGATAAATCTGTAATTTTTAAAAGGCGCAAGATAGGTGAAAATATCCCGCAGGCGCATCACATGCAAATCGTCCGGAATTTGGTCGCCGCGCAAGCCCGCATACGGCGTTTTGCCGTCGGCGGTTTCAAAATGTTCGCCCATGTTAAGCTTATAAAGTTCTTCATAAGTTTTCTCTTTCGGGAGCACGCCCGCTTTGCCGAAGGCTTCTTTTGCGTTGCTCGTGCGGTCGAAAGTGTCATCGTGCAGCAAAATCAGCTCGCCGTCTTCGGTCAAATGCAAATCAAATTCAAACACATCGGTAAAAAACGAATCGCTTTCCACACAGTTGCGAAATGCCCGCAAGGTGTTTTCCGGCGCAATCCCCGCACCGGAACGGTGGGCGGAAACCATTGTTTCGCCGTTAGGCACAATATAAGGATTTCTTTTTTTGTCGCCGGATTTGTCCGCCGGCAAAACCGGCTCGACCGGGTCGTCGTAATCGTGAGAAATCACAAGATAAAACGCAGACAGCGCGAGCGCCAGACCGCCGGTTGCTTTCAATACCGTTTTTATTTTCATGGCAATCACCTGTAATTTAAAATGAAATCTAATTTTATTGTATTCTTTTTTTCGTTAAAGTCAACGCTCTTTCGACCGAAACCGAACATATTGGACACCCGCTTTTTCCGTGTCCATTTTTAAGCCGTATTTCTCCTTTTCCTTGTATAAGAATTGTTTGACAGACGCCGGCGGTTATGATAAACTGAAAAAGAATTGAATGGCTTTGAAAGGGATGTTTGACTATGAAAAAGACCCTCTCTGTTTTGCTCGCCTGTCTTCTTTTGGCGGCGCTGATGATTCCTGCGTTTGCAGCGTCTGTTTCGGTTACCCCGAAAGCGGTGCTTTCCGACGACGGCGTTGTTACCGTCACGCTGGACTTGCCCGCGGGTGCAGACCTTGCGACGTTTGCCACCACGCTCACTTATGACGCCGACAAGCTCGAGTTTTCCGAAGTTAAATTCGGCGCGGGCGATATGTACACGTCCAACACGAACACGGCGGGGGAAGTCGGGCTTTACATGGTCTGGTCCACTTCGCAAAACACAGCGGATACACTCGCCACAGTTACGTTTAAAGTAAAAGAGGACGCCGCAGGCACGACGGATATTGCTTTTAAAAATACCGAAGCAACTGACAGCACGGACCAAGCCCTTGACCTTTCGTTTGCAGGCGGCCCGCTTTCCGTAACTTTAAGCGAACTTCCGCCCGTGGATGAAAAAATCCCCTCGACCGCCGGCAGATATGCGGCGATTGGGTCCGCTTGCGCGGTGGTTGTTGCCGCAGCGGTTATCACCGGCGTTGCCGTAAAACGCAGAAAGAACGCAGCGTAATTTCGCTTTTCAGAAAATAAAAGGCTTTGTAATCCGGTACAGGAAAAATCCTGTGCCGGGTATTTTTTTGTAAAAATTGCACGGCAACCGAATTTTGCAAACCGAAATTACGGCAAAAATTGGTAGTTTGGAAACCGGAATGTATGGCGCAACCGGAGGAAAATGTGTATTCTGTAAGTGTTCCCGGGAGGCAAAACGATACACACGCCGCCGGACAAAAAAGACAAAAAGACAACTCCGTCTGCATATTTTAAATTGAGAAAAGGAGCGTTACCACTATGAAAAAAACAAATACCATTCACTTCGGCATCCAGAGAAAAATCGTTGCAAATATGACTTCCGAAAGCTGGGAGACTATTCCGCACGTTACCTATATGTATGAGCCCGACGTCACCGGTTTTATGAAAGAATACAAAAAACTGAATTTGAACAGAAGCGGCGAAGACAAAATCACGGTCAACACGCTGATGCTCAAAGTCATCAGCGAGGGCTTAAAAGCCGCCCCGTTGATGAATTCGCATATCCACTTCAACCGCAAACTCGTCCGCGGCGAAATTGACACGTTCGAAGACATCAACATTTCCATGCCGATGATTTTGCCGAACGGCGAAATGATGACAGTGAACCTGCATAATTTTGAAAACAAAAACCTCGACGAAATGACCGACTACATTGCCGACGTTGCGCGCCGTGCGAAAAATACCGACCTCAACGAAGCGATGTTTGAGGTATCTTTGGATAACACTTTAACCGCGCTCAAGCACGGCAAAATCGCGCAGACCGTCTGCCGTTTAATCGGCTCGAAAACCGGCAAGCACAAAGTCAAGACCCTGTCCGGCAAAGCAAAACGCGAATACGAGGCGCTTCCCGTTACCGAGCGTTTGACCAAACATGACATTGAACAAGGCACCGTAACCATTTCCAATATCGGTTCGATTTACCGCCAGCAAAAAGGCGCTGTCGCCCTTTTGGAAATCGTGCCGCCGCAGGTCACCGCGTTCGGCGTGGGCGCCGTTCAGGATAAGCCGGTTGTTATTACCGACGAATTCGGCGAAAAACGCATTGAAGCGCGCCAGGTGCTGCCGATTTGCATTGCGTTCGACCACAGAGCACTCGATTTCGGCGACATCGTGCCGTTCTTAAAAACTTTGGACAACATTTTCGAAAATCCGAAAATCATGCATTCCTGGAAAGGTCAAGAAAAAAATCAGAAAATCATCGCCATGGACGCTTAAAACTTCTCCACCGACATTCCCCCTTCCCACACAAAGTGTCCGTGAAAGTAAAAAACATCCGCAACCTTTTAGTTGCGGATGTTTTTTTACGCCGGCAAGTCGCGAAGCGATTTGAATACATAGCCTTGCGCCCGCGCTTCGTCGATGATGCGCCCGAGGGCGTTCGCGTTGTCCGGCGACACGGAGTGCAGCAAAATGACAGCGCCCGGGTGCAGCCGTGCGGTCACCGTCTCAAAAGCGTAGTCCGCCCCTTTTTGGTTTTCTAAATCCCAGTCGGAATACGCAAGCGACCAGAAAACGCTTGTGTACCCCAGCGAGCCGACCAAGTCGAGTGCACAATCGGAATACTCGCCCATCGGGAAGCGGAAATAAGGTTCGCTGTAACCGAAGTTGGTGCGCAGGTAATCGTCCATGCCCTTTATTTCCTCCGCCATTTCCAACCGTGTCAGCGTCGGAAAGGACGGGTGTTTTACAGAGTGGTTGCCGACGATATGCCCTTCCGCAATCATCCTTGCGATAAGCTCGGGGTAATCCTTGACCTGCGGCAGCGTGCAGAAAAAGGCGGACGGCACATTCTTTTCTTTGAGGACATCCAGAATTTGTTCGGTGTAGCCGTTTTCATAACCGCAGTCGAATGTCAAATACAACACCTTTTCGTCTGTGGTTTTTTGGTCGAGGCACACCGCCTTATACCCGTTCGTTTCAAAATATTGCTGGTTGCCCACCGAGATGGAATGCGGCTGCCCGTTTTTTGCAACGCCGTAGCCGTAGCCGTGCTTTTCGGTTGAAAGCCCTTTGGTGTTTTCCGGGTCGCTGACAATAAAGTTTTGCAGCGGCAGCGCCGGAAGCCCCGTGTAGGTTTCGCCGTTTTGCAAAACCGGCTTTTGTGCCGTCACGGGCAGCGGCGTTGCCACGATTGTGGTTTCACTTTGCGGCGTCTCGGTGCCCGACTCCGCCGACCGCCCGGTTGCACCCGGTTGCGTCGTGGTTGCATCGCTAAGTGTATCGCCGCCCCCGCAGGCGCACAGCGAGAGACAAAGACCTAAGCACACCGCGCCGGTTAATAATCTTTTATTCATTTTTTCGTTCTCCAAATACACGGCGCCCGCAGCAAAAGCCGCAGGCGCCGGAATTTTCCCGCAGCCGGTTATTTCATCATATATTGCATATTATCCACCAAATTGGTGAACGTGTTGACCGCTTTTTTCGCCGCCTTTTTCGCCTTGCGCTTGGTGGAATTGCCTTTCATGGCGCTGCCGACCATTGCGACCGCACCGCCGACCGCAAGACTCATGCCCACGGCTTTCATTGCCGTATTCATTTGACTGTTCATGCTTTTCCCTCCCAAAAGTTTTTGTATTTCTATTTTGCGCGAAAACGAGAAAATCATAAGGAGAAAACTTTTTTCGGTTTTGGTAATTTTTTTAAAATTATTTTCACAAAAAAAGCGTCGGAAAACCGCGCGGTTTGTAAAGCCTTCTCGTTGACAAGAAGCACGCGGTATTATATAATAAATCGTATTGTGATTTCGGCTTTGTTTTAAAAAAAGCAAAGCAAATTTAAGGAGGATACCATAATGGTAAAGGCGATCGTCGGCGCCAACTGGGGCGACGAGGGCAAAGGCAAAATTACGGACATGTTTGCAGAAAAAGCGGATATCGTTATCCGGTTTCAGGGCGGTGCAAACGCGGGCCACACCATCATCAACGACCGCGGCCGGTTTGCGTTTCATCTGATGCCCAGCGGCGTCTGCTATGACCACACCACCTGCATCATCGGCAACGGTGTTGCGCTCGACATTCAGAAGTTCTGCAAAGAGCTGGACGATGTCAAAAAGGCGGGGCTCAACCCCAAGCTGCTCGTTTCCGAGCGCGCCCAGATTTTGATGCCCTATCATATTTTATTCGACGAATATGAAGAAGAGCGTCTCGGCAAAAATGCATTTGGTTCCACCAAAAGCGGCATCGCGCCGTTCTTCAGCGACAAATACGCCAAAATCGGCATTCAGGTCAACGAGCTGTTTGACGACGACTCTTTGAAAGCAAAGCTCCACAACATTTGCACGCTCAAGAACCTGACCTTAGAGTATGTTTACCACAAACCGCTTTTAGACGAACAGGAACTTTTCGACACCTGCGTGAAATATCGTGAAATGATTGCGCCGTATGTCTGCGACACGCGCGCCTATCTTGCGAAAGCGATGGAAGACGGCAAAGAAATTTTGCTCGAAGGCCAGCTCGGCACGCTCAAAGACCCCGACTTCGGCATTTACCCCATGGTTACCTCCTCCTCCACCCTCGCCGCTTACGGCGCGGTCGGTGCGGGTATCCCGCCCTATAAAATCGAAGAAATTATTTGCGTGACCAAAGCGTATTCCTCCGCGGTCGGCGCCGGTGAATTTGTTTCGGAAATTCTTGACGAAGACGAAGCGCAGGCGCTGCGCGTACACGGCGGCGACAAAGGCGAGTTCGGCGCAACCACCGGCCGCCCGCGTCGTGTGGGCTGGTTTGACTGCGTTGCAACCCGTTACGGCATTGCCTGCCAGGGCGCAACCAAAGTGGTCATGACCGCGCTCGACTGCCTGTCTTACCTCGACGAAATCAAAGTCTGCGTCGGCTATGAAGTGGACGGTAAAGTCATCAAAGATTTTCCGACCACCCCGACTTTGAAAAAATGCAAACCCGTGTTTGAAACGCTCAAAGGCTGGCACTGCAACATCAAGGGCATCCGCAACTACGATGAGCTTCCCAAAGAAGCGCGCGACTATGTGGAATTCATTGAAAAACAGCTCGGTTACAGAATTGACATGGTTTCCAACGGACCGGAGCGCGAAGCGATTATTGTCAGATAAACCAAAGGAGTGCCTATGGAGAAAATTTTAGTTTTGGACTTCGGCGGGCAGTATAACCAGTTGATTGCGCGCCGCGTCCGCGACCATCATATTTATGCGGAAATTTTGCCCTATACCACACCCCTGTCGGTTATTCGCGAAAACGGCTATAAGGGCATCATTTTCACCGGCGGTCCGAATTCCGTTTATGACGAAACTTCGCCGCATTACGAAAAAGGCATTTTGGAGCTTGGCGTGCCGGTGCTCGGCATTTGCTACGGCTGCCAGCTGATGGCGTATCTTTCGGGCGGCACGGTCAGCACCGCGCCGGTTTCGGAATACGGCAAAATTGAGCTGACAGTCTTAAAAGAAGAAAGTCCGCTGTTCGCTGATGTGCCGAAAACGAGCACGGTTTGGATGAGCCACACCGATTACATATCCGCCGCGCCCGAGGGCTTCGAGGTTATCGCGAAAACGGAAAACTGCCCCTGCGCCGCAATGCAGAATCCGGGAAAAAAGCTGTATGCCGTGCAGTTCCACCCGGAAGTCACCCACAGCGTCTACGGCGACAAAATGCTCGAAAATTTCTTATATAAAGTCTGCGGCTGTAAAGGCGACTGGAAAATGGACAGCTTCATTGACGACACCGTCAAAGCGCTGCGCGAACAAATCGGCGACAAACACGTCATTTTAGGTCTTTCCGGCGGCGTGGATTCGTCGGTTGCGGCCGGTCTTTTGAGCCGCGCGGTCGGCAAGCAGCTCATCTGCGTTTTCGTGGACCAGGGCTTGATGCGCAAAAACGAAGGTGACTTCGTGGAAGAAACCTTCACCAAATTGTTTGATATGCAGTTCGTCCGCGTCAACTGCGGCGACGTATTTTTATCGAAATTAAAAGGCGTGACCGACCCCGAAGAAAAACGCCACATCATCGGCGACGCGTTTTATGAAGTCTTTTGGGACGAAATTAAAAAACGCGCCCACGGCGATGCGTTTTTCGCACAAGGCACGATTTATCCCGACCGCATCGAAAGCGGTAAAGGCGCTTCCGGCAAGGGCGCGGGCAGTGCGGTGATTAAAACGCACCACAACCAAAGAGCGCTCCCGGACGACGTTGATTTCTTGGGCGTCATTGAGCCTTTGAAAGATTTGTTTAAAGACGAAGTGCGCGCGGTCGGCGAAAAGCTCGGCATTCCGCACGAGCTCGTTTGGCGTCAGCCGTTCCCCGGTCCGGGACTGGGCGTTCGCATTCTCGGTGAGATTACCGCGGAGAAAATTCGTATCGTACAAGATGCAGACGCGGTTTTGCGCGACGAAATGGCGAAAAACGGCTACGAAAAAAATCTCAGCCAGTTCTTCACCGTTTACACGGGCGCAAAGGCGGTCGGCGTAATGGGCGACCACCGCACCTATGAAAATGTCATCGCCATTCGCGCGATTACCACCGACGACTTCATGACGGCGGACTGGGCGCGGATCCCCTATGACATTTTGGCGACGGTTTCCAACCGCATCACCAACGAAGTGGACGGCATCAACCGCGTCGTCTATGACATCACTTCCAAACCCCCCGGCACCGTGGAGTGGGAATGACGCTCGAAACGGCGAAAACCCGCATGAATACAGGCTTTTTTGCCCGTCCATACTGCTCTTGATACTGGATTGATACTATTTGTGTCCGCCCGGTATTCTCAAGAGAAAAATCCCAAAAG
>DVGI01000008.1 GCA_018712805.1 Candidatus Fimenecus excrementavium | reverse complement strand
GGCGCTTCGACAAATCATATTTCAATTCGTAAGATTCGCCGGTTGTCAGATTTTTGAGCACGACCGGTTTGCCGGCTTCGATTTCTTCCTTGATATTCGGAAGGCTTAACTCGTCGCCTTGGGAAATCTTGTCGTAATCCGCTTCATTTTCAAAGTTCAACGGCAGAATACCGGCGTTAATCAGGTTTGCGCAATGGATTCTGGCAAAAGATTTGGTGATAACTGCCTTAATGCCGAGATACAGCGGAACAAGCGCCGCGTGTTCACGTGAAGAGCCTTGACCGTAGTTTGCGCCGCCGATGATAATACCTTTGCCTTCGGCTTTGCAGCGCTCGGCAAACGTCTTGTCGCAAACTGCGAAGCAGAACTGCGAAAGGTAGGGGATATTCGAACGATACGGCAGGATTTTAGCGCCCGCCGGCATAATGTGGTCGGTTGTAATGTCGTCACCGACTTTCAAAATTGCTTTTGCCGTAATGCTTTCGGGCAGTTTTTCGGTGGTCGGGAACGGTTTGATGTTCGGCCCGTAAAGGACTTCAACCTTGTCCGCTTCTTCGGGCGATGCGGGCATTTCAATCATATTGTCGTTGACAACAAATTTTTCGGGCATTTCAATGTGGAGCGGCTCACCGAGCTCACGCGGGTCGGAAAGCACACCGGTCAGTGCGGAATACGCTGCGACTTCGGGGCTGACCAGGTAAATCCCTGCGTCCGCTGTGCCGGAACGGCCTTCAAAGTTGCGGTTGAACGTGCGAAGCGAAATGCCGCCGGAGTTCGGGGACTGGCCCATACCGATGCAGGGACCGCAAGCACTTTCAAGAATTCTTGCGCCGGCGTCAATCATATCCGATAACGCGCCGTTTTGCGCTAACATATTGAGCACCTGTTTCGAGCCGGGCGCAATCGAAAGGCTGACGGTCGGGCAAACGGTTTTGCCTTTTAAAATGGCGGCGACTTTCAGCATGTCCATCAAAGAAGAGTTTGTGCAGGAACCGATGCAGACCTGGTCCACCTTAATTTTACCGATTTCGGTGACGTCTTTTACGCGATCGGGCATGTGCGGCATTGCCGCCATCGGCGCAAGCGAAGAAAGGTCAATTTCAATCGTTTCGTCATATATGGCGTCGTCGTCCGCTTTCAGTTCAATCCAATCTTCCGGGCGGGATTGCGCCGTTAAGAAATCCTTAGTGATTTCATCCGACGGGAAAACAGAGGTCGTTGCGCCCAGTTCCGCGCCCATGTTGGTGATGGTAGCACGCTCAGGGACGGAAAGGGTTTTGACGCCTTCGCCGGTGTATTCAATAATTTTACCGACGCCGCCTTTTACGGTCATTCTCCGCAAAACTTCCAAGATAACGTCTTTTGCGGCAACATATGGGTTTAATTTGCCGGTCAAATGAACATTGACAATTTTCGGCATGGTGATGTAATATGTACCGCCGCCCATGGCAACCGCAACGTCCAAACCGCCTGCGCCCATCGCGAGCATACCGATGCCGCCGCCGGTCGGGGTGTGGCTGTCGGAACCGATCAGGGTTTTGCCGGGCTTGCCGAAACGCTCCAAATGCACCTGGTGGCAAATACCGTTACCGGGGCGGGAGAAGCGAATGCCTCTTTTTTTGGCGACCGACTGAATAAAGCGGTGGTCGTCGGCGTTTTCAAAGCCGGTTTGCAGGGTGTTGTGGTCGATATACGCCACGGAAAGCTCGGTACGCACGCGCGGCACGCCCATCGCTTCAAATTCCAAATACGCCATGGTGCCGGTGGCGTCCTGGGTCAGCGTTTGGTCGATTTTTAAGCCGACTTCGCTGCCAACGGTCATATCGCCGGAAACCAAATGGCTTTTAATGAGTTTCTGTGTAACAGTAAGTCCCATTTTTCTTGCAATCTCCTTACTTTTTCATTTTTTTAACAAACTTACGTCGTTATTTTAATACCATAATCTTTCTTTGTCAATGAATTATCAATAATTAAATTTATAAATATTATATAGTTTACAGAATTGAAACAAATATTGCCATTTTCCTTTCTTTGTGCTACAATATTTTGTGCTTCATAAATGGTACTTCCGCGGTACATACTAAATCGTGGAAAACGGAGGTGCTTTTATGAAAAAACAAAATCAACAAAGCGCATTTCAGACGATATTTTGTCGGAACCAATATTTGGCGGACGCGGAAACGCCCGAAGAGGAAGAAAACGAGCCGATGGATTCTTCCATTCGGCAAATTGTCGAAACCGGTTCGATTACCGTTGAAAAAGACGGCCATTTGATTCACTGCCTGACTATTATCGGGCAAATTGAAGGGCATTATATTTTGCCTGCGCAAAATAAGACGACGAAATATGAGCACGTCATTCCGCAGCTTGTCGCCATTGAAGAAAGCTCGGAAATCGAGGGCTTAATTATCATTCTCAACACAGTCGGCGGCGATATTGAAGCGGGGCTTGCGATTGCAGAGCTGATAAGCGGGATGCAAACGCCGACGGTTTCCCTCGTTCTCGGCGGCGGGCACTCGATTGGCGTGCCGCTCGCAGTTTCCGCGAAACAGTCGTTTATTGTGCCTTCTGCGACAATGACCATACACCCGGTGCGCATGAACGGGCTTGTGCTCGGTGTGCCGCAAACGTTTGCTTATTTTCAAAAAATGCAGGAACGTATTGTCGATTTTATTGCGCGCAACTGCTCGATGCCGCCGGAAAAATTCCGCGAATATATGCTGGCAACCGGTGAACTCGCGACCGATGTCGGCACGGTGTTGGACGGCAAAAGAGCGGTCGAGGAGGGCATGATTGACCACTTAGGGGGGCTCTCGGACGCTTTGGAATGCTTATATCAAATGATTACAAATAAAAAACTCGAAAATGAAAAAGCAAATTCTTCGGAGGGAAACTGATGGCCGGTACATCTAAACCAAAATCACAGCAAAGAAAAACGCCGCAGGGGAAAGGACGCCCTGCACCGCAGAGAAACGCCGAACGTTCCGCCGCCCGTAAGCAGGTGGCAGCGGTCATTTTGTTCTGTGTGGCTTTGTTTTTCCTTTGCTTAACCTTTATTCCCGCAGGCGGCATTTGGGGCGGCTTGCGCGACTTCTTATTCGGGCTTTTCGGCTTTTGCTCGTTTGTCATTCCGCTTTTGCTAATTTATGTCGCGGTAATGGCAACGCTTGACAAGGCCACTACCAAGGTTGGTTATAAAATAGGTGAAGCGATTGCGCTGATTGTGCTGATTTGCAGCGCAATACATATTTTCAAATTTGAAGGGCAAGTGGATTATTTTGAAAATATCCGCGACGCCTACAATGTGTTCCGTTATGATGGGTCATATTTAGGCAGCGGTGCAATCGGTGCGATTTTCGGCGGCCTTATTTTGCTGGCAACCGGCAGCGGGAAAGCCGCGGCGGTTGCAATTGTTTTAATTCTGATTTTCCTTTGCGTGATGCTGATGACCGGGATGACGCTCGTGCGGCTGTTTAAAGGCGTCGCAAAGCCCGTGCAAAAGGTCAATGAATACCGCGAGGAAAAGTGGGAACAGGTTGCGAAAGCCCGTGACCGTTATAACGTGGACGTGGATTTAGGCCCAGAGCCTGAAGAAACGGAAGATTCGGAAGTTGAAGCGGAAGAGAAAGCTCCCGCAAAACGCAGAAAGAAAAAAGCAAAGGACGAGGAAGAGCCTTTGGATGAGGAAGAAACTCTCTTACCGTTTTCCGAAGCGCCCGCGGGTAAAAAGCCGGTGCTTTTAGACGATATTATTCAAAAATATTCCGAACAGACAAATCCGCAGCCGCAATCGGTTCCTGCGGACGGCATTATTCCGATTTCCGCCCAGAAATTCGGCAAAGACGAAACGGACAAGCCCGAGGAAAAGGTGAGCGAAGAAAATCCGGCTTCCGATTCCGAAAGCGCACCTGTTAAGACCTATGAAAAACCGCCGCTTTCCTGCCTTGCGGCGCCGAAAAACAACCGTAACTTAAAATATGAAGATGAACTGAAAACCAACGCGACGAAACTGGTCGACACGCTGAAAAGTTTCGGCGTGGAAACCCGGATTGTGGATATTTGCCGCGGCCCGTCTGTTACGCGTTATGAAATTCAGCCCGCGGCCGGCGTAAAAATCAGCCGGATTACAAACCTGGCGGATGATATTGCGCTGAACCTTGCCGCCGGCGGAATCCGTATTGAAGCGCCGATTCCGAACAAAGCCGCGGTCGGCATAGAAATCCCGAACCGCAACCGCGCAACCGTAACGCTTCGGGAAATTGTCGATACTGAACAATACAGAGCCGCAAAATCCAAGCTGTTTGTCGCGCTCGGCAAAGACATTGCCGGCAACTGCACTTACGCGGACCTTGCCAAAATGCCCCATTTGCTTGTCGCCGGTACGACCGGTTCCGGTAAATCGGTTTGCTTGAATTCGATGATTGTCAGCATTCTTTATAACGCGACGCCCGACGAAGTCAAGCTTTTGATGATTGACCCGAAACAGGTTGAATTTACGGTTTATAACGGCATTCCGCACTTAATTGTGCCGGTGGTTTCCGACCCGAGAAAAGCTTCCGGCGCACTTGCGTGGGCGGTTACGGAAATGCTGACGCGCTACAAGACATTTTCCGACAACAATGTGCGTGACATCAGTGGTTACAACAGCATTTGTGACAGCATCGGGCAAAAGAAAATGCCACAGATTGTCATTTTTATTGATGAACTTTCCGACTTGATGATGGCGGCGCCCCACGAGGTCGAAGATTCAATTTGTCGTCTCGCACAAATGGCGCGTGCCGCCGGTATGCATTTGGTCATTGCGACACAACGCCCGTCCGTGGACGTTATCACAGGCCTTATTAAAGCGAATATTCCGAGCCGTATTTCTTTGAAAGTTTCTTCTCAAATCGACTCGCGTACGATTATCGACGCGGCAGGTGCTGAAAAACTGCTCGGCAACGGTGATATGCTGTTTTACCCGGTCGGCATTGCAAAACCGATTCGTATTCAAGGCTGTTACCTTTCCGACAAAGAAGTGGAATCTGTCGTCGATTTCATTAAAAAGGAAGAAACCTCTTCTTATGACGACGAAGTCATGCAGGAAATCGAACGCCAAGCCGCCATGGATAAGAAAAAGAACGGCGGTGCTGCTTCGTCGGATGACAGCAGTGACGGCGAGGCGGACGAGATGATACCGAAAGCGATTGAAGTGGTCGTGGACGCGCAAATGGCATCAACTACGCTTTTACAGCGCAAGTTAAAACTCGGCTATGCGCGCGCCGCACGAATTATTGATAACTTGGAAGAACGCGGGATTATCGGACCTTATGAGGGCAGCAAACCGCGTAAAGTTTTGATTTCCAAACAGCAATGGTATGAAATGAATGCGTTGGCGCAAGGCGGCGCGTCCCATGATTATACGGAAAGTGCGGACGAGCCGGCTTCAAACGCCGAGGAACAGGTATGACACAAACTTTTTTACCGGTAACGCGCGAAGAAATGCATGAAAAAGGCTGGGAGCAGCCGGATTTTGTCTATGTTTCGGGTGACGCTTATGTCGATCACCCGAGCTTCGGTGCGGCGATTATCACACGTGTTTTAGAAGCAAAAGGATATAAAGTCGTTGTGCTGTCTCAGCCGCGCTGGGACAGCACGCGTGATTTTATGCGCTTCGGAAAGCCAAGGCTCGGCTTTTTTGTTTCTTCCGGGAATATCGATTCTATGGTCGCGCATTATACGGTCGCCAAAAAACGTCGCAGAACGGACGCTTATTCACCCGGCGGAAAAATCGGCCTTCGTCCGGACCGTGCGGTCATTGTATACTGCAAAAAAATTCGGGAAGCGTACGGCGACGTGCCGATCATTGTCGGCGGCTTGGAGGCTTCCCTTCGTCGGTTTGCGCATTATGACTATTGGGATGACCGTATCCGTCCGTCGATTTTATTCGATTCCGGTGCGGACCTTATTTCCTACGGTATGGGCGAAAAACAGACGATTGAAATTGCCGACCGTTTAAATGCGGGCGAGGATATCAAGGAAATGCACGACATTTTAGGCACCTGCTACGCCGTGCCTGTTTCGGAAACGCCTTACTGTACGGAATGCCCGTCTTATGAAAATGTATTGAAATCCAAACGGGAATACGCGATTTCCTGCCGCATAGAGCAGGACGAGCAAGACCATATCCGTGGGAAAATGCTCCGTCAACGCCACGGTGACAAAATGCTTGTGCAAAACCCACCAATGCCGCCTCTCAATACAGATGAACTCGACTGGGTTTACTCGTTGCCGTATTGTCGCAATTATCACCCGAGTTATGAAAAAGACGGCGGTGTGCCCGGCATTGAAGAAGTACGTTTTTCGATTACGCACAACCGCGGGTGCTTCGGCGCGTGCAATTTCTGTTCACTTGCCTTTCATCAGGGGCGTTACATAACTTCCCGCAGCAAAGAATCTGTCATAGCGGAAGCCAAGCGCATTACCAAAATGCCGGATTTTAAAGGCTATATTCACGACATCGGCGGTCCTACCGCCAACTTCCGTTTCCCGTCGTGTCAAAAGCAGGAAAGCGCCGGACTTTGCAAAGGCGAAAAGTGTTTGGCGCCGACGCCGTGCCCTGCATTAAAAGCCGACCACACGGAATATTTGGATATTTTACGAAGTGTTCGCACACTGCCTCAAGTGAAAAAGGTGTTTATCCGTTCCGGGATTCGTTACGACTATATGTTCAAAGACAAAGACGACGAATTTTTCCGCGAGCTTGTAAAATATCACGTCAGCGGGCAGTTAAAAGTTGCACCCGAACATTGCTCCGCCGCGGTGCTCGACAAAATGGGCAAACCGCATATTGAAGCCTATTTGACCTTTGCCAAAAAGTATTTTTCCTATACAAAATCCATCGGCAAAGAGCAATATCTTGTGCCTTACTTAATGTCGTCCCACCCGGGTGCGACGCTCAAAGATGCTGTGGAACTGGCGCTGTTTATCAAAAAAGAGCATCTGCATCCGGAACAGGTGCAGGATTTTTACCCGACACCCGGGACAATTTCAACGGCTATGTTTTACACGGAACTGGACCCATACACATTAAAACCCGTTTATGTGGCAAAATCACCGCACGAAAAAGCGTTGCAGCGTGCCTTAATGCAATATTTTGTGCTGAAAAACCACGCCTTGGTTGAAGAAGCGCTGAAAAAGGCGGGGCGTTCAGATTTAATCGGTACAGGTCCGAATTGTCTCATTCGTCCATTGCACCCGCAAGCGCAGGCAAACGGAAAGAATAACAATTCTAAAAAGCCGACTTACAGAAAAAACGGAGGACAAAAGCATGGCCAGCCGAAAAAACGGTAACCGAAAACGCCCGCTGAAAATTACCGGCGCGCTTGCCGCCGTTATCGTTCTTGTCTTGTCGCTGCTGATTACCTTTGTGCCCGAAGCCGGACTGCCGTCTTGGAGCGAACTTTTCGGCGCGGCTTCGTCCGGCGATATTTCCGAAGTCGGAACACAAGAGGGGAGTCCCTTTTCTGTCTATTACTTAGATGTCGGTCAGGCGGACTGTGAACTGATTCTTTGCGGTGACAGCGCGGTCTTAATTGATGCCGGCGATGTAGATGCATTTCCAACAATTGACGCGTTTTTGAAAGCTAAAGAAATTAAAACCGTTCAATATTTTATTTTAACCCATGCCCACGCGGACCATATCGGCAGTGCAGATGAAGTGCTGGAAAATTACACGGCAGAAAACGTAATTTTACCAAAATACACGGAAGAGAATATGCCGACCTCGACGGTTTACGAAGACCTGTTGACAACGCTTTCGGATTTTAACGGCAGAATTATCGCCGCAGCGCCGGGAAATACCTATGAACTGCCCGAATTCCGGTTTACTGTTCTTGCGCCGAACGCAGATTATAAGGAGCTGAATGACACTTCGGTTGTAATACGTGCGGTTTACGGCGAAACGGCATTTTTGTTCCAAGGCGACGCTGAAAAGAAGTCTGAACAGGCAATTTTAGATTTGGGATTAGATGTGCGCGCCGACGTGATTAAACTCGGGCACCACGGCAGCACAACTTCTTCAACTGAAACTTATTTGCAGGCGGTTTCGCCGAAATTCGCTGTCATTTCCTGCGGCGAAAACAATTCCTATAATTTTCCGAGCCAAACGATTTTAAAAAGACTTGACAGTATGGGAATTGACTACCGCCGCACGGATTTGAACGGCACGATTACCGTGCACAGCGACGGACACGAAATTTCTGTGGAAACGGAGCGATAATATGGCGGCGTTTTGGATTGTGGACCGGATTGAAAATAATATCGTCGTTTTAGAAGCAATGGATAAGTCTCATTCGGACGTGTCGTTGTCTCTTTTTCCCGATACAGTCAAAGAGGGAGATGTTGTTATTTTACGAGAAGACGGCATGTACAAAACTGACAAAGAGAAAACCAAAGCGCGCAAAGCCAAACTTTTTGAAATGCAGAAAAAAATATTCGGTGATTCCTGAAAAAACACTTGCAAAATCTAAGGTTTGATGCTATAATGCTTTCGCAATTCACACGCACGGGGATTACGGCAAAATTGCATTTCGGTGTCTTGCCGTTAAGTTGAACTGTGCGGAGGCAAAAATAAGGAGGAAAAAATTATGTCAGTCGTATCCATGAAACAACTGCTCGAAGCAGGCGTTCACTTCGGTCACCAGACCAGAAGATGGAACCCCAAAATGGCGGAGTACATCTTCACCGAAAGAAACGGTATCTACATCATCGACCTTCAGAAAACGGTCAAAAAGCTCGAAGAAGCTTATATGTTTGTCCGTGATCTCGCTGCGGAAGGCGAAGAAGTTTTGTTTGTCGGTACCAAAAAGCAGGCACAGGAATCCATTAAGGAAGAAGCTGACCGCTGCGGTATGCCGTATGTCAACGCGCGTTGGCTCGGCGGTATGTTGACCAACTTCGTTACCATTAAAAGAAGAATTAAGAGACTCGGCCAGCTGAAAGCGATGAAAGAAGACGGCACTTTCGATTTGCTTACCAAGAAAGAAGCCGCTAAGCTTGACCTTGAAATCGAAAAGCTGGAAAAATACATGGGCGGTATCACCGAAATGAAAAAGCAGCCCGCTGCTATGTTCATCGTTGACCCCCGCAAAGAAAGAATCGCGGTTGCAGAAGCGAAGAAACTCGGTATTCCGATTATCGCGATTGTCGACACCAACTGCGACCCCGATGAAATCGACTATGTTATCCCCGGTAACGACGACGCGATCCGTGCCGTTAAGCTGATTGCCGGCGCTATGGCAGACGCGGTTATCGAAGGCCGCCAGGGCATGCAGGGCGCTGCCGCTGAAGAAGCGCAGGAAGAAGCTCCCGCAGAAGCCGCTGAATAAGAAACACAAAAAGCCCGCACCACAAAGCGCGGGCTTCCTTTTCCATAATTTATAATTTACTTTTTAGGAGGAATTCTCATGGCATTTACTGCTGCTGATGTTAAAGCGCTGCGTGAAAAAACCGGCGTTGGTATGATGGACTGCAAAAAAGCTCTGACCGAAGCAGACGGCGATATGGAGCGCGCAATCGACGTGCTTCGTGAAAAAGGTCTTGCCGCTTCCGCTAAGAAAGCCGGCAGAATCGCTGCGGAAGGTATTGTTCTTGCTTATACTGACGAAGCGAAGAAAGTCAGCGTTTTGGTTGAAGTTAACTCCGAAACCGACTTCGTTGCGAAAAACGAAAAATTCGTAAACTATGTTACTGCGGTTGCCAAGACGATTGCGGACACCAATCCGGCAGACGTGGACGAGCTTCTTGCAAAGCCGCTTGCAGGTGACACAAGAACCGTTCAGGAAAACCTGCAGGACATGGTTCTTTCCATCGGTGAAAACATGAAAATTCGCCGTTTTGAAAGAGTAGAAGGCATTACTACAAGCTACATTCACGGCGGCGGCTCCGTCGGCGTTTTGGTCATGTTTGACACAGACGACAAAACTGCTGCTACCGATGCGTTTAAAGTGATGGGCAAAGACGTTGCGATGCAGATTGCGGCTATGAGCCCGGCTTATTTGGACGAAGCCAGTGTTCCGGCTGATGTTTTGGCGCACGAAAAAGAAATCACCAAAGCACAGCTTGCGGAAGACCCGAAAATGGCCGGCAAACCGGAACAGGTTCTTGCAAAGATTGTCGACGGCAAAATCGGCAAATATTTCAAAGAAAACTGCTTGCTTGACCAGGATTTCGTTAAAGACGGTGATATGAATGTTGCGAAATACGTTGCGTCTGTTGCGAAAGAACTCGGCGCTGACATCAAAGTTACCGGCTTCATTCGCTATGCAAAGGGCGAAGGTCTCGAAAAGAGAGAAGACGACTTTGCGGCTGAAGTTGCCAGCATGATGAAATAAGCAAAGTTTTTTGAAAGCACATCGGGTAACCGGTGTGCTTTTTTTCTTGCCTTGCGAAGCGATATGCTCTATAATAATTACAGTTGCCGCCACATATATTTTGGTGGGGTGGTAACATGAAGAAAAAGGCGAGCTTTCGTGTATTTTGCGCGGTATTTATTTTTGCGGTTTGCCTGTCTTTTTTTGCGTTTACCGTGCACACAACACAACTTGCGACCGTTCCCGAAAAATCAACGGAAAAGCCGATTGTCATTATTGATGCCGGTCACGGCGGGGCGGACGGCGGTGCTGTCGCTTATGACGGCACGGAAGAAGAAACACTGAATTTGCAAATTGCGAAAGCATTGGAACAACAGCTTCGTGCCTTCGGCGTAGAAACCGTGATGACGCGAACAAATGAAGATTCTATTCACGACGAAACGGCAAAAACCATTCGCGAGAAAAAGGTTTCCGACATTCATAACCGTATGAAAATTATGGAAAGTTATCCGGGCGCACTGTTTGTCAGTATTCATCAAAACAAATACACGGACAGTTCTCAGCGCGGCACACAGGTCTTTTATTCGCCGAACACAACGTCAAGCTCCGCGCTTGCAAATTGTATTCAGCAATCTGTTGTAAGCCTTTTACAGCCGGATAACACGCGCGAAATCAAGAAATCGGGCAGTTCCATTTATTTGCTGTATTACGCGAAGCAAACGGCGGTTCTTGTGGAATGCGGTTTCTTGTCAAACCAACAGGATACGGCGCTTTTAAAAGATGAAGAATCCCAAAAGCAAATGGCTTTTGCCGTTGCGGCGGGCATTTTAAATTATATGAATTTATAATAAAGGTTTGAGAAAAATGGCATCAAAAACAAAAACGGTTTATGTTTGTTCAGCCTGCGGGCACGAAACCTCAAAATGGTATGGGCAGTGCCCGGCGTGCCAGGAATGGAATACAATGGAGGAAGAACTGCGCACGGTGGAAACGGGAAGTGCCAAAAAGCGCGCACTTTCTTCTTATGCTAATCGCGCTTCGGTTCAAAAGCTGCAGGAAATCAGCGCCGACACGGAACACCGATTTGACACCGGGCTTCGGGAGCTCAACCGCGTGCTCGGCGGCGGGATTGTCAAAGGCTCGCTTGTGCTATTAAGCGGCGACCCGGGGATTGGCAAATCCACCTTGCTGTTGCAGATTTGCGAGCATCTCGGCAAGAAAATGAAAATTTTATATGTCTCCGGTGAAGAATCTGCTCACCAGCTGAAATTGCGTGCAAAACGTCTCGGCGTAACGACGGACAACCTATATTTGCTTTGTGAAACCGACGCGCAGTATATTTGCGAAGTTATCGCGTCCGAAAAGCCGGATATTGTGATGATAGACTCCATTCAGACGATGAATATTACCGATTTGAATTCCTCGTTCGGCAGCGTCACGCAGGTGCGCGAAACCACCAATCTATTTATGCGTACGGCGAAAACGCTGAACATTCCGATTGTCGTTGTCGGTCACGTCAACAAAGACGGCAATATTGCCGGTCCGAAGGTGTTAGAACATATTGTGGACGCTGTTTTGTATTTTGAAGGCGACAGAAATCTTTCTTACCGCATTTTGCGCGCTGTGAAAAATCGATACGGCTCTACCAACGAAATCGGCGTTTTTGAAATGGAAGACAACGGGCTTTTTGAAGTGGAA
Source organism: Candidatus Fimenecus excrementavium (assembly GCA_018712805.1). GTDB lineage: Bacteria > Bacillota > Clostridia > Oscillospirales > Acutalibacteraceae > Fimenecus > Fimenecus excrementavium. Next base: position 30,440 of record DVGI01000008.1, on the reverse strand, counting down.
AACCCCTCGCAGATGCTTTTGGCCGGACGACCGAAAAATGTTTCCGGCACTTGTGTTGCGTGTATTATGGAGGGCTCACGGCCGATTCTTGCCGAAGTGCAAAGCCTTGTCACACCGACGGGATTCGGCACGCCGCGCCGAATGGCAACCGGCGTTGATTACGGCAGAATGGCAATGCTTTTGGCTGTTTTGGAAAAGCGTGCAGGGTATTTCCTCGGCAATATGGATTGTTACGTTAATATTGTCGGCGGCCTTAAAATCGATGAGCCGGCGTGCGACCTTTCCGTGGCGCTTGCGATTGTTTCCGGGCTTAAAGACATCCCCGTGCCGGAAGATGTTTTGGCGTTCGGTGAAATCGGGCTCGGCGGCGAAATTCGTGCGGTGAACGCCTGCGAACAGCGGATTCGGGAAGCGGAAAAACTCGGTTTTAAAAAGTGTGTTGTGCCGCGTTACAACCTGCAAAAAATCAAAAACACTTTGCGTGCCAATATTGAAGTCATCGGCGTCGGGAATATTCGACAGGCGTTTGAGGCGATTATTTGATGCGCTTCGTGTTAGACCCATATCTGCCCGACGGACAAGTTAAGATGATAATCGCCGGGGACGGCTTGCGAGCATACGAGAAATCCTTAAAAAGCCTCGGGATTTCCGTTCTTTACACGAAAAAGGCTGACTGTATTTCAGGCGCGCTTGCAACGCACGCCGATTTGGTTGTTTTTCCGTTCGGCAACGGCAGATTTTTACTCGACCCCGGGCAAGAACAGCTTGCCATTATGCTTCAAGAAAAAGGCGCGGAATGTGCGTTCGGAAGCGCGCCGAAGGACGGATATCCTTTGGACGTGCCATATAATGCTGTCAAAATCGGAAAAACGCTGATTTGCAATCCAAAAACTTTAGATTCTTCGATTTTTCATTTGGCAAAATCGGAAGATTGTGCTATAATCAGTTGCAAACAAGGATATACAAAATGCTCGGTCGCCGTTGTCAGCGAAAATGCAGTTGTAACCGACGACCCCGGAATTGAAAAGGCTTTAACCCCTTTTTTCGATGTTTTGCTCGTGCAAAAGGGGAGTGTATGTTTAGACGGTTACCACTACGGCCTTTTCGGCGGTTGCTGCGGGCTGATTTCAAAAGATACACTTTTGTTTGTCGGCGATTATAAGAAGCATGAGGACGCCGAGCGAATTCGTTCATTTCTTCGTAACTACGGCGTTTACCCTGAGTCCCTTTGCGGCAAACCGCTGAAAGACATCGGCAGCTTGATTCCACTTAGGATTGAATAGGAGAGATGGTTATGCGCAAAACCAAATGGTTGAATCTGCAAGGCTCTGTGTTGGCCGCTACGACGCTTGCTGCGGTTGCCGCCGGTGCGAGACACGTGCAGAGAAAATACGCGGGCAAGAAATCCTCTCTGTTTACCTTTGATAAAGAATACTTAACCAATTATGCATTTGAACGCTTCGTCTTAGATAACGATAAAGTAACGAACTTTATCAATTCCCATTTAGGACAGGCCGAAAATAAATAAGTCCAAAAAATTTAGGAGCGATGATGATGAAAAACTACAAGGGCGTTTATTCCGCACTGATGACCCCGTTTAAGGCGGACGGCAGCGTTGATTTTGATGCGCTGAAAAGACTGGCGGATTTCTGTATTGACTCCGGTCTTTCCGGTCTTTATGTCGGCGGCAGCACCGGCGAGGGCTTTTTGCTGACCGAAGAAGAGCGCATGGAAGTTTTCCACGTGGTCGGGAAACACATGGCGGGTAAGTGCAATTTGTTCGCCCATGTCGGTGCGATTTCCACAGACAGCGCAATCCGTATGGCTAAAGTTGCGGAAGAAAGCGGATTTGACGCCGTAAGCGCCGTTGCGCCGTTCTATTATTCCTTCCCGCTGGAAGCGATTAAAACCTATTATTCCGACATTATGCACGCAACCTCGTTGCCGATGCTGATGTATAATTTCCCGAACGCGGGCGGCTTTAACGGCATGCTTGACGTTGTCAATTCCTTTATCGACGACGAAAAACTGCTCGGCATTAAACATACTTCGCAGAACCTGTTTGAACTGGAAATGTTCAAGCACTTAAAACGTGAACTGGTTGTGTTTAACGGCTTTGACGAAATGCTGGTTGCAGGTCTTTCTATGGGCGCTGACGGCGGTATCGGCAGTACATATAACTTTATGCCGAAAATCATTTTGGATATTTACAACAACTTTAATGCCGGTGATATCCGCGCCGCGCAGAAAGCGCAGGAAAAGGCGAACCGCATTATTGAAGCTATGATGCCTTACGGCGTATTCCAGATGGAAAAAGAAATACTGAAAAACCTCGGCGTGCCGGTAGGGGAGTGCAGAAAACCGTTCCTGCCGCTTTCTGACGAGGGCCGCGCCAAAGCGAAAGAAATCGCCGCTTCTTTATAATTTAGAGGTGAGAAAATGGCTTATATAAAAAAAGGCAGCTTAATTATAAGCTGCCAGGCTGTGGAAGGGGAACCGCTTTACGGCTACAACATTATGCACCTGATGGCAAAAGCCGCCAAGGCCGGCGGTGCCGACGGGATTCGGTGCAATTATGTTTCCGACATTAACAGCATTAAAAAAGAAGTTGACCTGCCGACCATCGGCATTATCAAAGCGGTTTACCCGGACAGCGACGTTTATATTACGCCGACTTTAAAAGAGGTAAAAGCGCTTTTGGAAGAAACCGATACCGAAGTTGTGGCACTCGACGCAACGCTTCGTAATCGTCCAAACGGGGAAAAACTCGAAGATTTGGTTTCTTATATCCGCAAAGCAAAGCCTCAGGTTGAAATTATGGCGGATATTGCGGATTTAGAAGAAGCTAAGAACGCGGACGCTTTGGGCTTTGATTATATAGGCTGTACACTTCGAAGCTACACAGCGGCGACAAAAGGCATTGCGATTCCGGACTATGATTTTATTCATACGCTTGTGGAAACCGTCAACGCCAAAGTGATTGCCGAAGGCGGGATTTGGGAAGTCGGACAGCTTGAAAAAGTCTGGGCGGCAAAACCGTATGCGGTTGTCATCGGTTCTGCGGTTACACGTCCGAAAGATATTACCGCGCGTTTCCGCAAGGTGACCGACGCTGCGTTGGGAAAATAAAATTTTATCAAATTTTGAGGGGATATATGACAAAGAGGAAATGGGTATTAGTAGCCATATATATTATTGTTGCACTTGTTGGCGGCGTGATTTCATACGTATATTACAAATCTACTGATTCAGACATAGCTTTCTTAATTGTTTTAGGCTGTGGAATTTTAGCCGTCGGAACAATAATACAAATTTTTTATAATTTACTTGACGATTTTAAAGATTGGCTAAACAGAAAATAAATAAAAAGAGAGCCTGCAGATTTAGCGGCTCTCTTTTTATTTAGAATTTTAATAGGGTTGACAGGCTATAAAAATTTTGTTATAATTATATAAAATCAATGTTTTGTATAATTGAGGGGACAGAAATTACAAATAAATGCCTTAAAATGGCCGTTTTAGTGGTTTTCCTGGGCGGACGGGCTTCTTTTCGCTTATGTTGATTCAAGGACGATTACCTATTATATTTTAGATTTTGCTTTCGTTTAGACAACAAACTGATTTGAAAAGATTTTCTTTTCTATTTATTGTTTATTTGTTAAAAGCTTGTAATCCGTTTTTTCTTATCGATTCAGTTTGTTTTCATTTTATCCTACATCGTTTCAAAAAATCTGATTGGCTGCAAACAGGAGCAATTTATTTAGGATTGTATATTTTTTACTCAAAGTCTGTATGAATCTGAATTTTATTGGGTTATAAAATAATTCAGCAAAGATGGATATCTGAACATGACGGCTTATTAAATTCTATTTAATTACTGTTGACTTTATCTTCCTGTTTAAGTTTTCGAAAATTTCAGCTGTAAAGCTATCGCCCTTTTGTCGAAAACTTATAGCTTTATCTGATTTAAAATTTAAAATCGTGGTCCAATCTTATAAATTGTTTATCGTGAAACAGTTTCACGATACCTTGGGAGGTATTACAATGCTCAAATACGCAAAACAGCCGAATTTGCCGCCGCTTTTAAAGGATTTTGTAAATCATGAACTGGCAATTCGCAATCGTTCGGAACTTACGGTGGACGAATATGCGCTGGATTTAATTCTGTTTTTCCGCTTTTTAAAGCAATATCGGAATTTGGTGCCCCCTACCCTGGCGTTTGAAGACATTGATATTTCCGATATTGATATAGCTTTCTTAAGAACCGTATCCCTTGCGGACGCTTACGCATTCTTGTCCTATTGCAAGTCCGAACGTGACAACGACGCTGCGGCAAGAGCACGAAAATCCAGCAGTATACGCGCCTTTTTCCGTTATATCAGCGTGCAGCAGAAGCTGTTGGACGAAAACCCGATGCAGGAACTGGAAACGCCGAAGCAAAAAAAAGCGCAGCCAAAATATTTGACGCTCGAAGAAAGTATGCGTCTTTTAGATTCGGTGGACGGCAAGTTTAAAGAACGGGACTATTGCATTTTAACCCTGTTTTTGAACTGCGGGCTGCGCCTTTCGGAGCTTGTCTCTATTAACTATACGGATATAAAAGATAACCATACGCTTGTTGTGACCGGAAAAGGCAACAAACAGCGTACGGTTTATCTAAACGATGCGTGTATGACGGCAATTAAAAATTATATGGCGGTGCGCCCGGTGGATCGCGTTCCCCAAAAAGACAAAACCGCCTTGTTTTTAAGCAGTCGTTTTCAGCGCATCAGCCCGAAAACCGTCCAGCATATTGTGTATATGTATTTGGATAAATGCGGGCTTTCCGACCGCGGGCTTTCGGTGCACAAGCTTCGGCACACCGCGGCAACGCTAATGTATCAGTACGGCAACGTCGATGTTTTGGTGCTCAAAGAAATTTTAGGGCACGAAAACTTAGGAACTACCGAAATTTACACCCACATTGTGAACGATCAGCTCAAAAAAGCTTCAGACGCGAACCCGCTTGCCAAAGTCAAACAGACGAAAAAAGATTGATTTTACTGCCGACGGCAAAGGTCAGAAATGCGCTTAACACGGCAGAAAATAAAAGTGTTCCGAATAATACGGCATAGCGCATGAAATAGAGTTTAAACATTTCCATACCGTCCGCATTCTGCTTTTTCAAAAGAATACGGTTGATGTCCCGCGTCATTAAAATGCTTTCTTTACAGGCAAACAATTCGCTGGCGGAAGCAATTACAGACGGCAAAAGAATGACCGCTGAAAAATAAGCAAGACCGGTTACGGCGTGTTGCTGATATAAATAGCCGGAAATAAGCCCAAGCCCCAAACCTTTTATCAGCGGCAAAAGCCACAAAACCGGCTCACCGAATGCACACACGCCGAAAATCAGCGCAAGACCCATATAAACGCTTTCTGTGCCGAGCGTGGAAAGAAAGTTTTGCAAAAAAGATTGTTCACTTTTTACCTGATAATAGTTTTCCACGATTTCTCGAAGCGGTGCGGCGCTTGTGCCGACCGCTTTTTTGTCTGTCAACGCGCCTAAAATCAGGCCGCAAATCAGCAAAACGGTCAAAATGACCAGCTTTTGATTTTGTTTCAAAACACCACCGGAGCTTTTCTTTTTATAAAACCGGGTTGCGATAATGGTAGCGTGTCTTTTTCTTCTGCGCATCGTAACTTCTCCTTATTTGCACATTCAAACAGAGTTTCATTGAAACCTGTCCTAAAGTATTTCTATGCGTGAAAAAAACAAGCTATGCTAAATTTTTCGGGCAAGGACTACGCCTAAAAACGGACAAACCAATCCGACAGCCACCAAAATCCAAACCAGATTACTCATATTGCCGCCGGAAAGAATCGCTAAAAGCGCTATGAGCACAAGTAAAACGAGCAACCCGGCGCCGCCGCTCGCGTAAACCGCGGGTATTTTATTTTTTCGAACCGCCAAAAAGCCGCAAAGCAGAAAACTGACACCGCTGAAAATGAACGCAAGCACTTGAAGCGTCTTAAAGCTGACTTCCTTTTTCCAATAGACAAAAGCCAGAATCGAAAGTAAAATCAGCAAAAACAGCAAGGCAATCCCGGCAGCTTTTAAACACTTAATAAGCGCCGATTGAATATCCGGCTTTCCGGAAGCACTGTTTCTTGCCGTCGGTTTTCTTTTCTTCAATTTGGACATAAAAATACCCCCTCACGCTTACTAAAAGCGTATGAGGGGGATTTTTTTATTATGCTTTGCTTATTTCTCTTTTTTGTCTTTTTTGCTCGCTTTTTCTTCTTTGGCTTTCAAAGCGGCTTGCTTTGCAGCCTCACGCTCTGCCTGCAGTTTTTCAGAAGCGGTATTATTCACCTGAATTGCCCAACGCGCAATTTTCATTTTGTTTCTGTCCGCGCCGGTTTCGATAATCAAAGAATCCTCTTTTACGGTAACCACGCGACCCATGATACCGCCGATGGTCGTAATTTCGTCGCCGACCTGCGTACTGTCACGCATTTCCTGTTCTTTCTTTTGCTGTTTTTTCTGCGGACGAATCATCAGGAAATACATACCTGCGAAAAGCGCCACCATCAGCAAAATCGTATAAATCATACTGCCGGAACCTGCACTCTGTGTGCTGGTTGCTTCCAGGGGTAAAAGTGTGAACATTGTTATTCCTCCAATTAAAAAGTCAATTTATTATACACAGAATAGGAATAATTTGCAATAGAAAAGTATAAATTTACAGTTTGCTCACAAATTCAGATGCGTGTATCCAACAAATCCGTGTATTGCTCTTTAAATTCCCGGAACGTACCGTTGTCAAGTGCGTCACGAATTTCTTTCATAAGCGTATTATAGAAGTAAAGGTTATGCATCACACAAAGGCGCATTGCAAGCATTTCGCCGGCTTTGAACAAGTGGCGGATATACGCGCGCGAGTGGTTCTGACAAGTCGGGCAGTTGCAGCCCTCTTCAATCGGAGACAAATCTTTTTTATATTTTTCGTTGTTAATATTGATAATTCCCTTTTTTGTAAAGAGCTGCCCGTGGCGCGCGTTTCGGCTGGGCATGACACAGTCAAAAAGGTCGACACCGCGGCTGACACCCTCTAAAATATTGCCCGGTGTGCCGACACCCATCAAATAGCGGGGCTTGTTTTGCGGCATGAAAGGCTCTACTGCGGAAATGATACGGTACATATCTTCTTTCGGCTCGCCGACCGCGAGCCCGCCGATGGCGTATCCGTCCAAATCCAGTTCTGCAATCTGTTTCATGTTTTCAATCCGCAGGTCGTCAAATGTGCAGCCCTGGTTAATACCAAACAGCATTTGGTGCGGATTGATTGTGCCTTCTAACGCATTTAAACGCTGCATTTCTGCTTTGCAACGAACCAGCCAGCGCACGGTTCGCTCACAAGAGGCTTTAGCATAAGTATAAGGCGCGGGATTTTGTACGCACTCGTCAAACGCCATGGCGATTGTGGAACCTAAGTTTGACTGAATTTGCATGCTTTCTTCCGGTCCCATGAAAATTTTACGACCGTCTACGTGAGAATTGAAATGAACGCCCTCTTCGCGGATTTTGCGAAGTTTTGCGAGCGAAAAAACCTGAAACCCGCCGCTGTCGGTCAAAATCGGACCGTCCCATCCGGTGAATTTATGTAAGCCGCCGAGTTCTTTAATAAGCTTATCACCGGGGCGTACGTGCAAATGATACGTGTTGCACAATTGTACCTGACAGCCGATGTCTTTTAAATCGAACGCGGAAACCGCGCCTTTAATGGCGCCGGCTGTTGCCACATTCATAAAGGCGGGCGTTTGTACTGTGCCGTGGACGGTTTGAAATTCTCCGCGCCGCGCGGTTCCTTCTTGTTTTAAAACGGTAAACATAAAGCCTCCTTAAATGAGCAACATACAGTCGCCGAACGAAAAAAATCTGTATTTTTCCTGTACCGCGGTTTTGTAAATCTCCAAAACCTTTTCACGGTCATAAAAAGCGGAAACCAACATAATCAACGTGCTTTCCGGCAAATGGAAGTTGGTTAAAAGCCCGTCGATACATTTGAATTTGTAGCCGGGATAAATAAAAATGCTTGTCCAGTCGTCCGCTTCCCGAATTTCGCCGCAATAGGTCGCAACGCTTTCGAGCGTGCGGCAGCTTGTCGTGCCGACGGCTATGACGCGCCCGCCGTTCGCTTTGGTTTGGTTAATCAGGTCGGCGGTTTCTTTCGGCAAATGGTAGTGTTCGGAGTGCATATGGTGGTCTTCAATGTTTTCCGCTTTGACCGGGCGGAAAGTACCAATGCCGACGTGCAGCGTGACAAATCCGATTTTCACACCTTTATCACGGATTTTTTGGAGCAATTCCGGCGTAAAGTGCAGCCCCGCAGTCGGCGCGGCGGCGGAACCGAGTTCTTTGGAGTAAACGGTTTGATAGCGTTCGCCGTTTTCAAGCTTTTTCGAGATATAATGCGGCAGCGGCATTTCACCGATTTTTTCGAGCACCGGGAAAATCGTGTCGCCTTCATAGGTGAATTTTGCAAGTCGGTTGCCGTTTTCCAAAACGCTTAACACTTCGGCGTGCAAAATTCCGTCGCCGAACGTGAATTTTGTCCCTTCTTTGGCACGTTTACCGGGTCCCGTAATCACTTCCCAGACATCTTTTTCTTTTTGATTAAGCAAAAGAAATTCGACACGCGCGCCGGTGCCTTCTTTAATGCCGTAAAGTCTTGCGGGTAAAACACGTGTGTCGTTTAAAATCAGGCAGTCTTTGTCGGTCAAATAGTCCAAAATGTCATAGAAATGCCGGTGCTCAATGCGGTCTTGTGAACGATGCACCACAAGCATTCTCGAGTGGTCGCGCGGTTCAATCGGGGTTTGCGCAATATATTCTTTGGGCAAATCGTAGTAAAAATCTTCTTTTTTCATAGAAAAACTCCTGATAAATATAGAAATATTGGAAAATGATTGACTAATCAAAGCGAAAATGCTATGATACAGATAACTGCAATAGAGGTGCAAAATACATGAGTCGCGTGCCCCAGGTCGTCGGCGGCCGCTCACGACACGCTAAAGGGTATTTTGCCGAAAACAAAACCCGCCGACAGGTCTTTGTTTGGGTGCGTTTGCGAACAGCGACGCAACTGTCATCACGAGGTTTCGGATGGAGCGCTATTGTAATCACAAGCAATTTTCTGTGATTGCGGGTACTTTTGAAACGTCTGATGACCGGTTTTCTAAAACCGGCTTTTTTTATGCAGACAATAGAATAACACTTTTTGGAGGTAAACACAAGTGGAAAAACAGTATAATGTTGGTGTAATCGGTGCTACGGGCATGGTCGGTCAGCGCTTTTTGACGCTCCTTGCCAATCACCCGTGGTTTCATGTAGCGGCGGTTGCGGCAAGCCCGCGTTCCGCCGGCAAACCTTATGCGGAAGCGGTCGGCAAGAAATGGTGCATGGACGTTGACATTCCGGAAAACGTCAAAGACATGATTGTCATGGACGCGACCGGCGACGTGGAGAAAATTGCAGGCATGGTCGACTTCGTTTTCTGCGCGGTCGATATGAAAAAAGACGAGATTAAAGCGCTTGAAGAGCGTTATGCGAAAGCAGAATGCCCGGTTGTCTCGAACAACAGCGCACACCGTCACACACCGGACGTTCCGATGGTCATTCCGGAGCTTAACGCGGAGCATATCAACATCATCCCGTCGCAGAGAAAACGTCTCGGCACAAAACGCGGCTTCATTGCCGTTAAATCCAACTGCTCTTTGCAAAGCTATGTTCCGGCGCTTTTCCCGCTTGACGAAAAATTCGGCGTGAAAGATGTTTTGGTTTGCACCTATCAGGCAATTTCCGGCGCCGGCAAGACGTTTGAAACCTGGCCGGAAATGATTGACAACGTCATTCCGTATATCGGCGGCGAAGAAGAAAAAAGCGAACTGGAGCCACTGAAGATTTGGGGTAAAATCGAAGGCGACGAAATTGTTCCCGCCACCTCCCCGAAATTCACCGCGCAGTGCCTGCGTGTTCCGGTTTCCAACGGTCATATGGGCGCAGTCTTTGTGCGCTTTGAAAAGAAACCGTCCAAAGACGAAATTCTGGATGTTTGGAAAAACTTCCGCGGCGTTCCGCAGGAATTGGAACTTCCGAGTGCACCGAAGCAGTTTTTAAATTACTTTACCGAAGACAACATGCCCCAGACGAGACTCAACCGCATGTTGGAAGGCGGTATGGCAATTTCCATCGGCAGACTGCGTGAAGACACGCAATATGATTATAAATTTGTCTGCCTTTCTCACAACACGCTCCGCGGCGCGGCGGGCGGCGCTGTTTTGCTTGCCGAATTGCTTTGCGCTAAGGGGTATATGGATTGATTTTTAGGAGGTTATTCTGATGAAACAACCGATTTTTACAGGCGCCGGTGTTGCGATTATCACGCCTTTCACCAAAGAAGGCAAAGTCAACTACCCCGCTTTGAAAACCATTTTGGAATATCAGATTGCACACGGCACGGACGCGATTGTCATTTGCGGCACAACCGGTGAAAGCGCCACGCTTTCCCATGAGGAACACACCGAAGCGATTCGCTTTACCGTGGAAACCGTTGCACACCGTATCCCCGTTATCGCGGGCACCGGCAGCAACGACACAGCTTACGCTTTGCACCTTTCCAATGAAGCGGAAAAAATCGGCGTTGACGGTCTTTTGATGGTAACGCCTTATTACAACAAAGCGTCGCAAGCCGGGCTTATTAAGCACTACACCTATCTTGCCGACCGCGTTTCTACACCGATTATCATTTACAACGTGCCCAGCCGCACCGGCTGTGACGTAAAGCCCGAAACTTATGCGGAGCTTTCCAAGCACAAAATGATTTACGCGGCAAAAGAAGCCAGCGGCAATATTTCTTCGATTGCAAAAACCATTTCGCTTTGCGAAAAAGACTTTACGATTTATTCCGGCAACGATGACCAGATTACCGCAATTATGTCTTTGGGCGGCAAAGGCGTCATTTCCGTGCTTTCCAATGTTGCGCCGCAGGTTGCGCACGACATTGCAGCAGCTGCGCTCGCCGGTGATTTTGAGCAAAGCCGCAAGCTGCAAATTGAATATTTGGAGCTTTGCAACGCGCTGTTTATGGACGTAAACCCCATTCCTGTTAAACAGGCTATGAATATGATGGGATTTGACGCGGGTCCGCTGCGTATGCCGCTTTGCGAAATGAACGAAGCGAACACCGCAAAATTAAAAGCGGTTATGGAAAAATACGGGCTTATCAAATAAGCCGGTTTTCGGGATGTGAAAAAATGACCAAGATTATTTTAAGCGGCTGTTTCGGCCACATGGGTAAAGTCATTACCGATTGTGTCGCGAAACGTGCGGATTGTGAAATTGTCGCCGGCGTGGATATAGGCGACGGTACAGCAGCTTATCCGGTATTCAAAAGTTTTTCGGATGTGAACGTCGACGCGGACGTCATCGTTGACTTTTCGCACCCGTCCGTATTAAACGGTCTTTTGGAATTTGCTGTCGCAAAAAAAATGCCGGCGGTGATTGCGACCACCGGGCTTTCCGACGAACAGGTTGCGAAAATCCACGAAACGGCAAAGGAAATTCCCCTCTTCTTCTCGGCGAATATGTCCATCGGCATCAGCTTAATTTCCGAGCTTGCCGCAAAAGCCGCACGCGTTTTGGAAGGTTCTTTCGACATTGAAATTGTAGAAGCACACCACAACCAAAAGATTGACGCGCCCAGCGGCACGGCGTTGATGCTTGCGAATTCTATTTCCGATGCCTTAACTGAAAAACCGCATTATGAATTTGACCGTCACTCGAAACGTCAGAAACGTGACAAAAACGAAATCGGCATTCACGCGATTCGCGGCGGTACGATTGTCGGTGAACATGAAATAATTTTTGCAGGGCTTGATGAAATCATCAAAATATCGCACTCGGCTCGTTCTAAGGAGCTTTTTGCCGTCGGTGCGGTTAACGCCGCCCTTTACTTAAAAGGCAAAGAACCGGGCTTCTATTCGATGAAACAGCTGATCGACGAAAAATGACGGAGGCAAAGTTATGAATATCATTCAAAGCATTACCGTGGTGGAAGATGTGACTTTGATTTCGCTGCAGGACTCCCCTGCCGACATCAATCTCATTTCCAAAATCTTCGAAATGATTTCGAATGCGGGCATTGATGTGGATATGATTTCCCAGACTCCGCCGCACCGTAATATGCCGGACCTTTCCTTCACCGTCAGCGGTGAGGATATGGGCAAGATTTTGGAGATCTCTGCAAAACTGCGTGAACTTAATCCTGATTTGAAGCTTTCCATTCGTAACGGAAATTGCAAAATTTCCATTTTCGGTGAAGCCATGCGCGGTTGCCCCGGTGTTGCCTGCAAAGCTTTTCAGGCGGTTGCCGAAGCGAAAGCAGATGTCAGCATGATTACCACTTCAGAAGTGGATATTTCTATTTTGGTTGCAAAAGAAGACCTTGAAAACACGCTGGAAGCTTTACAAAAGGCATTTGCGTAAGAATATTTCTAAAAATAAAACCCTGTGGTGTGTTACCGCAGGGTTTTTATTTTTACGCTATTTTCAATTAAGCGAGCGTAACTTTATAAAATACTTTTTTGCCTTTTTTGAGGATGATATGCCCTTTTTCTAAAGTCTCGTGTGAAACGACCGCCACGGGGTCGGTCACCTTCTGGTCGTCAATGGATACGCCGCCTTGCTGAATTAAGCGTCTTGCCTCCCCTTTCGACTTCACAAGACCGGCTTTGAGCATAATCTCATTAACTGCAATCTGCCCGTCGGTAAAGTCGTCGGCGTTGAGCGCAACGGTCGGCATATTTTCCGTATCCGCAGCGCCCGAAAACAGCGCGCGTGCCGCTTCCTGGGCCTTAGTGGCTTTTTCTTCGCCGTGGACAAGCGCGGTGAGCTCATACGCCAAAATTTCTTTCGCGCGGTTGAGCTCGCTGCCTTCCCAAGATTCCATTTTTTCAATTTCCTCAAGCGGCAGGAAAGTAAGCATGCGGATGCACTTTAAGACGTCCGCGTCGTCCACATTGCGCCAGTACTGATAAAACTCAAACGGAGAAGTCTTATTTTCATCGAGCCACACCGCACCGGACTGGGTTTTGCCCATTTTCTTGCCTTCAGAATTGAGCAACAAGGTAATTGTCATCGCGTAGGCGTCTTTGCCAAGCTTTCTGCGGATGAGCTCTGTGCCGCCGAGCATATTGCTCCACTGGTCGTCACCGCCGAACTGCATATTACAGCCGTATTTCTGGAACAGCTCATAGAAGTCGTAGCTTTGCATAATCATATAGTTGAACTCTAAAAAGCTCAGACCTTTTTCCATGCGCTGTTTATAGCATTCCGCGGTGAGCATACGGTTAACGGAAAAAAATGCGCCGACTTCGCGAAGCAGTTGAATGTAGTTCAGGTCCATCAGCCAGTCGGCGTTGTTGACCATCAGCGCTTTCCCGTCGGAGAAATCAATAAAGCGGCTCATCTGCTTTTTAAAGCAATCGCAGTTGTGCTGAATGGTCTCAGGCGTGAGCATCTGACGCATATCGCTGCGGCCTGAAGGGTCGCCGATCATGCCGGTGCCGCCGCCGATGAGCGCAATCGGCTTATTGCCCGCCATTTGCAAGCGCTTCATTAAGCAAAGTGCCATGAAATGCCCGACGTGCAGGCTGTCTGCTGTGGGGTCGAAACCAATATAGAACACGGCTTTCCCGTTGTTAACTAAATCCCGAATTTCCGGTTCGTCCGTAACCTGCGCAATCAATCCGCGCACTTGCAGTTCTTCGTAAACTCCCATTTCTTTTACCTCCGTAAAAAATATAAAATAAAAAGCCCTCTGTCAAAAAACAGAGGGCGTAAAAATACGCGGTACCACCTCATTTTGCTGTTTTCTCACAAAAACAGCCTTTGCGAGTGACCAACATCACTCTGCGATTAACGCTCGCGCACGGTAAAGCCTACTTGTCTCCTTTCAGCCTTACGACTCCAAGATGTATTTCAAACCCGTATCGCACTTCCTTACACCGGCCGGAAGCTCTCTTTGCCGAATCCGAATTTTACTTCTTCTTTTCTTCGTCGTTATTGTGGATTATACAAATTCTTTTTAGATTTGTCAACCTATATTTTCATTTTGCGCCGCCAAAAGCAGTTCTTCGGCGTTTTTAAGCTGGGTTTCCGTTACAACCAAGCCGCCGAGAATCCGCGCCAATTCGTGCTTTCGGCCGATGAAATCCAACGGTGTGACGTCGGTAAAGGTCTGGCCGTCGTGTTCGGACTTTTCAATCAAAAGATGTGCATCGCCGAACGCGGCAATCTGTGCCAAATGCGTTACGCAAATCACCTGATGTGAAGCGGAAAGTTTTTTAAGCTTTATGGCAATCTTTTGCGCCGCGCGGCCGCTGACGCCGGTATCAATTTCGTCAAAAATCAGCGTACTGATTTCATCTTTTTCCGCAAGTACGCTTTTTATAGCAAGCATAATTCTGGAAAGCTCGCCGCCGGACGCAATTTTCGCAAGAGGCTTTGGTTCTTCACCCGCGTTAGCGGACAAAATGAATTCCAAATTGTCTATACCGTTTTCAGAAAGCGCACAAGGCGTATTTTGCACGTAAAAGCGCACAGACGGCATATCCAAAAAGCTGAGTTCTTCCCCGACCTGTTTGCAAAAACGGTCAGATGCGGCCTTACGGACTTTACTTAGCTGTTCTGCGAGAGACAAAGCCTCATTATAAGCCTCATCACGTTCATTTTGCAGCTTTTCACGGATTTCATCTGACATTTCAATGGAATCGCATTCCTTGCGTGCGGTTTCGAGAAATTCGAGCATTTCTTCTTCTGTATCGCCGTATTTCTTGCGTAATGTAGAAAGCAAATCAAGCCGCTCTTCAATTTCGTCGGCAATAGCTGGGTTAAAATCGTCAGAATAAAGCCGGTCACGAAGGTCATCACAGTAGCCGGATAACGTGTAGGCGGCTTCTTCCACGGCTGCGCCCATTTCTTCATATTCGGAGGAAAAACGCGCGGCCTCCTGCAAACACTTTGCCGCATCCATAGCAATGTCGGCGGCGCCTTTTGTCTCGTCGTTGCCGGCAAGATACGCGTAAGCGGTTTGTAAGAGTTCCATAATATGTTCCGCGTTGCGAAGCACCGTCAGACGTTCGTTCAGCTCGTCCATTTCGCCGACACGAATTTCCGCTTTTTCCAGTTCATCAATTTGATAGTGCAGAATATCGAGACGGCGCATTTTATCGCTTTCGTTTGCGTTAAGCGAGCGCAATTTTGCGTCTATTGCCTGCAACCGCTCAAACGATTGGTGAAACGCCAAAAGCAAATCTTCGTCGTCCGCAAGCCGGTCAATATATTTACAATGATATTCCGGCGAAAGGAGCGTTTGGTTATCGAGCTGACCGTGAATGCTGACAAGCAGTTTAGCAACTTTCCGAATTCCGGAGACAGTCACCGTGGTGCCGTTGATTTTACAGGTATTTCGGCCGTCCGCAAACAACTTGCGCTGAATGAGGATTTCGCCGTCGTCTTCTCTCGGAATATCCAGTTCGTCCAAAAGCTCGGAAAGTTGTTCGGAACGGTCATAAAATAACGCGGAGACAAATGCGGCGTCGCTCCCCGTGCGAATCAGTTCGCGGGAGGTGCGCTCGCCGAGCACGGCGTTTATCGAGTCAATCACAATCGATTTACCCGCACCGGTTTCACCGGTCATCACGTTAAATCCTTTGGAAAACGTGATAATCGCTTTTTTGATGACTGCAATATTTTCAATTTGCAATTCGTACAGCATTAGGCCTCACCGTTTAACATAGTTTCAAGCTGACTGCGTAAGTTTTTGGCACTTTCTTCCGTGCGGCAGAGCACAAACAGCGTGTCGTCACCGGCAAGCGTGCCGACAATGTCGGATAAATCCATCGCGTCAATCGCCGCACCCGCCGCGTTCGCCGTTCCGGCGTAGCATTTTACCGCACAAATATTGCCTGCATAATCCACTGAAATGACCGACTGGGAAAAAATCGCATAAAACTTCTTTTCCTGGCTTTTCATGGTTTCGTGGTGGCTGACCATGTATTTTGTCTGTCCGTTTCTTCCGGGGGACTTCACAAGCTGTAATTCCTTAATATCGCGTGAAACGGTCGCCTGTGTTACCGGAAAGCCGTTTTTTTGCAATAAGAGCAGCAATTCTTCCTGGGTAGTGATTTCATGTTCTTCAATCAGCTTTAAAATCAGTTCGTGACGCTTCTTTTTCATTTTATGCCCTCCTTTGCGACAGTTTGCTGTTTAATACGTCAATAAAGGAATCCTGCTTAATACGGATAAAGTCTGCATATCGTTTTGCCTTGCGCACCGTAAGAATACTGCCGGGGGCTAAAGAAAACGAGGGGTCGCCGTCGCAGGAAATGTAAACATCTTTTTCTTTTTCGGGGATTTTCACGCAGATTTCCGCGTTGCTTTCAAAAATCAGCGAGCGCGCAAACAAAGAATGTGTGCAAATCGGCGTTAATAAAATGCTTTCGATTTTCGGGTCCACAACCGGTCCGCCGGCAGAAAGCGAATAAGCGGTCGAGCCGGTGGGGGTCGAAAGAATAATCCCATCGGAATAATAGTGGTTGACCTTTTTGTCGTCTGCGAAAACGTCTAATTCAATCAGCTTAATCTGTTCGCCGCGCGCCACGACAACGTCGTTAATACAAACGCCTAAAAACTGTGGTGTGTGGTCGTTCGGCGCCTGACAGTAGACGTCCAGCATCATGCGTTTATCAACGGTATATTTGCCGTCTATGAGTTCTTTAAGTAAATGCAGTTCATTTTTTTCGACACCCGCCATAAAAGCAAGGTTACCGGCGTTGACGCCGAGGACCGGTTTATTATGTAAAACTGCTTTTTTAGCCGCGTGAATCAGCGAGCCATCGCCGCCGATGGCGATTACTGCATCACAAGAGCTCAACAGCGTTTCCGTCGGCAAAAAAGCATATTTTTTCGGCAGTTCATTTTCCAACACACTGTCAAAATAGTAGGAGACGTTTAAGCTGTCGAGATAAGTACATACGTTTTCCGTCACTTCCAGCGCACAGGCTCTGGTTAAATTCGGAAGCAATGCAATTTTCAAAACGATCACCTACTTTAATGTGTTGTGCGATTGCCGAACAAGTTCGGCTATATCCGTTTGCACCTTTGTGTTGTTGGCTTCTTTCTTTAGATACATTAAGTATTCTATATTGCCCTCAGGGCCTTTAATCGGCGAGAAATCAAGCGCCAGAACAGAAAAACCGGTCTGAAATGCAAAATCGGTAATGGTTTCGACGACCTCTTCGTGCACTGACGGTTCGCGGACAACGCCCTTCTTCCCGACTTTATCGCGCCCGGCTTCAAACTGCGGTTTGATAAGACAAACCGCGGTGCCGCCGTCTTTTAACAACGTGTATAACACCGGCAAAATGATTTTAAGCGAGATAAAGGAAACGTCAACGCTCGCAAAATCCAGTTCTTCGCCGACATCTTCCGGGGTTAAATAGCGAAAATTCGTGCGTTCCATATTGACAACTCGCTCGTCCGTTCGTAATTTCCAGGCAAGCTGTCCGTATCCGACGTCAACCGCGAACACCTTTTTCGCACCGTTTTGCAGCATACAGTCGGTAAATCCGCCGGTCGAAGCACCGATATCCATGCAAACGCAATCTTTCAGCGAGAACCCGAAAGATTTTACGGCTTTGTCGAGCTTGTAGCCGCCGCGGCTGACAAACGGCATTTTTTCGCCGCGCACTTCTATGCGGTCTTTCGGTTGTACAAGCATTCCGGCTTTTATTGTTTTTTGGTCATTGACATAGACTTGCCCCGCCATGATAAGCGCACCGGCTTTAGAACGGCTTTCAATAAGGCCACGCTCAACTAGGGCTACGTCCAGTCTGTTTTTATTCTCCGCCATCTGTATTCTCCGTAATGACTTCAAGCATGCCGTCATAGTCCAGTTTATAGCGTTTCAACTGGGCGCTTACGGAAGCATGAATTACAAATTCGTCCGGCACAGCGGTCAAAATATATTTGCCGCCGTAACCTTGTTGCAACAGTTTTGCCGCAAAGGATTCCCCGATACCGACCGAGCGAATCCCCTCTTCAAAAAAGAAAATCTGTTTGGCGTTTAACGCCGCGTCCACAGCTTCTTCGGGAATCGGGATAATGCGGTTAAGTTTAATAACAGCGCAGGCTTTGCCGTTTTGACAAAGCGTGTCACAAACGCGCGCAGTGTCGGAAAAAATACGACCGTAGGTTACGAAAATCGTATCCGCATTTTTATCGCCGTAGACTTCAAAATCGTTAAATTCTTCTTCGGTTTCCGGCGGGAGTTCCCGCTGCGCGCCGCGCGGGTAGCGGACAGCCACTAAACCGTTTTGGTGATATATGCCCTTAACAAACGCATGTTTCAATCCCTTATAGGTCGCAGGCGCATAAACGGTAATATGCGGAATGCCGTTTAAAAATGCCGTGTCTAAAATACCCTGATGCGAAACGCCGTCCTCGCCGACAAAACCGGCACGGTCAATCGCCAAAATCATATGAAGTCCCTGCAAAGCACCATCGTGCACCAACTGGTCAAATCCTCTTTGCAGGAATGAAGAATAGACCGCAAAAACCGGCACCATGCCGCCGCGTGCAAGGCCGGAAGAAAATGTAATTGCGTGTTCTTCCGCAATACCGACGTCGAAAAACCGGGTAGGAAATTCTTTCTTAAATTCTTCAAGGCCGGTGCCAAGCGACATAGCGGCGGTTATTGCGCAAATTCGCTTGTCTTTTGCCGCAATCTCACAAAGAAAATTGCCGAATTCGCTTGAAAAGTTCGCACCGGACATCAAAGGCTCACCGGTATCAATGTTAAACTTGGAAATGCCGTGAAATTCGCTCGGCGCTTTTTCGGCGTAGTTGTAGCCTTTGCCTTTTATGGTGTTGATGTGCAAAAGCACGGGCGCGTTAACCATTTTAGCGGTTTCCAACGCTTCCGAAAGTTGAGAAATATTGTGCCCGTCAATCGGACCCATATAGCGAAAGCCCAAATCTTCGAAAAAGGTGCTTTTATAAATAAAGTTTTTCACTTTCGTTTTCACTTTAAAAATCCAAGCCGCGAGCGATTCCCCGACAAGCGGAATATGGTTAATCAGCTTTTCGGTTCTCGCTTTAAAGCGAAAATAACCGGGCTTGGAGCGAAGCACGGCAAGATAACGCGCAACAGAGCCTACATTTTTAGAAATGGACATTTCGTTGTCGTTTAAAATTACAATCAACCGATTGCCGGAACGCCCCGCGTTGTTGAGCGCTTCATAGGCAAGTCCGCCCGTCAGCGCGCCGTCACCGATAACAGCCACGGTTGTGTGCTTATCGTTCGTAATGGAATTGGCAGTTGCAAGCCCGAGCGCGGCAGAAATCGACGTACTCGAGTGCCCGCTGTAAAACAGGTCGTGTTCACTTTCTCGCGGACAGGAAAAGCCGGAAAGACCGCCCTCCTGTCGAATCGTGTGAAAATCTTTATAGCGTCCGGTTAAAATCTTGTGTGTATACACCTGATGTCCGACGTCCCAAACAATTTTATCACGCGGAGAATCGAAAACACGGTGTAAGGCAATTGTAAGTTCGACAACACCAAGGTTGGACGCTAAATGCCCGCCGTTTTTAGAAACGGTGTCGATTAAAACATTGCGAATTTCGCCTGCAAGGTCATCTAATTGGTCTTCGTTCAGCTTTTTTACATCGGCGGGCGAAGCTATTTTATCAAGATACTTCATAAAATCACCCCATTTAAGCGGGATTAGTTTTTGCGCACGGCGAGCGCTTTTGCAAAGTCGGTCAAAAATTTTGTGTCGCCGGGCAAATCGTCTAATGCCTGCACAGCATTCCCGGTAAGCTCTTCGGCGAGTGCTTTGCATTTTTCCAGTCCCAAAAGCTTTACAAACGTAACTTTATCATTTTTCTCATCACTGCCGACCGGCTTCCCGAGCGCTTCAGTGCTGCTTGTCACGTCCAAAATATCGTCCACAATTTGGAAAGCAAGCCCGATGTTTTGTGCGTAAACATCGGCGGCTTTTAAAATCTTTTCGTCTGTAACGCCGGCGGCAATACAGCCGAGACGCACGGAGGCTTGAATCAGCGCGCCGGTTTTTAAGCGGTCAATTCGCCGAAGCAATGCGTCATCCGGCTCGCCGTCCTCCGAAAGCAAGTCAATGACCTGCCCACCGATCATGCCGCTGACGCCGGAACGTTCCGAGAGCGTTTGCACCGCGCGGACAATATCGGAAGCATCGATATTTTTTGCCTTGGTCAGCGTTTCAAACGCGAGCGTCAAAAGTCCGTCGCCGGCAAGAAGTGCGTAAGCTTCGCCGAACTGCTTGTGGCAAGACGGTTTTCCGCGGCGCATATCATCGTCGTCCATGCAAGGCAAATCGTCATGGATAAGCGAATAGGTGTGAATCATTTCCAAAGCGCAGGCAAACGGGAGCGCGTCTTCCACATTGCCGCCGCAAACCCGGCAAAACTCCAAAACAAGCATCGGCCGCACGCATTTGCCGCCGTTGCGAACGGAATACCGCATGGCATCTACGACAATATCCTGCCCGTCGTTTACAGAATAGAGATAGGTTTCAAGCGCTTGGTTGATCAAATCTATATATTGCTCTTTGGTGTAAGTCATGCTTCTTCCTCCGAGGATTCTTCTTCGGCTTGCGAAAGCGTCAAAATCTTTTGCTCGGCGGTGTCCAGCGCCTTGCTGCAAAATGCGGCGAGCTTAGTCCCCTCTTCAAACAGTTTTAAAGATTCATCTAACGGGACATCGCCGTTTTCAAGCTTTGCGACAATGTCTTCAAGCGCTTTCATGGATTCTTCATAAGTTTGTTTTTTCATAGGATCTCCTTTACCTGACAGCGGGCGCTGCCGTCCGCAAGGCGGATTTCAACGTCCGCACCGATAGAAAGCTGCGTTTTGGATTTTACGATTGCTCCGCCCTCAGTGCTCGTGACGCTGTACCCGCGCGCAAGCACCGAAAGCGGACTTAAAGATTGCAGTTTTGAAGCGTTTTCCCGAAGCCGAAGCCGCTCTTCCTGCATGGTTTTTTGCTGAACCGAGAAAAAACGGTTGGTTGTGCTCATCAAACGCATCCGCAAGTTGTCAAAATAAAGCGCAGGCGTCGAAAATACGCCTTTTTCGGTTAATGATGACAACCGATAGCGTTCATCGGAAAGTTTTAAAGAAACGGCTCGCAAAAGCCGGTTTTGAAGCGAATCTAAATAAGATTGGACTTCGCTTTGTTCCGGCACGGCAAGTTCCGCCGCCGCAGACGGCGTCGGGGCGCGCAAATCCGCGACAAAATCACAAATGGTAAAATCGGTTTCGTGCCCGACCGCGGAAATAACAGGAATTTTTGAAGCATAAACAGCACGCGCCAAATCTTCGTTGTTAAACTCCCACAAATCTTCCGTTGAACCGCCGCCGCGACCGATAATCAGAACGTCCGCGCATTTGTTACGGTTAAATTCCTGTATGGCGGCAATCAGCTGTTCGTGCGCGCCCTCGCCTTGCACGAGCACCGGTGCTAAAACCACTTCGGCGAGCGGAAAACGACGGCCGAGAATATTGAGAATATCCTGCACGGCGGCGCCGGTCGCGGAAGTTATCACCCCGACGCGCTTCGGCATTTTCGGAATCGGTTTTTTGTGCGCGGCGTCAAACAGACCCTCTTTTTGCAGTTTTTCTTTTAACTGCTCAAAAGCCAAATTTAAAGCGCCGACACCGTCCGGCTGCATATCGTCAACAAAAATTTGATATTGCCCGGCGGCTTCATACATCGAAACCCGTCCGCGAACAATAACGCGCATGCCGTTTTCCACACGAAAGCGCACTCTTGACGCGTTGTTTCGAAACATTACCGCTTTGATTTGCGCATCTTCATCTTTCAGAGAAAAATAGAAGTGGCCGGATTTATAGTGGTCGGTAAAATTGGATATTTCCCCGACTAAATACAGGTTATATAAATTTTCGTCGGCATCTAACAACGATTTCACATAGCGGTTTAATTGACCGACGGTAATAATCAAAGGGTCGTTATAATTCATAAAATGAACTTCCTTTTTGCATAAGGGCGGTTAAAACCGCAATTCCTGCGGCGTTGTCCGCCGAAAAGGCCGGCTCGGCAAAAATCACGCCGTATTTCTCCGTCAATTCCTTTTTTAACAGCTTATTGGAGGAAACGCCGCCGGAAAATAAAACCGGCAAATCGCCGTATTCTTTTCGCAAAACCGAAACCATTTCGGAAAGCGCGGTGAGCACCGAGCACATGCAAAATTTAGCAATATCCGCGGGGCTCTCCCCTTTTCGAAACATTGCCTGGCACTGGTTCTCAATCCCGGAAAGACAGCAGTCCGCGCCTTTCATGGTAGGTTTAACATTATATGTTTTGTCACTATGTTCGCTTAAAACTTCCAAATCTTTGCCGCAAGGGAACGCCAGAGAAAGCATCACACCCGTGCGGTCAATAAGCTGACCGGCTTTTAAATCCAGTGACTGACCGACAATCCGCACCGAAAATAAATTTGTGTCGTTCGGCTTCACGAGAAGCGCTTCCGTTGTACCGCCGGAAACGTGAAACGCTAAAAAAGTTTCTTTTAACAAATCCAGCCGTTTTGCAGAAAAAAGCGCAGCAACAATGTGCCCTTCCTGATGGGAAAATGTCCGCAAAGGTTTATTTTCTGAAACACTGATCGCTTCCGCTGCGGCCTTACCAACAAGAAAGCAAGGCATATAGGAGCCTTTTTCACGCCTCGGGAAAATCGAAACCCCGACACAATCCGGCGCACCGGGATTTTCGGAAAAAAGTTCGGTCAACACTTGCGGCAGCTGCACCGTGTGATGAAAAACGGCATCACTTTGCCGCAATCCCTTTTCGCCCGGCTTTACGGGCAGGAGCATTTTCTTTTGCGTGACTGTTCCGGTCTTGTCATCTAAAAGCGCCGCAGAAGTCGTATAATTGCTGGTATCAATCCCCAGAAACCGCATCGGCTTTTTCGCTCCTTATAAACGAGCCGAGAATGCCGTTGATAAAAGAGGCATCCTCCGCCGTCGCGTATTTTTTGGCAAGTTCTACGGCTTCATTGGCCGAAACGCTGAACGGCACGGAATCGACAAACAAAATTTCACAAATCGCCAGTCGCAAAACAGAAAGCGTGACTTTGGAAAGACGTTGCTTTTTCCAGCCGATGGCGTATTTTTCAATCACATTGTCAATTTGTTCTAGCTGTTCATAGGTTTGTTTGAACAACGCCGTTGAAAATGCAGTCGGTTCAATAATACCGGCTTCGACTGCATAGCCGACAATGTCGTCGTTGTCGACGTCCATGTTAAACGCTTTTTCAAAAATCAGAAAAAAGGCCTGTTCGCGTTCTTGGGTTCTCGTCATTTTACATCCTCCATAAAAGCCAAATCAGCCCCCCGCCGAAAATTGACGGAGAGCTTTTATTTAGGAATTTGCCTTCAGTTGCGTAGGTGCGTCAAAATCAATTCCCTGCACGGAGACATTGACCTTGGATACTACTTTACCGGTCATGCCCTGCACTGCGTTTTTAATACTGCGCTGAATCGCCATACTGACCGTTTGAATATTTACGCCGCTTTTGACGCGGATATAAATCTGAATTTTGATTTCGTTGTCCAAAGAAACAACCCGCACCGACTTTAACGCCCCGTCTTTCGGGTTTGTTGCCGAATTGATTCCCGGCGTTTTAGAAGCGAATCCGCTGACACCGTCAACGTCTTTGGCCGCGTTGATTGCAATGGACGCAATCACATCATTGGAAATAAAAATTCCGCCGCTTTCGGCAGTTCTCTCGTTTTGATTCATAGGGAAAACCTACCTTTCTTTTCCCTATTATACCACAAACGAGAAAATACACAACTATTTTGCTTCAACTAATGTAATTTTTTCCGCAGAAATTTGTGTTTTATTCACAACGATTTCCTTAATTTGCAAAGCGGTTGTGTCGTTCAAAGTCCCTTTTTCCAAAATAACTTCCACAGTGTCACCGATGCTGACAAGCACCTTGCCGCCGGTTTTCGCGGTAATTAAATTTTCAATATCCGCCTCATTTTGTATGCTTTGCGCGAGTGCATTCAGTTTTTCACGTGCCTGCGCTTTGCTTTCTTCATCGGCGCTGTCGCTTTCAATCACTTTGTTTAGTGCGTCCTGTGCGTCGGCGTGCGCTTTAGAGCGGTTGAGCTTTGCGGACTCAAAATAATCGCCCGCTTCCGTCGCGTTTACATATTGTGCTTCTCCGAGATTTTGCGCTTCGGTGGTTTCTTTTTGAACACCGTCTTTTACTTCACTCATGGGCTTTGTGTAATACCAGTTGACATATACGGCGGCGCAAAGCGCAATGAGAAGTCCCGTAAAAATGATTTGCTTTTTTGAAATGGTTTTTGACATGATTATTCCTCCCCGGATTTCATTTTTAATACACTGACGCAATTTGACTGAATGCCGAGTGAGGCGCAAACCGCGTTTGTGATTTGGTTAGCGACAGCGGAATTGTCTCCCCCGTCGCAGACAACAATCACGCCTTTAATTTCCGGCGCATTAGTTTTTAAAACGATACCGCCGTCGTCACTGTTGCTGTCTGATAAAACATACTGTTCGTCATAGGTGCGTTCGGTGACGGAATCGGAGCTTTTATAGTTCGTCTTTTCGTCGGTCGCATAAATTTTTTCATCGGAGCTTTGCAGCGTTATCATAACTTCTACCCGACCGGTGCCCTCGGTTTTGGAAAGCACAGCTTTAAGTTTTTCTTCTAATGTGTCGCAATAATCGCTTTGCGTATCCGTTTCTTGTTGCTGTGTTTCCGCTTTTACTGGACTTTTGATAAACTCAGACCCGAAAATCAGCAAGATACCGAGAAGTCCAAGTGCAACCAAAATAAACAGCTTTTTTTCGCCTTTCAATTTTTCTTTAAAATCAGATAAGAACTTCATAGCTACTCCTTGCGGATAGATATAATTTCCTTTGGAATTTGATACGCTGCCTGCAAGCAATCGTATATAGCCTGTTCGTCTTCGGAATCCGGCGCAGTAATTTCTACACTGCGAATCACCAAATAGTTTTCCGCGTCCAGACTTGCGTCCACCGAAACACTTTCAACCGAAATCCCGTTGGAAGTAAGTTGGTTTTGAATCGTGTCTTCTAAGACCTTGTTTTCCTGTGTGTCTTCGCTTTGTGTAAAAAAATCATAGTCGGCAAAATCGTCAAGTTTTCCATTTTCATTTGAAAGAAGTGCAAAAACAGGTCTTATCATTAAAAAAACCATAAGAAGTGCAATTACCGTCTCCCCTGCTTTTTGAATGTTGCCTTTCGGGAAAAGCATTCTGTAAAGCAAAATAATTACGGAAAAGACAATCAGCGTTGCCGCCCAAGTTTTCAAATTTTCCATATACGGCCTCAGTTTTTAAAATTCAGCATAATGCCCGTGGAAATTATAAGTATAAATGCGGTAAAAATAACCAGTGTATTGACAAGCGACACTGTCGAAGCAATCCCGTTTAAAAGCGTTGCCGCCTGTTTTTGCCCGAGCGCCTCACTGACGCTTGCCGTAAAAGACAACGCAAGGTACCAAAGCAATAAATCTAAAATCACCGGTACATGCATTAAAGCAAATACAACTATCCCGAAAATACCGACCGCGTTTTGAATAAGCGTAATGCTTCCGAGCACAGACGTGTAAGCATCGCTTAATGCAGAACCGACTACCGGCACGGCACTTCCCACCAGCATTTTCACACCGCGCACCGCGACGGAATCCCCGGCGGAAGCGAGCGAGCCTTTAATGGCGAGAAGTCCTGTAAATATCGTCGCCGAGAAGCCTAAAAGAACGGTAACTGCCTTTTTGAAAAAAGCAACCAAGCTGTTAAAGGCATATTTCGGCTGAACGGAAGAAGCGATATTGAGCGAAAAAAACACCTGCACGACCGGCAAAAATACTTTAACGTTACATTGTGCCAACAGGTTGGAAAGGCCTATCATCACGGAGCTGTAAGCGGCGGAGGAAAGTGGCTTTCCGCTCATAGAAATTACACCGGCAAATGCCGGAATGTAAGCTAAAAGATAATTAGAACTTAACTCCATGGCGGAAAATGCCTGCACCAAGCTTTCCGAAACCGGAAGCAAAAGAGATACAACAATCAATAATGTCGTAAATACGGAAAACACGCTGTGCATCGTCGAACCGGGCTGCGCAAAGCCCTCTAACACAGCACTCAAAACCAAAAGCGCACAAACGAAGCCGACGGCTTTTAATTTTTCCGACATTTTGCCGGTAATCAGCTCTAAAATAGCGTCTACTACGCGTTTCGGAGAAAGAGACAAAAGCTGTGTGTAGTCAGCATCGTCGATTCCAATTTCAGAGAGTGCCTCCTTGGTTTCTTCTTCAAGCGAAGAAAGAAGCTCTGAAAATACCGCCTGCGCTTGTTCTGTAACGCCGCTTTCGCTGCTGTCTTCCGCAAAACAGGTATATGTAAACATACAAAGCAAAAAGACAATAAAAACCGGCACAAAAATCCATTTCAATTTTCGGTTCATGCGTTTATCCATCCCAAACTGATTTCAATCAGCTGTGCGGCTACAGGTAATGCCATCAGCACAATGCTCAGCTTTCCGACAAGTTCAACGCTTGTGGAAAGTGCGGATTCGCCGCAGTCTTTGCAGACGTCCGAAGCGATTTGCGCGACTAAACAAAGCCCGAGCGCTTTAAGCAGTATTTTAAGCATTTCGCTGTCAATCGAAACACGTTCCCCGAACGAAAAAATTTCAGAAACCGCGTCGCTTACCTCGGAAAAAACCAAAAATCCAAGCAGCAAAAGCACCGCAAATTTCAAAAGGAGTGCAAATTCCGGTTTAATTTGTTTTAAAAGTACAATAGCTGCCAGTGCAACGAAAGCAATCAGAAAAATTTTTAACATATCTACATATCAAAAATGGTTTGCATTATGTCGTATAGGGTGTCAAGCTGCGGCACAAGCATGACGGCGATTACAACAATCCCAGTCAAAACGGTAAGCATGGCGTATTCATCCCGCCCGGATTTTGACAATATCTGATTTAAAACCGCCACAATAATGCCGATGGCGGCAATTTTAAAAACCAATTCGATTTCCATAATCCCTCCGCGTTTTACAAAAGCAGAATACCGAGAAAAAGGCCGGTAAGCACACCGAGCGAAGTGCAAAGTTTTGATGTGTTCGGAAGGCGGCTTTGCACGGCTTTTTTTGTCTCTGTCAAACGGTCGATGTAATATGCACAATTCGCCTGCTGGCCGTCCTTGTCCGTACTTCCGAACGCCGAACAAAAAGCCATGATATATTGTAAGTCCTCCGCGTGAAGCGCTGAGCCGGTCTTATAAGCAGCAACCGACTGTTCCCACGCAGATTGCAGCGGCGCTCCAGCCTCTAAACGGTCGCACAATTGCTTTAAAAACCGAAAACTTTTAAACTCTAAATCTTCCTGTAAATTGTAAAGCAGCTCAAGCGTCGGCGTGAGCGTGTAAGCGATTTGCGCACGAATGGAAGAAAACAGCTGTGTAAATGTTTCAAGCTCTTGTACACGTCTATGCGCCCGGACGGAAAAGTACCTGCCGGTCAGCGTAGTCGTCGCAAGAATGAGCAGTATCCCGATTCCCTTGACCATTGGGTTCACCGACCTTCATGATTTTTTCAATCTTTCCCACCTTTTCGCCACTTCCGAGCATGACGACGCTGTCCACGGCGTTTTCGGAAAGCAATGTCTTGATTTGACTGCGTTTGGATAGTTCGGAAAACGACCCGGCGTGCGCGGTGACGGCAAAATGCACACCGCAGCGAATGCCCTCTAAAATCGCATCTGCATCTTCTTTAGAGCCGATTTCGTCGCAAAATATCATTTGCGGCGCGAGGGCGCGAACGGCAAGGCGAATTCCGTCACTTTTTTGATAGTACGAAAGCACATCGGTGTTGCAGCCGAGCACATACCCGGTCGCTTCCGTATTGCTCATAAACAGTTCGCCGCGCTCGTCCACGACGGTGCAGGTTACCATTTTTCCGGTGTAACCGTTGGAAATACTGCGAATTAAATCGCGCAATACGGTTGTTTTCCCGGACATCGGGGGCCCGGCAATCAAAATATTTTGAAGCCCCGCCTGAAAACAGGCACGAAGTACATCTGTTGCTGCACCCGGTATTTGCCGGGCGAGACGAATATTCAGAGCCGTTATATTACGAAGCGTAGAAAGCTTTCCGCTTTGTGTTACGGCAGTTCCGCAAAGGCCGATTCTGTGCCCGCCCGGAAGAGTTAAAAAACCGTTTTGAAAATCCTCTTGGTGGCTGTGCACGGAATACCCACAGGCACGCGACACAATATCCTGAATTTCCGTTTGAGAAACGGTCAGGAGATTTTCAGAAAACAGGCAGGTTGTTCGTCCGCTTTTTTGTAAAAAACAGGTCTGCTTCGGCGTGACAAAAACCACCGGCATTCCCGCACGAAGCCGGATTTCCGAAAGGGATTCGAGCAGTTGCGGGGAAGCGCATAAAATAACGGCGCGCAGCGCTTCTGAAAACAGCGCGGTAATTTCTTTTATGTTTTTCAATTCAGGCGTTTCCATTGCTGTTCACCTCAATTCAATATATGGTTACTTGTCCGAAAATAGAACAACATATTTCTTGAAACTGTAAAGGCGCTATGCTATAATACATTCAAATGTGCCAACCCAATTTAAGTGTTATAAAAAAGGAAATGTTTATGGAAAAATTGAAACAAAAGAAAAAGGATACGTTTTTCAACCGAAACAAGTTTGTGCTGCTTTCCGGCGTGTGCGCGCTGGGCGTGATGCTGCTTGTTTTCTATTGTTATGATTTGATTCCGTTCGGCGATATGACCATTTTGAGAATGGACCTTTATCACCAATACGGGCCTTTGTTTGCCGAACTTTACGACCGAATTACCTCCGGCGGCTCGTTTTTGTATTCCTGGAATTCCGGGCTCGGCAGCAGCTTCCTCGGCAATTTCTTAAATTATCTTTCCAGTCCTCTTTCCTTAATCGTTGTCGTGTTCGGACACGAAAACATTACGGAAGCCATTTCCTGCCTGATTTTGCTCAAAGCCGTCCTTTCCGCTTGCTCATTTACCTATTACCTGAAAAGCTCCATCGGGAAAAACAATGCGGCTACCGCGGCGTTCGGTGTGCTTTACGCGTTTTGCGGCTATTTCGTGGCGTATTATTGGAACGTCATGTGGATGGACGCAATGTATTTGTTCCCGCTTGTCATTTTGGGAATTGAAAAAATCATAAAAAAAGGCCGGCCCGGGCTTTACTGCATCGCCCTGATGCTGACCTTTGTCACAAACTACTATATGGCTTATATGGTTTGTGTCTTTTCGGTTTTGTATTTCCTCACCTATTATTTTTCCAACTATCCGCTTACCAAAACATTTACGCCGGTTGACCCGACGCAAAAAACGTCCGTTTTCAAAAAACTTCGCAATTCCGTTTTCTTTTCCTCCGGCTGGAAATTCGCTTTCTATTCGGTGATAGCAGTCGGCTTGGTTGCCTTTTTAATGTTCCCGCTCATTGAGGTGCTTTCTTCCAGCTCTGCAACTTCCGGAACTGCACCGACCGAATATAAAAAATATTTTGCAGTATTTGATTTTCTTGCCAATCATTTTGCTGCGACAGAACCCACAATTCGAAGCAGCGGCACAGACGTTTTGCCGAATGTCTACTGCGGGATTGCCACGCTTATTTTAGTGCCGCTTTATTTGTTCTGCCAAAAAATCCCGGTTCGTGAAAAAATCGCGCACATCTGCTTGCTCGGCGTTTTGTATTTCAGCTTTGCAATCAATTACCTTAATTTCTTTTGGCACGGGTTCCATTTTCCGAACGATTTGCCCTATCGCTTCTCGTTCATGTATTCGTTTATCCTGCTGCGAATGGCCTATAAAACGTTTATTAACATCCGTTCGATTCCGGCAAGCAAAATTCTTGCCTCCGGCATCGGCGTGGTTGCGTTTGCCGTTCTTGTTGAAAAGATTACTTCCAAAAATGTTGATGATATTTCTTTAATCTTGACGCTGGCTTTTGCCGTCGGCTACACGGTTATTTTATATCTCTATAAAGATAAACGTTTTCAGACTTCGGTACTCGCAGTGCTTTTGCTTTGCGCGTCAGTTTCGGAAATTGCGCTTTCCAACACCAACAAATACTCCATGAACCAGTCCAAAACACATTATACCGAGGACTATGAATCGTTCCGCACGCTGAAAGCAAGACTCGATGAATATGACAATTCCCCGTTCTACCGCATGGAACTCACCCACCTGCGCACCAGAATGGACCCCAGCTGGTACAACTACAACGGTGTTT
>DVGI01000007.1 GCA_018712805.1 Candidatus Fimenecus excrementavium | reverse complement strand
ATTGCTGTCACTGCCTGCGGGCGTAAAAAATCCTGTCAAGGGTGCGAAGCACAACGCTTGCCCTTGACAGGATTTTTGCTGCGGTCACCGCTTAGGTTCGACCACGCTAAAAAGCGAGGGTGCGCCATTTTGGCGCACCCTCTGCCCAGCGGCGAGCGAAAAATATTTATTCATCTAACTGCTTTTCTTTTTCTTTATAATCTCTACCAACTAAACTGTCCAAAGAAATACCATATATATCTGCTAATTTCCAAAGAATATAAATATCTGGGTCATTTTTTCCTGCTTCATAACAAGCATATGTCGAACGTGCAATTCCCAGCTCTGCGGCTACAATGACCTGCGGTGTTTCATTTTCCAATCGCAGTTGCTTTAGTCGCGCAATGAGTTTCTTTTTGTTCTCTTGTTCTTCAATGATTCCAAGATGTTTTAGCTTTTGCGGCAGATGAAAATGGTAGGCAAAAAGGCTTAAAAACTTTTGTGGTATGTCTTGCGCACCCTCCTCATAATCGCAGATGTCTTTAGTAGGCCAGTCAAGCACAAAATGCACATATTCAATGGTCTTATTATTTTCAAGCCGTACCGTCTTTATGAAATCAGGCAAAGTAAACGTGCTGCCAAGGGCTTTTTGCTGCACTTTAATTTTCAATTCGTTGCCTTTGTATTTAATGAGAGCGTCATATCGCATAGTATCACCCAAACAAAATGATACAATAATTTTCATAAAGAATCAATGCTTTTTCAAAATTTTAGTACAAAAAAGTTGTAATTCGCAATTTTTGTGTTGACAAGTATGCTGTTCTGCTGTATTATAGTTGTGTTGTTATACACAACAAATTTGTTCAAGCTGTGCGATTGGGCGGTTGGGCGTTGCGCGGGGCACCCGCTTTGCGGGCGCCGCGCACGCTTCTATTGCAAAAGGTTAGTATTACCCTTTTGCATAACTTGTGTAATTGTGTCACAGCAGAAAGGAGAGTTTATGCAAACAAATTTAGAAGAAGGTGGTGAACCTTTGCTACAGGCAAAAGACACACGGTCAAGAAAATATCAGTTGACCATCAACAACCCTGCCGAAAAAGGATATTCGCATGAAAAGATACGTTCCATTCTTGACGGCAGCAATACTGTTTATTATTGTTTGTGCGATGAAACAGGCGAAAACGGCACATTCCACACGCATATTTATGTTTGCTATGCAAATGCCGTGCACTTTTCTGTAATGAAAAAACGCTTTGCAGAAGCACACATAGAAGCTGCTCGCGGCAGTTCGCAGGAAAACCGCGATTATATCCGCAAAGAGGGCAAGTATTTGGATTCAGACAAGAAAGAGACAAACCATATTGAAACTTTTGAAGAGTACGGTAAAATGCCCTTAGATAAAGCAGCAAAAAATGAAAAGGTCTCGGAACAAGTCTTGCAAATGATAGAGGACGGCTATTCAGATGCGGATATTATGCGCCGTTTTCCAAGTTGTTTTACGAAGCTATCGCATGTTGAAAAAGCGCGACAAACCCTATTAGAAGAAAAATATAACACAGAACGGCGTAACGTACAAGTTTACTATATTTATGGCGAAACTGGAACGGGAAAAACCCGTTTTGTTATGGACTCGTTCGGATATGCAAACGTATATAAAGTTACAAACTATGAGCACCCATTTGACAGGTATAATGGCGAACCTGTACTATTGTTAGATGAATTTCGTAGTTCTCTACCGTTTGGTGACATGCTGCAATATCTTGATATTTATCCATGTCGCCTGCCCGCAAGATACGCAGACAAAATCGCTTGCTATGACAAGGTATTCATTGTAAGTAACATACCGCTGTCAAAACAATACCCGAATATTCAAGTGGAAGATTCCGAATCATGGAACGCGCTGGTTCGGCGTATTAACAAAATAACGCAGTTTACCCGCAACGCACCTTTTTTTGAAACAAACGAAGTTGAACAGATTGAAGAAATCGTTGACAGCTATTTGCTTCCATGAGGGCGGTGCGTTATGTTTGAAAGTTTCAAAGATGTTTTAACGGTCAATGAAGTTTGCACCGCTTTACACCTCGGAAAAAATTCCGTTTACAAATTACTTCAATCTGGCATACTGCAATGTATTAAAATTGGAAAGAAATATATCATTCCGAAATCTTTTCTAATTGATTTTATCAATCAAAACAGATAAACTATGAAACAGGCAGCAATGACAGGTTTCAAAAGAAAGGAGTTACCATGACAGGAAGCCTGCAAATTAAAAACGGCAAATATTATGCCGTCATAAATCTTATCGACGCCAATGGTAAACGCAAACAAAAGTGGATTTCTACGGGATTGGAAGTCAAAGGCAACAAGCGAAAAGCTGAGCAGATTTTGCGCAATGAAATCAAAGCGTATGAGGTGAAAGGAAATATCCTATTATCCGATATTTTGTTCAGTGAGTTTGTGCAGCGCTGGCTGGAAGCGAAAAGAGCGAGCATAGACGAAGTAACCTATCAAGGGTATAAAACGATTGTTCGTGCGCACATCGAGCCTTATTTCAAGCCGAAAGCAGTCAAATTGCGTGATTTAAGCCGCAAGGATATACAAGACTATATTGACGATAAAAGCGCAAACGGACGCAGCGACGGAAACGGCGGTCTGTCTGCAAAAAGCGTCAAGTCGCATATTGTTATCATTAAACAGGCATTAAAAGAAGCTGTAAAATGCGGATATATCACAACAAACCCAAGTGAATTTGTTATCTTGCCGAAGATACAGAAATTCAATGCAAATTTTTACACGGCAAGTCAAATCAGCCACTTGCTGAAATGCATAAAAGATGAATCCCTGTATCCCCTCATTTATTTCACAGTCGTTTACGGTTTGCGGCGAAGCGAAGTTCTTGGGCTGAAATGGGACAGCGTAAGCTTTGAAAACAATACTCTGTCCATTAAACACACTGTCGTGCAGTTTAGCGAGATTGTGGAGAAAGACAGCACAAAAAACGCTTCCAGCTTTCGCACATATCCCATAACAAACGAAGTGCGGCAAATCTTGCTTACTCTCAAGGAAGCCGAAAGCAAAAATGCGGAATTGTTTGGCAGCGAATATGTTTGTAATGATTACATATTCAAGTGGGAAAACGGAACACCATACGCCCCCAACTACATCACGCATAAATTCAAGCAACTACTGCAAAAGTACGACTTGCCTATTATTCGATTTCACGATTTAAGGCACACTTGTGCAAGTTTGCTTGTCGCGAAAGGCTTTTCCATGAAAGATATTCAAGAATGGCTCGGTCATTCGGATTTCAGCACAACGGCAAATATCTATTCGCATTTGGATGTCAGACGGAAAAATAATATCGCAGCCTCCATGTCAGACTTACTCTAACCATGTTAGAAAAAGTGTTAGAAATCACGCGTTGCGGTACTTTTCAAGAAAAAGAAAAGAAACCCTGACATCTACAAAAAGCAAGCAGAATCAAGGTTTCTTTCGCTGGTGCCGGTGACCGGGGTCGAACCGGTACGGTATCGCTACCACTGGATTTTGAGTCCAGCACGTCTGCCAATTCCATCACACCGGCAAGTGTTTTGAAATGCTTGTCTATTATAACGGATTCGTTCAAAAAAATCAATAACAATTTTTCGGATTCTCGAAAAAAATTCAGAAATGTAAAAAAACAAGAGCGGTGCACACGCATCGCTCTTGTTTCCGTTTACAGAAAATCAATAGGTGGTAATGTTTTTCCCCTCGTAAGGCTTGTAGCGGCTGAGCAGGATATGCTTGTTAAAGAAATTGCTTCGGTTGTTCAATTCCTCGTTAACGTAAGCAACGCCGTCTTGCTCAAACAAGGTTTTTTCGCCGGAGAACAGGTTGGTGCCGAGCCCCAAACGATTGCCTTCAATCTCAACCCCCATACTTGTGAGAATGGTGGGGAACATGTCAAACACCGCCCAAGTCCGGTCGTTGTAATATTGTGCAGGCGTGTCCGCCACCGTGGGCGCAGGATTCAAAATCAAATTGAAGGTTGTTCTCTGATAGCTCGGGTCAAAATCTTTAAAGAAGTTTTTGTCCATGCTTAAATGGTCGCCGATAAGCACAATCGTCGTGTTTTCATAAAACGGCTGCTGCTGAATCCAGCGAACGAACTCTACCGTTTGTTTCGTACTGTAAGCAATGACGTTGGCATACTGGCTGTCATAAGGCGTCGGGGCGTCCGCTTCCAAATACCCGTCCGGGAAGTGGGTGTCGGCGGTCTCCATGACGAAATGGAACGGTTTTCCGGTGTTGGAAAGCCGTGTCAATTCGTCTTTGGCAAAGCTGTAAAGTTTTTTATCTTCAAAACCCCACCAAACCAGGTAATCTTCCGGAATCCAACCGTTTTTTACCGCAGCGTTATAGTCCAAAATATTGAATTTGCCGTGCAGCGTATAATAATATGATAGTCCGCCGAATTCTGCACCCGCGCCAATCATAAGCGTCTGCTCATAGCCTTGTTGTTCTAAAATGTCACCAAGAGCTGTTGCGCCCGGATAAAAATTGCCGGGGGTGCCGTATGAGTTCCCGTCCATCGGAACCTTCATGGGCAAACCGGTTTCCATGTTAATCATAGAAGCGACTGACCAGGTCCCGCCGGTGGAAGGGATAGGCCCGCCCAACTGACCCGCAGAACGGTTTGAAAAGCTGACGCCCTCTTTCGAAAGTTCAACCAGTTCCGGAATCAAATTTTCTTCCATATATCCGCCGAGGTCTTTTGAAGCATATGTATTTTCCATTGACTCCAGATAAATATGAATCAGATTGCGCTTTTTCTCCGGGAAGCGCATCGGCACGGTGGTTGTGTCCGCATAATGTTCTTCTATATATGTGGAATCATTGGCATATGCATCATACAGTTGTGTTAAGTTGAATTTATAAATGCCGAAGGTTAAACTGCCTGCAAGCATGGCAACCCCCAAAACCAGGCAAAGTATCCGGCGCGCGAACTCTGAAAGCACCGTGCGTAATTTTTTGTTGCCTTGATATAAAATTTTTCTCGGCGACAACGCAAATAAGCAGAAAACGGCAACCATAAGCATCGTCTGAAAAACGGGTCCTTCTAAAATGGTCGCAGCGACATCTTCTCCGGTTCCCGCAACTGGGGATAAAAGGTTAATCAGCATCTGATCCGGTGTTAAGTCACCAATCGTGTTTTTGGCCCAAAACGTCGCAGTCAAGGTCGCACAGCCTAACAAAAACAACACGATGGAAAGGATTCGAACGACCCGTGCTCTGCCTTGGTGCCGCGGAGCGGTGCGCTCAAATACAAAGAACCCATCTAAGACACCTTCGACAAACAGGAAGACAAGCCCTAGAGAAAGCGTCAGAGCAAAAAACTTCAGCGGATAATAAGGTCCGTGCAGCTCCGGCGAAAAAACATTCGGAATACGCAGCAGATATTTCATCAGTGCCAGCGAAACCAAATTTACAAATACGGCGTCCCGCACCAACAGGTGAATGCAAGTTCCCACCCGTTTTTTGCGGCAGAAAAACAGAATATTGAGCACGCCGGTGAAAAGCCCGGCAAGCGCTCCGCATACATAAAATAACATAAATTTCCCTCGCTTTTACAAATTCAACAGTATTCTATCATAGTTTTGATATGGTGACAAGACTTTTGTTGTCTCGCTACCGGTCGTCGCGAACCGCGCGGGCAATATCCAACAGGCATTCGTAACGGTATTGCGGCGCTTTTTCCAAAATGAATTTTTGCAGCTGCGGGCAAATGTCGCGGCTTAGCACATATTTGTTAATCACAAAGCTTTGCCGTACGGATTTTGTCAGATATTTGGAATCCACTAAACTGAAATGGTTTAAAAGCAAAAATACACCTTGTTGGTATTTCATCAAATCGTTGGTGGGAATGTCAATGAGTTTTGCTTCGGGTGTCATGCGTTCGGCAATCTCTTCTAAGGCTTTTAAATCTTGTCGGACAGCCTCAGGGCGCGGAATTTCACCATTTTTAAAGGCCTCTTTTCGCTTGCGAAGTTCGTTTTCCACATCGACCCTGACAACCTGAACGCTGTAATTTTCAAGCCAGCGGTTGACTTCGTCCGTGCTTTCGGTCGTGTCGTCGTCGCCGATGTCAAACGCGGTGTAAACCACAATGTCGTCCTCAAAGCTTTCCCGCCCTTTCATGGCAAAAGACAGCGCCACAAATAAGCTTTTGGTAAAGTCAATAAACGGACTTAAATCCAAATAGTGCTGGGCAAACGCAAGCATGGGG
This sequence comes from Candidatus Fimenecus excrementavium, assembly GCA_018712805.1. Lineage (GTDB taxonomy): Bacteria > Bacillota > Clostridia > Oscillospirales > Acutalibacteraceae > Fimenecus > Fimenecus excrementavium. Next base: position 67,243 of record DVGI01000007.1, on the reverse strand, counting down.
TACAGGTTTTCTTTTTGCACTTTGCCGTAAAGCGTTTCGTAGACGGCTTGAAACGCCGGTTTCGAGCAATAAAAATCCAATAGGCTTTGACAGTTGATTTCAAAAATCGGCCGGGTGTCTTTCGGCGCAAACAATTCGCTTTCGCGCAAAAGAGTCGGCACAAGCCTGCGCGTCGGCGTCGAAATCCGTTCCCCGCGGTAATAGATTTTTTCCCCTTTTGCAAACGGCATATAAAGCGCTTTTTCAAAATCTTCCGTCGTTTCAATGCGAATTTCCGAAACTGCATAGTTCACGTCAAATGCATCCAGAAGCTTTTCCCGGATTCGGGTTTTAAGCCTGTTTTGCGGCATCGGGAAATCGGGAATTTTCAACATTTTCATCACCGGGAAAAAGTGTATCATGGATTCTTGATTTCTTCAACCGCTTTTAAAAAGCAACCGCCTGAAAATCTTTTGATTTTCTTTCAGCTTTTCCCGAAAATCGCTTGCGCCGGCACCTTTGCTATGGTAATATAATGGAATAGAAACCGTGTCAAGGGGTGTGTGTCATGCAGAAAAAATGTATTGCTGTTTTGTTGGCTGTCATTTTGCTTTTCGGGGCGTTGAGCATCGGCGTCAGCGCGAAGGCGGAAGCCAAAGAGGTTGTGCTTTCCGAAAGCGCAGCCAGCCACACGATAAACCCCAATATGTACGGTATTTTTATTGAGGATATTAACAATGCGGTTGAAGGCGGCTTGAACGCGAACCTGGTCCGCAATAATTCCTTTGAATATCTTTACAAAGACCAGGACCTTTCCGGTTGGGAATTTTCCGGCGGCTATACGCGTGAAACCGAAGGCGGCATGAACGCGAACAACCCTTCGTTTATCACGATTTCCGGAAGCGATAAGCTGACGGTGAAAAACCTCGGCTTTTGCGAATATTATGACTATAAGACCTATGACGTTAACGAAAAAAGCGCCAAAAATCCTGGAATGGGGATTTCCGCCGGCGAAACCTATGAGTTTTCTGTGTGGTTAAAAAATACCCATACCACGTTAAACGTGTATTTGGTCAATAAAAACGGTGAAAAAATTTCCGACACCAACACGTTCCGCGTGTCGGTGGACGAAAATTGGCAGAAATTTGGCTCCGTTTTAACGGCTGCGACTACCGAATTGGGCGCGTTGGTGTTGGAGTTTGAGTCCGGCCCCGCCTCCTTGGACTTTGTCACGCTGTATCCCTGCGCAAGCCACGGGTACAAATCCGCCTCTTGGAAATACACAACGCTCCGGCAGGATTTGTATGACGCGCTTTATAACTTGCACCCGGCGTTTGTGCGCTTCCCCGGCGGCTGCGTCGCGGAAGGGGACAGCCTCGAAAACAATTACAACTGGAAAAATACAATCGGTCCGCTGGAAGAAAGAAAGCAAACTTATAACCTTTGGCAAAACGATGTCATTGATTACAACAACAGCTTTTCCGTCGGTTATCACGAATACTTCCAGCTTTGTGAGGATTTAGGCGCCGAGCCGGTGCCGATTTTAAACGTCGGGCTTATTTGTCAGCCGCGAAGCGGTTATGATGAGCAATATGCAAAATATCAAATGGGCGAACTTACCGAAGATGAGTGGCAGGCGTATCTTGACACAATCGCGTATCGCCCCGGCACACCGGAATGGGACAGCTACGTCCAAGACGTGCTCGACTTGATTGAATACGCCAACGGCGATACAAATACCGAATGGGGCGCAAAACGCGTGGAAAACGGGCACCCCGCGCCGTTCGGACTTAAATATCTCGGCCTCGGCAATGAAAACTGGGGTGACGTTTATTTCCGCAATTTACAAGCACTCAAAGAAGCGATAGAAAAAGTTTATCCCGATATTACAATTATTACTTCCGCCGGCCCTGTCAGCGAAGGAGAACAGTTTGATGCTTCCTGGAATATCCTTTCCGAGCAATACGCGGACACGGTCGTGGACGAGCATTATTATCAGGACGACACCTGGTATCTCGATAACTTGAACCGCTATGACGACTATGACCGCAACGGGCCGAAGGTGTTCCTCGGCGAATATGCCGCGACCTCCACGGGCGTCGGCACGATTCAAACCAAGTCTAACTTAAAAGCTGCGCTCAGCGAAGCGGCTTACATGACAAGCCTTGAACGCAACGGCGACATTGTCACCATGGCGTCTTACGCGCCGCTGCTTGCGAAAATCAATGCGCAGGAATGGACGATTAACTTAATTTGGTTTAATGCGCACAAGGCGGTTTTAACCCCGAGTTATTACACACAAATGTTGTTTATGAACAACACGGGGTCCGAATATCTCAAAGCGGCGCTTCCGGACGGCAGCGACGGGATGTATCAGTCGGTTACCGTCGACCGGCAAAACGAGTTGATTTATGTAAAGCTTGTGAATACCACCGGCGAAGCGAAAACGATGGAATATTCGCTCGACGGCTTCGGCACGGTGAATTATGCCGATGTACTCACGCTTTCCGACCGTTCACCTCTCGCGTGCAACGAAGAAAACCGGACGACGATTGCGCCCAAAACGCAAAAGATTGCCGACGGTTCGCTTTCGTTTACGGCAGACGGCTATTCCGTCAACGTGCTGCGGATTGCTTACGGCAGCAACACGACCGCCAACGGACTTTACAGACTGCCGCAAATGCCCGAAACCGGCAAATATTTCACACCTGTGGAGCGCGTCTTGATGTGGGCGGTGCCGTTAGCCGTGGTTGTTGTAGCCGGCGGCGTTGCGTTCTTTGTGTGGCTTCGCAAGCGAAAAAAAGCGGACGCATAGAAGTTTTGATTTAAAAATATACAGCATAGGATAAAATAATTGTATTTCTTTACAAATTTACACCTATGCTGTATTTTTTTGTTCCTTTGGGCGTTTCGGTGTGTTACAATAGGAACATTGATTTGGCGGAGGACTGTTATGCAGGAACTGATTGCGAAAATTGAAGAGATTAACGCGGCGGTCAACAATGTGGTGTGGGGCATTCCGATGCTTGTGCTGCTTTTGGCGGTCGGCGTGTATTTGACTGTCGGCACGGGCTTTTTCCAAATTACCAAGTTCGGCTACGCGATGAAAAATACAATCCTTGCCGTGTTCCGTGATAAAAGCGTGGTGCGAAGCAGTGACCATAAGGCAATTTCCCAGTTCCAGGCGCTGGCGACCGCGCTTGCCGCCACAGTCGGCACGGGCAACATTGTCGGTGTGGCAACGGCGATTGCCGCGGGCGGTCCCGGTGCAATTTTCTGGATGTGGGTATCTGCCTTTTTCGGCATGATGACCAAATACGCCGAAATCGTTTTGGGCATTTATTTCCGCCACAAAAACGAAGAAGGGGAATGGGTCGGCGGCCCGATGTATTACATAGAAAAAGGGCTCCATCAAAAATGGCTGTCCATTTTGTTTTGCGTGTTCTGCCTGTTTGCCTCGTTCGGTATCGGTTCTATTGCACAGGTTAACGGGATTTCCACCGCCATGCAAAGTTCTTTCCACGTGCCCGAATTTGTGACCGGCATTATCGTTTGCGCGCTCACCGCGGTCATTATCATCGGCGGTATGAAGCGGATTGTGACCGTAACCGAAAAGTTTGTGCCGGTTATGGCGCTTTTGTATATCGTCAGCGCTTTGGCGGTCATTGTCGCGAACTACCGCAATATTTTGCCGGCGCTTTCTGAAATTTTCACCGGCGCGTTTCAGCTGCGCTCGGTTTCCGGCGGCGTTATGGGCTATGCGATTGCACGCGCCATGCGTTACGGCTTTGCCCGCGGCGTATTTTCCAACGAAGCGGGTCTCGGCTCGTCGGTTTTGGTGCATTCCTCCGCCGACGTCAAAGAGCCGGTGCTCCAAGGGCTTTGGGGTATTTTTGAAGTGTTCTTTGACACCATCGTCATTTGCACCCTGACCGCGCTCGCCGTCTTAACCACCGGCGCGCACACGGTTTCCGGCCTTGAAGGCGTCAATATCACCATGTATGCTTTTGAAAATGTGTTCGGCCGGTTCGGCAGCTATATTGTCTCTGTCGGTCTTGTCCTGTTCGCCTTTTCCACGCTTCTCGGCTGGTCGGTTTACGGCTGCCGCGTCGCGGAATATCTCGGCGGCAAACGCTTCAAAACCGTTTATAAATTCATTTTCCTCGTGGTCGTGTTTATCGGTTCTGTGTCCAGTGTTCAGTTGGTGTGGGATTTGTCCGACACCTTCAACGGGCTTATGGCGCTTCCGAACCTCATCGGCGTGTTGTTCCTGTCGCCGCTTGTCTTTAAAATCACCAATAACTATAAACGCCGCGTCTGGAAACACGAAAATATTTCCCCGCTGCTTTCCTACCACCAAAACGACAAATTCAAAACCGTTTACAGACGGTAATCAAAATATAAAATCCGACCGTGCGCCGCAAACTTCGGCGCGCGGTCATTTCTTTTTCGGCGGCGCAATATATATGGGATAGATTGATTTTGAAAAAGAGGCTGCCTATGGTAATTCGACTGAAAAAGCTGTTGTCGGTACTGCTCGGCGTTTTGCTGATTTTGCTAGGACTTGTGTTTTTGCTTTACGGCGTGGTTACAATCAAAAGCAAAGAAGCCCCCGCGCCCGAAACAGATGCGCAAATCACAAAAACCCAGGCGCCCGCCGAAAAGCCCATGGTTGCGCTGACTTTTGACGACGGTCCTTACGGTCCCGTGACCGGCCGGATTTTGGACGCTCTGCAAGAAGTGAATGGCAAAGCGACCTTTTTTATTGTCGGTAGCCGCATTTCGGGGCGCGAGGAAACCGTGCAAAAAATTGAAGCTGCCGGCTGTGAAATCGGCAACCACACTTTTGACCATGTAACGCTTCGGGGCTTAAAAGACGCGCAGGTGCTCGACCAGCTGCAAAAAGATGACGAAGCTTTGAAAAAAGTTGTGGGGCACGAAAGCACACTGCTGCGCCCGCCCGGCGGGATTTATGAAAAAAATTTGCTTGCCCTGACGGACAAACCCATTGTCCTGTGGACGATTGACACGATGGACTGGAGCCACCAAAATAAGGATATTACAATAAAACGCGTGCTCGATAACGTGGAAGACGGCGACATCGTGTTAATGCATGATTTGTTCCCCGCAACGGCGGACGCGGTGGAGGTGCTTGTGCCGGAGTTGACGAAACGCGGATTTCAGCTTGTGACGGTCAGTGAACTGCTCGCGTCACACGACGAACCCGATGGGGTCGTGCTGCGGCAGAAGGCTTGATGCACAAAGAAAGGTTGACAAATTCAGTTTCCTGCGTTATTATAATAACACATTATCACTTTAACAGGATAAAACGGAGGAAATACTTATGAAAAAGCTCATTAGTCTTCTGCTCGCCGTTGTGCTGATCGGCTGCACGTTTGCCGCCTGCGGCAGCAACGACGCTACCAATTCCGATTCTGATTTGGCCTATATCAAAGATAAGGGCACACTGGTCGTCGGCATCACCGAATACGCGCCGATGAACTATAAAGAAGAAGGTTCCACGGAGTGGACCGGCTTTGACACCGAATATGCGCAGAAAGTCGCTGAAAAGCTCGGCGTCAAAGCAGAATTCGTCGTCATTGACTGGGATAACAAATACACCGAACTTGATGCAAAGTCAATTGACTGCATTTGGAACGGCATGACGATTACCGATGAGGGTAAACTCAACGCCAGCATCACCGACCCCTATGTCCACAACGCGCAGGTCGTTGTTATGGCGAAAGACAAGCTTGCGCAGTATCCCGATGCCGCCAGCATGAAAGATTTGAAGTTCGCGGTTGAAAACGGCTCTGCGGGTGCGGAAGTTGCAGCCGAGGAGGGCTTCGAAAACGTGACGCCGGTGCTTGACCAGTCCACAGCGCTGATGGAGGTTTCCTCCGGCTCTGCCGACGCCTGCATTATCGACATCACCATGGCAAACTCCATGACCGGTGAAGGCACCAGCTATGCAAATTACGGCTATCAGGTCCAGCTGAGAGAGGAAGAATACGGCATCGCCTGCCGCAAGAATTCCGACTTGGTCGCAGAAATCAACAAGATTACCGACGAACTGATGGCGGACGGCACAATGGATCAGCTTGCCGAGAAATATCAGCTGACCCTTATCTAAGATTTCGAAAAATTAAATCACAAACCGGTGGCAGAAAGTTTTTGAAACTTCCTGCCACTTTGCCTGTGAAAGAAAAGGTTGTAGTTTATGTTTTGGACGGTTACCGTCAGCCTGTTGGAGGGCTTCGGAAAAACGCTTGAGCTGTTCGCGCTTACGCTGCTTTTCGCCCTGCCGCTGGGCTTGATTTTAAGCTTCGGCTCAATGAGCCGCTTCAAGCCGCTGAAATGGCTTGTCAAAACGCTGATTTGGGTCATCCGCGGCACGCCGCTGATGCTCCAGCTTATTGTTATCTATTACGGCCCCGGCTTGCTTGCTTCCAACGCCGAAATGGTCGAAAACCCGAATGCGTTAATCTCCTGGGTGGCGACTTGGTCGGTTATGGACCGTTTCGTCGCGGCACTTGTGGCGTTTGTCATCAATTACGCCTGCTACTTCTCCGAAATTTACCGCGGCGGGATTGAAAGCATTTCCAAAGGGCAATATGAAGCCGGTCAGGTGCTCGGCATGACCCGCACGCAGGTGTTTTTCAAAGTCGTGCTCTTACAGGTGATTAAACGCATTGTCCCGCCGATGAGCAACGAGATTATCACGCTTGTCAAAGATACTTCGTTGGCGCGTATTATCGCCGTGTATGAGATTATCTGGGCAGGGCAGGCATTTATTAAGTCCGCGGGTATTTTGTGGCCGCTGTTCTATACCGGCGTGTTCTACCTCGCGTTTAACGGACTTTTGACCTTGCTGTTCGGCTATATTGAAAAGAAACTCAGTTATTTCAGAGGGTAACGCTATGGCATTATTGGAAGTGAAAGGCATTTACAAACGCTTCGGCAATACAGAGGTCTTAAAAGGCATCGACTTTTCGCTGGACGAGGGCAAGGTGATTTCGATTATCGGCTCGTCGGGCAGCGGCAAAACCACGCTTTTACGCTGTATTACCGGCCTCGAAACCGCCGACAAAGGCAAAATCACCGTCGGCGACCGGGTGACCTTTGACGCCGAGCGGAAAGAAAAACTCTCGAAAGCCGAAAAGCGGAAAAATCAGCTTTGCACCGGTCTTGTGTTTCAGTCGTTCAATTTGTTTCCGCAATATACGGTACTTCGCAACGTGACGCTCGCAAAAGAACTGCTCGCGAAAGAAGAAATGAAAGCGCAGAAAGCCTCGCGCGCCGCGATAAAAGCGCGTTATCAAGAGATTGAGGAAGAGGCGAAACAGGTAATTGACAGCGTCGGTCTTTTGGACAAACTCGAAAATTATCCCTGCGAGCTTTCCGGCGGTCAGCAGCAGCGCGTCGCGATTGCCCGCGCGTTGATGCTCTCGCCGAAAGTGCTTTGCTTTGACGAACCCACCTCCGCGCTCGACCCGGAAATCACCGGCGAGGTTTTAAACGTCATTCAGAAACTTGCGGAAGAGGGGAGAACGATGTTAATCGTCACCCACGAAATGGGTTTTGCGCGCGAAGTCTCCGACGAGGTCGTTTTTATGCACGACGGGATTATCGCCGAAGCCGGCACGCCGGAAGAAATCTTCGACCACCCGAAAAATCAAAGACTCAAAGACTTTTTAAGCGCGACTTTGCACGCGTAAAGAAATGCAAAATAAAACAGCTCCCTGTTTTGAAAACAGAGAGCTGTTTTTGTTTGTCCGTTTTATTTTTCGGCCTTCAATGCTTCGCGCTTATATTTCGGTAACTTTTGCAGCACCGCGTCATAGGCGTCATCGATAAGCTTGCGCGTTAAATCCGCCGGCACGTCCGCACTTTCGTCATACTGCACCGTAATCCAATAAGGCTGAAAAGCTTCGGGGCAATAATAGGTCCTTGTAAAATACGCCGGCAAAGCAGATTTATAATACATATGATTTTCCGGCGTGCATTTGAGCGTAATCGTCCGGCGGTTCTCGGTGTTATATAGCTGCACGAAAATTTTGCCGGCAACCTTTATGCAAATCGGAAAGTCGCCGAACGGCAAGTCTTTGTAAGCGCCGTTTTTTGTAAGCGCATATTGAAGCGCGCCTTCGGGGAAAAAGTCCATGCCTTCCAACTCCTATACAAATACAAAAACAGCCCCGCTTTTTGCGGAGCTGTTTTTTAAAAGCTTATTCGCCTTTCATTTCCAGGAGCTTCACTTTGCCGTTATAAGCGTCTTCGCTGACTTTAATCGAGTCAAAGATTGCCGCGCGAATGTCGTCGTCGGTAACGCCGAGTTCACGGCAGTCGGTCTGCTCAGTGAAGATGTTGAGGTCCATGATGTAGGGCAGGTAAAGCGGATCCATACCGCTGTCGATGCCGCGGGCCGCGTAATCTTTTACGACTTTGCCCATGCCCATTTTCATCATCCAGGGCGCAACGCCGACAACCTTTCTGCCTTTCATACCGCGGGCTTCGTAAACAATGGCGAGGAATTCTTTCCAAGTCATATTATACATACCGATGCGCCATGCTTTAAAGCCGCCGACATGTTTTTCAGCCGCGCCGGCAATTGCCTGACCGACCTGGTGCACGGTAAGCATCGTGGTGCCGCCCTTCGGATACATGGTGAAGGGCCATTTGTCCATGAACGCGATTTGTTCAATCAAGATAACCCAAACCGGGCGTCTGCCGGGCTGCGTGCCGAATATGTAGGGCAGTTCCAAAACGGAAACGTCAAAGTTTTCGTCCGCAAAGCTCTCACAGAGTTTTTCCTGGTCGATTCTGCTCTTGATATAGGGGTTCTTTTCGCAAATCGGCATGTCTTTGCGGTCTTTCGCAAGCCAGCTGAAATAAGAGCCGAGCACAACCGCGCGTTTTAAACCGGCCTCTTTGCAAAGCGGAAGGATTCTTTTAAGCGGCGCAATGTTGAATTTGTAGTAAGCGTCGTAAACGGGGGCGGGGAATTCCACTCTTTCGTCCACGCCGGCTGCATAAATAAAGCAGTCGCAGCCTTTGAGCATTTCGCGGATTTCATCGTCGGACTTCTTGTTGATGTCGCCGAAGATGATTTCCATTTCTTTCGGGATGGGCGCGCCTTCGGGAAGCGGCGGTAACGCAACGCTCTTCACCTCATGGCCTTTTTCAATGAGTACCTTTGCGGCTTCACAGCCCAACAGGCCGGTGCCGCCGATCATGAATACTTTCATCCTTTTTACCTCCAAATCGTTCGTTCAAAGAGCAGAAAAGGCGATATGCCGAAAACGCACACCGTGTTTTGCCGCTGATTGTTAATATAATAACACGAATTGTTAAAAATTTCAATATAAAATGAACACAGATTCACAAAAATCCCAAAATTTGTAAAAAGAATTTGTGTTTTCGGCAAAATCTTGACAAAACGCCTTTGAAAAAGTACCATTAAGCGTAGAAAACTTTAAAGAACGGTGAAAACACTTGAAAGAAAATTTTCAGCTGCAAATGGAAGAAGAAATCCAAAAAATTCCCGAAAATACGCGGCCCACACTTTTGCTGCAATGCTGCTGTGCGCCGTGCAGCAGTTATGTGCTGTCGGTCCTCGCGCAATACTTTGACGTGCTGGTTTATTATTATAACCCCAACATTCACCCTGAAAGCGAATATAAAAAACGCGGGGAACAGTTTAAAAAGCTCTTTCAAGGCGGCAATTACGAAACCAAAGTCCGGTGGATTCCCGCCGAATATGACCCCGAGCGCTTTTTTGACGCGGTTAAGGGACTCGAAAGCGAGCCGGAGGGCGGCGCGCGGTGTACAAAATGCTTTGGGCTGCGGCTTCGCGAGACCGCGCGAAAAGCGAAAGAACTCGGTGCGGACTACTTTACCACAACTTTGAGCGTCAGCCCTCACAAAAACGCACAGTTGCTTAATGAAATCGGAATCCAACTCGAAAAAGAATACGGCGTGAAATTTTTGCGCGCGGATTTCAAAAAGAAGGAAGGCTATAAACAGTCGATTGTTCTCTCGCGTGAATATGACCTTTACCGTCAGGATTATTGCGGCTGTGTCTTTTCCATGCGCCCGGAGGAAAAAGAAGCGCTGTCGGCGCCGTCCGAATAATACAATAACACCACCAAAAACCCCGCCGGTTTTCGAATGAAACGGGCGGGGTTCTTATTTTCTATATTCCTTATTTACGCGCTGGCTTCTTCGTCCTCGCAAAACAGGCGCATATAGCTTTCCATGTCGAAATCATCGAGCGGGCTGTCTTTGCGCAAATACAACGGGTGATGCGGATGCCCTTTTTTCGAGATTTTCCCGGCGGAAACCCAGTGCACATTATGCTGATTGCCGATTTCAATAATCTCGCGCATGCAAAGGTTCAAATACTTCCGCTTTTCCACAATATTGCCCCACGCTGCCCAAACGGTCGGCCGGTCGCCCGCGCAAAGCGAAAGGGCATAGCGGAATGCCTTTTTATTTTCTTCGTGCAAAAGGGGGTTAAAATGCTTTTCCATGTCGTCCGGGTTGGTTGCGCGCTGGGCGTAGACGTTAAGCATAATAAAGCTGTCAAACCCGTTAAACAGCGCAATGCGCTCGGCGGATTTGAGCGTGTTATCCAAATCGTCCGGCGCGGCGGTCGAGGGGTTAATGCCGTAGCAAATCAGAGGATTTTTGCCCCGCGTGCCGAGTATGTAACGGTATTCGTCATAGTGGTTCGGCACAAACAGCCAGCGGTTCACGTCGTAATTCGGATTTTGCAAAAGCGCATTTTGAAGCGCCGCGTCAAACATTTCAATTTCGAGCGCCCCGGTTTCACTTTTCGGAATGTGCATATTTTTCCCCCGTGTATCAGACAGACAAACCTGTCGAATTTTGTCTATTGTATCATAGAACCGCCGCTGTACGCAACAAAAGACCAAAAAAAGCCGTACGACTGAAAATCAACCGTGCGGCTTTTTATTGCGCAGCCGTTTTTAATTTTGGGCGATTAGGCTTCTGCGTAAAATTCCCGCAAGTCGTCCAGCCGCAGCAAAACCGGCGGCTGCCCGGAACCGGCGCCGACATCAATATTTATCCACGTTCTTGTTTTTAGGATTTTTCCGGTATACATTTCGCCGTAATACATCGTCGGCGTGTGACCGAAAATCGTCAGAATATCGTCAAAATATTCGTCTTGCAGTGACGGGCGCGACCACAACAAATCGTGCATGTCATATTGTGATATTTTTTTACGCGGTTCAAAGTCACCGAGCCCCGCGTGCACAAGCAAAAAATCCCGTTCCCCGACGGTGACGGCTTCATACAGCGGCGCTTCGCGCAAAAATTCTAAAATCTCGGAAATTTTCCCCGGCGCGGTTTTACGAAGCGCGCGCAGCGCCTGAAGCGTCACGGCGCCGCCGTTTTGCATATACGTGTTTAAAATTTGAAATTTTTCGGCGGTCAGTGCCTTTACGCTTTGCTCGGTGATTTCATCAAAGACAAACGAACACGCCAAAAGCATCGCCTCATGGTTGCCGAGCAAAAGCTGTATGTTCGGCTGTTCGGTAAGCCAGCCGAGCATTTCCACGCCGCCGTCGCCGTTTCGGTCCACAACGTCTCCTAAAATATACAGAAAATCCGATTCTGAAAATTTTGCTTTTTGCAGCAAGGCCTGAAATTTTTGAAGCGGGTATCCGTGCAGGTCGGAAATGACATAAATCATGGTGCACTGTTCTCCTCGGTTTTTAAAAGCATAGGATAATTTTGATATAAATCTTTTAAAAATGCACACTTTTCTTTGTTGCGTGCCGAAAGGAAGTCTCTTTGCGGATACGTTTTTAAAAAGACGTCCACACAAATCAGTTCCTTTCGGTCGTTTTCATATTTTGTTCGTTTCCCCTCCAAATCGATTCTGCGGGATTCCTCCGGCGGTTTACCCTCCCCGATAATTCTCTTCGTCCTGTCGCCGAGGCTTCGGTTGGTTGTATTTTTCAGGTACATCAAATTCCCAATGGCTTGCACAGGTGTGGAATTGTCGTCCGGATACAACGCTTGGCTTAAAATATGCTCAATATCCAAATCCCACTTGTCTCTGTAAAACAAATCTTTTTTGATACGATATACCGTCACGGCTTCTTTTGCCTCAAGAAGACAATCAATATCGTCAATATAGCTCAGCTTCACAAATAAATGCTGTTTGTTGCAATGCCGAATATCGCCGGTTTCGGTCAAAAGCTGTTTGAAATTCTCATAGCTTCGGCACCCTTTTTGAAGGTTCGTTTGGATGTTTTCTGAGAAAATCCGGTTGATATTTTTTCGAATCGAGGTAATATCCTTTTGAAATATAGCTTCCCCGACTTTGTTGTACACTTCGTGAATGACCTTGGCACATATTAAGCGGTAAATCGAGCAGAATTTCCAAACGGCGTCCATGATTTCATCTGCGGTTTGCACCATCGCTTCGTTGACCTTCCCGCGGCAGCCGTCTTTCCATTGTATGAAAATCAAATAATAATACAGGTTTTTCAGTTTGCTGTACCCGCTTTCCGACGTGAATTCCCGTGCACAGAAGCGAATGGCTTCCGTTTTACTTTTTATGGGTTTGCTATCCCGCTCAAAAAGAATTTGCTGTGTTTGCATCATACAGTCGGCGATGCTGCAAAAAACAGAAAGTGCCTGAAAATCGGGGGAGGGCGTTGCTTCAAAATAGGCCTCAAAAAATTTGTTGTTGCTGCCGCTGAGGGCAGAGGCGTAAGGTGCTTTCCCGGTTTGACTAATTACAAAAAATCGGTATGTATCCAATAAATCGTTTTCCGACAGGCAATAAATTTCGGCGCTTGGATTATCGCCTAAGGGGTGCAAAACATTGTTATAGGCTTGGTTGATTTTCGGAAACACCGCACTTTTCTCTTCGTTTTGCACGCTGCCTTTTAAATAATCGCAAAAACGGATTTTAAAAATATCTTTGAAATCCAGCGAAAGGCCGGTGGTGTTCAAGGCGTCAAAAATTTGCAAGGCGTCCGAAATAGACGAGCCGTTTGCGTCTTTTTTCAGAACAATGGATACAAAAAGGACATTCGCTTTTAAAAATCGGGTAAAATCCGTTTTAGAAATTTTAGAATCCCGGTTTTCAGCAAAGTATTTTTCAATGTATTCGTAATTTTGGCGGTATCGCTGTTCCTTTTGCAGCAAAACCTCTATCGAGCTTTCTCCGTTGATGGCGTTATAATATTGTATTTTGGGCGTTTCCCCTAAGCAGCGCAGCAAAAGATAAAAAGTGGTAATTCTCTGGTGGCCGTCCACGACCTCTAAAGTTTTTGCGTTTGTGGTTTCTTCAGCGCTGTTAAACTGTAAGGTGCCGACCAGATAAACGTCTTCCGGCTTGTTTTTGTAGGCTTCCGTCAGCCCGTCCAAAAGATTTTCAATTTGCTCTTGTTTCCATTCATACGGCCGTTGGTAACCCGGAATTTCAAATGCATATTTTTCAGGCCCGAACAACAAATTCCCGAGCGTCATTTTTTTCAATTGAATATTGTCCGCTTTCATTTATACCCTCCCGCAACGGCATTTGTAAGCAATATATCATACAGGGCTATATTTGTAAATAAAATATGCGTTCCCGCACGGCGCCCAGCGGCAATGCGCCTCGATATTTACGCGTACTTTGGCTGTCACTTCGTCGGGCATTTCGTCCGTATGGTTTTTCAGGGTTTCTAAAATGTATAAAATCAAACCCTTTTTCGGTTGTTTGGTATACATGTCCTCACCTCATAGTATGAAGTATATCGTCTTTAAATACATTTTACAAGAGAGGATGCGACAAAAATAGCCCATAAAATTTTAAGTACAAAAAGTCCGCCTAAATTTCTTCTGGGCGGACTTTATAAGTTTATAAAATTCGATTTCAGAAAACCGAAATTCGTTTACGGCCAAATGCCGCGGAAGTGCATGGACTCGACCACACGCTTGAGGGCAATCAGGTAAGCGCCCGTGCGCAGCGTAACGCCTTTTTGCTTGGCAATGTCATAAACGCTGTTGAACGCTTTATCCATGTTGCGGCGCAGTTTTTCGTTGACTTCTTTTTCTTCCCATTCGAGTGCTTGCAGGTTCTGTACCCACTCAAAATAGGAAACAACAACGCCGCCGGAGTTCGCCAAAATATCGGGAACCAATACAATGCCTTTTTTGTCTAAAATATCGTCCGCTTCAATCGTCGTCGGGCCGTTTGCACCCTCAACGATAATCTTTGCGCGAATGCGATCGGCGTTCTGCTCGTTAATCTGGTTTTCAAGTGCCGCCGGAATCAGCACGGTAACGTCGCTTTCGAGGACTTCTTCGTTGGAAATGCGGGTGATGCCGTCTTCCGTGTAGCCGGAAAGAAGATTGCCGCGCGTGGAAAGATATTGACAAATGGCGGGAATGTCTAAGCCCTCCGCTTTGTAAATGCCGCCGGAAACATCGCTGACCGCGACAACCTTAGCGCCTTCTTCATAAAGAAGACGTGCGGAAACGCTGCCAACGTTGCCCATGCCCTGCACGGCGATGGTCGCATTGTGAATGTCCACGCCCATCTTTTCGCAAATATATAAAGCGTTCAGCATGACGCCGCGGCCGGTTGCTTCACCGCGCCCCTGGCTGCCGCCGAGCTGAATCGGCTTGCCGGTGACGACCGCGGGGGTCGAATGGCCGTTTAACATGCTGTATGTATCCATGATCCAACCCATGACATCTGCGTTGGTGCCGACGTCCGGCGCGGGAATATCGCGGTCCGGCCCGATAATCGGGGCAATCATCGCCGTGAAACGTCTGGTCAGGCGCTGCAGTTCCGCAACGGACAGCTTGGTCGGGTCAACAACAACGCCGCCCTTGCCGCCGCCGTAAGGAATGTCAGCTACGGCGCATTTGAAGGTCATCCAAGCGGCGAGGGCTTTGACCTCGTCCTTGTTGACGTTCTGGTGATAGCGGATACCGCCTTTTGCAGGGCCGCGGACGGTCGAATGCTGCACGCGGTAGCCTTGAAAAACGCGGACGCTGCCGTCGTCCATGCGAACGGGCACGGAAACGCTCAGCTCACGTTCGGGGTATTTCACAGCTTCGTATTCTTCCGGCGTGTAACCGAGAATCTTTGCCGCTTTTTCCACCGTTGCCAAAACATTGTCATAAGGGTTGTATGCCATGGGTGCTCACTCCGTTTCTGATATATTGGTGAATCGTCATTCGCCAATACAAGTATCGCCTATTTTTCTTAGTTTGTCAATACAGTTTTCGCCAAGATTTTAGATTTTTTTTGTGCTTTTTGTATATTTTTTGCAAAATATATTCAAAAAAAGAATAATAAAATTTCTCGAAAATCAGAATAAAATTATCAAAATACAAAAAATATTTATTGACAAACGATAAATATTGTGCTAAAAATAGGGCGAAAGGCAAAAGTGCAGCAGTTTTTTGCTGTTCTTTTTTGCCAAACCTGAAAACGAGGTGTCAAAGAAAATGCGAAAAAATTATGTGCTCTTTTTAAAAGCCGTTTTAATTCTGTTCGGCGTAGGGCTTTTGGCGTTCGCCGTGTTTCTGCTCCCGAAATTCGCCGAAATGGCCGCGAATTATTACACGGAATTACGTTTTTTAAAAATCCCTGGATTGATTTTCGTTTATTGCACGGCTGTCCCGTTTTATATCGCTCTTTTTCAAGGCGTGCGTATTTGTGATTCGATTTTGCAAAGCGACCCGTTTTCCCGCAAAAACCGAAAAGCTTTCACGATTGCCGGTGTTTGCGCGCTTATAGTCGCCCTTATGTATTATGGCGGCACTTTGGCGCTTGTGTTTTTACAGGTGGACCGTTTGATTATTTATATTGTCGGCGTGCTCATCGGCAGCTGCGCGTTGATTTTCACGCTGTTGTGCGCCGTGCTCGACCAACTGCTCGCCAAGGCGATTGAAATTCGTGAAGAAAATGATTTAACCGTATAAGGAATATGAAAACAGGGGATTTCTATGGCAATTATCGTAAATTTAGATGTGATGATGGCAAAACGGAAGATGAGCGCCACCGAACTTGCGAGAGAGGTCGGAATTACGCTGCCCAATCTTTCGATTTTAAAAACCAATAAGGCAAAAGCAATCCGGTTTTCCACGCTGGATGCGATTTGCCGTGCGCTGCAGTGCCAGCCGTCCGATATTTTGGAATATGTGGAAACAGATGAGGTGAACCAAAATGGAGAACTTTGAACCTAACCCCCAAACACCGAATACAACAGATAACCAACCGGCAGCGATGCCGGAAGCCAACACAGCAACGGAGAAAACCATGCAGCCGCCGGCTTCGGCTCCGGCGGAGAACAACGGCAATGCGAAAACAAACGCAGAGGCTCCCGAAGCCAATAAGGGGAATGATGCGCCGCCCGCCGCAGAAGCAAAAACAGAACCGTCTGCAACGACTGAAAAACAGACGGAAGCAACAAATAGCCCGGGCGCACCGTCGCCCGCTGCAAATCCCGTCGCAAATCCCGTCGCAAATCCCGTCGCAAATCCTGTGCTGACCATTCCCCCCAACGGCGTGCCGCCTTATATGGCCTATTTGCCGAAAGGCCCGTCGCTTTCCAAGCGTGTGCGCGAAGCCGTGTTGACAGCCGACAACGGTCACAAGGCGGTCGGTTTATTTGCCGGCGTGCTTGTCATTTGTCTGTTTTTGGCAAATACACTTTTAAACACCGGCGGCACGGGCTTTTTCTTTCCGTTTTGCGTGGTGCTTTTATACGGCTTGTTTTATGCGTTTACCGGTTTTGACAAGCTTTGGGAAAGCCGCGAAGCGCTCGCTATGCAGATTTTCATTTTCCTGTTGTCGCTCGGTTTTATATACAATCAGGAAAGTTTAACCAACACGGTGACGTTTTTAACGCTTCTTGCCGTCGTGCCGCTGCACTTGATGTACTGCACCGGCAAAAGCGACCCCGTAGAAGACGGCGCACGCGTCATTCGCAAAGCGTTTTTGGCGGTGTTCCCTTATACGTTCGGCAATTTTGACGTGCCGTATAAAAAGCTTTTCAAAGGTGCGCGCCGCGGGTCAAAAGGGCAGGGGGTGCTGTTTACCGTTCTAGGCCTCATCTGCACCATCCCGTTTCTTATCATTTTGACCCTGCTTTTCAGTAACGCAGATTTCGCATTTGCCCAAAGCCTTTCCAAGATAACGTTTTATTTTTACGACCTGCCCGTAGCGAAAATTATCGGTACAATATTGCTCGGCGTTTTGATGACCGTCTACATTTTGCCGCTGTTTTTTGCGCTGGATGCCGATTACCCGCAGCCCGAAGCGGGCAGCAAGCGCAAAGGCATTTTGCCGAACGCCGCAGTTACGGCATTTTTGGCGGTGCTCATCGCGCTCGAAGTCTATTTTTCCTATTTCCAGGTGCGCTATCTGTTCTTAAACCTCGGCACTTTGCCGGAAGGCGTGAGCTACGCCGAATATGCGCGAGGCGGCTTTTTTGAAATTGCCGCGGCAACGCTTTTAACCGTTGCGCTGATTTTTGCGGTCACAGTGCTCACACGCCGCGATGAAGACGAGGAACTGCCGCTTTCGGTCCGTCTGCTTTTGACGGTGTTTTCCGCCTGCGTCGCGCTGATGTTTGCCTCGTCTTATTACAGAATGCTTATGTATATGGACGCTTATTCGATGACCATTCGCCGCGTCGGCGTCTGTTGGTTAATGGCGTTGATGCTTGCCGTTTTAATCGGTGTTATCATCTACATTTGGAAGCCGGATTTTGCTTTGACACGCTACACGATTTTTACTGTGCTTGTTTTCGTATTGGCGCTGAACTTAATGCACCTCGGCGCCACGGTCTCGAAAAACAATGTCGACCGCTATTTTCAAGAGCAAGAAGCGGAAGTGAAAACCGGCTATCAGCTGGACGAAAATTATCTCTATACGCTCCTGCCCGCGTCCGCGCCGGACCTTGTCCGCTTAGAGAATACGCCGACTTATGAACAGAACTATCATTTGCAAAGCGCCTTAAATGCCATTCGCGAGCATGACTACTCGTGGCGCGCGTGGAGCTACGATTTGTATCGCGCAAAAAAAGCCTGTTCTGATATAGAAAACCCGGACGATTCCCTGTGGGTGACGCTTTATATAAGCCCGCTTTTAGAAACGCCGATTTACGGGTTGGAGTTTGAATATGCGCTGGAAACCACCCCGACGGGCAGCGGTTTGCTCAAAAAGGCGGACGGAAGCGCTTTCAAACCCGCCGAAACGATTGAGTTTAAGCTGTCAGACCTTGACCCGATTCCCGAAGGGCAGGACCTTTCCCGTTCGACTTTTCGCTTCTTTGTGGTGCTGGAAGACGGGAGTGTGACTTCGGCAAAAGATATCAACCCCGATTATCCGGCGACGGGTGGTAAGCTTCCCCTGTATCTGGAGCCAAATGAAGAATACGACTTTACTGTAAGAGTCGGATAAAGAAAAGCGGCGCAAGTTTTTCTTGCGCCGCTAAATTTTATTTGCTTTTTATTTAATTTTTCAGGCTTTGAATCGGGGCCGGAATCCGCCCGCCGCGGTGAATGAATTTTTCCGGGGAGGCGGTGTTGACCGCCATCACAGGACCATAGCCCAAAAGCCCGCCGAAGTTTAACGTGTCGCCGATTTTCTTGCCTATGGCGGGAATTACGCGCACCGCCGTGGTTTTGGAATTGACCATGCCGATTGCGGCTTCGTCCGCAATAATGCCGGAAATGACTTCCGCGCTCGTGTCGCCGGGAATGATAATCATATCAAGCCCGACAGAGCAAACCGCGGTCATCGCTTCGAGCTTTTCAATCGAAAGCGTGCCGTTTTCGGCGGCGGCAATCATGCCCGCGTCCTCCGAAACCGGAATGAACGCGCCCGAAAGTCCGCCGACGTGTGACGACGCCATAACGCCGCCTTTTTTGACTGCGTCGTTCAAGAGCGCCAAACAGGCCGTCGTACCGTGCGCGCCGCATTGCTCAAGTCCCATTTCTTCCAAAATATGCGCAACCGAATCGCCGACCGCCGGTGTGGGCGCCAAAGAAAGGTCCACAATGCCGAACGGCACGCCGAGCCGTTTTGCCGCTTCTTTGGCGACAAGCTGACCGACGCGGGTGATTTTAAACGCGGTTTTCTTAACCGTGTCCGCAACGTCTGTAATATTGCCGTCCGGGATTTTCGTCAGCGCCGCGCGCACAACGCCGGGGCCGGAAACGCCGACGTTAATCACACAGTCCGGCTCGCCCGCACCGTGGAATGCCCCCGCCATAAACGGGTTGTCTTCCGGCGCGTTGCAAAAGACCACTAACTTTGCAGGGCCGATGCAGCCGTTGTCCGCGGTTACCTCTGCGGCTTCGCGGACGATTTTGCCCATGGTCGCGACCGCGTCCATATTGATGCCAGCTTTTGTGGAGCCGATGTTGACGCTCGAGCAAATGTGCTCGGTCACGGCGAGCGCTTCGGGAATGCTTCGAATCAGCGCTTCGTCGCCGGCGGCAAAGCCTTTTTGCACCAGCGCCGAATAACCGCCGATGAAGTTAACCCCGACGGTCTGCGACGCTTTTTCGAGCGTTTTCGCGTATAATACCGGGTCGCCGCCGCTTGCCGCTACGAGCATGGCAACCGGCGTTACGGCAATACGCTTGTGGATAATCGGAATGCCGTATTCCTTTTCAATGTTTTCGCCGGTCTCCACTAAGTGCTCCGCCTGACGGCAGATTTTTTCATACACCTTGTCACAGGAAGCGTGAATGTCCGAGTCCGCACAGCTTAACAGGGAAATACCCATGGTAATCGTGCGAATATCGAGATTTTCCTCCCGAATCATGTTGATGGTTTCGAGTATATCGTGGGTGTTAATCATAACCGTAAATTCCTCTTTGTTGGATTAGATTCTGTGCATGGAGTTAAAAATATCCTCGTGCATGGCGTTTACGGAAAGGTTCATCTGTTCTCCGAGCGCCTTGGCTTCGTCCGCAAGCGCGGTAAACGGGATATTGCACTTGGATACGTCCGCGAGCATAATCATGCAGAACATATCCTGCAAAATGCTTTGCGTCACTTCAATAATGTTGACGTTGTGCTCGGCGCACATGGTGGAAATTTTCGCAAGAATGCCGACGGTATCGTGCCCGACGACGGTGATAATTGCGCGCATAAATAAGTCCTCCCTGAAAATGTTGCCAATATCATAGCATACTTTTGAAAGAAATTACAGGGGAAATTAAAATTTTCGGAAAAAACAGTATTCTGCGGCGGGAAAATATGGTATGATAAGAAAGAAACCGAAAGCGAAGGGGCACCGAGTATGTATCAAAGAAAATTAGACCTGCATGTGCACACCGACAATTCTCCCGACGGCAACCACACTGCAATGTTTATCTGTGAAAAAGCGGAGTTTGACGGCATGCGCGCCATAGCGTTTACCGACCACTGCGAAGTGGACAGTTATAAGGAAGAATCTTACGATAAACGCGTGCAGCAGGCATATTTTGAAATGACCAAAGCCCAGCTTGCTTTCCGCGGCAAGGTTTTGGTATTGCGCGGGATTGAGCTCGGCCAGCCGCACTACGACGCGGCGCTTGCCGATAAGATTTTAAATACCCGCAAATATGATGAGGTAATCGGCTCGGTACATAACCTGCGCGGCCGCGAGGATTTCTATTTTATGGAAAGTTTTGACGAAGCGTCCGTGCACGACCTTTTGACCGAATATTTTGACGAAATTTTAAAAATGCTCGATTGGGGCAATTTTGATATTTTGGCGCACCTTACTTATCCGCTTCGTTATTTTTACGCGAAATCCGGCATATCGGTAGATATGCGCGACTATAAAACACAAGTCGATGAAATTTTGCGCCAAACCGCGCAAAAGGGGAAAGCACTCGAAATCAATACCGCGGGGCTTCGTCAGCCGATCGGCAAGCTTTCGCCCGAAGCGGACGTCGTCTGCCGGTTTAAAGAGCTCGGCGGGGAATATGTGACCTACGGCTCCGATGCGCACTATGCGGAGGACATCGGCAAGGGCATGGACGAAGCTTACGACGTCATGCGGCAGGCGGGTTTTAAAGAACTTACGTTCTTCCAACAGAGAATCCCGCTGAAAATGCCGATTGAGTGATTTTTTCAGGGTGTAAAAGAAAGGATTTTATATGAAAGTTAAAGCGGCCGCAAAAATCAATTTGATGCTCGATATTCTCGGCACGCTGCCCGACGGCTATCACAGCCTGTTTATGATTATGCAGTCGGTGGACTGCTGCGACACGGTGGAAGTGAACCGCGCCGAGACGGGAACCGGGAAAATCGTTATCCGCACGGCGGACGAACGTGTCCCGAAAGACGAGCGCAATATCGCTTATAAAGCGGCACAGGCGTTTTTTGAAAAAACGGGGGTAAAAAATCCCGGGATTGAAATTGCAATCAAAAAGAAAATCCCGATGGCGGCGGGGCTTGCCGGCGGGAGTGCGGACGCGGCGGGCGTGCTGTATTGCTTAAACTCGATATTTGAAACCGATTTGCCGCTGTTAGAACTTGCGCGCGTCGGTGAGTGCGTCGGTGCGGATGTGCCGTTTTCTCTTATCGGCGGCACGGCGCTTTGCATGGACAAAGGCGGCGTTATTGCACCGCTTCGACCGCTCAAAAATTGCACGGTGCTTTTGTGCAAGCCGGATATGGGCGTTTCCACGGTCAGCGCCTATAAGATGATTGATTCCGCCCCGCGGATTCGCCACACCGACAAAAACGCCATGCTTTACGCGATGCACCACGGCGATTATAAGCTGATGTGCGAAAAGGCAGACAATGTTTTCGAACAGGTTGTGGAAGTGCCCAAACGCCCCCATATTAAAGGCATTATGCGCGGGTACGGCGCGGATTTGACGCTGATGAGCGGGAGCGGTCCGACGGTGTACGGGCTCTTTTCCGACGAGGATTCCGCCAAAGCGTGCGCGAATATGCTTCGCCGCGATTTCCGCGAGGTCTTTGTCTGTAAGCCGGTTGAACACGGCGTCACGGTGGTGGAATAAAATGAAGAACCGATATGCGGCTTGGTTGCTTGCGGCGGCATTTTTGATTTTGGCAGTTTTGATTTTGTTTTGGCTGTTTTCCGACAACCGCGTGCAAATGCATACCCTGCCGCCGGAATACAGCGTGCAGGCGCGCTGACCTTACAACATGAGGTGATAGAATGAAACCGTATGGATTGATTTTGGCGGGCGGCGGCGCAAAAGGCGCTTACCAAATCGGCGCTTGGCGCGCGCTTCGCGAACTCGGAATTACCTTTGAAGCGATTGCCGGGGTGTCTATCGGCGCGATTAACGGCGCGCTGATTGCCCAGGGCGATTACGACCGCGCCGTAGAGCTTTGGAGCAATGCCGAAGTGACAAGCGGCATTCATATCGAAGCCGAACTGCACGACTCGGAAAATCTGTTCAGCTTTTCCAATCTGCCCCAGATTTTTATGGAAATTATCCGCAACGGCGGTGTGGACGTTACGCCCGCGCGCAATCTGATTGCGGAGTATATAGACGAAGAAAAGGTGCGCGATTCCGGCATTCCGCTCGGGCTTGTCACGTTCCAGCTTTCTTCGATGAAGCCGGTGGAGGTATTTCTCGACGAAATCCAAGACGGGCTTTTGGTCGATTATTTGATGCTGTCCGCCCGTGTGCCGGGGCTTCACAACCAAAGCCCGGACGGCGCAAAATATTTGGATGGCGGCATTTACGACAATGCCCCGATCGGCATGCTTCGTGACCGCGGGATTAACCGGTTCGTTGTGGTGGATATTTCCGGCATGAAAGGCGTCGGTCATAAAGACGACTTTTCCTGTGCGGAGTTTGTTTATATCCGCCCCAATGACCCAAAAGAACTCGGCGAAGCGTTTGAATTTGACAGCTCAATGAACGATATGCGTATGCAAATGGGCTATCTCGACACCAAAAAAGCGTTCGGCCTGCTTTCGGGAAAACGGTATTATTTCCGCCCGAAAGAATACAAGCTGATGCAGGCAAAATACGGCTACCGCGTTTTAAACGAACTTGAAGAATATGCCGCGGAATGCGGACTTGAGCGCCTGACGGTTTATACCCACCGCCAGTTTATGCGCGCATTGCTTACGGCGCACGACGCAGAGACACAAGAAAAGGAAAATG
Source organism: Candidatus Fimenecus excrementavium (assembly GCA_018712805.1). Taxonomy (GTDB): domain Bacteria; phylum Bacillota; class Clostridia; order Oscillospirales; family Acutalibacteraceae; genus Fimenecus; species Fimenecus excrementavium. The sequence continues at coordinate 44,122 of DVGI01000007.1, read as the reverse complement.
AGCCGGAAGGGGAGCTTGAAGAAATCACTCGTTCCCTTTTGAAAGCGGCACAGCCGCTGCTCGAAAAAGCGCCGGAAGAGCTTGTCCGCAAAATTCGCCGCAAAAAGCGCAAGAACCCTTACGCCAATGCAATTGCAGCGCTCGAAAGCTTCCGTCAAAGCCGTACGTTTGGCTCATAACGCCGCACAGAACAACGAAATGTATTGTTCGCCTGAAAATACGGCATATTGCCGGCCTTCGTATTCGCCGGCATAGCCGAAATCCGCAAATCCCAAATTTTCGGCGGAAATTCCCGCCGCCGTTACCCCAATAAGTGCGTCTTGTGTGCTTTCTGCGGCGGTGAGGGTTGCCATAAGCGTTACAAAGGTGTCAAATAACGCCTGTTTCGCGGCTTCGTCGAAATCGGCGTCTTCGGGAACCACCGTCAGCTGAAACCCCGTGACGGTGTCTGTTTCGTCCACGGTGACGGAAAGCAGGGCGGTGTGCCCCACGTAAAACGTAAATTCCGTGTTGTATTCTTGGGCGTTGTCCGCTTCTTGAAACAGCGTTTCCGTTCTTAAAATTTCCGCGTCATAAAACGCGTTGAAGCGGTCGCAAAATGCAAAAATATCAATACTTTCCTGTCTTGTGCAGGCGCAAAGCAAAATGACGGCCAAAAGCAATGCCAAATATTTAAAATGCCGCATGGCTTCTCCTTTCGTTGTTAATGCTTTATTCACATTTTCTTCATAAAAATATATGGCAAAAATTATGAAAATATTATAAAATTAGCTTTATGAAAAATTAGGCAAAACACTTTGAAAGCGGTGATGATTTGTTTAAGAAAACAAAAAACTGGTCCCGAAAAAAGAAAGCGGCGGTTGCCGTCGTTACAATCGTGCTGTTTGCGCTGATTGTTACGGTGATTTACGCAAACTTCAAGCCGGAGGATTTGCCGGAATATCAGGTGCAAACCGTCGAAAAAGGCGATATTCAGTCCACGTTTGATACACAGGGCGTCGTGGAATCCGGCAGCACGGAAACCTTCACCGCGGCAAGCGGCGTTCGCGTCATGAGCGTGGACGTAAAAGTCGGCGACCATGTAACCGCCGGGCAGCAGCTTGCAACCTTTGACGTTTCAACGCTCAACACCCAGCTCGCCGCTTATAAATCGGCTTACGATAAGGCGAAAAGTTCTTACGACAAATCCGCGAAAAGCGTTTCCGACGCGAAAACCAATTTGAGTTCCGTCAAGAGCGAAATCGCCGCGGTTGAAAAAGAAGTGGCACAGCTTCAAAAAGAAGTTGACGCGGCCGAAAACGCGCAGGTTTCTTTGCCCGAAACGCCGAAACTTACCGAAGCGCAGGTGCAGCAAATTATGCAGCAGTTAGCCTCCGGCGGCATGACACAGGAACAGATTTCAGAAATCATTGCCGAACTGCGTGCGCAGACGGGCAATGTCGATATAACCGAAGCCTTGCAAAATTCCGCAGCGGCAAAAAAACTGCAGCTTACCCAAAAACAGGCGCAGTTAACCGCGCTCGAAACCCAGCGCACATTATATGAAACCCAGCAGGATACCACCATCACCGATTTGTATAAATCCGTTATGGACCAAAAGTCCAAAGAATACGAAAGCTATAAAGCGCTTGTCGATTCGCTGAAAACCGGCTGGAAAGCCACGGCGGACGGCATCGTCACCGAAGTCAACCTCACCGCGGGCGAAGTGTTTACACCCAAAACCGAAACCAACAACAATTTGGATTTGTCCTCGATTATGTCTATGGCGTCCGGCAACAGCGATGTTGCAAGCGTCCTTTCGGACATCTTCTCCACCACCGCGGGGAGCAACACCGGCACAGGCACCGGGATCATCGTTGAAAATTACGGCGATTTTTACGCCAGTTTCACTGTCGGGAAATATGATTTCCAGGATTTAAAGGTCGGTCAAAAAGCGACGGTCATTTCACTCGACAAAACCTATGACGCGGTCGTGACGTATGTCAGCGCAACGGCAAATTCGACCTCCGGCTTTGATATCAGTTCCATTACCTCATCGCTGACGGGCGGTTCGTCCTCGTCCTCGACCAACAGCGCGCCGGTCAAAGTAAAAATTATCAACCCCGATGAAAAAATCGTGCTCGGTTTTGATGTCGACGTAAAAATCGACACCGAAAAGCTTGAAAACGTCGTGCGGATTCCGGTGGAAGCCGTAACCTCTTCCGAAGGCGAAAACTGTGTGTTCGTTTATGACCCGGAGGAAAAAAACGTTGTGAAACGCACCGTGGAGCTCGGCATCGGTTCCGACACCTATTATGAAGTGACAAGCGGCGTTTCCCTCGGCGAACAGGTTGTGCTCAATCCGAAAACCGCTTTGCAGGACGGCGACAAAATCGCGGTCAAATCGTAAGGCGGTGGCGCTTTGAATATCCGAGAAAATATACGCATTGCCATTTTCAGTATCCGAACCAACTTAATGCGTTCGCTGCTTACCATGCTCGGCATTATTATCGGCGTCGCGTCGGTCATTGCCGTTATTACGGTCGGTAACGGCGGGCGGGATTACATCGTCGGCATGATTCGTGAAATGGGCAGCAATGCGATTAACATTACCGTGGATATGACCAAGGCCCAGCCGTCGGATTATATCACCACGGAAGACATTGCAGCCATTAAAGAACTCGACACGGTGGATTATGTTTCGCCGGTCACCATGACCATGGGCACAATTGCAACCGAAGAAAAGAACGCCATCGGCATGATTGTCGGCGGCAACAGCGATTTGCGCTATGTCATGAGCGGCGACTGCATTTACGGCCGGTATTTTACCCAGGCGGAATATGAGGCGGGCCGCGCAGTCTGCGTTTTGGACGTCACGAGCGCGCGCCAACTGTTCGGCGAGTCCAATGTGGTCGGGGAATATGTCAATTTTACTTATAACAATGTTGTCACGCGGATTAAAATCATCGGTGTGACCGATATTGCGAGCGCATTCGGCGCGGATTCCGAAAAAATGATGGAAAGCATGGAATCCCTCGGCGGCAGTCAGGTCTCCAGCGGCATGCTGATGGTGCCGTCTACGCTGACGTCCCAGATTATGGGCTCGCAGGATTCGTTCGACACGATTTACATTATGGCGTCGGACGAAAACGATTTGGACGGCGCGGGCAACAGCGCTTTAAACCGGCTGTATGCACGCCACAACAACGTCGACCGCGAGTGCTACAACGTCACCAATATGGCGACTTACATTGACTTGCTTGATACGGTTATTAACGTGTTCACCATCTTCATCGCGGCGGTCAGCGCTATTTCGTTGGTTGTCGGCGGTATCGGCGTTATGAATATCATGTTGGTTTCCATCACCGAGCGTACCAGGGAAATCGGTATCCGCAAAGCGCTCGGCGCGAAGACTTCAACGATATTGTTCCAGTTTTTAACCGAGTCGATTATCCTTTGCTTAATCGGCGGGCTTATAGGCTTGCTGTTGGGCGTTTTCGGCGCGGCGTTGGTCTCTTATATTATGAACGTTCCCTTACAGGTCGAACTTTCCACCGTGTTGCTTGCCATTGGCTTCTCCACGGCAATCGGCGTCATCTTCGGTGTTTACCCAGCGCGAAGAGCCGCCAAAATGCCGCCGATTGAAGCGCTCCGGCGTGAATAATCGGCACAATCGCTTTCAAATGCAAACGACTCGCTTCTTTTTTTAGAAGCGGGTCGTTTTATATCTGCCCGAAAGCCTTTTGAATTTTGCCGCGGGCAATGATTTCCGAATTTGCTCCCTCAGCTTTCTGCCGCGTCAAAATAAGTTCGTGTCCCGAAATTCGGGCGATTCCGAAAGCGTCAAGTAAATTCGCGCACCAAATTTTACCTTGCTTAGTGGGCATTAGAAAAAACGGCGGAAAATCGATTTTTTCGTTTTGCTCGGAAAAAGCGAGGCTTGCTTTGAAAACTGTGCCGGGCGCGCAAGGGGGAAGCCCACGCAAATTTACAACCGCCAAAATGCCGCGGTCGCCCGCCGGAAAAAATAACACGCGCCCGCTTGACTTCGGAAAATCCGCCGTGCCTTTTATGTACGCAACGGCGTAAGGTCGGTGACCGGTAAACAGCTTTGCGAAATCCGCGTTTTCGTGCCGGAACGTATACAAAAAATCACCCCCCGCACAACATGTATATGCTCTGCGAAAGCAAAACTTGTGCGAAGGGGATTTTACAGCGGACGGTTCGCCGGACCGTCCAAAATTTTTCCTTTTTTCGAAAACCGCGAGCCGTGACAAGGGCAGTCCCAACTGTGCTCGGCTTTGTTGTAACGCAGCGCGCAGCCCAAATGCGAGCAGCGGTGCGGCAGGGGACAAAGCAGGTTGCCGACCGACGTAAAGGCGTTTACAAGAATCTGCGCTTTAAATTTTCGTCCGATCGGTGAAAAGACCGCCGCGTTCGGGCTCTCCCGCCCGATGATTTTGTCCGTCAAAATCTGCGCCGCCGCCATCGCGGAAGTCATGCCCCACTTGTTAAAGCCGGTCGCTACATAAAAATTCGGAAGCGAGCGCGCATACTCCCCGATATAGGGAATGTCGTCCGGCGTCATGCAGTCTTGTGTCGCCCAGCTTTCACGAATACGGCAGCCGGGATAGTGGGAAGAAGCAAACGCCCAAAGCTCCGCAAACCCGCCGCTTTTTTTGCCGGTTTTGTGCCCGCGCCCGCCCAAAAGCAAGATGTCGCCCCAGTTGCGAAGCGAAAGCCCGTCGGAAAACGCCGAAATATACATTGCCCCGACGTCCTGCGCGTTTTCCAACGCCAAAACATAAGAACGGTATTGATATTGCTTCATGAAATACAACCCGTGGGTGTTGATAAACGGAAAATGCGAAGCGATAATCACTTTCTTTGCAAAAATCCTGCCGTGTTCGGTAAACGCGGTGGTTTTGTCAAATTTTTTGACGCGTGTATGCTCTAAAATCGGCAAATCCTTTGCGATAGCGGCGGCGAATTTCAGCGGGTGAAACTGTGCCTGCCGCGGCAAAACGAGCGCGTCAAGCGTCTGAAAAGGGAGCGCTTCACAGGCGCTTTTTTGCACGGGCATTCCGAGAAGTTTATAGGCGTTTTCTTCGGCTTTCAGTGTCTGCTGTTCCTCTTCGTGATACGCGTAAATCACGGCGTCTTTTTCTTCAAAATCACAGTCTATGCCGGTGCAAATCTGCCGGTAGGCGGCAAGCGCGCTGCGGTTGGCATTTAAATATTGCTGCGCGCCGGTTTTGCCGTAATCCGCCAGAATTTTTTGATAACAGCAGCCGTGCTGCACGGTAATTTTTGCCGTGGTGTGGCCGGATGTGTGCGCGCAAATCGTGTCGCTTTCCGAAAGCAGACAGTCCACACCGGCGCTTTTCAAAAAATAGGCGCACAAAAGCCCTGTAAGCCCGCCGCCGACAATCAATACATCGGTTTTCAGGTCTTTTTCTTGCTGCGGAAATCGGGGCACTTTAACCGTGTCTTGCCAAAGGGATTGCATGGCGTTTCCTCCGTTTCAATTCCTTACAAAATTCTGCAATTATTTTTTGCATTTTCTTTTTGAAAATCCGAAGTTTTGCTTTGGAAGAAATTGACTTTTTTTCTTAGACACGGTATGATATAAAGGATTTTACATAAACTTTACATTTCGGGAGGGAAAACATGGATTTCAGTGTTTTTTCAAATTTTGACCACGCGGCTTTTCAGTGGATTCAGGAAAATATCTGGTGTGGCTTTCTCGATAAGCTGATGCCGGTCATCACCGTGCTCGGCGAAGGCGGCTGGGTTTGGATTGTCATTGCCGTCATTTGCCTGCTTTCCAAAAAATACCGGAAAGCCGGTGTGACAATGGCGTTTGCTTTAATCGTGATGCTGCTTTGCAATGATGTGATTTTGAAAAACGTGTTTGCGCGTGTGCGTCCGTTCAATTTTGAACCGTTTGCCGATTTGTATTCGAGCTTCGGCGTGGTCGACGGCAAACCCGATTTGCTCGTAAGCCTGCCTTCAAGCTATTCCTTCCCGTCGGGGCACACTTCGTCTTCGTTTGCCGCGGCGATTGCTATACTGCTTAACAAAAAATGGAAAGTCGGTATTCCGGCATTTGTGCTTGCCGTTTTGATTGCATTTTCGAGAAATTATTTGATGGTGCACTACCCGACCGACGTCCTGTTCGGCGCGCTGTTCGGCTTAATTTACGCTTTGCTTGCGTATTTCCTGATTGCAAAATATGTCTATCCGAAATTCGAAAAAGCCGTCGGGCAGAAGTTCGACGCTTGGAAAGAAAAGAAATTCGGCAAAAAGACAAAAGCTGAAGCCAAGAAAGAAAACGCCTAATTGAAAGGGGGATATAAGATGACTGCTCCTTTGGGAAAAGCCGCGGATATGCGCTTTCACAACGGCAAATTCCGCGTCATGCAGGTTGCCGATATTCAAGACACCCAACAAATGTCCTCCGATACGCTGACGTTTTTATCGGCGGCGCTTGACGAGGCAAAGCCGGACTTGGTCGTCTTTACTGGCGACCAGTTTAAAGGCTACGGCGTGACATTCCTTTTGGGCGACCGCGAAAAGAATTATGAAAAGGCGATAAGCCGCATGGTCGCGCCCCTCGAAGAACGCAATATTCCGTTTACGTTCGTTTTCGGTAACCACGATGACCAGGCGTTCGGGATTCCCAAAGAAAAGCAGCTGAAAATGTACCAAAGCCATAAAAACTGCCTTGCCGTTGCCGGCGACCCGGCACTTGCGGGGCTTTGCAATCACTATATTCCCCTAAAAAGCGAAGACGGAAAGAAAACCGAATTTGTGCTCTATTTTATAGATTCGCTTTCCACTTCGCTTGACGGCCGCTGCGCGGCAGTGACAAAAGAACAAATTGCCTGGTACCAAAGCGTGCGCGATGCCTTAAAAGCCGAAAACGGCGATTATGTGCCGGCGATTTTGTTCCAACACATTCCTGTGCCGGAAATGTGGGATTTGTTAAAAGAAGTGCCGAAATCCCAAAAGCCCCACGCCCAAGGTTTCCGCGAGCATTACGGCAAATATTACGACATTGACGAGCGCTTTTTGCAAAAGGGCAACTGCGATTTCCTGTTGGAAACGCCCGCGACACCGGCGGAAAACACCGGCGAACTGGAAGCGTTTTCCGAAAAAGGCGATACGCTTGCCATGTTCTTCGGGCACGACCACAACAACAGCTTTGTCGGCAAATATCAGAATATGCTGCTTGGCTACACACAAGGCTGCGGCTTCCACGTCTACGGTCCGCGCTTAAACCGCGGCGTGCGGATTATCGATATTGACGAACAGAACCCGCGCGCGTTTACAACGCACACGATTTTATACCGCGATTTGTTTTCACTTCGCGACATTCGCAACAAGCCGAAATATCTGCTTTATTCTTACGCCCCGCCGAGCGTGGAAAGCGTATTGCCAACGCTTAAAAAACTCGGTATTGCCGCCGGCGTTCTGGCAGTCGGCGCCGCCGCATATGCGATTTGGAATCATTTGAAATAACAAAAATCCAATAAAAAACTGCAAAAAATGAACCCCCCGAAACAACTTGTTTCGGGGGTCTTATTTATTCTGATTTTAATGCCGTTCGTCTTCGTTTGCATACATTTCGCAAAACCGCGCCGCAAACGACGGCGGCTCGCCTTTTGCGTACAGGTGGGAAATATCCCCGAACGAGCTGCAGCGAAACACCGCAATACCTTTTTCGCGCTCCTCGGTGTAAAGCGTCGTCACGGAAGAGGGCGCGGCGCAAAACCCTTGCCAAAGGCAGACAGGGGAGATGTGCAAAAGATGCGAAAGCATGACGCACTCCACACCGAAATGACAGAAAAACGCGACGGTGTCCATGTTGGGATTTACCGCTTTATAATATTTGCCCTTGCGCTCGTAGCCGTGCGATGCCAGCACTTTGTCAAGGCCCTTGCAAACGCGGTTGTATTCCGCTTTCACCCGAACCCCCGAGCGCATATATTTGGTGTCCCCCCACTTGTTGATGTCGTAAAGGTCGTCCTGCGGGGTGTAAAACGAGGGCATCAAATCCCACGGACCGTGGACTTTTTTGGTGATTTTATCATAAACCGGCGCGTGAAATTCCCGAAGCCAGCCGAGCGTTTTTGCCTTTTGCCCGGTGCGCCGAAGCGTGACTTTTGCCGTGTCCTGTGCGCGGCCGAGCGGCGAAAGATAGCAAGCGTCGATTTTTTCATGCTCCAGTTTATCCGCGAGAAATTCTGCTTCGCGCCAGCCTTTTTCGGTTAAGGAATCTTTGGCATAGTCCGGCTCTGCATGCCGAATAATTAAAATCCGCAAATCAGTTCGCTTCCTTTTCCATATTCGCCTGCCGCGCGTCCACAAACGCGTGCACTTTGTCGGCAAGCTCGCCGTAAAGCTTGTATTTTTTCGAGAACACAAGGAAAGAAATCAATACCAAAATCGGCGGAATGACAAAGGTCATCACGCTGATGGTATTTTGCGAAAGCGCAGTCTGCGTTTCCGCTTCGCCCTCATAGCCCGAAAGCCCGAGACCGGAGAACAGGATAATGGTCTGTAAGGTGTAAGCCATTTTCTGCAAAAAGCCTTTCATCGAGAACGTCGTGCTTTCGCTGCGCTTGCCGGTTTTGTATTCGCCGTAGTCCACAATGTCGGCGAGCATAACCGTCTGGTTGACAAACATCGAGGCAATGCCTATGGAGGCGATAATATAAGCAATATTTAAAAGCATCGTCTGGTGCAATACCGGTCCGCAGAGAATCATGATAAGATACCCGACAATGACCATGATAAGGCAGAAGCGGTAGATTGTGCGGCGGGTGTATTTTTTGCTCATAATCGGAATGACAAAAAGACCTAAGAACGAACCGACCGCGCCGAAAATGGCGAAGGTGCTTTGTTTGGTGATGTCGCCCTCGACATCTTCAAAGTAGTAAGCGCCCACGCCGCTTGTCAAATACCAACCGGCGTTTGAAAGCATCGCAAAAATCATGAACACGACCAGCTGGTCATTGCTTTTGACAACGTCAAACAATTTGCGGAAGCTGAATTTTTCTTTGTTGTAAACCACGTGGCGCTCTTTGGTAACGGAAACGCAAATCACCGCGAACATGACAAGTAAAACCGCGCAGATAATCGCCCAGCGCGAGAACCCCTGTGCGCTGATTTTCTTTTCCGCCTCATTTGCGCCTGTGCCGAGCAGTACCAAAGCGTAGGGGGTGCAAATGGTGATAATGCCCTGACCGATGCCGCTGAAGGTGCGGGCAATGGTCGAAACGGTGTTGCGCTCACTCGGGTCGTTTGTGAAGCTCGGCACCATGCTCCAATAGGGAATGTCCGCCATGGTGTTGGTCATGCCCCAAAGCACATACATCACCGCAACATAAACAAACATGCCGACAGAACCCAAACGGATGCCGGGGTTTGTGAACATCATCGCGAGCACAACGGCGTTACAAAACGTGCCGATTAAAATCCACGGGCGATATTTGCCCATGCGGGTTTTGGTGCTGTCGACAATAACACCCATTATCGGGTCGTTGATGCCGTCCCAAATACGGGCAATGGGGGTTAAAATCAGCAAAAACGCCGCGGGCATCAACAAAACGTCCGTCAGGTATTTCGAAAGATAAGAATAAAACAGACCGTAGCTCAAGTCTAAGCCAACCGCGCCGATGCCGTAACCGATATAGCGGGCAAGCGAATTCCCGTTGTTCTTTTTCAAAGTCTCGTCCTCCGTTTGTCAAAATACTATAATAGTACAATGATACCTTGTTTTTCCGCTTTCGTCAATAAATCCCGGAAAAAAACAGAGCGGTCGATTCCGACCGCTCTGAAAATTACGAACAAATTTTATTTTGCCGCTTTTTTCGCTTTTCTTTCTTCGATTTCTTTGACCAGTTCTCTCTGGCGTTTTTCCGTCAGACGATAGAACAGCATCGGGATAATTGTGCCGACCATGCTCAGCGCACCGGACAGAACCAACAAATTCCAAAGGGTCTGTTCGCCTTGCGCGGTGATGTAAACACCGTCCGCCGCCGTCGGATTGATACCCGCCCAGCTGTAAGAGAACACGCCGATGAATGCGCCGACCGCCATACCGATTTTGTTGATGAATGTCTGCATGGCGAAGCAGATACCTTCGGCACGCTCGCCGGTTTTCCATTCAAGGTATTCGACGGTGTCGCCAATCATTGCGTAGGTCACAATGTTGTTGACGCCCTGCGGAATGCCGAGCAGCACAAGACCGATTGCGCAGACAACGAGTTTCCAGTTTGCGTCATAGCCAATAAAGTACATGGCGAACATAACGACTGCGCCGAGTACGTGCACGCCGATATAAGCCCATTTTTTGGTGAATTTCTTGGTCATCCACGGAACGAGAATTGAAGCGACTGCGCCGCCGGGTACAACCAAAAGGGTAATCAGGCTGTAAAGGCCTTCTTCTTTGAGAACATATTTCGCGAAATACAAGCCGCCGGTGTATGTATAAACCATTCTGGCACCGCCGAGAATACCGGAAAGCACAACGAGCAGAAGCTCACGATTTTTAAAGAGCAGCTTTAAGTTATGGCCGAGTGAAGGCGGGTTTTCGGTAGAGGTGAATCGTTCTTTGGTGTTTCTGAAACCATAATAGAACATCGGAATGGCAATAGCCGTAAAGACAAGTGCACAAATGAAATAGGTCCATTTGAGGGTGTTTGCGTTGGCGTCAATAAATTGCGGCAGAACCGCACCGTCAGCACCTTTGTATTTGTTGGTGACTGCGGAAGTGATAATCGGAACACCGACGGTAACAATACCCGCGCCGAGCGTGCTCAGAAGACGCGCAACCGTCAAAACATTTCCGCGAATGGTCGTGTTGTTGGTCATGCAGGTGGAAAGACCCCAATAAGGTACGTCTACCACGGTGTAAACCATCGACCAAATGACGTAAACCACGGAAATAATCGCGAAAGTCGAAGTGGCTTTCGGCTCTAAGAACGGGCAGAAGCACAAAATTGTCATAACGGCAATCGGAATCGGCATCCATTTGAGGTAAGGGCGGCATTTGCCCCACTTCGTACGGGTTCGGTCCACGATAGAGCCCATAATCGGGTCGTTGCACGCGTCATAAATACGGGTGCCGAGCATCAAAAATGCGACCGCCATCGCGCCGGAAACGCCACCGACCATAACGTCGGCGGAACCGAACAGCAAAGCGTCCGTCATAAAGACGGTTAAGTAAGAGCCGATAATCGTGCAGATAAAGTTCTGACCGAAACCGGCAATGCTGTAAGCAATCGCTTCTTTCGGCTGCAAGTTCCCGTCGCCGGGCGTTGTGCCGAAGATTTTGTGCAAAATTTTCATGTCATTAAGTTTTGCCATTTTTCTTCTCCTCTTTTTTTATTTCAACGTTCCTATTATAAAGCATAAAATCGGTTTCGTCAATTTATATATTTCCGATTTGACAATTTTTTTTGAATCTGTCGATACGAAACAAATTAAAAGCAAAAAAACAAAAGCAAAAACCCGCCGGCAAAAGAGCCGACGGGTTTGATTTATCAAAGGGGGGAGAAAGAAAATTATGCGAAATATCTCTTCAAGAGGCCTTCGAACGCTTTGCCGTGACGAGCTTCGTCGCGCGCCATTTCGTGAACGGTGTCGTGAATCGCGTCGAGGTTTTCCTCTTTCGCACGCTTTGCAAGCTCAAACTTGCCCATGGTTGCGCCGTTTTCAGCTTCTACGCGCATTTCAAGGTTTTTCTTGGTGCTGTCGGTAACGACTTCGCCGAGCAGTTCCGCAAATTTCGCCGCGTGTTCTGCCTCTTCATAAGCCGCTTTTTCCCAGTAAAGACCGATTTCGGGATAGCCTTCTCTGTGGGCAACTCTCGCCATGGCAAGATACATACCGACTTCGGAGCACTCACCGGTGAAGTTTGCGCGAAGGCCCTCAAGGATGTCTTCCGGAACACCTTTTGCTACGCCGACAACGTGCTCAGCAGCCCAGGTTTTAGCGTTGTCTTCGACAAGCGTGAATTTGGAACCGGGAACGCCGCACTGGGGGCATTTTTCGGGCGGATTTTCACCTTCATAGACATAACCGCAAACGGGGCAAACATATTTTTTCATAATCAATTCCTCCAAAAATAAATTTTCTTTTATTATTTTGTCCGGTTCTGCGCCGTACAATCCGGGCAGACGCCGAAAAAAATCAAACTGTAACCGTGAATTTCGCCGGTGAATTCCGGGAGCGTGGGGGCGTCAAGTTCCGAAAGCGGCGCATAAGGCAAATCGTAAAACCGACCGCAGCAGTCACATTTTAAATGGTAATGCTGTTTTGCGTTCGCGTCGTAATGCTCTTCGCCGCCGACCGATAGACACGCAATCGTGCCGTCTTGACAAAGCCCTTTTAAATTCCGGTAAAGGGTGCCGAGGCTTAAATTCGGCAACTCCTGCCGCACGGAGAGGTAAAGCTCCATCGCGGTCGGGTGGTCATAGCGCGCTTGTAAGTTCGCAAGAATCGCGTCGCGCTGTTTGCTTCTTCGGACCTGTTGCATATACACCACCTGTTGTCGAAATCAATTATCGATAACGATAATCGTTACTGTTATTATATCTAATAAATTTAATTTGTCAATAGCTTTTTAAAAAATTTTTTGAAAAACTGGGTTTGTCATAATGCGGACAGGATTTGAATATGTATTTTTAGAAACACATATAGCGAGGAGAGGTTGAAATGGAATTCAATAAAAAGACGACCGCCATGCACGAACGCCGCACATTGTTTGAGGGTACGGCCGAGCAGGCTGTGGATTGCGACATCACCCTGCCCGACTATTTTCCGGACGTCGTGCGGGTGCTCAAATGCACGCTCACCCCGCGCCTTACGGTCGTGCAAGGGGGTGCGGACCGCATCACCGCCGACGGCTCAGGGCTTTTGCGCGTGCTATATCTCAGCGAGGGCAACACCGTTCGCTGTTTTGAACAGAATATCCCGTTTTCCAAATCGGCGGAAACCACGCTGCCCCAAAACGCCTGCGTCCACGCGAGTGCCTCGACCGAATATGTCAACTGCCGCGTGGTGTCCCCACGCAAAATGGACGTCCACGGCAGCATTTCCGTAAGCTTTAAGGCCTATTGCAAAGAACCCGGCGAAATCATTTGCGACTGCGACGGCGCGGGTGTCCAGACCCGCAAAAAGAAATTGACCGTCAGCAGCCTTGCAGGCTGCGCCGAAAAGCTGTTTACGTTGAACGAAACACTTGAAATCGGCAACGCCAAACCCTCTATCGCGCAGCTTGTCCGCAGCGAAGCAACGGCGCAGCTGGAAAGCGTCAAGCTGGTTTCCGGCAAAGCGCTTTTAAAAGGGGAACTGACGCTGCATACCTTATATATCCCCGACGGCGACGACAGCGGTTTGCAAACCATGGAACACTCCATGCCCATAAGCCAAATTATGGAAATCGAGGGCGCCGAAGAGGACTGCACGGCGGATGTTGAGCTTACGGTGTCGGCGCTTGAAATTGCCGCAAAAACCGACGCGAGCGGTGCGCTGCGGCTTTTGGATACTACGGTAACTGTCTGCGCGAGCGTGGAGCTTTATCAAGATTTCGACACCAACGTGATTTTGGATGCCTATTCCACGCAGTATGAAATGCAGGTGCAGCAAAACCCGGTGGAACTGCGGCGCATTTGTGACCGCTTTACCGATACTTACCTTTGCCGTGGCACGCTTGACCTTGCCGGCAGCAATCTGGCGGAAGTGGCCGACGTCCGCTGCACGGGCGTGCAGTATACCGCGTCGGCGACGGAAAACGAAATCCGAGTAAGCGGCGAGGTGGCGGTCGCCGTGCTTTATCGCGACCGTGAGGGCGAATGGGGGTTTGCACAGCGCAGCTTTGAGTTTAGCTATTCCCGCACAACGGCAAATACCGGCGGCACGCTCGTTTGCACGCCGCACATCACCGCGACCGGCATCAATTTCTTAATGAACGCCGAAGATAAGCTCGACGTCCGCGTGGAGCTTGACATTCACGCGCTGGTGTTTACGCGTGTGACCGAACAAATTGTGACCGACCTGCGCTTAAACGAGGAAAACCGCAAAACCAAAAAGACCGCGGCGCTGACAATTTATTTTTCACAGGCGGGCGAAAGCGTCTGGGATATTGCCCGGCGCTACAACACGACCGTCGAGGCGATTATGACGGAAAACGGACTCGAGGGCGATGTGGTTTCGGAAAAATGCAAACTGCTGATTCCGCGAGTCTGAGGAGGGAATAAAAATGGAAAACAGCATTTATAAAGATATTGCCGAGCGCACGCAGGGGGACATTTACGTCGGCGTGGTCGGCCCGGTACGTACCGGGAAATCCACTTTCATCAAACGGTTTATGGATACGCTGGTGCTCCCGAACATTGAAAACGACGCGATGCACGACCGCGCCGTTGACGAACTGCCCCAGTCCTCCGCCGGGCGGACGATTATGACGACCGAGCCGAAGTTTATTCCGGAAAACGCCGTCGAAGTTCAGTTGCCCGACAACGCAAGCTTCTCCGTTCGCATGATTGACTGCGTCGGCTATATCGTGCCGAGCTCCTTGGGCTATGTTGAGGGCGACAAGCCGCGTATGGTGCGCACGCCGTGGTTCGACCACGAAATCCCGTTCAATCAGGCGGCGGAAATCGGCACGCGCAAGGTCATTACCGAGCATTCCACAATAGGGCTTGTCGTCACCACAGACGGCAGCATTTCCGACATCCCGCGCGACGAATATGAAGAAGCCGAGGAGCGCGTCATTTCGGAACTGAAAGAACTCAATAAACCGTTTATCGTTTTGCTCAACTGCACCTATCCCCAGTCGGACAGCGCGAAAAATCTCGCCGATACACTCAGCGAAAAATACACCGTGCCGGTGCTCCCGGTCAACTGCTTGGAGCTTACCGAAACCGATATTAAGGAAATTTTAACGCAGGTGCTGTTTGAATTCCCGATTCGCGAAATCGCGGTCGATTTCCCGTCGTGGCTGGTGTCGCTTCCGGCGGACCACTGGCTGCGCAGCGCGGCTTATGCGGCGGTCAACACCGCGGCGCAGGAAATGAATTTGGTGCGCGACGTTGCGATTTTAACTGAAGAACTCAAAAACTGCGAATATATCACCGACGCGCGCGTCACCGGCATGAAGCTCGGGCAGGGCACGGCGTGGATTTCCGTCACGATGAACGGCGACCTGTTTTATAAGGTGCTTTCCGAAAAAACGGGGCTTGAAATCGACGGCGAGCAGGGGCTTATTTCCCGCATGTGCGAGCTTGCGGAAATCCGCCGCCAATACAATAAGCTGAAATCTGCGCTCGACGAGGTCGAGGCGACCGGCTACGGCATTGTGATGCCGACCATCGACGAGTTGACGCTCGATGAGCCGGAAATTGTCAAGCAGGGCGGCCGTTACGGCGTGAAGCTGTCCGCGTCCGCACCGTCGATTCATATGCTCAAGGCCAATATTCAAACCGAGGTCGCGCCGATTGTCGGCAGCGAGAGCCAGTCCGAAGAGCTTGTCAAATACCTGCTCAAAGAGTTTGAGGAAGACCCGAAAAAGATTTGGGATTCCAATATTTTCGGCAAGTCGCTCAATGAACTTGTAAACGAAGGCTTGCGCAATAAACTGTTCCACATGCCCGCCGACGCGCGCATGAAGCTGCAGGAAACGCTCGAACGCGTCATCAACGAGGGCTGCAACGGGTTGATTTGTATTATATTGTAATACAAACTATACTATAATAATTCTGAACGCTTTTGGTATTTGCAAATTGCAACTGCCGAAAGCGTTTTCTTTTTACGCATGAGCGTATACGCTGGCGCGCAGAAACAGGTAAACTGAATACGGGTGAAAAATATGTATGTAAAAGATGCAGTCGTTCAACGAATTGAATCCCTTTGCAAGGAACGGGGGATTGCCTACAACGCGCTTGCGGTCAGCGCGGGCGTAACGCCTTCCACGGTTTACAGTCTGCTTTCCGAAACGCGCCGCGACGTTTCTTTGGTCACTTTGAAAAAGCTTTGCGACGGGTTTGGCATCACACTCGGCGAGTTTTTCTCAACACCCGAGTTTGACGCGCTCGAACAGGAAATCCGATAAATTTTTAAGGGGAAAAGAAAATTGTGGAGGGGAGTTAGGTTGGATACTGTAACAGCCATTCGCAACCGAATTTTGGAGTTGTGCGGCGAACGGAACATTACACTCAATAAAATTGCGAATATTGCCGGTCTGCCGCCGTCATCCGTAAAAAATATTTTATACGGCAAAAGCAAAAATCCGAAAATTATCACAATCAAAGCGCTCTGCGACGGGTTCGGTATCACACTCGGCGAGTTTTTCTCAACACCAGAGTTTGACGAACTTGAACAGGAAATCCGATGAGCGCGCCGGAAAGCCTTGACCGCCTGCTTTGTATTCTTTTCCCGCGGCGGTGCGCCTATTGCGGCGAGGTGATTTTGCCGAAAACGCATGTGTGCGACGCGTGCCTTGAAAATCTGCCGCGCATTTTACCGCCGGTGTGTCTCTTTTGCGCTTATCAAAAAGAGGATTGCCGCTGCAAACAGAAAAAGCGGGAATACGACGGAGTTTGCGCGCCGTTTTATTATGAAGACGCCATTGTCAAAGCCGTTCACCGCCTGAAATTTGAAAATAAGGATTTTACCGCTGACACCTTCGCACTCGATATGGCGGCGGTGGTGCGCCGAGAATACGCGGATATAACATTTGACGCGGTCACTTATGTGCCGTTTACCAGAAAGCAAATGCGCCGCCGCGCGTTTAATCCCGCCGAAGTGCTCGCCGAAAAGCTGGCTGAAGAATTGGGCTTGCCGAAAAGAACTTTGCTTTTGAAGCTTTATGAAACCCGCACCCAGCACTTTTTAAAAAGCAGCGAGCGCGCGGGCAATGTTTTGGGCGCGTTTGCTGCCGTGGAAAATGCGGATTTAGAAGGGAAAACACTCTTGCTTGTGGACGATATCAAGACCACCGGCGCCACGCTTTCGGAGTGTGCAAAAATGCTCAAACTCGCGGGCGCAAAAGCGGTGTTTTGCTGTACGTTTGCGGCAACGCGTTTGCAAAAAGAGAACACTTGACAAATGGGCGTTTTACTGCTATCCTTTTAAAATGAAATTGAATCTGAAAACACTGGGAAAAAGAGGAAAATCGAGTCCGCCCTTTCAGAGAACTGCCGGTCGGTGCAAGGCAGAGGAAGGCTCGGTTGGCGTCGCTTTGGAGTGGTTTTGCCGAAAATATTAGGCAAAAACGGTAAACCCCCGTTACGGGTTTTAAGCGGTCCGCAATTTGCGGGCAATTTGAGTGGTACCACGGAGTTTTCTTCGCCTCATACTTTCCGGTATGGGGCGTTTTTTATTGTATATTCTAATCCTTAGAAAAGGAGTAACGCTATATATGCCTAAGGAACTTGAAAAACAGTACAATCCGAAAAATGTAGAAGACAGAATCTACAAGTCCTGGCTCGATGCGAAATATTTTCACGCGAAACGCGAGCCGGGCAAAAAGACGTATACAATCGTCATTCCGCCACCCAATATCACAGGGCAGCTGCATATGGGGCACGCGCTTGACAATACGTTACAGGATATTTTGATTCGCTATCACAGAATGGCGGGTTATGATACGCTTTGGGTGCCCGGCACCGATCACGCCTCTATCGCGACAGAAGCGAAAATCGTGGAAGCGATGAAAAAAGAGGGCTTAACGAAAGAGGACATCGGCCGCGAAAAATTCCTGGAGCGCGCCTGGGCGTGGAAAGCGCAGTACGGCGGCAGAATTATCGAACAGCTAAAAAAAATGGGCTCTTCCTGTGACTGGGACCGCGAACGCTTCACGCTCGACGAGGGCTGCAGCAAAGCGGTCAACGAGGTGTTCTGCAACCTCTATGAAAAAGGGCTCATTTACCGCGGCGAACGCATCATCAACTGGTGCCCGCATTGCTTAACTTCCATTTCCGACGCGGAAGTGGAATATGAAGAACAGGCGGGGCACTTCTGGCACTTGCGCTATCCGTTCAAAGACGGAAGCGGCTATCTGGAACTTGCGACCACGCGTCCCGAAACCCTTTTGGGCGATACGGCGGTCGCCGTCAACCCGAACGATGAACGCTACAAAGACGTTGTGGGCAAAACGCTTATCTTGCCGCTTGTGCACCGTGAAATTCCGGTCGTTGCCGACGATTACGTCGAAATGGATTTCGGAACCGGCGTCGTGAAAATTACGCCCGCCCACGACCCCAACGACTTTGAAGTCGGTCTTCGCCACAATTTGGAAGTCATCAACGTGCTGACGCCCGACGCAAAGATTACCGACGATTACCCGAAATATGCCGGCATGGACCGCTACGAAGCGCGAAAAGCGATTGTTGAAGATTTGAAAGCCGAGGGTGCGCTCGTCGAAATCGAAGATTATTCCCACAACGTCGGTACTTGCTATCGCTGCGGCACGACCGTCGAGCCGCGCGTGTCGAAACAGTGGTTCGTCAAAATGAAACCGCTGGCCGGTCCCGCGATTGACGCCGTGAAAAACGGCGACACCCGCTTTATTCCCCAGCGTTTTGAAAAGGTCTATTTCCATTGGCTTGAAAATATCCGCGACTGGTGCATTTCCCGCCAGCTTTGGTGGGGTCACCGCATTCCGGCGTGGTACTGCGCCGACTGCGGCGAAATCACCGTTTCCCGCACTGCGCCCACAGCGTGCGCCCATTGCGGCAGCAAAAATATTGAACAGGACCCCGACACGCTCGACACCTGGTTCTCTTCAGCCCTGTGGCCGTTCTCGACGCTCGGCTGGCCGGAAGAAACCGAAGATTATAAGCATTATTACCCGACCAACACCTTGGTCACGGGCTATGATATTATTCCGTTCTGGGTCATGCGCATGATGTTCTCAGGCCTTGAACAAACCGGGCAAGTCCCGTTTGACACCGTGCTCATTCACGGGCTTGTACGCGACGCGCAGGGCCGCAAAATGTCCAAGTCTTTGGGCAACGGCATTGACCCGTTGGAAATCATCGACAAATACGGCGCGGACGCGCTGCGCTTTACGCTCGCAACGGGCAACAGCCCCGGAAACGATATGCGTTTCTCCGACGAGCGCGTCGAAGCGAGCCGCAACTTCGCCAATAAGATTTGGAATGCCGCCCGGTTCATTTTGATGAACCTGCCGGAAAACGAGCCCGCGCCCTATATCCCGCAAGCGCTCGCGATTGAAGACAAATGGATTTTGAGCCAATATAACACCTTGGTTTCGGGCGTCACCGATTCGCTTGAAAAATTCGAACTCGGCATGGCGGTTCAGAAGCTGTACGACTTCATTTGGGACGTGTTCTGCGACTGGTACATTGAGATTGCCAAAATCCGCTTAAACGGCGACGATGAAGAACAAAAAGCAACGGTGCGTGCGGTGTTGGTTTATGTCATGTCCAATACGCTCAAACTCCTCCACCCGTTTATGCCGTTTATCACCGAAGAAATTTGGCAGACGCTTCCCCACACGGGCGAAAGCATCATGATTTCCGATTGGCCGAAAGCGGACAGTGCGCTGAATTTTGCCGCGGAAGAAGCTGAAATGAGCCGGATTATGACCGCGATTAAAGCGGTGCGCAACCGCCGTGCGGAAATGAACGTCGCGCCCTCGAAAAAGGCAAAAATCTTTATCGAGACCGCTTACGCCGACACATTCTTAAAAGGCACGGTGTTCTTTAAGCGTTTGGCTTCGGCGAGCGAAGTCGAAGTCGCCGCACACTTTGACGATATGGACTCCGCCGTTTCGATTATCACCGAAAGCGCGCGGATGTATATCCCGATGGACGAGCTGGTCGACTTCAAAGCCGAACTTGCGCGTTTGAATAAGGAAAAAGCCGGCGTCCAAAAAGAACTGGATTTCGTCAACAATAAGCTGAACAACGAAAACTTCGTGAATAAAGCACCGGCGGCGGTGGTCGAGGGTCAGCGTCAGGCGAAAGCCCAGCTCGAAGAAAAAATGGCGCTGATTTTGGAAAGCATCGAAAAAATCGAAAAGCGCTGAACAAACTAAAATAAGCCGCAGCAGTTTTGCTGCGGCTCCTCGAAAAAGCAGGGGGTTGCTTTTTCGCTTTTCCGAAAATTCCGTTTTTAACTTTTTTGATACTATTTTGTTACGCTTTTGTAACCGGGCGGAATTAGAATGGGAGAAGATAAAAGGAGACACTTTTATGAATATACTCGTTACTCTGGATGCAAATTATTTAGAGCCGCTGTGTTACTTGCTGCGCTCGCTTCAAAAAACGCATCCGAACAGAGAACTGCACGTTTACGTTGCCCATGCTTCTCTGACGGCGGAACATTTTCAGAAAATTCAAGATGCGGTCGGCGCGCAAAGCAAAGTGTTCAACATTTGCGTGTCGGAGGATATGTTAAAAGACGCGCCGGTGCTCAAACGGATCACAAAATCCACTTATTACCGGCTGTTTGCGGCGGCTTATCTGCCGAAAGACGTTGACCGCGTGCTTTATATTGACCCCGACACGCTGGTGCTGCGCGATTTGTCGGCGCTTTACGACCTCGATTTCGGCGACAACCTTTACGCCGGGTGCAGTCACGTCGGCTGGTTTCGCAATTTTCTCAACACCACGAGACTTAAAATGACGCGGAAAACGCCTTATGTCAACGCCGGAATTTTGATGATTAACCTTTCGGAACTTCGCAAAGAATTTTCCGCTGACGAAATTTTCCGTTATATTGAAAAAAACGCGTCCAAGCTGTTGCTTGCCGACCAGGACGTCTTAAATGCCCTGTATTTTGACCGTATGCTCGTGTTAGACGAGTTTCTCTATAACTGTGACGAAAGCAGCTTCAAACGGCTTTGCGATAAATTCGGGGAAGAGCAGGCGTTGGACTTTGTCCGCACAAAGACCTGCATTATCCATTACAACGGCAAATTCAAACCTTGGCGCACGACGCCTGTTTACAAAGGAGAGCTGAACCGGTTTTATCCGGACGGGCTGGATTCAAAAAACGCTTAACAACAAACGGGAAGAGATATGGTAAAGCGATATTTAGAAAAACTGCGACAAATGAATAAGAAAAATCTCTTTTGGATACTGTTGCCGCTGTTGATTTTAGGGGCGATTGCGCTGACGCTTTATTTGCTGTTCGGTCGCCGGCTCCTTGTGGTGGTGGAACAGCCGGAGGTTTTTAAAGCTTGGCTTGACGGGCTCGGCCCGTGGGGTGAGGTCGCGTTTACCGCGATTCGCGCCGCGCAGACGGTTTTCAAATTTGTGCCTGCCGAACCGCTGGAAGTTGCGTCCGGCTATGCGTTCGGCGTTTGGGGCGGACTTTTGTGGTGTATGGTCGGCACGGAGCTCGGCAGCGCGATTATTATTTTGCTGACTAAAAAATTCGGCATGCGCTTTGTGTCGAAGTTCACCGACCCCGAAAAATTAAAATCCTTTTCCTTTTTGCAGGACAACCGAAAACTTCGCCCACTGTTGTTTGTCATCTATTTTATCCCCGGCGCGCCGAAAGATTTGCTGACTTACTTTTTGGCGTTTACCGACTTAAAAATTTCCGAATACCTGATTATTACGTCGGTTGCGCGTATCCCGTCCATTATTACGTCCACCATGTGCGGGGCGTATTTCGGCAATAAAAATTATCTTGCAGCCGTTTTGGTTTATGCGGTCACGCTGTTAATCAGCCTTCTCGGCGTTTTGGTATACCGCAAAATCGAAAAGCACGAAAGCAAACCGGAAAACGAAGAAAAATAATTTGACAAGAGACCTGTTCCGAAGAACAGGTCTTTTTTTACAAACTGAAAAAATGAACTGCGAATCGCTCTTGACGCATCTTTTAAAAACGGGTAAAATTTCTTTTGGATTTTGAATCAGGGGTGATTTTTATGCCGCAAACGGTGCGCGCTTATACGTTAAGTGACTTAAATCAAATGGCTGAGATTTGGAATGAAGTTGTGCGCGCGGGCAACGCGTTCCCGCAAGAAAACCCGCTGACTTTAAAAGAAGCGGAAGCCTTTTTCGGCGTATGCGCCCCGACCCATCGGCTGGCGGGGCGGACGGTGCCTTTGGACGAACTTGCCGGCGAACGGCTCATTCTGCGCGAACCCGGCTCCGGCACAAGGGCGATTTTGGAAGCCGGATTACATAGCCGCAATTACACGTTAAATCATTTTCACGGCGTTGTGACAATCAGTGATTTTTCCACCATTAAATCCTTAACCGCCGACGGCCTCGGCGTGTCGTTTTTGTATGCGCCGGTTGTTAGAAAGGAGCTTAAAGCCGGCACGCTTGCGCGGTTCGATTTGGAGAACCTCCCCATGCGTGGTGCGTTTTATTTTGTGTGCTTAAAAGATAATCTTTTTGCCGAGAATTGGCTTTCGTGGCTGTCCTGATATTTTAAAAAGAAAGAACGATATAAACAACATATCCCCGGCAGGACCGTAAAGTGAGGTCACGCCGGGGATATTCTTACTTTTCAGTTGTATAAGGGGGAGTTCCCTCAAAAGAACAACTCCATGTCGCGGTGGGGGATTCGTCCGTCCAAATACTCGTCACCGTATTCCTTGAATCCGAATTTGTTGTAAAACGGAACGGCGTAGCTTTGCGCGCTGACATAAGCGCGTTTTGCGCCCATTTCTTTCGAACGCTCCATTAACAGCGTGACGATTTTTGCGCCGAGGTGCTGCCCACGATAGGCTTTCTCGACCGCAATCCGGCCGATTTTTGCCGTGCCGTCGGAAAGCAAGAACAGCCGCCCGGTTGCAACCGGCGTTTCGCCGTCAAATAACACAAGGTGCGGGCAGGTTTTGTCGTGTTCGTCAAATTCCTCTTCTTCGGTGTAGCCTTGCTCTTCAACGAACACGTGCAGCCGCACTTCGGCGGCCGGTGCGTAATCCTCGCCGGCCTCATACCAAACCGCCGTTGTCATTTCTCGTCACCGCCTAAAACAGGTTGCACGGCAAACTCGAATTTCAGCGGGGCTTGGAACGGAATGCGATATTTTTCAAGCGTATCCGGTCCGCAGGAAGCTGTACCCGCGCCGCGCACGAACCCGTCAATCGAAACAAAGGTCGTGTTTTGCGGATAAACGTCTTCGCGGTGCTTCGCCTTACAAAGCAGGTCCTGCGTGTAGTTGTGCACGCTGAAGCTGAATTTGGATGCGCTGAAAAATTGAAGCCCCGTGCCGGTCGTATCCGTTAAACGCAAATATTTTGTGCCGCCGTGGTTGCCGTTGTCCTGCGGCTTAATGTAGTTTTCGTGCATTTCGGGAACCGTGCTCTCATAAATCCCGACAGGTGCCTGCGCGTTCATGTCGGGCAGGTTTTCCGCAACGCCTCTGCCGTAATAGTACACGTTCGAAAACGCGCGCGGCAGTTCGAGAACCACGCCGAACCGCGGCAAATCTTTCTGCCCGAAAAAGCTGCGTTCAAGTTCTGCCTCCACTTTTATTGTCCCGTCCGGGTAAACCGAATATTCCATTTTGCAGACATACCACGGGAAGAATCCGGGCGCATACGCATAGCGCACGCTGACGGCAATGTGGTCGTTGACCTCTTTTGCCGCAATGCCGGTAAACCGCGGCTGCATTTGCCCGGTTTTCTTGCGCAGCTTCACCATTTTGGCTTCGACTGATTCGTTGTCAATCGGCGCACGGTGAATGTTCGGCAAAAAGCCGTAATTTTCGGAAATCGGCGCTATGTTGAGCATTTCGCGCCCCTTGACTTTATAGCTTTCGAGCGCGCCGGTCTCTTGGCTGAACACCACGGTGCAGTCCGGCGACGTGATGACGTAACAGTCGTTTTGCTCGGTAAGCAGCGCTTTTTTGCTTTTATCAATCTGATATTTCAGCGGCACGTC
The DNA here is from genome assembly GCA_018712805.1 of Candidatus Fimenecus excrementavium. GTDB lineage: Bacteria > Bacillota > Clostridia > Oscillospirales > Acutalibacteraceae > Fimenecus > Fimenecus excrementavium. Next base: position 20,255 of record DVGI01000007.1, on the reverse strand, counting down.
GTTGATGATAAATTGTTCGTGCGCAATGACTTCGCCGCTGTTGATGTCTTCATAGGTGAAATTTAAAATGTAGTCGCGCTCGCGGTTTTTGATTTCCGCCGGAATTTGCACCAACGCTTCGCCGCGCGGGGGAATATCGGTGGTCAGAGAACCGCTTTTTATGGGCTTACCGTTTTCGCAAAGCACCCAGTTCACCTGAATATAGTCAGACGGGCGGAAACGGTTGGTGTTGATGAATTTATATGTCGTCGCGTCCATTTTAACCGCGCGAAGCGGGCGATAGACCTCTTTCATTTCCAACGCGCCCGTGTGCGGTGTGCGGTCGGGATAGAAAAGACCGTCCACACAGAAATTGCCGTCGTGCATTTCTTCCTTATGGTCGCCGCCGTAGGTGTATTCGTAACGGTAGCCGTCGCCTTTTTCGTGGTGCACCGCGTGGTCGCACCATTCCCAAATACAGCCGCCCATCAGCTTGTCGCTGGAATAAAATACCTGCCAGTAATCCTCCAGCCCGCCGGGACCTACGCCCATTGCGTGCGCATATTCGCAAAGGTAAAACGGTTTGCCCTTGTATTTGTCGCCGCGGGTGCCGTCGCGGTATTTGATAATATCGGGAATGCCGGTGTACATTTCCGAAATCACGTCGTAAGCCGTACGCGAGGTGCGAATTACGCCCTCATAATGCACCGGGATTTCCGGGCAGACCTTTTTTAAGTATTCATAGCATTTGTCCTGGTTGTTATAGCCGCCGGACTCGTTGCCGAGCGACCACATTGTAACAGACGGGTGGTTGCGGTCACGCAGATACATCCGGCTGACGCGGTCGACATACCGCGGCTCCCACTTCGGGTCGTGGCTTATCAGATTCGGCTTATAGAGCTTGTGCGGTCCGATAGAGCCCGCGCCGTGCGTTTCAATGTCCGCTTCATCCACAATGTAAAGCCCGAGTATATCCGCCAACGTCAAAAGCATCGGGTCCGGGGGATAGTGCGACGTGCGCACCGTGTTGACGTTGTATTGCTTCATCAGCGTCAAATCTTTTTGGATGTCTTCCGCCGACATGACATATCCCGTGACCGGGTGGCTGTCGTGGTGATTGACGCCTTTCATTTTAATCGGAATCCGGTTGAATTTAAAAATTTCGCCTTCAATCGTGACTGCCTTAAAGCCTGAGATGTTGCGAACGACATTTAAAACCTTGTTGCCCTTACGCAAGGTGAGATACAGCGTGTAAACCTTCGGTATTTCGGCGTTCCATTCGGTAACGTCCAGTTTCTCAAAATTGAAAACCGTGCTTTCCTGCGCCGCGGCTTTCGCTTCGGCAAGCACCGTTTCCCCGTCATAAAGCGCGGCTTCCAGCGTGTGCCCCGCGGTGTTACCGAGCACGGCGGCGGTGACGGTCAAATCATAAAGGCCGCTTTTGTGCCGGCGGGTTTTGATTTCAAAATCATGCAGGAAACAGTCGTCTAAGCAGTAAAGCAAAACATCTCTGAAAATGCCGGTCTCGCGGAACATGTCCTGGCACTCTAAATACGTGCCGGTGCTGTACCGGTGCACCACACAGACAAGCTCGTTTTCGCCTTCGGTCAAATACCGCGTAATGTCAAATTCCGCCGTGTTGTGCGAACCCTCGCTGTACCCGACATATTTCCCGTTGACGTAAACGTCCAAACAGGGCGCAACGCCGAGAAAACTGAGAATATATTTCTTTGCGGGGTTTTGAAGCGTAAATGTCTTGCGGTAAACGCCGACCGGCATGTCTTCCGGGATTTCCGGCGGCATTAAGTGAAATTCATAGCGTGTGTTTAAATATATCGGCGCGCAAAAACCGGTCCTCTGCCAGGTGGAGGGGACTTGGATTTTTTGAAACTGTACTGCGCTTGTGTCAAAATGGGTCGGCAGGAGCTCTAATTTGTCGTAATATTTAAACTCCCACTCGCCGGAAAGCACGGTGACAAGGTCGCTCTTGTAGCGTTCGGTCAGGCAGTCGGTCTTTTTTAAAGCCGCCTTGCTCGAATAGGGAATGAAATACGCCCGCCCCTGAAGCTTTCCGTCCTGAAAAACATCAAAATTTCGATAATTCTCCCGATTGAAAATGTACTGCATACAATTTCCCCCTTGCATTTCTTCTCATACAACTTTATGTTACCATATTTTGCCTTGGTTGACAATTGCTTTTTCCCGTTTTTTCCTTTATAATGGGGAAAGAATCGGAGCGGAGGCGCAGAAAAATGGAGTATGCAAACACAATTTGGGATGAATCGGCTTATAAGGCCCTCGTGGCGGAACTCAAATCACTCGCCGAGCCCGGCTATAAAGCGTTCCAAGAACGCCTTTGCACGACCTCGAAAGCGGAAATCCTCGGGGTGCGAAGTCCTTACGTCAAAAAAATAGCAAAATCTGTCGCAAAAGGCGATGTGTCGGGCTTCCTTTCGGTGTGCGAAACCAGCTATTACGAAGAAGTTTTGCTCAAAGCGTTTGTCATTGCTTTTTGGCGTTGCCCGCTTTCGGAAAAATGGGCAACCGTTGAAGCGTTCGTGCCCCAAATCGACAACTGGGCGGTATGCGACGGCTTTTGCGCCGCGCTCAAAATCAGAGAAAACGAACAGGCGTTTTTGCTCGAGCAATGTGAAAAATACAGCCAAAAAGCAGGGGAGTACGACCGCCGTTTTGCGCTCGTGATGCTGATGGATCACCTTTTATCAGAACCTTATTTGGACGCGGCGTTCGAGATTGTCTCGAAAACCGACTGCGCGCCGTATTACGTTTCTATGGCGGCGGCTTGGTGCGTTTCGGTTCTGTTTGTCCGCGACAAAGAAAAAACGCTTGCCTTTTTAAAGACAAGCGCCTTAGATAACCAAACCCACCGGCGGGCGATTCAGAAAATTGTCGAGTCCAACCGCGTGACCGCAGAGGAGAAAGCATTTGTGCGTACGCTGCGCCGCGCGTAAACCCAAAAAAGACAAAGAAAAAACGCCCGCGAAAAAGCGGGCGTTAAATCATTCTGCATTCCAATTAGACTGCGCGGGTAACCTTACCGGAGCGCAGGCAGCGTGTGCAAGCGTACACTCTTTTAGGAGAGCCGTTCACGATCGCCTTAACTCTTTTAACATTGGGTTTCCAGGTTCTGTTGGAGCGTCTGTGTGAGTGCGAAACTTTAATGCCGAATTTTACATCTTTGCCACAGAATTCACATTTGGCCATTACGAGGCACCTCCCTTTCATCAATAACAGACAATATATTAGCAGAAACTTTCAGAGAATGCAAGCATTTTTTTGAAAAATCCGCATTTTCTTTGTACGAGCGGGAAATTTCACAAAAAACTATTGCTTTTTCTAAGGGAGTAGGTTATAATTCAAAAGAACGAACATTTGTGCGATTTGGAGGAGATTCCATGGCGGAAAAAAATAAGGCGCTGGAAACCGCGCTTTTACAAATTGAAAAGAAATACGGCGCGGGCGCGATTATGCGGCTGGGCGAAAGCCGCGCTTTAAATGTGGAAGCAATTTCCACAGGGTCTTTGGCGCTCGATATGGCAACCGGTATCGGCGGCCTGCCGAAAGGCAGAATTGTCGAAATCTACGGTCCGGAATCTTCCGGTAAAACGACGTTGGCGCTGCACGTGGTTGCCGAGGCGCAGAAAGCCGGCGGCGACGCAGCGTTTGTTGACGCGGAACACGCGCTCGACCCCGTTTATGCCGCAAAGCTCGGTGTCGATGTGGACTCCCTTTTGGTTTCCCAGCCGGACAACGGCGAACAGGCGCTCGAAATTGTCGAAGCCCTGGCGCGTTCCGGTGCGTTGGACGTTATCGTTGTGGACTCCGTCGCCGCTTTGGTGCCGCGCGCGGAAATCGACGGCGAAATGGGCGACAGCCACGTCGGTTTGCAGGCAAGACTGATGTCACAGGCGCTGCGCAAACTCACCGGCGTCATTTCCAAATCCAATACCATTATTATATTTATCAACCAGTTGCGTGAAAAAGTCGGTGTCGTCTACGGCAACCCCGAAGTGACAACCGGCGGCCGTGCGCTGAAATTCTATTCGACCATCAGAATGGATGTCCGCCGCGTGGAATCCTTAAAAGGTGCCGGCGGGGAATTTGTCGGTTCGCGCACTAAGGTAAAAATCGTGAAAAACAAAGTCGCTCCGCCCTTCAAAGTTGCGGAATTTGACATTATGTACGGCGAGGGCATCTCTCACGCCGGCGAAGTGCTTGACATGGCGGTGAATTTGGGTATCGTCAAAAAGAGCGGCGCGTGGTTCTCTTACAACGGTGAACGACTCGGCCAGGGGCGTGACAACGTAAAGACTTTGTTCCGCACCAATACCGCGCTTTGCGAAGAAATCGCCAAACAGGTCAAAGAACAAATGAAAGCCCAAACGGAAAAGACCGAAGAAAAGCCCGAAAAGAAGATTGACCCCGCCGACGAGCCGATTGCCTATAAACCCGTGGCAACCACCAAAGCGGCGGCGCGCGCAAAAATCGACGTTGCGGTCGATGACGACGAATGAAACTGTCTGTAAAGCCCGGAAAGCTCGATAAAATCCATATTTTTCTCGACGAAGAATACGCCATGACGGTCGACAATACGTTTTGGTTTTCTTCCGAGTGGTACAACAAAACAGAAATTGACAGCGAGGAGCTGGCTGCCCTGCAAACGGCGGTCAGCTCCCGCCGTGCGTTTAACGCGGCTGTGGACTTGCTTTCCCGCCGTGCGCACGGCAGCGAAGAACTTTATAAAAAACTGCGTCAAAAATTCGGCGATGAGCCGGCGCGGGCGGCGGTGGAAAAAGCAAAGTCGCTTTATCTTTTAGATGACGAAGCGTTTTCAGAACAGCTTGCCGAAGAACTTTATGAGCGAAAACACTTTGCGCCCCGCCGGATTTTTTCGGAACTGCTGCGCCGCGGCGTAAATCGTGAAATTGCCCAAAATGCGGTCGAAAGCCTTGACAAAGACGATAAAAATCGTATTATAGTACTGTTGCAGGGGAAGTACAGCGCTTCCCTGCAAGACGAAAAAGGAAAACGGCGCGCCGTCAACGCCTTATTGCGAATGGGTTATAGTTACGGCGACATCAAAGCGGCGCTCGCCGAAGTGAATTCAGAAACAGAGGAGTTTTTCGATGCCTGAAAAAATCGGAATGATCTCGCTCGGCTGCCCGAAAAACCAAGTCGACGCGGAAATCTTGCTTGCAAAGCTCGCTGAGGGCGGCTTTGAGATTACCAACGACGTCGACGGTGCCGACGCGGTGATTGTCAACACCTGCGCTTTTATTGAAGATGCAAAAAAGGAAGCCATTGAGAATATATTAGATATGGCGGAACTCAAAAAAGAGGGCGTTATCGGCAAAATTATTGTCACCGGCTGCCTTGCCGAACGCTATAAAGAGGAAATTTTAAGCGAAATTCCCGAAATCGACGCCGTCGTCGGTATTGGTTCCAATGCCGACATCTGCGATGTCTGCCGCCGTGTGCTTTCCGGCGAAACCGTTGAGACGTTCGGGGAAAAGACCTGTTTGCCGCTTTCCGGCGAACGGCTTTTGACCACGCCGCCGTGGTTTGCCTATCTGAAAATCGCCGAGGGCTGTTCCAACCACTGTACATACTGCGCGATTCCGTCCATTCGCGGCGAATTCCGCAGCCGCCCGGCGGAGGAAATTTTGGAAGAGGCGAAAACTCTTGCCGAAAACGGCGTGAAAGAGTTGGTTGTCGTCGCGCAGGATACCACCCGCTACGGCGAGGATTTATACGGCAAATCCGCTCTGCCTGCGCTGTTGAAAGCCTTGTCTCAAATTGAGAAACTGCAGTGGATTCGCGTCCTTTACTGCTATCCCGAGCGCATTTCCGATGAGCTGATTGACGTTATGGCGTCGAGCGACAAGATTTTAAATTATTTGGATATTCCGATTCAGCACGCCGATGCCGCCGTGTTAAAGGCGATGAACCGCAAGGGCGACAAAGAATGCCTTTTGGCACTTTTAAAGAAAATCCGCGAAAAAATGCCCGACGTTGTGCTGCGCACAACGCTCATTACCGGCTTCCCGGGCGAAACCGAAGAAGCCTTTGAAACGCTTTGCGAATTTGTGAAAGAAGCGCGGTTTGACCGGCTCGGCTGTTTTGCCTATTCGACCGAAGAGGGCACGCCCGCGGCGCTGCTGCCCGACCAAATTGACGAGGACGTCCGAAAAGAGCGCGGCGAAGTCGTCATGGAACAGCAATACCGGATTTTCGAAGAAAAAAGTGAAGAACTTGTCGGCAAAATCCTGCCCACCGTTGTGGAAGGCTATGACGCTTACACCGACAGTTATTACGGCCGGACTTGGCGCGACGCGCCCGAAATTGACGGGCAGGTGCATTTCACCTGCGGCTATGAACTGCAAGACGGGGATTTCGTCGAAGTCGAAATCTTCGAGGTGCAGGACTATGATTTGATCGGAGAAGTTGTATGAAACTGAACACACCCAATAAGCTGACCATAGCGCGTATGATTATTACGCCGGTCTTTTTGGCGGTCCTTTTGTGGGAATCTTTACCGCACCGCTTTTTGGTTGCCACAATTATTTATTCGTTTGCAGCGATTACCGACGCGATTGACGGCAAACTCGCAAGAAAAAACAACCAGATTACCAATTTCGGGAAACTTTTAGACCCGATTGCCGACAAGGTTTTGACCACTTCGGCGCTGCTCGCGTTTATGGTGATGGACCTTTGCAACATTTGGATTGTGATGATTGTCCTGACGCGTGAATTTGCGGTTGCCTCTATCCGTATGATTGCCGCCGCAAACGGCGTGGTCATTCCGGCGAATTTCTGGGGCAAACTCAAAACCGTCAGCCAAATGACCTTTACAATTGTGATTATGCTGCTCGGCGAAGTGCAAGGTCTCCTGCAAACCTATGCTGCGGATTTTGCTGCAACGCTTCCCGACAACCTGTTGTCGCTGATTTCCAACGGCCTTTTGTGGATTACGGCGATTTTGACCGTGATTTCCGGCGCGATTTATATTAAAGATAGTAAAAATGTCATTGACTACACAAAATAACAGGTGCAAAAACCAGAAACCTGTGCTATACTGTTAATGAACTGCTGTGACGGAGAGAAGTAACACGATGTTGTTCTTTCTAGAGAGAGGCCGCCGCCGGCTGTAAGCGGCCTTAAAGAAGCCCGTGTGAAATGCACTCTTAAGCTGGCGGGGGGAACGAAGTATCCCCGTCCGTTTCGCCGCGTTAAGGCAAAAGAGCGATAAATGCGAAGTGGAACCGCGGAATAACCGCCTTCGCTGTCCTTTTTCGGGGCAGCGGGGGCGTTTCTTTTATTTTGGAGGAAAACCTATGTTTGACAGATTAAAGGAGGATATCCAGGCCGTCAAAGATCGTGACCCGGCGGCTACCTCCACGTTACAGATTTTGCTTTTATATCCGGGGCTTAAAGCCATTCGGATGCACCGCCGAGCTAACTGGCTTTGGCGGCACAACCATAAATTTTGGGCGCGGTACGTTTCCCAGCGCGCCGTGCGCAAAACCGGCATTGAAATTCACCCCGCCGCAAAAATCGGCCGCCGGTTTTTCATTGACCACGGCACCGGCGTCGTGATTGGCGAAACCGCCGAAATCGGCGACGACGTAACGCTTTATCAAGGCGTTACCTTAGGCGGCACGGGCAAAGACACCGGCAAACGCCACCCGACAATCGGCAACGGCGTTTTAATCGGCGCGGGCGCGAAAGTGCTCGGTCCTTTCAAAGTGGGCGACAACAGCAACATTGCCGCCGGCGCGGTCGTGCTCGAAGAAATCCCGCCGGATTCCACCGCGGTCGGCGTGCCGGCGCGCGTTGTTAAACGCCGCGGCAAACGCGTGGACCTCGACCAGGTGCACATTCCCGACCCCGTGTCGCAGGAACTTTGCAAAATGTCCGTGCATATCGAACGTCTGGAAAAAGAGCTTGCGAAACTGAAAGCAGAAGAAAAATAACAATCTCGTTGATAAAGGAGAATGTATATGCGCATTTACAACACCTTAACGCGTAAAAAAGAAGAATTGAAAACCATTACGCCGGGCGAAGTGAAAATTTACGCCTGCGGCCCGACGGTTTATAACTATATCCATATCGGAAATGCGCGTCCCCTGTGCGTTTTCGATACCTTATGCCGCTATCTCGAATTCCGCGGCTACAAAGTGAAATTCGTTCAGAATTTCACCGACATCGATGACAAAATCATCAAAAAAGCGATTGAAGAGGGGACGGACTACAAAACCGTTTCCGAAAAATACATTGAAGAATTTTGGAAAGATGCGAAAGGACTCAACTTCCGCGAAGCGACCGTCCACCCGAAAGCGACGGAAAATATCGACGAAATTATTGAGATTATCAAAACTTTGGTCGAGAAAGGCTACGCGTACCCGGTGGAAAACGGCGACGTGTATTTCAGCCCCAAAAATTTCTCGGAATACGGCAAGCTTTCCCACCAGCCCTTAGAGGATTTGGAAGCCGGCGCGCGGATTAACATCGGTGAACTGAAAAAAGACCCGATGGACTTTGCCCTTTGGAAAGGCGCAAAACCCGGCGAGCCTTACTGGCCGTCCCCTTGGGGCAACGGCAGACCCGGCTGGCACATTGAGTGCTCGGCAATGGTGCGCCGCTATCTCGGTGATACGATTGACATTCACTGCGGCGGGCAGGATTTGATTTTCCCGCACCATGAAAACGAAATCGCGCAAAGCGAGTGCTGCAACGGCGTGCCGTTTGCCAATTATTGGATGCACAACGGCTATATCAACGTTGACAACGTCAAAATGTCCAAATCGCTCGGCAATTTCTTCACCGTGCGCGACGTGGCGGAAAAATACGGCTATGAGCCGATTCGCTATTTGATGATTTCTTCCCATTACAGAAGCCCCATCAATTACAGCGTCGATATTATCGACCAGTGCAAAGCGTCGCTGACGCGTCTGCACACCTGCCGCGACAGCCTTGACTTTGCGCTGAAAAATGCGGGGGATACTGAACCCGAAAACGCCGCGGAAATTCGCGCGCAAATGGAAGCGCGCAAACAGCAGTTTATTGAAGCGATGGATGACGACCTCAACACAGCCGACGGCCTTGCCGCCGTGTTCGAGCTTGTGCGCGACATTAACGTATCCGTCCTGCAGTCCGGCTCCAAAGCGCTGATTACGGAAGCAATGAAACTGTTTGACGAACTCACAGGCGTGCTAGGGATTGTTTACCCGCACGAACAGGCGGACGATTTGGACGCCGAAGTGGAAAAAATGATTGAAGCGCGTCAGGCGGCGAGAAAAGCCAAAAACTGGGCGGAAGCGGACCGTATCCGCGACGAACTGAAAGAGAAAGGCATTGTCTTAGAAGACACCCCCCAAGGCGTCAAGTGGCACCGCGCGTAAGCGCCGTGTGCACAAGGGAGAGAGGGTAATTTTATGAACGAATTAGACAGAAGCGCGATTAAACGAGATGCCCGTGCCTTTATCGGGCAAGATAACCGCTGGTGGTTCATGTTCGTTGCCTATTTGCCGATTTTGGCAATCGGAATTGTGACTTCCGTTGGGTTGTCCATCTATGAGTTTTTTTCTCTGAACCGGTTTGCAATGCAATTCAGCGATGCCGGAAGTTCTTTGATAAATGTTCTTTTGATTCCGTTTACAGTTGCCTTTTGCGGCTTTTTCCTTAGCCATCTGCGCGGATTTTCACCCGATTGGAAAAGCGTTTACAAAGAAGGCTTCGACCGCTACGGGGATTATCTTTTGGTTGGCTTTGTGACCGGACTTATTATTGGCGTTTGGACTTTGTTGTTTATCATTCCCGGCATTATAGCCGCGCTTTCTTATTCACAAGTGTATTATGTTTTGCACGACAATCCGCAAGTCGGCTGCAAACGTGCGCGGGAAATCAGTTCTGCGCTTACCGACGGCTGCAAGTGGGATTTGTTCGTGCTGGAATTGAGCTTTATCGGCTGGTGGCTGTTGGTTGGTTTAACTGCCGGCATTGCGTTTATCTATGTCTGGCCGTATTATCAGACCACCAAGGCGATGTATTACGAAAATTTAAAACAAATTACGTTAGCGGCCGGCACGATTCAGCCGGAGGACGTCGGGCTTATGCCTTTCGACCCTTACGCCGAGCAGAATCCCACCGCCGAGCAGAATCCCTGCGAACAGCAAAATCCTTATGCGCAGCAAAACCCCTATGGACAGCAGAATCCTTACGGACAACAATATCCTTACGGGCAGCAAAGCCCTGATACACCGCAATACCCCTATGGGTATGCGCCGCAGTCCCCTTACACACAGCCGCCCGCAGACGGGCAGCCGCAGGCGCCGTTTACGCCGCCGCAGCCGGAAGACACATTCCGGCCGGGCGTGGGGAGCGAGCCGCAAAATCCCGATAACGATGAAAATACTTTTAACCCGGAGGCATAAATTATGAAATATGTAGTTGTTTTGTGCGACGGTATGGCGGATTATCCCGTGCCGGCGCTCGGCGGCAAAACGCCGATGATGTGCGCGGACAAGCCCCATATAGACGCGCTCGCGAAAAAAGCGGAAGTCGGTCTTGTGCGCACCGTGGCGCCCGGCATGAAGCCCGGCAGCGACGTCGCCAATATGAGCGTTTTGGGCTTTGACCCGACAAAATATTATACCGGCCGTTCGCCGCTCGAAGCGGCGAGCATCGGTGTGGATTTAAAAGACACCGACGTCACCCTGCGCACCAATTTGGTTACGCTTTCCGACGAAGAAAATTACGAAGACAAAACGATGGTCGATTATTGCGCGGGCGACATTTCCACCGAAGAAGCCGCCGAAATCATGCGCGATGTGCAAGCGCATTTCGGCAACAGTGAATTTTCGTTTTATCCCGGCGTGAGCTATCGCCATTGCTTGGTTTGGGCAAACGGCACAACCGACCTCGGCGATATGACCCCGCCGCACGACATTTCCGGCCGCGTTGTCGGCGAATATCTGTCAAAATCCGAAAACGCCAAGAAGCTTGTGCAAATGATGAAAGACAGTTACGCGTTTTTGAAAGACCACCCGGTCAATAAAAAGCGCGTTTCTGAGGGGAAGCGTCCCGCCAATTCCATTTGGCTTTGGGGCGAGGGTAAAAAGCCGATGCTGCCGTCGTTTTACGACACGTTCGGCTTAAAAGGCGCAATTGTTTCCGCGGTCGATTTGTTAAAAGGCATCGGCAAGTGCGCCAAAATGGAAACCCCGCAGGTCGAAGGCGCGACCGGCTATATCGACACCAATTTTGAGGGCAAGGCCGAAGCGGCTGTGAATGCGCTTAAAAACGGCTGCGATTTTGCCTATATTCATTTGGAAGCGCCCGACGAATGCGGCCACAGAAACGAGCCGGAAAACAAGGTGAAGGCAATCGAAATGATTGACAGCCGCGTTTTGCCGATTGTTTTGCAGGGCTTGGAGGAAATCGGGGAAGACTATAAGGTCATGATTTTGCCGGACCACCCGACGCCGATTGTGACCCAGACGCACGCGTCCGACCCGGTGCCGTATCTGATTTATCACAAAAACGCCGAACAGCAAGGCGTTGACACGATTAACGAAGAGACGGCAAAGGCGACCGGCGTGTTTATTGACCACGGTCCGGACATTATGAAACATTTTTTGGAGGTTTAACATGAAAGACTACGCAATCGAAACCAAATGCGTGCAGTGCGGTTACAGCCCGAAAAACGGCGAACCGCGTGTGCTGCCGATTTACCAGACCACAACTTACAAATACGACACAAGCGAAGCCATGGCAAAGCTGTTCGACCTCGAACCCGGCTATATGTATACCCGCCTTGCAAACCCCACCAACGATGCGGTTGCGGCGAAAATCACCGCGCTTGAAGGCGGCTTTGCGGGCGTTTTGACTTCTTCGGGTCAGGCGGCGAACTTCTTTTCGCTTATCAACATTCTCGGCGCGGGCGACCACTTCGTAAGCTCCGCGACCATTTACGGCGGCACTTTCAACCTGTTCAATGTCACCATGCGCAAAATCGGCATTGACGTGACCTTCGTCGACCCCAACGCTGACGAAGAGACCATCAGCGCAGCGTTCCGTCCGAACACCAAAGCGGTTTTCGGCGAAACGATTGCCAACCCGTCGCTTGACGTGCTCGATATTGAAAAATTTGCACGCATTGCGCACGCCCACGGCGTTCCGCTGATTATCGACAACACGTTCCCGACGCCGATTAACTGCCGTCCGTTTGAGTTCGGTGCCGATATCGTCACCCACTCCACCACCAAATATATGGAAGGTCACGCCTCCACCGTCGGCGGCGCTGTGATTGACAGCGGCAACTTTGACTGGGAACAGAATGACAAATTCCCGGGCCTTACCACGCCGGACGAAAGCTATCACGGCGCGGTGTATACCCGTGATTTCGGAAAAGCGGCTTATATCACCAAGATTGTCGCCCAGCTTCTGCGCGACTACGGCTCCACGCCCTCGCCGCAAAACAGCTTCTATCTGAATCTGGGTCTTGAAACCCTCGCGCTTCGCGTGGAACGCCACTGCAAAAATGCCCAGGCGGTCGCGGAATATCTCGAAAAGAACGACAAAATCTCCTGGGTCAATTATCCGGGACTTCCCGGTAACCGCTATCATGCTTTGGCGCAGAAATATATGCCCAACGGCACCTGCGGCGTCATTTCTTTCGGCGTCAAAGGCGGCAGATCCGCGGCGGAGAAATTCATGAATTCGTTGAAACTCGCCGCGATTGTCACCCACGTTGCCGACGCGCGCACCTGCGTTTTGCACCCCGCGTCGTCTACCCACCGTCAGTTGAGTGACAAAGAACTTGAGGAATGCGGCGTAACGCCCGACCTTATCCGCTTCTCCGTCGGTATCGAAAATGTCAACGACATTATCGCCGATATTGAGCAGGCGCTCGCAACCCTTTAATTTACCTCTTGAAAGCCCGGCAATTCCGCCGGGCTTTTTTTGTTTTTCTTTACGTTGACTTTTCTTTTTTGCTCGTGTACTATACGAAGTAGAAACCTTAATTTTTTGCGGGACGGGAGATGGTCGTTTTGGCAGAACCTCTGCGCTTTTTCTTGGTGACCGACACCCATATTTTCGGGCAGACGCTCGGCACTTCCGGTGCGGCGTTTCAAAAGCTCGACGCCTACGGCAGCACCTGCTATAAAGCCTCCGGCGCGCTGTTTGACGCCGCCGCGAAACGAATGCTTGAAAGCCCTGAAATCGACACCGTTCTTGTGTGCGGCGATATTTCAAGCAACGGCGAATATTTAAGCAACACGGAAGCGGCAAAGCATTTGGAAGCTTTGCAAAACGCAGGCAAACACGTTGTCGCGATTACCGCCACCCACGATTACACAAGCGATGACCGCTTTCCCGACCGCGTGATTTCGTCGTTTTCTTATGCCGGCGAAACCGCCGTACCCGCGCACGGTACCAAGCGCACCGAGTTAGACGGCTTTTATCAAAAATTCGGCAAACAGCAGGCCCTCAGCGTCCACGACGCGAGTGGCTCTTACTGCATTCGGCTCAAAGACGGCTACCGGCTTTTGTGCCTCAATGACGACGGCAACGGCGTCAACTGCGGCTATGACGAAACCTGTATGAATTGGATTTTTGAAAATATCGAAGCGGCGCGCGCGGCGGGGGATTTCATTTTCGCGATGACCCACCACCCGGTCGTGCCGCCGTCACCGCTTTACCCCATGGTCAGCAAACGGGACATGCTCCTTGACTACGAAACCGTAGCCGATACCTTTGCCGCGTGGGGCCTTACGCTGATTTTTACAGGGCACTCGCATATTCAGTGCATCAGAAGCCGTAAAACACCTTCGGGCCGCACATTTTACGATGTGGGCACGGCGGCGCTCGTGAGTTACCCCGTCCCAATTCGAAAAGTTGAAATTCAAAACGGCGAAGTGCATATCGAGACTCTGCACCCCGAAACTTTTAAAATGGACGGCGAAACTTATAATACTTTAGAATACACCAAAAAGCGCTTTGATTCGACAATTTACGGCGCAATTGACGGCGCGCGGCATGACCTTGACCGCCTTGCCGCGATATTAAACGGTTTGAGCATCGGGCGCGCGGGGATAGACGCGCATAAACGGCTTGTCCGCTTTGCGGGGTTTGTTGCGGATAAAATCACCGTCGGCGCGGTGGACCGCCTGCTTTTTTTACACAGCGGTGTGCGCGACATTCGCAAAACCAAAGTGAAAGATTTGTTTGCCGCCTGTTTCCGTGGCTTTTACGCCGGGGAACGCTTTGTCCGCGAAAACAGTGCGGAATACCGCTTCCTGCGCGCGCTTACATTGCGAGCGTTGGGTCTTGCTAAAATGGCGGGCTTCAAAAAAGCGGGGGACACGGATTTTAAAGAACTTATTTTGCAAATATTAGACAGCGTCCTGCTCCCGCCGCCCCTTGACCCGAACACGGCGACATTCCGCTTAGACCAATAAGCGAAAACAAAGCCCCTGCCTTCACGGCAGGGGCTTTTTGATATTTGACCTTTAACTTGCACTTTGCTCAGACTGCTCAGCTCTGCGCGCTTTGATTTCTTCCGAAATGCGACTGACAAGGTCGGGTTTTAATTTAAACCATTTGAGATATATCAGCAGCGCCGCGATCAAAATGACCGGCGGAAGCACGAACATAATAATTTCAATGCACCGAACCGCCTCTGGCGTTGCAGTCGTGGCGTTTTCACCACCGAAGTGGACAATCGAAAAGCCGACCATGGTCGTCATGGAGCTTAATGCCGCCGCAATTTTGCTTAAAAAGGTCAGCGTCGAGAAAATAATGCCTTCGTTGCGCTGTCCGGTTTTCCATTCGCCGTAATCCACCGCGTCCGCAAGCATGACGTTCTGCATGACGCTCATCGAGCCGAATCCGATGCTCATCACACACGCCGCGGCGGCAAAAAACGGGAAGCTGCTGTCTAAAGTCAGGTTGACTAAGATCATCAGCAAATACCCGAAACACGGCAACAGAAACGACCCGATATAAACGCGGCTTCGCCCGAACCATGTGGAAAAGAACGGGAATCCGAACAGCCCGATGGCCTGTGCCGCGCCGAGCAAAAGCGTAAACATGCTGTACATGTTTTGATTGCCGACCACAAAATTAAAATAAAACGGCGAAACGGCATTGGTCAAATTGTTCGCAAGGTTAAACAAAATCATAATGCCTACAATGACAAGCGTTTGGTCGTTGGAAAATAAAATGCGCGCCGCCGCACCTAACGAAAATTTGTCTTTTTCCTGCGAGGGCATAGAAACATTTTCTTTGGTTGTCATCACGCAAAGGGCGGCGGTCACGATATAAACCGCCGAAGAAATCATCGCGTATTTTAAATAGCCGCCGTTAATGACCGGCCCGCCGAGTTTGTCGACAATCTGCATGGTGAATGCACCGATAATGCCCGCTGCGCCGCCGATGATGCGCGGCAGCATCGACACTTGGTCGCGTTCCTTGCTGTCGAGTGTCAAAGCCGGAATCATAGACCAATAGCTGACATCTATCATGGTGTACGATGCGTCCCAAAGCAGATACATTACCGTTGCAAAAACATAAAGCGCCAAGCCCTTTAATCCCGGCTGCCAAAACAGTCCTACAGTAACAACTGCGTTTAAAAGCGCGCCGGAAAGCACCCACGGGCGGAATTTGCCGAACCGCGATTTCGTGTTGTCAATAATGGTACCCATCAAAAGGTCGTTGACGCCGTCCCAAATTCGAGCTAAGAAAAACATGACCGCAAGAAATTCCGTGCTCAACCCTAAAACCGACACGAAATACATCGAAATGAAGCCGTTGGCAAGACCATAGCTCATGCTTTTGCCGAATGTGCCGAAGCCGTACCCGAATTTGGTTCCCCAGGAAAGCTTTTTGCCCATAGTGTGCCTCCTTTGAATATGAAATTGTGCTGATTCGATTGTAGCGTATCGATTTCGGAAAGTCAAGAAAAAGCAAAGGGGCGGCGGGCTTCCGCCTCGCGACAAAAACCGCTTGACCGTGGCTTTGAATTCCGTTATCATATAAAAGTATATTGGGGATGCCGTTATATTAGAAAAAGGAGACGCAAAACGCATGAAAACCGCTTTCAACAACTTAAAAAGCAACGTGATTTTTCTGCTGCTTTGCGGCCTTACGATGCTCCTTTTGGCGCGCGGCACGCTGTACGCTTTGCCGGAGGTGCTGTGGGCGCTCCCGGCGCTGTTTCTCTTAATTATAGCGGCAAAATCAGAAAACCTGTTGTCGTTCCGCCATACTGACGGCTATTTTCCGCCGCTTTGCGCCGGGATTTGCGCGGTTCTTTCCGGGGCGGATTTATTTTCGGCGTTGGAATTGAATGAAACGCTCAGTATTTTTTCGGCTTCCTGGTCTTTGCCGTATTGGCTGTTGCGCGTCGTCCCTGCGTTTTTGCTTGTAGGCTTGTCCTTTTTCGTTTATCGCGCGATTTTCGTCTGGGTGTCAAAAACACAATCCAAGGCTTTACCGACCGCCGATTCTATCGACGCCAGCGAAGCGGTCTGCCGCCGGACGGATTTTCTGATTTTCCTTTATTGCCTTTTGGCGGCATTTGTCGTGCTGACGATTTGTACGAAATCCTCATTTTTGTATCCGTTCAATGACTGGGTAGACGCCAACTGCTTTTTCACCGTCGGCAAATCTATGGCCGAGGGCAAGGTGCTTTACCGCGATATTTATGAGCAAAAGGGCATTCTTTTATATGTCCTGCATGCGCTTGCTTACCGTATTTCTGCTGATACCTTTTTCGGTGTTTATCTGCTGGAGGTTTTGGCGGGCGCGCTGTTTTTGTTTTTTGCTTACAAAACAGTTCGGCTTTATTGCCAACGCGGCATTTTGTTTTGGCTGCCGTGGCTTGGCGCGCTGATTTACACTTCCCGCAGTTTTTGCCATGGCGACAGCGCTGAAGAATTGTGTATGCCCATTCTCATGGCATGCATTTATATTTCGGAAAGGGCTTTCCGGCGCGGCAAGAACCTTTCCTTTTGGGACTGGTTTTTGGCGGGTGTGCTCGGCGGCTGTGTTTTGTGGATTAAATTCAACCTGCTTGGGTTCTTTGTCGGCTGGGCGTTGGTTCCGCTTTATCGCACTTTGCGCGACAAAGGCTTTGTGTCGACCCTTCGCGCAGTAGCCGGTGTTTTGCTCGGCGTGCTTGTGCCGAGTGTGCCGGTGCTCGTGTATTTTATCAAAAACGACGCACTTTCCGACCTATGGACCGCGTATTTCTACAATAATATATTCCTCTATTCCGCGGCGCAGGATGAGGGGCAGGGGATGATTTCCTTATTGCAAATGCTCTATGGGCGTGTGCGGGTATTTATCAGTTGGGCTTATCCGTTTGCGGTTCCGGCGTTTATCGGTATGGTCTGGTATTCGCTTGTGTCGCCGGCAAAGTATCGTCTTGCGCCTGCCTTTGCGGCGTTGCTTTTGGTCCCGCTGATTTTCTCCGGCTCGCTGAATCTGATGTATTATTGGCTTGTGTTTGCACCTTTTGCCGTTTACGGGCTTCTGCTGTTGTGCATCTTAACCGACCGCTTTTTACAAAAAGATTTTCGCCGCGTCACCGCTGCGCTGACGGTGGTTTCTCTCCTGTGCGCCGGGTTGTTTTCGTGGGTATTCAGCTCCAACACCTATTTGATGCAATACGAAAAAGAGGATATGCCGCAATATCAGTTTAAAGAAATTATTTTAAGTGTAGATGACCCGTCTCTTTTGAATTACGGCTTTTTAGACGGCGGGCTTTACACCGTGTGCGACCTTGTGCCCGAATGTAAATATTTCTGCACGCTGAACATTCCGCTTGAAGATATGTACGAAGCTATGGATATGCAAATTGCTTTAGGCTTACCGGATTTTGTCGTCACGCGAAGCACGCCGCTCATTTCCGAAAACTATATTTGCGTCGCGTCAGCCAATATGTATTTTGAAGGCGTGGATTTTGACTATTATCTATATGCTTCCGTGCGCGTCCTGCCGCAGCTTATCGACGCCGGCGTGTTGGCGTAAAAAATATTTTGTAAAGAAAAGCAGCCCTGATATTTCATCAGGGCTGCTTTTGATATGTGACGCAGAATTATTTGACAACGAAAATAGCTTTGTTGCCGGTCCAGAAATCGGTTTCATATTCCACTTCAATACTCTCTGCACCTTTCGGTACTTCAAAGTAAACACTGCCGCTTGCTTTTCTGCCGGGGGAAACGGTAGCAGCCAAATCGTCATCCATAGAATAATACGCTTCTGCGGCTACATCATCTGCATAGCAGGAAAAATCAAAATAGGAAATATAGCGGTCTATGTCGCTGATGTTTTCTACATCAAAGGTCAGTTTAACAACTTTGTTTCCATCTTTCGGAGCGGTAAATTCGTTGTAACCTTTGTATTCCGAACAGGAAACATATGTAATTTTTAGGTCGGCTGTAGTCAGGGTGTCGCCGACATGCGCGGTGAGTGTTTCTGCCGGCGATTCAGTCGCGGCGGCCTGTGTTTCGCCTGACCCGGACGAAACGCTGGCGGTTGAATCTTCACCGCTGCCGAGCGCAAATGCTGTAAACAGCACTACGCAAAGCATAGCAAGGAAAACGGAAAGTGCTTTTTTCATTATAAATTACCCCTTTTTATTATATTTGCGGCACAAACAGCGGCTGTGGCTTCAGCGACAATGTCGAAAACATCCCCAGTCCCTGTAATTACGCCGTAAAATTGCAAGATTTCAAGCAAAGCGCCGAGTGTGACGGTTACCGTCACTGCGAAAACAAGCTTGTGCCGAAAAGGTTTGAAAATAACAGCCAGCAAAAAGCAAAGCGCCAATCCCCAGAAAAAATCTCCGCCCCAGTTGCGAATCAACACACCGAAAACTCCGCCGAGCGGCAGATAGGGGAGGGAAAGACTAAAGCAGTCTTTTAAGAGCGTATGAATATGCGTGCCTTGCCGACAGAAAATATAGATTATCAGACCAAATAGTAAAGCGATGAAACTGCAAAACAGACTGATCGCCGTTTTCTTGCTCTGCTTCAAGGCATATAAGGATTGGGTTTAAACAATATAATAAAGAAATCAATAAGCACACCAATGCCAAACAGTCCGCAAGTGAATAAATATAAAATTCCCATGCCGACTTTGCCTTCATAGAATTTGTGTGCGCCTAAAAAACCTAAAAAGAAACAAAGCGCAAGTGCGACCCACTTGTTTTTCATTTTTTGCGCCAGTGCTTGGTTGATATTCTGGTTGGTGTTTGTATTTATGTTGTCGTTATGAATAACGACTTGCGGTGCAGATGTCTGCTGTGCGAGTGTTTCAACCTGTCTGCCGCAATGTGTGCAAAGCACGGCGTCAATCGGAATCACCTGCCCGCAGTGCTTACAAAACTTCGTTGCCGGTGCAGTCACCGGCGTAACAGGTGCCCCAGGGTTTTGATTTTCCATTTAATTCTCCTCCAATAGCGTTGATACGACAAAATCGTTCAATTCATTTTACTGCATTTTGCAGTAAAAGTCAATACCGCAAAATGTTGTAAACTATAATGCACTATGGTGATTAGATTATGTATCATAGGATTCGTGACCTGCGGGAAGACCATGACCTAACGCAGAAACAGATGGCGGAGATTTTACACTGCTCGCAACAGGTTTACAGCAATTATGAATTGGGGCAGAGGGATATCCCAACAGCCATTTTGATAGCTTTAGCAAAATACTATAAAACAACAACCGATTATATATTAGGTTTGACCGACACCCCTTAACCGGGGCGAGTTGCGACTATATAAAATCTGTCTGCCTTTTTGAAACCGAAAAGGCAGATATTTCTTTTTTCACAAAAACCACGCGCAAAAATTGAGCATTTTATACACCTCGCCGTAAACACCCGGCGGCGTTTTAAAAACTCAAAAAAACTCGGATTTTTTTTGAAAATAAGTGTTGACTTTTGTCGCGCGTTTTGATATTATATCGGAGCGCTAAGGCGAGAGGGACAAACCCCAAACGCCGCGAACGCACCCTGAACCTTGAAAATTAAACAACGACAAATGAAAGGAACCCGAGATTCTGAGGGTGCCAAAGAAGCACTCAAAGAGTTTTAGCGTACGAAAGTACGAACAGTAAACCGGAGCACTCAAAAGAGTGAAACGGAAAGTAAAGAGCGAAAAGCTTTTTAAAAGATTGGTACGAAGGGAACTTCGTGTTAATACAATTTTTTAGAGAGTTTGATCCTGGCTCAGGATGAACGCT
>DVGI01000006.1 GCA_018712805.1 Candidatus Fimenecus excrementavium | reverse complement strand
GTTTTCACTGAACCTTTGACCATTGCTACAGCATCTAAAATATGAAAAATCTGACTGATATTCTCTTCTTCTTTTTCACTCATCACAGCATTTTCCTTTAACCACAATGTTTTCACAAAACGTGAAGCAGGTGAAAAATCACCAGGAATACCGATTGTTCCAAACCCGTTTCCATAAGGCTTCAATGATTGATCCGTTAAATGATCTTGAGGATAAGAAGATGTTAAATGCATATAGTTATGGACATTCCATTGATGATAAGGATAAGGTGGATTGTTGGTTAAAATATGAAAAGCATCTTGATAAACCTGCAATCCTGATTCTGTTGATTCCAGAATCAGACTCTCTTTTTGATCGGCAATGATCCAATGTAAAGGTGCTAAAGGTAATTTTTCGTGGAATGGAATATCCAAAAGATGAAAACGATCAATAACCTTTTTGACCTCTTGTACGCTTTGATATTGCCCTAAGATATAGGGAATCAATTCATAAGGCGTTATATTGGTTTTGTTGGCCTGTTCAGGAAAATAACGAGCATTCCCTGGAAAATATAAGCCAGCCATGCATAATCCTTTTTCATTCATAGCTTCAGCATATAATGGATAGTTTTCCATAACCGTTGCCATACCAATCATTGCATATTGATTTTTAAACAATGTTCCATTTTTTAATGGAAAAGAATAATGTCTTGGTGTCAATACAACCTGTTCACCAAATGTTGTTTCCAGATCTAAATTTCTACCAAAATACCCATTTAATTGAAATGCTGTACACATATCAAAATCACCTCATTACCATTATAGACCAATTTCTATCAAATAACAAAAAAACCTATATTGATATATAGGTTACATACATAATGGTGGAGCTTAGCGGGATCGAACCGCTGACCTCCTGCGTGCAAAGCAGGCGCTCTCCCAGCTGAGCTAAAGCCCCATTATTCAATTATACATGGTGGGCCTGAATGGACTTGAACCATCGACCTCACCCTTATCAGGGGTGCGCTCTAACCAGCTGAGCTACAGGCCCATTAACGACTGCCCTAATATATTAGCATAGGCTTCTTTTTTCGTCAATACTTTTTTTATTTTTTAAGATATATTTTTATAATGGAGCAGATAAAGCCTGAAAGTAATCCTGTATTCCATCACTAATCACTGTCGCCAGCTTTTTATGATAACTGCGACTTTTTAACTGTCCTCTTTCATTAGCATTAGATAAAAAGCCACATTCAATCAATACACCCAGTGATTGTGTTGCACGCAAGATATAAAAACTGCTTGATGAAATATTTTTCCTTGTTCCCGTTAAGGTTTTCATTTGATTATGAATACTATCAGCTAATCTTTTCCCATCCTCACTTTTTTTATAATAAAAAACTTGTGATCCCCAGGCACTAGAATTTGAAGAATTTAAATGAATACTTAAAAATAAATCTGGCTGATATTCATCAATCTTTAACGCTCTTAAATACATATCATCCTGTTTAGAGTAGTTATAATTTCTTCTTGTCATATCCTGGTCATCTGTTCTTGTCATATAAACCGTTGCTCCACGTGATTCCAATTCTTCTTTCAATGCAAAACTGATTTTCAAATTTAATTCATCTTCATCGACTCCAGCAATACTCGCTCCATTGTCTAAACCCCCGTGACCAGGGTCCAAAACTATCACTCTTTGATTTAACAATTGTGATGATGAAACATGAATAACTGGTTTATATAAACATGTACATAAAGCAAAAAGAATAATAAAAGACATCATTTTTTTCATATGAATCATCACCCGTTTATTTATATGAAAAAAGAAATGTCTTTATGCTTAGAGTCTTTCTCCTTATATTAACCTTTAGCGACAGATAAACGTTTTTTCTTTAAATCTTTTCCAATTGTCAACATCATTGTTAAATAACATGCGCCTCCACCAATAAAGTTACTGATAGCTTCAGCAATAAAAACACCATCAATACCCATATATATAGGCAAAATCAAAGTCAATGGAACAACAATCATCACTTTTCTAAAAAGTGAAAAGAGAACCGCCTGTTTAGACTTTCCTAATCCTACCGCCACAGCTTGTCCCGTCATTTGAAAAGCCATCATAAAAAAGCCAAAAAAGTATAAATGAATAGCTTGCGTTCCATGTGTTATGATTTCTGGATTATGACTAAAGATCTGAATATAAAATTGAGGAAACAAAGTAATACTGAGCCATAAAAGAAAACTCGTTAAAAAGCAAGTGATTGTTGTAAAACGAATAGCTTTTAAAACTCTTTGATATTGTTTAGCTCCATAATTATAGCCAAGCACTGGTTGTGAAGCGTTAGCTAAGCCTTGTCCTGGTAAAGATACAACCTCTCTAATAGAATTAATAATTGTCATAATCGCAATATAGAAATCTCCACCATATGTCTGAAGTGTGGCATTACAAACAATTGTAACAACAGAATTTGTCAATCCCATCATAAATCCAGCCATCCCTAAAGCAAATATTTTTTTCACATGTTTTATTTTTAATTTCAGTCTTTCTTTTTTTAATTTCAATATCGTTTTTTGACCTGTTAAAAATTGGAATGTCCATAAAGCAGATACAAACTGTGATATTACAGTTGCAAGCGCTGCGCCTTTGACTCCCATTGCTAAAACAAAAATAAAGATAGGATCCAAAATAATATTTGTTACAGCACCTAACAAAACTGTCATCATGCCTATTTTCGCAAAACCTTGACTATTAATAAAACTATTCATGCCTAAACCAATCAAAACAAATGGCGTTCCTAATAAATAAATGCTCATATAATCATTCGCATATGTAATGGTATTCTGACTGGCTCCAAAAGCCCATAATAACGG
>DVGI01000005.1 GCA_018712805.1 Candidatus Fimenecus excrementavium | reverse complement strand
TCCATCTTCTTGTCTGATGTCCGAAATGAACACCTGCTTCTAAAAGCTGTTTCATTGAAATAACACTCATGTTTCTTTCCTCCATTTGGTTTTGTACTTCCGCATGTTTTAGTTTTCCGAGACCGTCCGGACCTCCGGCTTAGGCACCTTCAGAAAAATCCGCATGCGTGTTTTTTTGCAACGTTTGTAGTATAGCACACAAATAAAGGGTTTGCAAGGAATTTCTCCATCAAAAAATCGTAAAATAGTACTGTTAAAAAGAGGGTGCATCCGCACCCTCCCTGTATGTTCCTTATTTTTTATGCCTGCGTCTTATATAAAGAATAACACAGCCTGCTGCTACTGCCACTGCTGCCACTGCGAGAACTACCCACAATATAACATTTGAAGAATCCCCTGTCTGAACAGCTTTTGCGTCCTCAGCTTTTCCATTATTTTTATCCTTATTATCAGGATCTGTCTGCGGTTTTTCACTTTCAGGAGCCTTTACCACAACTTCACTTCCCGATTTCAAATCTTCGCCATTTACTTTGATGACTGTGCCTGATTCGTTCTTCACAGTCACGCCAGCGGGCGCTTCCAAAGCCGCTCCCTCGGACGCCCTCTGAACCGTAACGACCGCGTTTTCGCTTACTGTTTCCAGCACCTGATTGATATTGTCAAGTCCAACAACCGTTTTGGCAACTCCGTTATCCGTGATCGTTGCCACCTCTGCAGCGTTAACCTCAACGCCGCTGCCTATGACTCCGAATACCCCTCCTGTCACCGTTGTCTTAGCTCCGTCTGCGCCATTAACGGTCACCCGACCTGTAACTTCACCGCCTCCAATCGTTGTCTCTCCTTTTTCAGAAGTCGCCACATCTCCGTTGACAGTTCCGCCCTGCATTACTGTTTTTCCGACTTTAGAAGTCGTCACATCTCCGTTGATAGTTCCGGAATTGACTGTCAGAACCGCAGAGGTGTTAAAAAGTTCCTGATTGTTCTGATATAAGTAATTATAAACCGTCACATCTCCATTGATGGTTCCGCCGTTCAGAGTAATGTCTCCGCCGTTCGCAAGTTCCACATTTCCGTTGATGACTGCATCCTCAACAAAGACATTGCCTCCCGTATAATCTCCGAATGTAAAGGCATCCATAGCATAGTTTCCATTGCCGGCGTTTATGACAGTGCCGCCTTTGATATAAGTTGAACCATTATTGTTGGAAGTCACATAATAGGGAGCTTCGTCCGAAGGTCTTGGAGTAGTCAGTGTCAGCTCAACTCCGTCCAGTGTCAGGTTGCTGTAATTCTGAATCAGTATTTTAGCTTTCTCAGAAGTGACAGCACCGTTTTTGAATGTCACCGCATTGCCCTTCAGGAGCTGGAATGCGTTTGTCTCAGTTCCCGTTGAACCGACCAGGGGTGTACCTATTATCCATGAATAGCCGGCAAGATCAAATGTAATATTCTTTTCTGTACCATCAACTTTTACACCGCCGCCTTCATAATTGTCCAGCAAGGTAATTACTGCACTCTCTCCGTCTCCTACAGTATCCACTGCATCCACTGCTGTTGTGTAATTTAATGTTTTTCCATCCTTTGTTACAGCGAAATACAGTCCCGGAATTTTGATGCCGTCTGCAACAACGATCTCACCGATCGAAGAGGAACCTCCCATCTTTGCGATGACCGCTTTATCTGAAGTACTGGTAAATGTACCGCCGTTGATCGTCAGTTCACCCTGGTCCATCTTATCATCCAGTTTTCCATTCAGGATCACATTCCCCCCGGCTTCAAATGTTCCGCCGTTAACCACCGCTTTATTCCAGTTTAAGAGAGCCGCCTGCTCTACATTCGTAAAGCTGCCGCCGTTGATTGTCAGGCTGCCGTAATCATCATTTTTAATCGTATTAAGGCCGCCGGAAAATGTTCCGCCAATAATCGTGAGTATCGACTCTTCTCCTGACGTATTCTGATTACCATTGTACCAGCCGTTCTCCAAAAGACTTGAAAATGCACCGGTCTGTTTCACAGTCACACTGTCAAAAATGGTCATTGTACCGTGATTTACAATATTGTAATAGGAGTTGCCTCCGCTCTCCTCAGCACTGCTTCCATTTTCCATGCTTCGCGTATATGTACCGCCCTGAAGATTCGCAACAGCACCTGGCTCGTTTACAAACGCCGCTTTCCCATGGCTTACATTATCCACCGTGCCGCTGCCCAGCACAGTAAGGCTTACACTTCTATTTGTAATCGTATCCTTTCCTTCAGCATTTGTAATATTGTGGCCGTTCAGATTCAGAGTGAACATCGCTTCTTCAGGAATTACGATACTCTCCGTTACATCTTTCATCAGCTGTACTGCTCCCGGCTCGCCGCCCAGCGCATCGATCGCCGCCTGAACAGTATCGTATTCTTTCCATTCTGTTTCCGTACTGTTCTTTGCCATCGCCGCATAATCCGGCTCGTCAGCGGAAACCATCTGCACATTTATCGCCCCGGCGCTCATGAATACTGCCGTAAGGACCGCAAGAACAGTGCCTGCTATTTTTCCTGCCTTCACTTGCATTTCTCCTCTCATTATCATTTCTAAATACCATTTTATCTGCTTATTGAATTTTGTCAAGTTTCCCTGCCAAAAGAGCACGGGATCCGTCATAAATCGATCCGCCCGTCTATTTCCTGTAAATATGAGAAAGCTGCAGTCCGGGGTGATTGTATGCAACAGATCGGTTCTCGCTCTCAGCCGTCAGATTTAATGTCACTCCAAAGCCGGGGCACTCTCTTTCTCTTCTTCATCGGGAATCCTCCTTATCGCAATTAAACTATTATAAATATAACACAATATAACAGAATAAAATCTATAAAGCTATAAGAATTAATTAAATTCCGAAAATTAAACGCATCATAATATATCACAATGTTTAGCTTTCGTAATTTCCACCCGGCAGAAAAATACCCGCAGGACTTGCCCGCGGGTACAACTTGATACGTCTTATCTTCTATTATTCATCTACGCTGTAATTCGGAGCCTCTTTTGTAATGTGGATATCATGCGGATGACTCTCTCTTAAAGATGCTGCGGATATCTTCATGAATCTGCCATTCTCTTTGAGTTCTTCGATGCTGTGCGTACCGCAGTAACCCATACCGGAACGCAGACCGCCCATGAGCTGGAACACGGTATCTTCTACGGTTCCTTTGTAAGCCACACGTCCTTCTACTCCCTCCGGGACAAGCTTCTTGGCATTTTCCTGGAAGTAGCGGTCCTTGCTGCCGTTCTCCATGGCCGCGATAGATCCCATTCCGCGGTAAACCTTGTACTTTCTTC
>DVGI01000004.1 GCA_018712805.1 Candidatus Fimenecus excrementavium | reverse complement strand
GATGAGGATAAATTTCTCATTTTAACTTGCGCTAAATCTTGACATAGGACCACCGAGAAGATCGTCTGTACAAATGCAAGGCACTGATC
Source organism: Candidatus Fimenecus excrementavium (assembly GCA_018712805.1). Classification (GTDB taxonomy): domain Bacteria; phylum Bacillota; class Clostridia; order Oscillospirales; family Acutalibacteraceae; genus Fimenecus; species Fimenecus excrementavium. The sequence goes on along the minus strand of DVGI01000004.1, from coordinate 2,648 downwards.
ATAGGAATCAACCAGATCCAGATGATCATTCTGACGGCCGCTTGTACCATATCTCAATTCCGGAAGCACCTTTGTCAGCGCCAGAGAATGCGCCGGGGTGTCGATCTCAGGAACGATATTAACGCCAAGCTCGCGTGACTCCTGGATAAAGTTTTTGAAGTCTTTCTTTGTGTACCACAGGTCTGTGCTTGTCAGGTCCTGCTCATACTGAAGCTCTTCATCCCCAACCTTTAATGCATCCCCGTTTTCATTTGTCAGATATTCACCTTTTTTCACAGTGTCATTCTCCAGACGGAACGCAGAGTACGCTGTCATCGGATCTTCTTTATTTTCAAGCCCGATCAGGTTGTCATTCACGTGTACCTGGAAGTCGTTCATCTTGTACCAGGACATTTCCTTTACAACCTGCTCAAGATAATCTAAAGTGAATGTCTTTCTTGCCACATCAAGGATAAAACCACGCACTTTATAAAGCGGATAATCACGGGTAATTCCCTGCGGGATCGTTGTGTAATCACTCTGCTTTAAGGCCTGGAGGATCGTCCTGGTCGCCCAGTAAGCTCCGGTCTCTGTCTCAGACGTCACTGTAATGCTGTTGCCGATCTCCATCAGGTATCCTTCATCCATCAGACCGAGAGCTGTATCGTCTGTCATTGTAAAGAAGAAGTCCCCTGCCTGTATAGAAGAAGCGTCTCCGGAAACAACAGATATCTCTCTGCCCGTAAGATCCAGGAAGTCAGCTGCCATCTCGTCAGCTGCTGCTTTCAGCTCTTCGCTGTCATATACGATACGGCTGCTGCCTGTCAGTGTGAAGCTGCCTGTGCGGCCCTTCCACTCCTGAAGCTCCGGCAGAACAGCCGGCGCGGCATTGTCGCCCTCTGCTTCTGCATACTGTCCCGGAACAGTTACTGGGATTTCTTTAAATTCATAATCCTCTGTTTTATCTTCCACGATCTTGAAGGAAACATTTACTGTTTTGTCAACAACCGGATGATAGATCTTCAGGTCGCTGTCGATCACCTGTTCCAGATCTGTGCCATTATATGTAACAGTATACCCTTCTACTTTCGGAAGGTTTACAGTCAGCTTATCGCTGTTTGCTGTCGGAGTCTCGACTGTGATCATATTGCCGATATCTCCCATGGAAATAGCCGGCGTGCCGCCGTAAACTTCCATCTCATAAACAGAAATACTGTTCCACGTTCCATCGCTGTCCGGATCTTTTGCATCAGAAGCGCTGATATACAGACGAACGTAACGTGCCTGTACTGTATCGTCCAGGGTAATCGTGTCTGTAGTGCTTGCCGGACGCTCGGTAAGTGTTTTCACTGTATCCCAATCCTGGGTGTCATCTGAGATCTGGATCTCATAGTTAGTCGCTTTTCTTGTCTCCCAGAAAATGCGGACTGTCTTAACGTCTCTCTGCTCGCCCAAGTCTACGTATAACCAGTGCGGCGGATTTCCGACATTGCTTGACCAGCGGGATTCTCTGGTGGAGGTATCACCGTCAAATGCTTTGTCCGCTGTAAGGGTTGCTGTTTCATTGCTGCTGGAATAGCCAGTCCGTCCCAGCGCCACATTTTCTTCCGGATCCTGCGGCGTGGACTGAGACTCATCCTTGAGCATCACTTTGAAATCGCTGGCTGAAACGCTGGGATATCCGTGCATGGATGTCACTTCCAGTTTTACATACTGTCCTGTAACATTCGACTCCAGCCTATCCTCTGAGCTTCCGGAAGCATTGTCTGTACGGCTCACAACCGGCTCTCCCCAGTCTTCAGTATCGTCAGATACATAGATATTGTACGCTGACGCATAGACTGAATCGCTCTCCCAGATCACTGAGAAATAATTCATGTCATAGCTGGCTCCAAGATCAACATACGCCCACTGTGTAGCGTCTCTCTCTGTCGACCAGCGGGAAGCAGTGTCGTCATCCGTCAGGTTGCTTGCCGGCATGCGTCCGTATTCAGCGCTGGCTGTTACTGTTTTGTCTGCAGCCAGATTCGTGTTAGCCGGTGTTTCCGCCGCTTTAACAACTGTCGGCATGCCACTTCCGGCAATGCAGGCAAAAGCCAGCACTGCAGCAAGAAAACTCTTTGAAAATCTGCTTGCCTTTTTCATAATTTCACCTTTTCTCCTTTCCAATATATTACACTTATAAAATTTGTATTTTTTATATTTTCCTCCTTTCCGTCCTGCAACCTCCAAAATATTTGTACTGCCGGTCCACCGTCTGTATACAGAAGCAGGGAACATTGCAGTTTTCACAAAAAAGGTCTGTGATTAGTTAATCTTTTATGGAAAAAGCACTTGCTGTTTCTATGTATTTCCAGTAGTTTTTAAATAATCACAAAATTTTCACCTTATATTTAAAAATAAATTAAAAGAAAGAGAATGTAAATGTATTTATAAAAACGCTGTTAAAAAGTACAAATAAGTTATTAATTTTGTATGAAAAAAGCCTTGAAACCAAACCGGTTCCAAAGCCTTTTTTCTATGTCTTATTTGTAAAACGAAAATTACTCCGCCTGAAGCACTTTGTACGCTCCGCCTTCAACAACCACGACTGTCGGCTGCTTGGACGGCTCGCCATCCTCGCCCCATGTGATCTGTTTTCCGGTGAGCCCGTCGATCGTGATCTCTGT
>DVGI01000003.1 GCA_018712805.1 Candidatus Fimenecus excrementavium | reverse complement strand
TCCACCAGTACGCAGAGGACCATTGAAAGGGACAGAGCCCAAGGTGTAGTGATAGGCTCCCTCTCTCTGTTCTTCTGTGGCCCCTCTCCAGACACGACCACACTGCTCACGAATCTTTTTATCAGCAGTTTTAGAGGACTTGGCCCACAGAGCCATCCTTTCGTGCCTGAGAATAGGCCCCAGTCATCATGTCTTGCTTCAGGTTGGAAGTGGGCTTAGGAATATTCCACACCATCTGCTTCTCGATGGTAGCCAGGTTAGCTTCGTACCAAGACTGCATGAGTTGGAAAGGGTGTTCCTTCCCGTGTAGATTTAGTTGATCGAAGAGTTCCTTCTTCTGGGCAGAGCTCAGAGAGTGAGACCACTCAGTGAAGGACTCGGGAGGCTTTTCAGGAGAGAAGCCAGTACCACCCAGCCACTTGGTCTGCAGGTCGTTGAACACTGGCTTGAGTTCCTGCTTGCCCCCCACCATAGACCCGTACCAGGCCTCCAGTGCCGGGTCCTCTGCACCATTGGCCCAGTCACCCAGGCGTTCGGCTACAGAGTTCAAGTTACCAGTAAGCTCAGCGATGAACGTACACATTCCATTCGGATGGTCTAGAGGAAGGTCATCAGCTGAATACAGTTGACCATCACGTTCATTGCAAATCTCACAGGTACGATGAGTATGAGCCGACCTCCACCTGTAGCCCTTTACGAAGGGATTGAACTTGGTAGAGGCCAGTAGGGATTGCTGATAGGCATGAGAGACCATAGTCCTTGCCAGTCTCTGAGCATTGTAGTCCACCTTCTTCGAAGTACCAGGATAGACCTTGGACCAGTTCCACTCTTTTCTGGCAGAGGGATTGACATACTTCTCCAGGTCCTTGGCAATCTCGTAGGCAGATTTATTCGCAGCCACACCTGCAGCCACAATCTTATCAATATCATGGGCATGCTTCTGGGACTCACCCCAGATGGCCTTGCTGAGTGTCCAGCCACCCCCATACAGTTTTCCTGTGGAGAGCAGAGCCACTATGTCCTTGGGGACAAAGCTGTAGGCCCCTTCGATTTTTAGACCGACCCTCTTCAGCCAGTCATCATTCGCTTGAACCACAGTGGAGGCAGTGTCCTGCATGCCCTTCTTGATTTGCTTCTCCAGTCCCTCACCCAGAGACTTATATTCCTCCTTGAGCTGTTTGACCAGCTTGTTGAGGTAAGTCTTCTTCAGGGACTGAGATGTGGTGCCTTCTCCCTGAAGGGGGAGAGCTTCCATCTGTTTCTTGAGGTCCAGATATACTTGGCGATAGAGTTTCGAAATCTCTACCTCCTGCTCTTTAGTGATGGTCAGTCTGGCCTGCTCACCATCTTGCAGATTGATACTGGCCATACTCCATCACCCCCTGTTACTGAGCATTTGCCACGATGTCCTTAGCAGAGCCTTCTAGGGCCGCCAGGACCGTGAGGAAGTCCTCCACAGTCATACCCAGGAGAACCGCTTCTACGGCTCCAGCGGGCGTTCTAATGGCCACCAGGCCCTTCCTGATGGTTTCCCTGGTGCCATCGGAGTAGTGGATGGTGAAGTCAACCGCTTCAGGTTTCTTCCCCAGTGTCTCCACTTTCCTCACCTCCTTCATCGCCCTCATCTTCCTGGCCCTCATCCTGCTGGCCGAACTGCCCAGTCGGAGGAGCAGTGGAGAAGCTATCCTCCAGAAGCTCCCTCTCTCGGGCAATCTGTTCCAGCTCAGCATCGGCTTCCTCATCGTTGAGGTTACGCCACTTCTTCATGTAGGCCTTACGAGACATGGTCTGCCCCGCCACTTCGGCCAGGTCGATGGTCTTCTCCTCAGTTTCATCCTCAGGCAGGGGGTACTGGTTCTCTACCCTGACATCGAACTCCACATCAGGGACAGGCTCCTGCACATAGCGAACAGCAGAGCCAGGGTACAGCTTGGACCCTTCGATGATAATCCGCATGATGTTCTCGATGGCGGGCCTCCAGGCCAGCATCTTCTCATCACAGCGAACGATGAGACCCCAGTAGATAGCCTTCAGGGTCTTGCCACTGGAGACCACACCTTTGAGAGCCTCAGGGGAGACATCCGGCATGTCGATACTGTCGTACATACTGGACTTGATACGGTTCAGTGTGGAGGTGATGGCATTGGTATAGTTCATGGAGGTCTCCAGAACACCGACCTCACCAGTCACACCATCAGCAGAGTTCTGGTCTGTCTGCAGGTCCCAGAAGGAGCCAGCAGCAATAGACAGGTTCTTGGTGGACTCAGGGTTCATGTCACGAGCCCAGCGTACCGGGTTCATGCCCTGTCTCTCAGCATCCATGTCCGCATTGGACAGACGAGAGAACCAACCTTCGAAGTTTTCCAGGGAGGCAATCTCGGACTCGCCCAGAAGGTCACCAGTCAGACCATCGTTCACAATCACCCCGGCAGGAATGTAAGTGAACTTGGTGGCCCTGGCCGGGGTAATCTCCTCCACCAGAGTACCATGGCCGTCGTAGATAGCCTCCTCAATGTGGCAGTAACCATTCTCCATCCAGTACTTCTTCTTGTAGATGCGCTGGTCGGTCTTGACCTGGTTGTCTACCACAGTGTAGAAAGCCACAATCTTAGTGATGGTGTCAGTGTCATCCTCATCGGTCTCGTATACGAACTCCAGGGAGGGGATGAAGTCGACCTTGATGGTCTGCTTCTCCTCGTTGAAGTTCACGAAGTAAGCCACTCTCTTACCGATGAAGCAGTCCTTAGCCGCCTTCAGCAGCTTAGACTTGAAGTGGTTCTTCTCCATGACCCGGTCGACCAGGTTCTGGAGGATGGTGTTGGCTTCCTTGGCAGCCTCATCATTCCCTTCCACAGGCACATCTACCCACAAATCGGGAGAGCGAGAGAAGAGAAAGCGGGCTTCCTTGTTGACCAGAGTGGAGGCCTGCTTGAAACGAAGGTCGGAAGGAATGTAGTCCCCCTTGGAGCCTTCAGTTTTGAAGTCTGCGCCCCTCTCATAGACCCGGTAGTAACCGATAATCTCCTGCATCTCAGCCAGAAGCTGGGAGCCATACAGGCCCTCAAGCTCCATCGAGATGAGGCTAAAAGGTACACGCAGAGCATTTGCCACAATATCAACGTTCTCGGCCATTGGAAATCACTCCTTTCGACTGTATATTCGCCTCAGCTTCAGGCGTCTTTGGTGGAACATGGACTCTTTATCCTTCTCTGCCTTCTCAGCAGCCTTAAGTGCAGCCAGGTGCTCCTTCCAACGAAGGTATCTGGTGCACTCACTGTGACAGCTTATGTGTCTGTCAGGGCAGTCTTTACAGGGGGGGCTTCATGCAGCAGCCTCACCGCCCTTTCGACTGTTGCGAGGCACCTTCTTCACATCAGCCACAGTGTAGTTGTCCAGGCCATACCAGATAGCAGAGAAAGTATGTGGGTCGATGTTGAACTCGTCGTAGATGAGCTCCCCATTCTTATCCACAGCATAGGTGAGGTTCTTCAGCTCCTTGATGCAGTTCCTGCACTCAGGAGAGCACACGATTTTATGGAAGCGTTTGACCTTCCTCGTGTTCTCCAGTCTGGAGCCTGCCCACTTCCTACACTTTCTCATTCGGAAGCCGGACTGCTGGTAGAAGGTAATGGCCTTGGGCTCAGCAGCATCGGCTATAATTTGTACCTGGTCCATACCGAGGTCAGCCAGCTCCTTAGCTGTCTTGTCATCGGTCATATGGTTTTTGTAGTACTCCCAGTAGATATAGAGAATTTTCTTCTCATCATCCACAGCCATACGGACCAGGGCATTGTACGAAGTCTCAAAGCCGAAGTCCATACCATTGAATTTGAACTTATCAGGAATACCAGCCACCTTGGCAACCACATCCAAATGGGACTTGGCCACTTCGAACTGAGGCAGGACCTTAGTGCCGTTGATACCGAAGTGACCTAGACGAGCGATTCGGTACAGGTCAGGGTCATAGGAGTTTATCTCATCCAGCTGTTCGATATAGGAAGCCGGCAGGAAGTGATTATCGTCCACAGTTGAGTGGTGATAATAGGTGTCCTTGGTCCTGATGATTCGCTTCTTGTAGAGTTCCTCATCATCCAGAATGAAGCGACCCTTATCCTCATCCTTGAAGAACTGCTTGTAAGTCCAGTTGCTTTTGTCCACAGGGTTCTCCGAGAGGATGAAGTGGATGGACAGGGAAGGATGTCTGGCTCTGCCCAGCAGCTCCTTGTAACCGGAGTACTTAAGCTCAGAGGCTTCTTCTATCCAGATGATGGTCACTCCGTTGATGGACTTCAGCTTGGCAGGTTTGTCCATTCCCTTGAAGATTATCTGGGAGCCGTTCTTGAAGCGTATCTTCATGGGAGACTGGATGAACCGCATCACTGGTTGACCATGGTTGTCATCGGTCAGGTGAAGCTCCTCAGCCAGTTCCTCAAACAAGGAGAAGCAGGACTCCCGGATGGTTTCGTAAACCTCACGAATGACCAGGACCTTTCGCTTCTCCTTAATACACTTGAGAATGATTTTGAGGGCGATGTGGTATGACTTGGAAGAGCCGTAGCCTCCCACAAGGAAATAGAACTTGGAGTTCCAGTCCCCTACGAATTCTCGGAAGTGTTCATTGACCTCCTTGGTAATCTTGGCCATGTCACACACCCACAATCTCAATCTTCAGAGGTTCGTCTCCAGAGTCATCATCGGCGGCCTTCTGCAGAATACGCAGCTTGGCATCCTTGGCCTGGTCCTCAGGAAGAATACGCAGGTAGGAGGACAGTCTATCAAGGGCCTTCATCTTGTCAGCCATCTTAATAGTGATGCCATCCTTGCCTTCCTTAATCTCAGTGATGACCTGGCCATCTGTTTGGTTGGACCCTCTGAGCATTACGCCTGCAGCAGACACGTTGACATAGTCGTTCATATCGGCGAAGGCAATCTTGGCCCACATACGGAGAATGTCGATGGTGTCCACAAAAATCTCCTCACAGGCCTCAGCTCTCATCTCCTTCAGGAAGGCCTTGATGTGGTCCTGCTTCAAGAGAGTACAGGCGGCAGTATATGCACAGCCTGGACTGTAGCCAGCCCGGATGGCTGCCTGGGTGGCATTCTTGCACTTGAAGAAGTGGTAGCAGAAGTCCTGCTCCCTGTCAGTGAGACCCAGTTCCTCAGCCCTGGTCTTCACGAACTCCTTCACCTTGGGAGAGACCTTGACCTTGTCTCCCTGGTCCTCCATTACGTACTTGTCCCAGTTCTCCTCCTTCATCCACTTACGGATATAGGACTGAGGGACCTTGCCGTGCCG
>DVGI01000050.1 GCA_018712805.1 Candidatus Fimenecus excrementavium | reverse complement strand
GGTTCCCGTTGCATAAATCGGAAATCCGCTGTCCGGGTGTTCCGGGTAAAGCCATAGATACGCACCTCCTCCGCATATTTCCATTATACAGAATGATTGCAAAAATGCAATTTCCTAAGTGTAAATTTTATCAAAATGCAATTCTCGCAAAATTCCGGGAATTGCATTTTTTTCGTGTAGACTTAGGGTAGTTCATCGATGGACAGCACCTTGAAAACAGAATGACCGTCCGAAAAGGAATACCCCGGCTGGGGAAGCACCGCAAGGAGCCGGACTTCGGGACAAAATGTCCCGAAGTTGCGGGGAGCGTGCCTCGTCACCGCAAGCTGCGTATCATTCGCTTCCGCCAGATGGCGAAAGCTCACTCGCTCCGCTGCGGCTCCTCTCCCCACAAAGCAGGCTTTGCGGGGGCCCCTGTTGGGAACACGCCGCAGGAATGGGGCAGGAAACCTTTTCGGGGAAAACGGCAACGGAAAGCAAAATGGAGGGAACGCATGAGAGATAACCCCTATAAAGACTTGCCGCCGGCACATTTTCTATACGCCGAAACCTTCGAAGCGCGAATCCTTTTGAATTGAAATAAAAAAGAAGCAAGTACCGGTTGGCACTTGCTTACTTGTGCAGCGGTAAAAGGCTCGACCGTCTGCGGCGCTGCGCTTGCGGACTGTACGCTCGGGACACCCCACGCTTCGCGTGCGGTACCGCCCTCGCGCTTTCGGCTGAAAACGTGCCGCCGGCACATTTTCTATACGCCGAAACCTTCGAAGCGCGAATCCTTTTATATACAAAACAAAAAAAGGAAGACACGAAACATCGTGTCTTCCTTTTTGGCAGCGGTAAAAGGATTCGAACCTCTACATACGGAGTCAGAGTCCGCTGTGCTACCATTACACAATACCGCTATGTGCAATTTCAAATTGCAAGTGGTATTATACAATGTTCAAAAGGCAAAGTCAAGCCTTTTTTTCGCTTGCCTTAAAAGTTCCCGCCGATTTTATCAGTCGCGAAATTCCGCCATTTCCGAAAGCGGCTTGCGCACTTTCTCGCGCAGCTTGTCGTCTTCGGCAGCGTAGCCGGTCGCGAGGACTAGCCGAATCCGCCGTTCTTTCGGAATCCCCAAAGCCTCTTTGAGCCATTCTTCGTCCATCCAGCCTAAAATGCAGGTGGAAAGCCCTAAGTCGGTCGCCATTAAGCAGTAGTGCGCGGTCGCAATCCCAATGTCCAACTGGGCGAACGCTTGGCTTTCGAACCGCGCGGCAATCGCGGGTTTTAATATCGCCGGTTCTTCGACGAGCACCGCAAACGCCGGGCAGTTGTCGGTAAATTTGTTGCGCCCGTCTTTCTGAACGCCCTGCCGCACGATTTTTGCCGTTTCGCCGGTCGCAAGAATCAGCTTCCACGGCTGTGCGTTGCAAGCGGAGGGGCTTAACCGAAACGCCTCCACAAGCTTTAAAAGCGTTTCTTTGTCGACTTCGCGCGGGTCAAATTTGCGGCAGCTTTGCCGCGCTAAAATTAAATCCTTAAAATCTGTCATAAGGGTCACTCCAAACCTTTAAATTACAAATTTATTATAAATCGAAAAAAGCGGTTTTGCAACCGCCCGGCGCTTTAAAATCTACAAGATTCGATTGCGAAACCGCTTCTGATATGCTATACTGAAACTATACTTGAAACGGAGGAATGCGTTATGACCGAACCTTTTGTAAACGGGAACAAGCTGCAGCTGATGACGGAGCTTTATGAGTTCTCTTTGGCGGACGGATATTTTTCCGGCGGCATGGAAGATATTGTCGCCTGTTTTGACTTGTTTTTCCGCCGCGTGCCGGACAACGGCGGGTTTGCGATTATGGCGGGACTTGAGCAGGTGATTGAATATCTTAAAAACCTGCATTTTGACGAAGATGACCTCGCGTTTTTGCGTGAAAAGGGCGTTTCCGAGCCTTTCCTGAATTATCTTCGCGACTTCCGTTTTGCCTGTGACGTTTGGGCAATTCCCGAAGGCACGCCCATTTTCCCCAATGAACCGATTGTGAAAGTGCGCGGGCCCGTGATGCAGGCGCAGATGGTCGAAACCGTTTTGCTGTTGTGCATTAACCAACAGTGCTTAATCGCCACCAAAGCGAACCGGCTTGTGCGTGCGGCACACGGCACGGCGGTGGCGGAATTCGGTGCGCGGCGTGCACAGGGCTTCCACGAAGCGGTCTGCGGTGCGCGCGCGGCATATATCGGCGGCTGTGTGGCGACCTCCGGCGTGCTTCCGGCGCGGGATTTCGGGATTCCCACGATTAACACGATGATTCACAGCTGGGTGCAGATGTTCGATTCCGAATATGAAGCATTTTGCGAATATGCGCGCCGCAACCCCGACGACTGCACGTTTGTGGTCGATACCTATGACACGATTCGTTCCGGCGTTCCGAACGCCATTCGTGCGTTTAACGACGTTTTGGTGCCGATGGGCAAGCGCCCCAAGAGCGTTCGCATCGACTCCGGCGACATCACCTATCTTTCCAAGCGCGTGCGCAAAATGCTCGACGAAGCGGGCTTCCCGGACTGCGACATTATGGCGTCCAATTCGCTCGATGAAAATATTATCCGCGACATGGTGACCCAGGGGGCGAAAGTGGATTGCTTTATTGTCGGCGAGCGCCTGATTACCTCCGCTTCCTCTCCGCTGTTCGGCGGTGTTTATAAGCTTTGCGCGGTCGAAAAAGACGGCCGAATCATTCCGAAAATCAACCTTTCGGAAAACGTCCGCAAAATCACGATTCCTTCGTCCAAACAGGTCTACCGACTGTTTGACATGGATTCCGGCAAGGCGATTGCCGACGTGCTGACGACCGACAGTGAGGAAATTGACGAATCCAAGCCCTATGAGCTGTTCGACCCGGATTTCACATGGAAGCGCAAAGAAATTGAAAACTTTGTCGCGCGTCCGCTGCTTGTGAAAATTTTTGACGAAGGTAAATGTGTTTATGAATCCCCGTCGCTTCAGCATATCCGCGAATACTGCACGGAACAGGTCGACACCCTTTGGGACGAGGTCAAGCGGTTTGAAAACCCGCACAAATATTATGTGGATTTGTCGGAAAAACTCTGGGAAATCCGCAACCTTTTAATTGAGGAATACAAAGGAGTACGCAAATGAACATTTGGCATGACATTAACCCCGCGCGCATTACGCGCTCGTCGTTTGACGCCGTCATTGAAATCAGCAAGGGCAGCAAAATGAAATATGAGCTCGACAAGGAGACCGGCATGCTCCATCTCGACCGCGTGCTGCATACTTCCACTCACTACCCGGCGAATTACGGTTTTATTCCGCGCACCTATGCGCTCGACAACGACCCACTGGACGTGCTGGTGCTCTGCTCCGAGCAAATCGAGCCGATGGCGCTTGTAAAGTGCTATCCCATCGGGGTCATTTCGATGCTCGACAACGGCGCGCCCGACGATAAAATCATCGCGATTCCGGTCGGCGACCCGACTTATAACGGCTATTCGGACATTTCCCAGTTGCCGAAGCATGTGTTTGACGAGATGATTCATTTCTTCTCGGTTTACAAAACCTTGGAAAACAAGGAAACCGTCATCGACGAAGCAAAAGGGGTGCTTTCGGCGGTGGAAATCGTGGAAGATGCAATCAATCGTTATAACGAGATGTTCCCGAGCAAATAATTTTGCGGAAAAGAGAAGGATATGAACAATAAGGCAGTTAAAATATTTCTTTCGGTGATTTTGGCGGTCGTGCTGATTTTCGGCGTGGTCGCCGTGGTGCAAAGCGTCCGAAACGACGACGCACCTGAGGCTGTGTCCGCCGCTGCGACAGAAGGGGCGAGCACCGAAGCGCCGGAACCCGAAACGCAAGCGCCCAAAACCGTTACGCTTCAGTTTTTGTCGGTCGGCGACAACCTGATTCACGACGGCATTTACGAACAGGCGCAAAAACGCGCGGGCGGCAGCGGCTATGATTTTTCATTTTGCTATGAGCGCGTCAAAGACACCGTCCAAAAGGCAGACATTGCAACCATCAACCAAGAGACGATTGTTGCCAAAAGCTATAAGCCCTCCGGCTACCCGCTGTTTAATTCCCCCACGGAATTGGGCGACGAAGTGGTTAAAACCGGCTTTGATGTCGTTTCAATGGCTAACAATCATATGCTCGACAAAACCACAAAAGGGCTTCAAGAAGCAATCGAGTTTTGGGATTCCAAAGAGGGCGTTGCCCACACCGGCGCTTATAAAGACGAAGCCGACCTCGAAACTGTGGAATATATTGAAAAAGACGGGATTAAAATCGGTCTTGTCGGCGTGACACAATACACAAACGGGCTTTCCCTCCCGAAAGACAGCCCGATGAAAATTCTTTACACCACCGACACGGCGGCAATCGAAAAGAAAATCAAAGCCGCCGCGGCTTCCTGCGATATGGTGCTTGTCAACGCCCACTGGGGCAGTGAATACACCACCACCCCGTCGCAGGATCAGCGCAATCTCGCCGCCAAAATGGCCGAGTGGGGCGCCGACGTGATTATCGGCCACCACCCCCACGTGCTCCAGCCGGTCGAGTGGATTGACAACGCCGACGGCAGCCGGACGCTGGTAGCCTACTCTTTGGGCAATTTCATTTCCCAGCAAAACACGGCGGCGCGTGTCATCGGCGGCATGCTCCATTATTCCGTCACGGTGGACAAGTCGTCCGGCGCGGTCACGGTGAGCGACGTGAAATTAGAACCGATTGTCACACATTATGTTTCCGGTTCGCACGACGTGCAGATTTATCCGCTTTCGCAATACAGCGATACGCTCGCCAAAAAACAGGCAAGCCGTATCAAACAGTCGGATTTCAGCATTTCTTATATTCAGGATTTTGTCAAAGACGTAATCCCCGAAGAATTTTTAGACCTGTAAACAAATTCGATTATAAAAAAGAAAACCTCTGCTCATAATAAGAGCAGAGGTTTTTTACTTGTTTTATTTTTGCTGTACATAAAAAAGAAAAGGAAGATTTATGTGCAGTATAATAAAGTCGAAATCTGCGGGGTCAACACCGCAAAGCTCAAGGTGCTCAAAGAATCCGAAAAAATGGAACTGCTCAAACAAATGCACGCCGGCGACAAAACCGCGCGCGACAAGCTTGTCAACGGCAATTTGCGGCTGGTGTTAAGCGTCATTCAGCGGTTTGTCAACCGCGGCGAAAATTTAGACGACCTTTTTCAAGTGGGCACCATAGGGCTTATGAAAGCGATTGACAATTTTGACATTTCCCAAAACGTCCGCTTTTCGACTTACGCCGTGCCGATGATTATCGGCGAAGTGCGCCGCTATCTGCGCGACAACAACGCCCTGCGCGTCAGCCGCTCGATGCGCGACACGGCCTACCACGCAATGCAGGTCAAGGAACAGCTCCAAGCAAAACTCAACCGTGACCCGACCATGGAAGAAATCGCCGAAGCGCTGAAAATCCCGGTTTCGGAGGTGGTCGTTGCGCTTGAGGCGATTGTTGAACCGGTTTCTTTATATGAGCCGGTCTATTCCGACGGCGGCGACACAATTTATGTTATGGACCAAGTCGGTTCCACAGATTCCGACAGCGACTGGCTTGACGAAATCACGATTAAAGAGACCATTCGCAACTTGTCCCCGCGCGAAAAAAAGATTTTGGCGCTGCGGTTTATGGACGGCAAAACCCAAACCGAAGTCGCGTCCGAAATCGGCATTTCCCAAGCGCAGGTGTCGCGGCTCGAAAAAGGCGCGATTCGCAAAATCAAAGGTCGCTAAACCAAAGCAAGAAACAAACCTCCGGCTCATATAATGAACCGGAGGTGTTTTTATGAATTGCTGTTTAACCGATTTGCGCGAAAAAGAGGTGATTAACCTCAAAGACGGCTGTCGGCTCGGGTGCGTGTGCGACGTGGAAATTGACAGCTGCACAGGGCGCCTTGTCGCGATTATTATTTTCGGCAAAAGCAAATGGTTCGGGCTCGGGCCCCGCGAACAGGATATCCGCATTTGTTGGGAGGAAATCGAGGTTATCGGTGACGATACAATTTTGGTCAACTTCGACTGTCCGCGCGAATGTAAAGTGAATACTAAAAAGAAAAACCCGCTGGACGCTCTGTTCCGGCAGGGTTAAGGGGAGGGGAGCGCAATGCCGTTTTACAACCGGGAGCGCGCCGTCGCCTATGCCCACCGCTGGGCGTTCTCCCGCAATCCGGCGTATTATAATTTTGACGCAATCGGCGGGGACTGCACCAATTTTGTGTCCCAGTGCCTTTTTGCAGGCAGCGGACGCATGCACTACCGCAAGGTATACGGTTGGTATTATAACGACCTAAATGACCGGGCGCCCGCCTGGAGCAGCGTGCAATATCTTTACCGTTTTTTAACGACGAATTTGGGAAGCGGCCCTTACGGCGTGCCTCAGCCGGTTGAAACACTCGAGCCAGGCGACGTGGTGCAGCTGGATTTCGGCGAGGGGTTTGCCCACTCGCTTTTGGTGGTTTCGGTACGCGGCGGGATTCAGGTTGCCGCCCACACCGACGACAGCGACAACCGTCCGCTTGCAAGCTACCAATACACCGCCGCGCGCGGGGTGCACATTGCCGGCGTGCGCTTATAAAAAGAACCGCAGAGGTTTCTCTGCGGTTCTTTGCTGTCTTTAGTTGTCAAGTTCGCGGTACATTGAGGCCGCGGACTCTTTCGTGGCATATTCGGTGACAGCGAGCACTTCATATTTTTTGGCGCTCGCGCCAAAGGTGATTTCAATAATATCCCCGACTTTCACGTCGTAAGACGCACGTGCAACTTTGCCGTTGACGGTCGCGTGCTTTGCGTCGCAAATTTCGTTTGCCACAGTGCGGCGCTTAATAATGCGGGATATTTTTAAAAACTTGTCTAAACGCATAAGGGTCTCCTAAAAATCCGATACAGCGAAAAGAAAAACAGAGGGAATTGCTTCCCTCTGTCAAGGCGTAAGCCCAATTTATTTCGCAACAGCGTTTTTCAGAGCGTTGCCTGCTTTGAAAGCGGGAACCTTGGTTGCCGGAATCTGCATC
The DNA here is from genome assembly GCA_018712805.1 of Candidatus Fimenecus excrementavium. Taxonomy (GTDB): domain Bacteria; phylum Bacillota; class Clostridia; order Oscillospirales; family Acutalibacteraceae; genus Fimenecus; species Fimenecus excrementavium. Next base: position 72,857 of record DVGI01000050.1, on the reverse strand, counting down.
GCTTCGCCGGTCTTCGGGTTGCGGCCCTGCTTCGCAGCGCGCTCACGAACTTCAAAAGAGCCAAAGCCGATCAGCTGAACTTTGCCGCCCTTAACGAGCTCGTCGGTAACAGCGTCGAGAACAGCGGAAACCGCTGCTTCTGCATCTTTCTTGGAAAGATTGGCTTTTTCTGCAACTGCTGCAATCAGTTCTGTCTTATTCATTTTGTTTTCCTCCGTTTTCTGGTTGTTATATCTCCGATAGCTGCATTTTGCCGCTATTTGGATTCAAGCGTCGCTTTGGCTTCGTCCCAAAGCTTGTCCAGTTCAGGGAGCGGTGTGTTTTCCATGGTGATCCCCCGTTCACCGGCAAGTTTTTCCACAACGGAAAAACGATTTAAAAATTTGTCTGTCGCTTTCGTCAGCGCCTCTTCCGGGTCAACCGAAAGCAGTCTTGCGGCGTTGACCACCGAAAACAACAAATCCCCGAGCTCCTCCTCGGTGTTGGTGGCATCTTTATTTTGCACGGCGGCGCGAAGCTCGCCGGTTTCCTCTTCAAACTTTTGCAGTGCGCCCTCTTCGTCAGGCCAGTCAAAACCGACCTTGGCGGCTTTTTCCTGCACCTTGCAAGCGCGCATGAGTGCGGGCAGCTGCCGCGGCACGGAAAGCATTTTGTCCGTCACCGTTTTGCGGTTTTTCGAAGCGGATTTGATTTTGTCCCAGTTGACAAGCACCTCGTCCGCGTCTGCGACCTCTGTGTCGCCGAACACGTGCGGGTGGCGCTCAATCAGCTTTTTGCAAACGCCGTCTGCAACATCTGAAAAATCAAACACGCCGGCTTCCGCTTCCATTTGCGCGTGAAAAACGACCTGCATCAAAACGTCGCCGAGTTCTTCGCACAAAAGGTGGCTGTCTTTCTTGTCAATCGCTTCCACCGCCTCATAAGTTTCTTCAATGAGGTTTTTGCGAATCGACTCGTGGGTTTGTTCTTTGTCCCACGGGCAGCCGTTTTCGCCGCGCAGAAGCTGCATAATTCGGACAAGATCGTTCACATCATATTTCGATTTGAATTGGAAATCTTGTTTCATAGAATGTCCACTGTCCTTTATTTTACTCTATAAATCCATATTTTGCAAGTAGTTTCGCGATTTTTTCTCCCTTCGGGAGCATATTTATATCGTCTTTTGCAACGCCGCCGATAAGGAGCATCGCAATGCCGTAAACGAACACCGCGAGCACAATCGCAATGCAGGTCGCAATGATATTGGTAAGGGAGAGCGCCCCGCGCGAAATTTCCGGCAAAACGTTCATAAGAAGGCCATAGGTGGTAAATGCAGAAACGCCGCAAAGCACGCTTGCAAATAAGGGTTTAAAGAAGACCGACAACACGTTGACGCGCACTTTTGTCGTGCGGACAAGCGCAATATAGTTGTAAATTACGATAATCGAATAGCAAATCACCGTGCCGATGACCGCGCCGTTGATGTTAATTTGCGGTATGCCGATGAAAATGTAGTTTGCAATCACCTTGGCAACCGCGCCGAGCGTTAAGGATTTCAGCGGTACGCCCGCTTTGCCTATGGCTTGGAGCATGTTGGTCATCGGTTGAGAAAGCGAAATCAGGAATATTGTATAGCCGTAAGCCGCCATAATCGGTGCGGCGGTCGCAACGGCGGGTGCGGATTTGCCGGTGGCATACATCATGTCGAGAATGGGCTCTGCGAGCACGCCCATGCCGATACCGGCCGGCAGGGAAAACATCAGCGTAACGCGCAAAACCGATTCGACCGAGACCTTCAAAACCTTTTTGTCCTTAACCGCCCACGCGGCGGAAAGCGCAGGAATCGCGCTGACGCCGAGCGTCATGGTAATCGAAGGAATCAGGTTTTTAAAGTCCAGCGACATGGTGTAAGCGCCGTAGAGATATTTGGAAATGTCTTCGTCTAAAATCTGCGAAGCCAAAAGCTGGTCGCCGTAGACGGATTTGATGTAATCGAGGTTCGAAAGAATCATCGTGTCCAGCCGATTCTGCACGGTGATGGAGTCAATCAAATTGGTGACGCTGAACACAAGCGAAGAGGCAACCACCGGGACCGCAATCGCAATCAGCGTTTTTGCAATCGCCGTGCCCTTTAACGGGGGCGGGGAGTTGACAAGCTCCGTGCGGGTGATGCCGTCGCCTTGGACCTTGTGCAAAATCATCATGTAAATCATGCCGATGATGGTGCCGGCGGTGACGCCGATTGCCGCAGCAGCTGCTGCGTAAGGGTAAATGGCGCTCATGGCTTCGGCTTCGGTCGATACCGTCTGACCGTAAACCGTCTGCCCCGCGGCGAAGCGCGCAAGACCGATTTCAATGGAAAGTTTCGCGCAGACAAGCCCGACAACCACCTTGCCGGCCGCTTCCCAAACCTCCGACATGGCCGTCGGGGTCATGTTCCGAAGCCCGTTGTAATAACCGCGGTAAATCGACATAATACAACAGAAGAAAATCGACGGCGTAATCGCGATAATCGCCGGAATGGCTTCCATGTTTTTGGCAAGCGCCGCGTAAGGGTAGGCGAGCGCAAGGATTAAAACGGTGCCCACCGTGCCGGTCAATAAAAATAACCGCGCGGCGACTTTAAAAATCCGTCGAACGTCGCGGAAACGTCCGAGGGCGACTTGCTGTGACACCATTTTCGAGATGGCCACCGGAAGCCCCGCCATGGAAACGGTGTAAATCGGAATATACAAATTATAAGCGGAATCGAAACACCCGCGGCCGACCGCACCGACCATGTTTGAAAGCGGGATTTTATAAAGAATCCCGATGACTTTCACAATAATCGTCGCGGCGGCAAGCACAATGGCGCCGTTTAAAAGCGATTGGCTTTTTCTTTTTTTCTGCGCCAATGCGTGCACCTCCAATCCACAAAACGAGCCTTTCGGAAATAGGCGTCAAATAACGAAATACAGAATAGCACCGGAAAGAGAAAGTGTCAATCTTTATTTTTCAGTCCTGTTTTTCCTAAGAACTCCCGCAAAAGGGAATCTTCGGGCAAAAGCGCCGGGGAAACCGGCACAAATTGCTTTAAAGAACGCACAAGCCGGTCGGCGTCCTGCCGCGGTTCGCCCGAAAGCTCTGCCGATTCAAGCATCGGAATCACCATATCGCGGAACAGACAGGGGGCGCTTAGGTGAATGGAGTTTACGGAAAGGTCCGCAAAGCGGCGATAGGGGAACAGATAAGCGTCCTCCCCGCGGCGCACATTCTCCCAAAGCTTATAGGTGTTTTCCACAGAACTTGCGCGGAACTGATAATCGCGCACAAGCCGGCGGATAAACCGCAGGTTCCGTTTGTTTAACACGATTTTTCCAGCCGTATTATATATACGCGACGAAACGCTGATATATATTTTCAAAAGGTTTTCGCCCGGCAAATCTTTGGTGACTTCGGGGTTGAGCGCGTGTAAGCCCTCGACAATAATCACGTCGCCCGCGCCGAGTTTGATTTTTCGCGCTTCGGGACTGCGGCGGCCGACAGTAAAGTCAAATTCCGGCACTTCGGTTTCTTCGCCGGTCAAAAGGTGGTTGAGCGTTGCCGCGAGCAGCGGCAAATCAAGCGCTGTTACGGTTTCATAATCGGGGTTGCCCTCGGCGAAACCCGGAATATCCTCGCGGTTTAAATAAAAATCGTCCAGCGACACCACGTGCGTCTGCATGCCGAGCGCCGCAAATTTTTCGGAAAGCTTGCGCGCAGTGGTCGTTTTGCCCGATGCGGAAGGTCCGGCGAGCATCACAATTTCGCGCCCCGGTTCTTTGTGCACACGCGCGGCAATGTCGTTTAAAATATTGTCAAACCGTGCCTCACTGCGGCGGATAAGTTCCGCCGGGTCGTTTTTCGCAAGGTCGTTGATATATTCCAGGTTGTTGGGAATGTTCGACATTCCGCACACCTCCTAAATCCCGTATTTTTTGTAGAATTCCATAATCGCGGCTTTGCGCTTTTGAAGCTCTGAAAAGCCCGATATGTATTCATAAGGGTATTTATAGTTGAAAATGCGTTCGATTTCTTTGCCGTGCGGGGCTTTGAGCTTCGTGACCGCTCCCGCGCCCACGGCAAATACCGTATGACATTCTTCCATCATAAAGATGTTGTAAAGACATTCAAAACCGTCTTTTGTGTAGCCGGTGTTTTCAAGATTACCGAGCGTGCGTGCCTGGCGGTACATATAATAGGGGAAATACGCCTGCTTTGTTAAAGCCTTATAGGCGTAATGCAGCATTTCGTCGGCGGCGCGCCCCTGCAATCGGTCAAAATGGGTGCCGGACGTGCCCATATTCGACGAGCGTTTGAGTGACAGCGTGTGCACAGTGATGTTTTCCGGCGTAAAGCTTATCGCCTTGTCAACCGAAGCGGCAAATGAGTCGGTCGTGTCGCCCGGAAGTCCGGCGATTAAATCCATGTTGATATTGCGAAACCCCGCGTCACGCGCCATGTGGAATGCTTCTTCGGTCATGGCGGCGGTGTGTTTTCGCCCGATGTTTTCCAAAACCCGGTCGTTGAATGTCTGCGGGTTGATGCTGATGCGCGTCACGCCGCCTTGATACAGCGTGTCGAGTTTTTCTTGGGTAATGGTGTCCGGTCGTCCCGCTTCTACGGTGTATTCACGAACGGTTGTCAAGTCGAACGCCTTGTCAACCGCAGAAAGCAGGGCGCCGAGTTCTTCTGCATTTAACGTGGTCGGCGTGCCGCCGCCGAAATAGACGCTTTCGAGGTTTAACCCGAGTTCTTTTGCCATTTTGCCGGTTTCGGCAATTTCTTGCGACAAAAGCGCGACATAGTCCGGAATCAGCTTTTTCACCGACGGGCTTGAAATCGCGTGCGAAACAAACGAGCAATAACTGCACCGCGTCGGGCAGAACGGAATCGATACATATAAACTGCACGAATTCGGTTTTGAAGTCGCAATAATCGCGTTTTCGCGCGCGGCGACGCTTTCGGCAAGCGCCGTTTTTTCCGGCGAGACAAAAAAACGCTCGGTAAAATACCGCGCCGCGTTTTCTTTTCCCATTTCTTCTTGTAAGGCAATCAACAGCTTAGAGGGGCGAATACCCGTAAGCAACCCCCATTTCGGCGTGTAGCCGGTCACAGTCGTGAGCACTTTATACATTTGTGTTGCCAAAAGCAGCTCTTTGTCGTCACTTCCCGAAAGCAGAGCCTCGCTTTTTTGCGCCGTTTTCCCGTCGTGAAACACGGCGAGGGCGTGCGTGTCGGTGATTTCCGTGGTCAATACGGCTCCTTCCGGATTTTCGGTTTTTTCGAAAACGACATGAATTTTCTCGTTCGGAAAAAACACACGCAGCAGCTTTTCCGCCTCATATTGATAGGTGTGGTTCAGAATTTCTAAAATCATTTCCCGATTCTCCGCATATATCTGTTGCGCACGCGCTCGTGCTCCAAGGTTGTGGCGCGGTTGTGGCCGGGATAGACGATGTAGTCGCCCGGCAGATTGCGAAGCGTGATTAAAGAAGCCATCAGCTCTTCAAAACTGCCGCCCGGAAAATCCGTGCGCCCGGCAGTCAGGCAAAACAGCGTGTCGCCGGAAAAAATCAGGCGGTCTTGATAGTCAATATAGCAAACGCCGCCTTTGGTGTGGCCGGGGGTGTGCAAAACCGAAAGCACCGTTTCGCCCAAATGAATTTCTTCCCCGTCTGAAAGCAGACGGTCCGCTTTCATGGGCGTTTGCGAAAACGAATGGTCAAACGAAGCGAGACTTTTTTCGGTGTCCCAAAAACAGTCCGCATCCGCCTTGTGAATGAGAACTTCGGCACCGGTGTGCGCTTTTAAGGCAGGCACGCCCAAAATATGGTCGTAATGGCCGTGCGTCAAAAGAATGTAGCGCACGTTTTTGCCTTTGAGTTTATCCAACAATTCATTCGTGCACGCGCCGGCATCAATCACGGCGGTTTCGTCGGTGGCGTCGTCGGTGACAATATAAGTGTTTGCACTCACGGGTCCGAGCGCAAGAGAATCCACAGTAACAGACATTATACTTTTCCTTTCCAGGTGTCGGTGTCATATAAAATGGTAACGGGTCCGTTGTTTAAAAGCGAGACCTCCATATGCGCGCCGAACACGCCTTTTTCCACTTTGCGCACGCCGTTTTCCGAAAGCGCACTGCAAAACGCTTCATACAGCGCGTTTGCTTCCTGTGGCGGTGCGGATTCAATAAACGACGGGCGGTTGCCTTTGTGCACGTCAGCGCAAAGGGTAAACTGCGAAACCGCCAAAACTTCGCCGTCAATGTCTAAAATCGAACGGTTCATTTTGTCGTTTTCATCTGTAAAAATCCGAAGATTGGCGGTCTTGCGCGCCAAAAGCTGCGCTTCGTTTACTGTGTCGCCGTTCATAACGCCGACCAAAATCAAATAACCCTCTCCGATTTTGCCGACGACTTCACCGTCGACACGAACTTCTGCGCGGCTGACGCGCTGAATCACTGCTTTCATAGACTTTTCCTTTACCGTTCCACATTTAATACACCGTCAACCTTTTCAATGCGGCCGATTACATTTTTCAGGTGGTCCACATTGCTGACGGTAATGGTCATAAATATTGTGCTTCTGCCGTCTTTCGTGTCGCGCGAAGAAATCTCGTTGATATTCACGCGCATGTTGGCAAGCTGGGCGGAAACGTCCGCCATAAGACCGATGCGTGACAGCGCGGTGATTTGCAGTGTCGCCTTGAATTCGGTTTTTACGTCGGCGTTCCAGGTCACCTTTACCCAGCGTTCCGGCTCGGCGGCTTTTGAGAGGTCACGCGGCACGTTCGGGCAGTCGCGCTTGTGCACGGAAACACCGTGTCCGCGCGTAATAAAGCCGATGATTTCGTCGCCCGGCAGGGGGTTGCAGCAACGCGAGAACTTAATCAGCACGTTGTCAATGCCCTCAACAGTTACGCCGTCTTTGCCTTTGCGCTTGACGGTCGGCCCCACCACGTCCGACGCCTGTGCGGGTTCCTGCGGACGATAGTTTTTGTTATATTCCTCTTTAATATACGGCATCATGCGGATCACCGAAATCCCGCCGAAGCCGATTGCCGCGTAAAAGTCATCCAGATTATCAAAATGCTGGCGCGCGGCGAGGTGTTTGATGAATTGGTCGTAATCTTCGTCGTTTAAACGGATAAAGTTGCGGCGGAATTCGCGTTCGATTTCCGCTTTGCCCTCGGCGATGTTTTCGTCGCGCTTTTCGTTTTTAAACCACGAACGAATTTTGTTGCGCGCCGAGCTGGTTTTGGCAATGTTCAGCCAGTCGCGCGAAGGCCCTTTGCCCGGCTGGGAGGAGGTGAGGACCTCCACAATCTCGCCGGTCTTGACCACATAGTCAATGGGCACAATCCGCCCGTCCACTTTCGCGCCGACCATTTTGTTACCGACCGCGGTGTGAATGGCGTAAGCAAAGTCAATTACCGTTGCGCCGCTCGGCAGATTGATTACATCGCCGCGCGGGGTAAAGACAAACACGTCTTCGGGCACGAGGTCGCTTTTAATTGCGCGGACAAGTTCCTGCACGTCGCCGGATTCTTTCTGGTCGTCGAGCATTTGGCGAATCCACGCAAGCCGTTTGTCAAGGCTTGACTTGCCGCCTTTGATGCCGAGTTTATATTTCCAGTGCGCCGCGATGCCGAATTCCGCGGTGCGGTGCATTTCCCAAGTGCGGATTTGCACTTCAAACGGAATACCGTCTTTGCCGATGACCGTGGTGTGCAGCGACTGGTACATGTTGGGCTTCGGCGTGGAAATATAATCTTTGAACCGCCCGGGCATCGGCCGGAACATGTCGTGAATCACGCCCAGACAGTTGTAACAGTCTATCACGCTGTCCACAATGATGCGGATGGCGTAAATATCATAAATTTGGTCGAAGTTTTTGTTTTGCATATACATTTTACGGTATATGCCGTGAACACTCTTAATGCGCCCATCGATTTTCGCATCTTTGACCACGGTCGAAATGCGCTCGGCAATCTGCGCCTTGGTTTCCTCCAAAAACTCCAAACGCGATTTGCTCATCTGGTCTAAGGATTTTTCAATATCCGCGTAGGCAATCGGGTCCAAAAAGCGAATCGCACGGTCTTCAAGTTCCTCTTTCGCGGCACGGATACCGAGTCTGTGCGCAATCGGCGCGTAAATTTCCAAGGTTTCCAGCGCAATGTCGCGCTTTTTCTGCGGCGCCATGTATTGCAGCGTCCGCATATTGTGCAGGCGGTCGGCAAGTTTGATGATGATAACGCGAATGTCGTTGCTCATCGCCAGCAGCATTTTGCGAATGTTTTCCGCCTGAAATTCCTCTTTGGTTGTCAGCGGCACTTTGCCGAGTTTTGTAACGCCGTCCACAAGCGCGGCAACGTCGTCGCCGAAGTTCGAGCGAATGTCGTCGAGTGTCACGTCGGTGTCTTCCACTGTGTCGTGTAAAAGCGCCGCCTCAATCGACTGCGCATCCATGCCGAAATCCACCAAAACATTGGCGACCGCAATCGGGTGAATGATATACGGCTGGCCGGAATAGCGAAGCTGGGCGCTGTGTACGCGCTCGGCGAGCAAATACGCCTTGTCGATTTCGTCAATTTCCTTTTGCGTAAACGAGGTTTCTTTTTTGAAACGCTCTTTCAAAAGGGCATACTCTTCGCGCGGGGTCAGTTCTTTTTTCTCCCCGTTGTCGGCTGCCTGTGCGGCGCTCGGCGCAGCTGCCTTTTCGGGCGCACTTTCTTTTGCCGGGGCTTTCGCTTTTTTAGAAGCGTCCGTTTTTACGGCGCTTTCGGCTTTTTCGGTCTGTTTTTTCTTTTTTGTGTTTTCTTTCGGTTCTATGATAACGCGCCCCCTCTATCCTGTAAGGCTTTCAAAATTTCAGAATCGGCAAGATCCGCTTTTTGCCCGACGGTCTCTTCGTTGAAGAGATAGCCGCCCTCGCCGTCTTTTAAAATCAGATGCAGTTCGCAAAGCACATCCAATGCGACCAAAACCGTGGCGGCGTTTGCTGCGGGACAGCCGCTTCGTTTGCAGAAAACGTCAATGTCAAAATGCCACGGACTGTTGGCGCGGATGAATTTATAAACACTTAATAAAAACGTGCGAGACGGACAAAGGAAAGCGGCTTCCTTTTCATTGAGTGTGTCGCCGTGCCGGTATTTTTCGTAAAGCCGAACACTTTTTAAAAAGTTTTCTTCGTCAAGCCCCGAAAAGCGAATCGCGCGGATATGTACTGACGGTTTGACTTCCCCGCGAAACACGTTGCGGTCTACCTGCACCGCCAAATCCACCGCGTCGCCGAGTTTGAACGGGAATTGTGCGAGCGTGACGGAAAACAGCATGGCGGTAAGTTCCGTAATCCCTTTTTGCAGCGTCAGCCGCAAGTGCTTGCCCTCGCCGACGGGTTTTACGGCGCGAAGCGTCATGTTGTACAGCCCGAAAGTCGGCACGGGATTGCCGCACCCGCAAGGCTCTAACACGGCAAGTGTGTCAAGCAGGGCAAGATTGATATAAGACGGATTTAGCTTAAAATCCAGCGTAAGCGTCGGGAACGGCATTCCGACTTTTGCCGCGTAGGCGTCCAAAGCTTCCCGAAGCGCGCCGATGTTTTGTGTTTTTACGCCGAGTCCCGCGGCGCCGGGATGTCCGCCGAAATGGGTTAAATGTTCTTTCACCGCGCAAAGCGCGTCAAAAATCGAAAAACCGTCAATGCTTCGGCATGAGCCTTTGCCCGTGTCGCCGTCGGTCGTTATGACCACTGCCGGTTTGCCGTAACGGCTCACAAGGCGCGCGGCAACAATGCCGATAACGCCCGGGTGCCAGCCCTCGCCCGACACAACCAAAACGGAAGCGTAGCGAATGGCGGGGTCGGCTTCAATTTGCGCAATGGCGGCATTTGAGATTTCGGCTTCAATCGCCTGCCGCCGGTGGTTTTCTTGTTCAATTTCTTCGGCAAACGGGCGCGCTTCCTCTTCGGTTTCACAAAGCAGAAGTTTCAGCGCCGTCATCGCGCTACCGACGCGGCCCGCCGCATTGATACGCGGCGCCAACGTAAAAGCAACACCCGAGGCGGTCAGCGCCCGGTTTTGGGTGCCGGACGCGGCTTTCAAAGCTGCAAATCCGGGGCGGGGGTTGTGGTTAAGCCTTTGCACCCCTGCTTTGACAAGCGTGCGGTTTTCGCCGGTTAACGAAACCACGTCTGCAAGCGTCCCCAAAGCGACCAAATCCGAAAATTCGTCTAATACACTTTCAAAGTCGCCCTCTAATGCGCAGGCGAGTAAAAACGCCACACCGACGCCGGCATATTCTTTAAATTCCGAAGGACAGTCCGCCCGGTGCGGGTCAACGACCGCCACAGCGTCCGGCAGTGTTTCGCCCGGTTGGTGGTGGTCGGTAATGACAATATCCATCCCGAGAGATTTTGCAAACTCGGTTTCTTCAACGGCGGCAACGCCCGTGTCGACGGTGACAATCAATTTCACGCCATCGTCCTTGAACTTTTGAATTGCCGCTTTCGACATGCCGTAACCTTCCGTAATGCGGTCGGGAATATAGCATTGCACGTCGGCGCCTTGCTTCGAGAGATAGAGATACAAAAGCGCCGTCGAGGTGACACCGTCCGCATCGTAATCGCCGAACACGGCAATTTTCTCAAAATTTTCAATCGCCTGCCCGACGCGCTCAACCGCTTTTTCCATATCGGCGAGCAAAAACGGGTCGGAAAGTTCAGTTTCATCCGACAAAAATAACGCCGCCTGTTCTTCGTCCTGAATGCCGCGCGAAGCGAGCAGCAACGCAAGGATCGGATCCATGCCGCAGTCTTCCGAAAGCTGTGCCGCCAAGTCTTTGTCGCAAGGCGACAGCTGCCAAAGCTTTCGTTGCATAAAATCCGCTCCTTTCCAATACAATATTAAAACATTTTATCATTATTTCCGTTTATTTTCAACTGTTTCACAGGGATTTTCCATGTAATAAAATGGGTTTTTGTGCGGCCTGCTTTATTGACATATGCAAAAGAAAAGAGTAAAATTCTTTTAATAAAATTAAATGGGGGAGAATCGTGCAAATTAAGAGGCACAAATGGAATAAAAGAGCAATTGCACTAACCCTTGCGGATATTGCGATTATCAATGCTGTCAATTATATCATGGTGTTCGTGCACTGGAATTTTATCATGGACCTTAGCCTTGTCCGGCAGTTAAGTTTGCGGATACCGTATTTGATTTTGGCTTATGTCGGTTGTTACACGGCGTTTCGGCTGTACAATATTATGTGGCGCTACGCCGGGTTTTATGAACTGTTCCGATTTGGCGTTGCAACGGTGATTGCAACCTGTATAGTCTGGTGCTGCGACTATACCGGTATGAAAATTTGCCGGTATTTGATTGAAGCTAAGGGCGTGGACATTCCTCTGTACTTTAACGTGTTGCCGACATCGGTTTATATTGATTCCACCTTGGTCATTATCTTTGCTTGTTTATTTATCCGGGTGATGTACCGTTCCGTGCGTGTTATGACGAGCGAGAGCAAGCGCAGAACCGGCAAGGGAAACGCTATCCCTGCGAAAAAGGTTTTGATTGTCGGCGCCGGCGCTGTCGGCAGCGCGTTGGTTACCGAACTGCAAATGACCGACTATCGTTTCGGCATACCGGTTGCCTTTTTAGATGACGACCCGAAAAAACTCGGGCTTTCTGTTTTGGGAACGCCGGTTATCGGCAACTGCAATCAAGTCGCTGCCGCCGTTAAAAAATATGAAGTGGACCAAATTTATTTCTGTATCACGGATATTGCCGAAGCGCGAAAACGTGAAATTTTGGACAAGTTGGTGGAAACCGGCTGCGTCATTAAAATGGCGTCTGATTACACGGAATTCAACGGTCACAAATCCGCGTTGAAAGAAGCGCGCCAGGTCGATATTCTCGACCTGCTTTCCCGCCCGCCGATTGAACTCAATCACGAGGTGTGCAAATACCTGCACGACGAAGTCGTTTTGGTCACGGGCGGCGGCGGTTCGATAGGCTCGGAGCTTTGCCGGCAAATTGCGCGTTACAGCCCGGAAAAAATCATCATTTTCGATATTTACGAAAACAATGCCTATGCGCTGAAAAATTCGCTGGATATGCAATATTTCGGCACCCCGCAGATTGAAATTCGTATCGGCTCGGTGCGCGAGGAAGAGCGTCTTCGGGAAGTGTTCGAAGAATTCCACCCGACCAGTGTTTTCCACGCCGCGGCGCACAAACATGTGCCCCTTATGGAAGAAAGCCCGTTTGAGGCAATTAAGAATAACATCTTAGGCACTTACAATACCGCAAAAGTTGCCGACGAATTCAGCGTGCAGAATTTTGTTTTGCTTTCCACCGACAAGGCGGTCAATCCCACCAACGTCATGGGCGCCACCAAGCGCTGTTGTGAATTGGTCATTCAGCATTTTGCGAAAATTTCGAAAAACACCAAGTTCGCGGCGGTTCGGTTCGGTAACGTGCTCGGCTCCAACGGCAGCGTGATTCCGCTGTTTAAAGAACAGCTTGAACACGGCGGCCCGCTTACCGTTACTCACCCGGATATTACCCGGTATTTTATGACGATTCCCGAAGCGGCACAGCTGGTTGTGCAGGCCGGCGGTCTTGCCAAAGGCGGCGAAATTTTCGTTTTGGATATGGGTGAGCCGGTTAAAATTCTGACGCTTGCCGAAAAGCTGATTAAACTTTCCGGCTATGAGCCGTATGTGGATATCGACATTCAATTCACAGGGCTTCGCCCCGGTGAAAAACTTTATGAAGAGCTGATTTTGCCGTCTGAAAAAGAGGGTATGCACAAAACAGCCAACGATAAAATCTTTGTCGCGGCGCCGAGTGAATTCGACGACGCGGTTTTGATGCAGCACATTGCGAAAATTCATGAAATGTCTCCGGAACAGTCCAGAGCGTTCTTGAAAGAGCTTGTGCCGAATTATAAAGCCAATTAATAAAACATTGGAGATGTTTGTTATGGAAATCAAAATCGAAAAAACCACTCATCCGAAAGCCAAACCGGACCAAAACGCGCTGGGCTTCGGGAACTATTACACCGATCATATGTTCATTATGAACTATGATGAGGGCCAGGGCTGGCACGATCCGCGCATTGTTCCGTATGCGCCGTTCGAGCTTGACCCCGCCGCAATGGTTCTGCACTATGCGCAGGAGGTTTTTGAGGGCTTAAAGGCTTATCGCACCGACAAGGGCGAAATCCTTTTGTTCCGCCCGGACAAGAACATGGAGCGTTTGAACCGTTCCTGCGACCGTCTGTGCATTCCGAAGATTGACGAAGCGTTTGCCGTTGAAGCGATTAAAACGCTTGTCAGTGTTGACCGTGACTGGATTCCTACCGCGGAAGGCACTTCGCTTTACATTCGTCCGTTTATTTTCGCTGTGGATGCCCACGTCGGCGTACACCCGGCAAAACACCTGATTTTCTCCATCATTCTTTCCCCGGTCGGCGCTTACTATCCCGAAGGGCTGAATCCGGTTAAGATTTATGTGGAAAATAAATATGTCCGTGCCGTCAAAGGCGGCGTTGGCTTTACCAAGACCGGCGGCAACTATGCGACTTCCTTGAAAGCGCAGGACGTCGCAGAAAAACTCGGCTATACCCAGGTTTTGTGGCTGGACGGCGTTGAGCGTAAATATGTCGAAGAAGTCGGCACGATGAACGTCTTCTTTGTGCTCGACGGCGAAGTGGTTACACCTTCTCTGGAAACCGGCAGCATCCTCGGCGGTATCACCCGTATGTCCTGTATTGAAATCCTCAAAGACTGGGGCTACAATGTTTCCGAGCGCCGCATTTCCGTGGATGAACTGGAAAAAGCCTTTGACGAAGGCAGATTGCTCGAAGCATTCGGCAGCGGCACCGCCGCAGTTATTTCGCCCATCGGCGAGCTGCGCGTCGGCGATAAGGTTATGCCGATTAACAACGGCGAAATCGGTGAGCTTTCTCAGAAACTGTATGACGAGCTGACCGGTATTCAGTGGGGCAAACGTCCCGACAAATTCGGTTGGACCGTGAAAGTTGACTAAACAAAAACCCAATCAACTTGTCTAATTGTTATGAAAGGCGGGCTTTGTGCCCGCCTTTTTTGTGCAATATATTGATTTTTTGCGCTTTATATGGTACAATACCAAAGTTATGAAAAAGAACTTCCGAATTCCGAAAGGGGCTGGAAAATCCAAATGAGCAGAACAGATTTACCGCGTGCGGCAACGCCGGAAGACGTCGGCGTTTATGCAGACGTTGTCGAGCAGTTTATCGACTATATCCAAAAGGAACAGTTGGAGTTCCACAGCCTGATGGTATTGCGCCACGGCAAAGTCGCCGCCGAATGGTATAACGAACCGTTTGACGCGAACACCAAACACACAATGTATTCCGTCAGCAAAAGCTTTACGGCAACCGCGGTGGGGTTTGCGGTTACGGAAGGGCTTTTGTCGCTCGATGACGTCGTGACCGACTTTTTCCCGGATTACCCGCCGCGCACGCCGCATGAATATTTCCAAAAAATGACAGTGCGCACGCTTTTGACCATGACCTCCGGCAAACAGACGGATATGATGGCGAACAAAGGCAAAATCGACTGGGTTGAAGATTTCATCAATTCGCCGTGGGTGTTTGAACCCGGCACGGAATATCTTTATGTCAATGAAAATATCTATATGCTCTGCGCAATTTTACACCGCGTGACCAAAATGAGTGTAATCGAATATTTGACACCGCGGCTGTTCCAACCGCTCGGGATTGAAACGCCGTTTTGGGAAACCGACCAAAACGGGGTCGAAGCCGGCGGCTGGGGGCTTTATATCACCACCGAGGATTTGGCGAAATTTGCCGATTGCTATTTGCACGAAGGCAAATACCGCGGCCGTCGCGTGATTCCGAAAACCTGGGCGCAGGAAGCGACCAAAAATCAAATCGGCGATATTCGTATGCCGAGTGAAGACCCCGACTGCAACAGCGGTTACGGCTATTGCTTCTGGATGAACGCCACGCAAATTCCCTCTTACCGCGCCGACGGCATGTTTTCGCAGTTTGCGATTAACTTCCCGCAGTTGGACGCTTCCGTGATCACCACGGCGGCAATCCCCGTGGAAGCGCAGGCGAGAGAGGCTATTTGGAAATTCTTCCCCTATGCTTTTTTCAACGAAAATACCGAAAAGAAACCGCTGCAGATTGAACCCACCCAAATCGACCGCCCGGCTGTTTCGCCGCGCTCGATGCTGGAAAAGAAAATTGAGGGTCGAACCATTAAGGTGCGCAAAAAGATTTTGCTTAACCTGATCGGTTTCCCGATGAGCATGCTGCCGCTGGCGGTTACGTTTATGATGTCCGACCGCGCCGGTAATATTGATAATATTCGGTTCCGGTTTAAAGAGCATGAGTGCTCCATTACCTGGGACGAGGGCGATGAAAACAACACCGTCGCCTGCGGCATGGACGGGCATTTCCGTTACGGAACGATGACGCTCGGCAAAACTGCCTTTAAAGTGTGCGCCAACGCGGTTTGGCTCGACGAAATCAACTTGAAGATTTCGATTCGCCCGATTGAGACCATCGGCAAACGCGAACTTAATTTCCTGTTCCGCCGCAAAGACCGCGTCACAATCACGCCGACCTCCACGCCGTCCACCTATAAGATTTGCGATTCTTTGGTTGTCAGCTTAAAAGAGGTCATTAAAAACCCGCTGCTTTCCCGCGCGGCGCAGTTTTTGATTCGCTTTGCGCCGCCACTTGCTGAGCCGAAGCACTACGGGAAATTTATTGACTGAGTAAAGCTAAAACACTTTACATAAAACAAAAACCGTGCAGAAAACCTCTGCGCGGTTTTTGTTGCTGATGCGCTTGATTTGTGGTAAACTAATAAAAGATCTGAGTAAACCGAAAAGGAAAAAACCATGGAATTTTACGAAAACCGACAAGCGCCGGAACGCGCGCTGCTTGTGGGCGTGGATACCGGGGAATATGACTGCGACGCGTCGCTTGCGGAACTTGAAGAACTGGCTTCGACCGCCGGTGCCGAAGTGGCGGGCGTTTTGTCGCAAAAGCTCGAAAACCCGAACCCCGCAACCTATATCGGCAGCGGCAGACTTCGCGAAGTCAAAGACTTTTGTCAGCAAAACGAAATTGATTTGCTGATTGCCGACGGGGAATTAAGCCCCGCGCAGCAACGCAATTTGGAAAAGGAAACCGGCGTGCGCGTCGTGGACCGTACCACGCTGATTTTGGATATTTTCGCCCAGCGTGCCAGAAGCAGCGAGGGCAAAATTCAGGTCGAGCTCGCACAGCTCAACTACGCACTGCCGCGCCTTCGAGGTAAAGGTCAAAGCCTTTCCAGGCTCGGCGGCGGCATCGGCACGCGCGGCCCCGGTGAAAGTAAGTTGGAAAGTGACCGCCGGCACATTCGCCGTCGGATTTATGCGCTGGAAGAGACTTTGCGGCAAATTGAAAAACGCCGAAACGCCCAAAGAACCCGCCGCAAAAAGGACGGCGTGATTTCAGTTGCGATTGTCGGCTACACCAATGCCGGAAAATCGACTTTGATGAACTATCTGACCTCGGCGGGGGTGCTCGCGGAGGATAAATTGTTCGCGACCTTAGACCCGACCGCACGCAAACTGACGCTTCCGAACGGGCAGGCAGTCATGCTGATTGACACCGTCGGCCTTGTTCGGCGTTTGCCGCATCATCTGGTCGAAGCGTTTAAATCCACACTCGAAGAAGCGCGTGACGCCGATTTGATTTTGAATGTGTGCGACGCGTCGAGCGCCGAGTGTGCCGACCATATCGAGGTGACGGAAAACCTGTTGCGTGAACTGGGCGCCGAACACACGCCGGTGATTACCGTAATGAACAAATGTGACTTGATTCCGTCGCTTTACGACGTGGTAACGATGGGCAAAACCGTGTGTATCAGCGCAAAAACCGGCGAGGGCGTTGAAAATCTGCTGACCGAAATGGAAAAGGCGCTTTCCCGCAAACGGATGCGCGCTACGCTCCTAATTCCGTTTGACAAAGGCGGGATTTTAGCCGAAATCCGCCAAAACGGGCAGGTGCTTTCCGAAGAATATCTTCCCGAGGGCACACGCGCCGAAGTGGTTGCGGAAGCGAATGATCTTGAAAAATATAAACCGTATTTTGTGTAAGAAAAGATATATACAACAAAAAAGCCACCCGTAAAAACAACGGGTGGCTTTTTGCCCGCCGATTTACTCGACGGAAGAACCGGAAATCATTTGCCGAACTGCTGCGGATTTCCGCAGCGCGCCGGCGACTTCCGAAACGGAAAAGACTATTATCGCAACCGTCAGTGCCGTTTTCAGAAGATATAAAATTTTTAAAATTTTCGCCCCGGTTCCGAGAATACGCATATCGCGTAAAAAAATATCCATTATTGAGTCCCTCCTGAGGGTTTCTGCGGCGCTTCAATAAGCACCGCGTGCGCGATAGAGGGGATGCTTTCCCCTTGTAAGGTTGAGGTGGGCGACAAAAGCGCGCCTGTGGCGACAAGTAAAACGCGTTTGAGTTCGCCGCTTTGCAAGCGGCGGAGAATATACGAATTGAACACGCTGCCCGCGCACCCACAGCCCGAGCCGCCCGCGTGCACGTCCTGCTTTTCCAAATCATATATAAGCAATCCGCAGTCGTTGTGCAGTTTTGCAATATCGAGGTTATGGTCTTTTTGCAAAAGGTCTAAAACCAGCGAAGACCCCACTTTGCCGAGGTCGCCGGTCAAAACCAAATCATAGTCGTCGGGATTTGTGGCAGTGTCCTCAAAAAATGCGGAAATGGTTTCCGCCGCCGCCGGCGCCATTGCCGCACCCATGTTGTTGGCGTCTTTAATGCCTAAATCCATAATTTTTCCGAACGTGACCGCCGCGACCGACGGCTTGTTTTGACGGTGCGCCGAAACCAGGCTTGCCCCCGCGGCGGTCGCGGTCCTTTGGGCGGTTTGCGGACGCTGCCCGCCGTATTCGAGCGGCTGGCGAAATTGCCGTTCCGCCGAACAGTAGTGCGATGAGGTTGAGGCGATTGCCGTGCGAGCCGCTTCCGCTTCTACCAATACGCTCGCAAGCCCTAACGACAGCGCCATCGTTGAGCAAGCGCCGTACAACCCCAAAAAGGGAATACCGAATTCGCGAATGCCGAACGAAGTACCGATGCACTGGTTTAAAAGGTCGCCCGCCAGGATATAATCAATATCGGACGGCGTTTTCCCGGCTTTGTCAAGCGCGCGTAAAATTGCTTCCCGTTGAAGAGCGCTTTCCGCCTTTTCAAAGGAGGGTTCGCCGAGCGTGTCATCGGAAAAAACGCGGTCAAATTCATTTTTTAAAGGCCCTTCGCCCTCGGTTTTTCCGGCGACTGCGGCGTTGCCGATAATCGAAGGGTGTGTCGTGAGCTTTAAGGTGTATTTCCCTTGCCGAACAATCAAGAAAAGCCCCCCTTAATACAGCCGGAACAAATAGGCGATAAGCCCGTAAATCACCGCGGCGAAACTGCCGTAGGCAATCACCGGCCCCGCAATCGAAAACAGCTTTGCGCCCGTGCCCAAAATGCGCCCCTCCGCTTGAAACTCCATCGCGGGGGAGACAATGGAATTGGCAAATCCGGTAATCGGTACGAACGTGCCCGCGCCGGCGTGCTTCGCAAGCTTGTCAAATACGCCGACACCCGTGAAAATTGCCGTCAGAACAATCAGCGTGACCGGCGTGGCGGCACGTACGCC
Organism: Candidatus Fimenecus excrementavium; assembly: GCA_018712805.1. Lineage (GTDB taxonomy): Bacteria > Bacillota > Clostridia > Oscillospirales > Acutalibacteraceae > Fimenecus > Fimenecus excrementavium. The sequence continues at coordinate 54,108 of DVGI01000050.1, read as the reverse complement.
GTCTTCCGAAAACCCGATATTTTCATAAAGCGTGTTGAGCGCCTGCCCGAATGTGCAAATCCCGCCGCCGACAAAAAATGCCCACAACAAATCTTTGATTTTCGGCGAGGGCGGCGACGCTTTTTGCGTCATGGATTGATATTCATTTCCCGTAGTTGCCATGTCTTTCAACTCCTCAAAGTTAGAATGACCGTTTTCAAAGGAAAAATTCACAATTTATACATTGAAAACAAATGGAAAATAAGGTATGCTGTTAAGCGGTGGTAATTATGCATTTAATTGAAGTCAAAGATCTTTATAAAATTTACAACCCCGGCGAAAATGAAGTCCGCGCGCTCGACGGTATTTCGCTTACGATGGACCGCGGCGATTTTATCGTCATTGTCGGCCAGTCGGGTTCGGGCAAATCCACGCTGATGAATATGCTCGGCCTTTTAGACGTGCCCTCGAGCGGTGAGTATTATCTCGACGGCGAAAACGTCTCGAACATGACCGACGATCAGCTTTCTGAAATCCGCAATAAGCAAATCGGCTTTATTTTCCAAGGGTTTAACTTGATTCCGAGCCTTACCGCGCAGGGCAACGTCGAATTGCCGCTTGTCTACCGCGGAATGCCCGCCGAACAGCGCCATAAGCTTTCGGTAGATGCGCTCGAACGCGTCGGGCTCGGGCACAGGCTTAACCACCTGCCGAAACAGATGTCCGGCGGTCAGCAGCAGCGCGTGGCGATTGCGCGTGCGGTGGCGGCTCGCCCGCCGATTATTTTGGCCGACGAACCGACCGGCAATTTAGACAGCCATTCCGGACGCGACGTGATGAAAATTCTGCACCAATTAAACGACGAGGGAAGAACCGTGATTTTAATTACCCACGACAACGGCATTGCCGAACAGGCAAAGCGCGTGATTCGCATTCAAGATGGCAAAGTTGTGGAGGATTACCGCAACGAACATCCGAAGCAACCTTAAAAAATTAGAAACTTCCGCTTTTTTATTATTGTTTTTTGCTGCGGCTTAGTATATAATATATTTGATTATTCCGAAAACGGGAGGTGGCAGTATGTTAGACCCCAACAAAACGATTCAGTTTTCCATCAAGGACGAGCACGAGGAAGAAATGCGCCAAACGATTGTTGCGGTTTATGAAGCGCTTCGGGAAAAGGGCTATAATCCGATCAGCCAAATCGTCGGGTATATTTTGTCCGAAGACCCCACCTATATTACGACCCACAACAACGCCCGCAGCTTAATCCGCCGTCTGGATCGGGACGAGCTGCTGCAAGCGTTAGTTAAGAATTATCTGCATTTAGACGCAGACGAGAAATGAGGAGAAACAAAGCAGTATGGCTGAAAAAGAAAAACAGGATTTTCTGACTTATAAGGGCAAGCCCTTGGTGCGCAACGGCGACACGATTTATTACGGCAATATGTCTGATGATTACGTGATTATGATGCGCATCACGTCGAAAAAAGACTTCGGCGGTTATGACCTTGCTTCTAAAGTCACGGTGCAGCTTTTGAGCACCGACCCGGACGCAAGCGCCAAAGAGCGCGTGATTAAAACCAGTGAAAAGAAAGGGCTTTTCGCGGCGATGGACATTGCCGAAATCTGGCTTGAACGTGCGCTTCGCGGCTAATTTAAAAACATAGAAAAGCATTCGCCTTGGCGGGTGCTTTTTTGTTCTTAATTTTTCTGTTTTGTGAAAAAAGACAGTTTTTAAAAATGTGTTCAAAAAGCGATTTTTCGGTCGGTTCCTCCGCGGTATTTCGGGCTTTTTCCCTTGTTTTCGCTTGACGAAAACGGCGCATAATGATAGTATAATCATTAAGTTTTATGAAGAAAGTGAAGCGGTTTTATGCGTGTTTTTGATTTTGACAACACCATTTACGACGGGGAAAGCGGGTTTGATATTTTCCTGTATTTCCTGCGCAAAGAGCCGAAGCTGATTGCCAAATATGTTCCGAAATTCGGCGAAGGTTTTATCCGTTACAAAATGGGCAAGGTCACAATAGACGACGTGAAAAACGAATACAGCTATATTTTAAAAGAATGCTGCGCACAGTTTAGTGATATTCCGAAAGATATTGAAATCTTTTGGGATGAACACGAAAAGAAGATTAAAAGCTTTTATGCGAAAATCCAGCATGAGGACGACGTCATTGTTTCCGCCTGCCCCGAGGTGATGCTTTCCGAAATCTGCCGGCGCATCGGCGTTAAACATTATATCGGGAGTATTATCGACCTGAAAACCGGTGGAATCGGGCGGATTTGTTACCGTGAAAACAAGGTGCCGATGTTTTATGAGCAATACGGCAAACAGGAAATCGACGAGTTTTACACCGATTCGATGAACGACCGCGCGATGATGGATATTTCCAAAGATGTATATTTTGTCACAGGCGACCGCATTGAAAAAATCAAAGCCGACGGCGTTTGGCTGAAAGATTGACAGGGGTGTTTTTATGAAAATCGGGACCAAAATCGCACTGGCTGTGCTCGGTACGGCAAGCGCCGTCATCGCCGGGCTTGCCGGCAAAGAAATCCACCGCATTTTAAACGGCGAAATCCACCTGCCTGAAGGGTTTACCTATACCGCGCATTCGGGCTGTGAGGGAACGCCGGACAATTCCATGGAATTTCTGCAAAAGGCGGTGGCGCTCGGTGTGCCGGTTTTGGAAGTGGACGTCACCGTTCGAAACGACGGAACGCCGGTGCTTCTCCACGCGGAAACGGCGGGAAACGACGAAGGGCTTTTATTTTCGGACGCTATGCAGTATTTGAGCGAAAACTCCGATACGGTTCGCGTCAATCTCGATTTAAAATCGGTTTCGGGGCTGGAAGAGGTCGTGCGGATTTTAAAGAAATACAAAATGCAGGACCGTTGCTTCTTTACGGGCGTGGAATCGAACAACTCGCAAACGGTCAAAATTGACGCGCCCGGTATTCCCTATTATCTCAATGCGGAACTTAATATCATGCGGCTTGAAGACGAGGGCTATCTTCGAAGTATCGCTTCAGAAGTGCACCGCAGCGGCGCTATCGGTCTTAACTGTAACTACAAATATGCCAGCAAAAAGCTTGTCGAAGTGTTCCACGAAGAAGGCTTGCTCGTTTCTTTCTGGACTGCCGACAACAAAATTGTCATGCGCAACCTTTTGACCATGTCGCCCGACAATATCACCACGCGAAACCCGATTTTGCTCGCGTCTTTGCTTGCGCAATAAACCCAATATAACATAGACATGTTCCCTCCTTTTCGTGCATATATCTGTACGGAAAGGAGGTTTATTTTATGACGGACAACAATGCAAAAACCATTCCCATTCCGCACAATATTGTTTTGGAGGACAGACAGCACCTGACGCTTTCCGGCGTCACAGACGTCGACACCTTCGACGAACAGACCATTTGCGTGCTCACAGACCTCGGCGAACTGACGATTAAAGGTGATGATTTGCACATCAACCGCTTAAGCCTTGAAATGGGGGAAATGGCGGTGGACGGTGAAATCACCTCCCTTACCTATACCGATACCGCAAAACCGAAAGAAAGCTCTTTCTTCGGAAGAATGTTCCGCTGATGACCTATCTTGTCAGTCTTCCCGAACAGCTCGGCACGTTTGCCTATGCGCTGGGGTTCGGCTTTTTTCTCGGGATTTTCTACGATTTGTTCCGCGCCGTTCGAATGCTGTTTTCCAACGGTAAAAAGGCATTTTTTGCCGCCGACGTGCTGTTTGCGCTGTTCGCGGCGTTTTTGACGTTCCTGTTTACCTTAACCGTCACAAGCGGCAGCATTCGCGGCTATGTGCTTTTCGGCGAAGCGTTGGGCTTTTTCGTCTATTACTTTTCGCTCGGAGTGCTTTTCAGCCGGTTTTTTGATAAGTTGGTCGCTTTTTTTCGCGGCTTTTCTTTGCGCGTTTATCGCGTTGTGCGGCTTCCGTTTTTGCGTTTCGGCAAGTGGTTTGCCGATTTTTTCAAGAAAAATGTTCAAAAAGCACAGAAAAAGGCGGATTTTTCGGTGAAAAAATCAAAAATTCTCTTGAAAAATACAAACGACCTGTTGTATAATCAACATGTTAAATTGTATTCCCGGGGGAAAAGGTCCCGCAAAGACGAAAGGGAAGTTCGTGTCCATGCAAGCCAAAAAGAAAAGAAGAAAAACACAAAAGCATAGTTTTATTCTTTCTGTCGCCTTGTTGTTGGTGGCGGGCTATTTTGCTATCAGCTTCATCAGCTCCCTTTTGGAAATCCGGGAGAAAGAACAAGAAGTTGACACCGTAAAAGCGCAGTATGAAGCGCAGCTTGCCGAAAATGAGAAGTTGCAGGCCGTGGTCGACGGCGGCGATGAAAAAGACTATATCGAACGCATCGCCCGCGAAAAATTAGGTTATGTTATGCCTGATGAAAAGGTATACTATGATATTACACCGAGCAACTGACGACACGGTGCGTTTTGCTCGCTGGGAGGACTAAATTCTCATATGGTTGAAGTTGGGGCGATTCTCGAAGGCAAGGTTACGGGGCTTACGAATTTCGGTGCGTTTGTCACACTTCCCGGAAACGTGACCGGCATGGTCCACATTTCCGAAGTGTCCACAGACTACGTCAGCGACATTCACGATTACCTGCAAGAGAACCAAACGGTGAAAGTGAAAGTGTTAGACGTAACGCCGGAAGGCAAAATCAGCCTTTCGATTAAAAAGGCACAGGCGCCCTCGCCCGAGCAGGAGCATAAGGGCGGCGAACGGCCTCGCCGCAACGGACCGCCGCGCCAAAAGAGCGCGCCGAATGTCTGGCAGGGGGCGGAACGCCGTGAAGCGCCGCAGACGTTTGAGGATATGATGGCGCACTTTAAACAGGTAAGCGACGAAAAGATCTCCGATTTGAAGCGTGCCAACGAAGGCGGCCGGCGCGGTTCTTATTCCCGCCGCAAATAAACATATTGTGCAGACAGGCGAAAACTCGTCTGTCTGCTTTTCTGATGAAAGGGTAAAACAATGCGAGAAATTCATGTTGAGCAAATTGAAAACACTGTTGCAGAACTGCTGATTCGCGCGAACAAGGTGCTGCCTTCCGACTTGCGCGACTGTATTTGCGCGGGGGAATGTGCCGAAACCGAAGCGCTGCCGAAAAAAATTATGGGCACGCTTTTGGAAAACCTGGACGCGGCAACGGAACTTGACGTGCCGATTTGTCAGGACACCGGCATGGCGGTTTTGTTTATCGAGGTCGGACAAGATGTTCACATTGTCGGCGGCTCGTTTGAAGACGCCGTCAACCGCGGCGTGGCGAAAGGCTATACCGAAGGGCTTTTGCGGAAATCCGTGGTCCGCGACCCGTTAGACCGCGTCAACACCGAAGACAATACCCCCGGGATTATCCATACCCGGATTGTGGACGGCGATAAAATCCGCATCACCGCCGCGCCCAAAGGCTTCGGCAGTGAAAACATGAGCCAAATGCACATGTTCACGCCGAGCGCCAACAAAGAAGATTTGATGAATTTCGTGGTCGATGTCGTGCGGCAGGCGGGCGGCAATCCCTGTCCGCCGATGGTCGTGGGCGTCGGCTTCGGCGGCGATTTTGAATATTGCGCCTATCTTGCCAAAAAGGCACTTTGCCGACCGGTCAGCGTACGGAATGCCAACCCGGTTTATAAGGAAATGGAAGACGAATTGTTAAAGCGCGTCAATGCGCTTTCCATCGGTCCCCAGGGCTTCGGCGGGCGCACAACGGCGCTTGCGGTCAATATTGAGACCGCGCCGACACACATCGCGGGGCTTCCCGCCGCGGTCAACATCGGTTGCCACGTCACGCGCCATGCAACCGCAGTCTTATAAGAATTTGTATAAAATTCATAAAATTTTTAAACTCTGTCTTTATTTTTTAATGGTAGTGTGCTATAATACAAACGAAAACAAAAGTGGAAACACTTTTGAATATATACAAAAGGGGATGTCATAATGAACATTACCATCGTTGGCAGAAAATGCACACCGCGCGAGTCTTTCAAAGACAGAGCTGCACTGAAACTGCACAAGGTCGAAAAATTCTTCGGCCCCGACGCGACCGCCAAAGTCACGGCGACCGTCGAGAAAAACGTAAAAATTGTTGAAATTACGCTCCAAAAGGGCGGGTTTATATTCCGTGCGCAGGAACGTGCGCAGGATTTAGAAGAAGCGCTGGACAACTGTGTGGATTCTTTGATTCGCCAGATTCGCAAAAATAAAACCAAACTGGAGCGCCGCCTGCGCGAAGTTTCGTTTGACGAGGTGTTCAACGCGCCTGACACGGCCGACGAAGAAACCGAATACGACGTCGTCCGCACCAAAGCGGTGATTTTGAAACCCCAGACGGTGGACGAAGCAATCTTGCAAATGAATATGCTCGGCCATGAATTCTATATGTTCCGCAACGCGGAAAGTGAAGAAATCAACGTCGTTTATAAACGCAGCGACGGCGGCTATTCCATTTTGGAGCCGGACGAAGCAGGCTAAAAACAAGATATAATAAAACCCCGGCGCTTTTAAAGCACCGGGGTTCTTTTTATGGGCTTTATCGACTGCATTTTACGGTGAATTTGTTGCCGCAGCGCGGGCACATTACGCCGTGCTTGCCTTTCTTGCGCGGCAATCGAAGCGTCGCGCCGCACGAGGGACATTCGCGGTAAATGTGTTCCTTGTCTTTTTTGCGTTCTTTTTGAATGGCTTTTTGCCGTTCTTTTTCTTGTGCGTTTGCCTGCCGAAAACGAAAAGCGTCCCGTATTTTATAGAAAAATTCCGAAACCCGCCGGCCTTCGTTTTCGCGCGCGGGAATGTTTTTGGAAAGTATGCGAAACAGCATATACGCAATCAGCAATAACTCAAGACCGTTGACAATTCGCGAACGGGCAAAAAAGTTGATGAGAACCAATACGAGATAAACAGCGTATATAACGATTTGCAGGCCGTCTTGTAACCCGCGCAGGCCGTAGCGCCCTTCCATGAATCTGAAAAACCGGTCTCTGAAACTGTGCACAGTCAACCCTCCGAAAAGAAATTGGTATCAGTATAGCGTGACCTTGTGAATAAATCGGCTCTAATATGTAAACGCAGTGTAAATTCAAAAGCTTTTCGGACGGTGTGCAAAAATGTCTTTGTTTTCTAACAAAAGTGCCGGCGCTTCTTCCGTAACCCAGCACAGCTGCTTTTGCGAGAGAATCGGCGGAAACGTTTCGGCATACTTTAAAAATGCGTTATCCCGCCAGTGCGGCCGGTGTGCATCTGTTCCTATGAAATCCGCAATGCCGTTTTTTAAAAGGTAAACGGCAAGGTCCTGTACCTCGTTGCCGAGCAGTCCGGCAAAGGAAGCGGCGTTAACTTGGAAAAGTGCGCCGACATCCTGCAAATCTTCTAAAAGTCCCGGGTGACGGTGCAGCACCGGGTAACGTTCCGGGTGGGCAATCACGGGCACAAGCCCGCGCTCACAAACTTCGTTAATCAGGAGCATCACGCGTTCGGGCGGAAACGGCCGCAAAGAGAATTCACAAAGCAAATAGCGCGTGTTTTCAATCGTCAGCGCTTCAAGGTCGTCTGCGGCAAACAGCTTGTCGTTCAAATACACTTCCGCGCCGAGACGCACGTCGAGCGGAATTTTTTCCGCTTTTAACAGCCTGCGAAGCTCTTCGGCGTGGCGGTCGCGAACATATAAATAGTCGTCGGTTTCGTCCAAATCCAGCATGTGCGGTGTGCAAACTGCGGTGTGAATTCCGTTTTCCACAGCGGTTTTGCACAAAGCGAGTGTGTCTTCCACGCTTTGCGCGCCGTCATCCATGCCCCAAAGTAAATGACAATGTAAATCAATCATGGCTGTTTGGCTCCGATTTTTCACCGGATTTTTCGTCCGGCGCAGTTTCTTTCGCGGACACGTTTACTTCTTCTACAACAGGCGCTTTCTTTTTGAAAATGTGAATGACGCCTTCGTCGTTTAAGACTTTCAAGAGCATAACGGTAATGGGCAGTAAGAACAACCCGATAAACCCGAACAACTGGGAACCGATATACATCGCCATAATCGTAACAAACGGCGGAAGCCCCAGCTGCGACGCCACGAGCTTCGGCTCAATGACCTGGCGGATGACACTGATAATTGCGTAAACCACCAAAAGCCCGATGCCGAGCCCCACGTCGCCGGTGAACAGCGACCACAGCGCCCACGGAATCAAAATCGTACCTGTGCCGAGCACCGGGATAATATCGACCACAGCGGTGATAAAGGCAATCGCGAAAATATAGCCGCTGTCATACACGTGAATGAGCTTTAAAAAGCTTAGCCCCAACAGCATTTCCATAAAGGTGACAAACAAAATAATGGAATAGGCCTTGCCCATTTTGCCGAGCGTGGAAAAGGTGACTTGTTTGGTGCGAATAACCGCGCTTTGCCTTTTTTGTGACAGTTGCGATAAAATCATGTCCCGCAGCGTGCGGTAGTCGGTTGTCATAAAGCAACAGGAAACGACACACACCAACACCCCGACGGCAATCATCGGGATTTGTTTGGCCGTTCCCCAAACCGCGCCGAGCGGAGAGGAAAGCAGGGAAAAGTCAATGCCGCTGCTTTCGGCCTGTATCGCGTCAGCGGAAGCCTTGGCCTCAATGCCCATCAACCGGTTTAAGAAATTTTCCGTCGCGGTCATAATCGATTCATGCAGGCTTTTCGGCAGGAATGAAAAGGTGTCGGAAAGCCAAGCCTGAATTTGGTCCACAAAGGCGGGGGCGTCCTCCATTTTGATGAGCAAATAATCAAAAAAGCCTTTTAACTCTATGACGATACGCCCGATGATAAGCCCCAAAATCGAGCCGACAATCACCAATACGAACAAGACCATAATCACCGAGGAAATCCCGCGCTTCAAAGGCGTTTTGGTCGATAAAAAATTGACCGGACGCTGTAAAAGCATGGCTAAAAAGAAAGCCACGACAAACGGCCAGACAATGCCCAGTGCATATTTAATTGCCAAATAAAAAAGACCGACAATAATCACCACAAAAACGGTGTTGATAATAAACGACCGGCGTTTTTCGATTTTGTCCATAGGTTGCTCCTTTTTTGGTTGCCGAAACGGCAAGACTTTCAGTATATATACATTTTATACTATTTTGCTGAAAGATACAATCAATAATAGAAAGTTTTATAGAATTTTAGCTTTTAGAAAAATTTTTCTTTATTCTAAAGCGCTTTTGTGGTAAAATGCTATCTGTATCAATATATTTTAGGATGTGAGAATATGTATGTTGCTGTAATGGGTTACGGCACGGTCGGCTCCGGTGTTGTGGAGGTTTTCAACAAAAATCATGAAAGCATCGTCAAACGCAGCACCCAGAGCGCTTTGGAAATTCGTTACATTCTGGATTTGCGCGATTTCCCGGGCGATCCGAATGCGGATAAATTCATTAAGGATTTTAACATTATTTTAAACGACCCCGAAGTGAAAATTGTGGTCGAGACGATGGGCGGTTTGCACCCGGCGTTTGAATTTGTCTCTTCGCTTTTAAAAGCGGGCAAAAGCGTTGTCACCTCCAACAAGGAACTGGTCGCGGCAAAAGGCTACGAGCTTTTGAAAATGGCGGAAGAAAACAACGTCAACTTTCTGTTTGAAGCGTCTGTCGGCGGCGGGATTCCGATTATCCGCCCGATTACCCAGTGCCTTGCCGCGAACGAAATCGACGAAATTGCCGGCATTCTCAACGGCACGACCAACTTTATTCTCACAATGATGATTGAAAAGCAAATGTCCTTTGAAGATGCGCTCAAACTCGCGCAGGACAACGGCTATGCGGAAAAAGACCCGACGGCCGATATCGAAGGGCAGGACGCCTGCCGCAAAATTTGCATTTTGGCGTCGCTTTGCTTCGGCAAACATGTTTACCCCGACAGCGTCCACACCGAAGGCATTACCAAAATCGCTTTGGAAGACGTTGCTTATGTCCGCAATTACGGCGGCGTGATTAAACTGCTCGGACGCGCAAAACGGCTTGACAACGGCAAGATTTCCGCAATGGTCAGCCCCGCCGTCGTGATGGACGGCAGCCAGCTTGCCTCCGTCCGCGACGTGTTCAACGCCATTTTGGTGCGCGGTGACGCAATCGGCGACGTCGTGTTTTACGGCAAGGGCGCGGGCAAACTCCCGACCGCAAGTGCCGTTGTGGCGGACGTTATCGACTGCGCAAAACACGTCGGGCGCAAAAAAGCATTCGGCTGGGGTCCGAGTGAAGACGATTATGTGGTTGATTACAAAACCCTGCCCACTTCGCTTTATATTCGCGCTTCGGTTGCTGACAAAGCCGCCGCGTTGGAAAACGTGGAAGCAAAGTTCGGCAAAGTGCGCGTCTTGACCCGCGACAACGCCCCCGAAACGGAGTTCGCATTCGTGACAGGTGAAGATGTAGAACAGACGCTTTGCGACAAGCTCACCGAAATTCCGGGCCTTACGGTTTTGTCGTCCATTCGCATCACCGACTATTAATTCAGTAAAACAGACGGCAGGTTTCTGCCGGATTTGGAGGTATATATGGGACTTATCGTTCAGAAGTTCGGCGGTAGCTCGGTTGCCAACGCCGAAAGAGTGATGAATGTCGCAAATATCGTTACGGATACCTACCGCGCGGGCAACGATGTTGTCGTCGTGGTTTCGGCGCAGGGCGATACGACCGACGATTTGATTGAAAAAGCGAAAGAAATCAATCCGTCCGCTTCCAAGCGCGAATTGGATATGTTGTTGACCGCCGGCGAGCAGATTTCGATTGCGCTGCTTGCGATGGCGATTGAAAAGCTGGGCTATCCCGTGGTTTCCCTTTTGGGTTGGCAGGCCGGCTTCAACACCAGTTCCGCTTACGGCATTGCGCGGATTAAATCGATTAAAACCGACCGTATGCGCGCGGAAATCGACCGGCACAACATTGTGGTGGTCGCGGGCTTCCAGGGCATCAACAAATATGATGACCTGACCACGCTCGGCCGCGGCGGTTCCGACACAAGCGCGGTTGCCATTGCAGCGGCAATGCACGCCGACCGCTGCCAGATTTTCACCGATGTCGAGGGCGTGTTTACCGCCGACCCGCGCAAGGTGCCCAATGCGAAAAAATTGCAGGAAATCACCTATGATGAAATGCTCGAGCTCGCCACGCTCGGCGCGCAGGTGCTCAACAACCGCTCTGTGGAAATGGCGAAAAAATACAATGTGGAAATTGAAGTGCTTTCCAGTCTGAAAAGAGTTCCCGGCACAATCGTTAAGGAGGTCGCAAAAATGGAAAAAATGCTGGTCAGAGGTGTAACAAAAGATACGGACGTCGCCCGTATTTCCGTCAAGAGTATCCCCAACAACCCGGGCGTTGCCTTTAAACTGTTCGCAAAGCTCGCGCAGAAGAAAATCAACGTCGATATCATTCTCCAATCTATCGGCAGAGATGACACGAAAGACATCACCTTTACCGTTTCCAAGGAAAATGCAGACGAAGCGGTCAAAGCGGTGCACGACACCTTTGACATTGACGACAAAAACATCGTCTGCGACACCGAGGTTGCGAAAATCTCCGTTGTCGGCGCCGGTATGGAATCTCATCCCGGCACGGCTTCCAAAATGTTTGAAGCGCTTTATGAGCACGACATCAACATTGATATGATTTCCACAAGCGAAATCAAGATTTCCGTGCTGATTAACGCGAAAGATGCGGACCGCGCGGTTTCCGCTGTGCACAAAGCGTTCTATCCGGCGGACTGATTCAAAAAGAAGAATTCAGAAAGCAAAAAGCAAATCCCCCGTCCAAAGACGGGGGATTTTTATTGCCTTTTTTAAACGACCGTGCCGAGAATCAGCGGTCGCTTTTTAGGTGCTGCTTCGCCGAACGTCAGCGCTTCCAAAAACCGCGCTTTGCCGGCTTGCAGTTTTTCGTCGCTCGACGCGAACAATTCGGCAATCGGCTCACCTTTTCTGACGGCGTCGCCGGTCTTTTTATAAAGCACAATGCCCGCCGCCGGGTCAATGCTGTCGGTTTTCACCGCGCGCCCCGCGCCCAAAAGCGAAGCGCTTTCGCCGACTTTGTGGGTGTCCATATGGGTAAGGTAGCCGCCCGTTTGTGCCGTCACGGTACTGTGCACCGCGGCTTTTCGGAAACATTCGCTTTCCGACAGCACGTGCGCGTCACCGCCCTGCGCTTCGACCCATTCCTGTATTTTTAAAAACGCTTTGCCGCTTGTCAATGTGGTTTCTGCTTGTTTATAAGCGTCGTCATAAGAACTGCCGTAGCTCATTGAAAGCAGGTGTGCCGAGAGTGTCAGACAAAGTTCACGCAGTTGTGCGTCACCGCGGTTTTGTAAAATGGCGGCGGCCTCTGTAACCTCTAAGGCGTTGCCGATATGCGTGCCGAGCGGGGTGTCCATATCGGTAATGACCGCAGCGGTGTTGCGGCCGCAGCTTTTTCCGATTTTCACCATCAGCTTTGCGAGCGCTTCGGCGTCCTCTTTGTTCTGCATAAACGCGCCGCTGCCGCATTTTACGTCCAGCGCAATGTTTTGGGCACCCGCCGCCAGCTTTTTGCTCATAATGCTTGACGCAATCAGCGCAATGTTGTCCACCGTCGCCGTCGCGTCGCGCAGGGCATATAAAAGCTTATCCGCCGGGGCAAGGTCGCCCGTCTGCCCGATAATGCTCACGCCCACGCGGTTGACTTGCGCAAAAAATTCTTCGTTGGAAAGCGCGGTGCGATAGCCCGGAATGCTCTCTAATTTATCCACCGTGCCGCCGGTGTGCCCGAGCCCCCGACCGCTCATTTTTGCGATTTTTAAGCCGCACGAAGCGCAAATCGGCGCGACAATCAGCGTCGTTTTGTCCCCAACGCCGCCGGTGGAATGTTTGTCTGCCGTGATGCCGTCAATCGCGGAAAGGTCGAGCATATCGCCGGAATGCGCCATACAGTCGGTTAAGGCGACCGCTTCTTCTTCGTTCATGCCTTTTAGACAAATCGCCATCAAAAGCGCCGACGCCTGATAATCGGGAATCGACCCCGCGGTGTACTCGCGCACAAAAAAGGCAATTTCATCTTTACTTAACTGCCCGCCGCGCTTTTTCTTTTCCAAAATATCCAGCATACGCATAAAAACCGCTTCCTTTCTAAAGCTAATACTATCTGTTTTTCACGAATCCGTCAAGAAAATTCATTTTCAGATTGAATTCCTACTATTTTTGTATTATTATAAAGCAAACGGAAATTCTATCAAATAAAGGATGAACAGACTATGAAAATTTCCACAAAAGGACGCTATGCCATCCGGCTGATGCTCGATTTGGCGCAGCACACGGACGACGGCTGCGTTTCGATTAAAACGATTGCCACAAGACAGGGGATTTCCGAAAAATATTTGGAACAAATCATCAAATCGCTTTCTGCAAACGGGCTTGTCGAAAGCACGCGCGGCAAACAAGGCGGCTATCGCCTGACGCGAACCCCGGCGGAATACACCGTCGGCGAGATTTTGCGCGTGACCGAGGGAAGTCTCGCGCCGGTTTCGTGCTTGGAAGAAGACCACCACTGTGAAAACTGCGAGGACTGTGTGACGTTTGAAATTTGGCAGAATGTTTTGGACGCTATTAACGAGGTGGTTGATTCAATAACGCTTGCCTATCTTGTAGAAAAGCAAAAGACCAAAAAGTCCTGCTGCAACAAAGGATAAATTTGCGTAAAAACCGGAAAAACGCCGCGGCGTTTGGAAAGAGGAAACTATATGAGCTTTAGAGACAGACTCGGACGGGAAATGCTTTTGTTTGACGGGGCAATGGGCACCCAGCTGCAATCGCGCGGCCTTGCCGGCGGCGAACTGCCCGAAACTTGGAACATATTGCATCCCGACACCGTGTATTCCATTCACAAATCCTATGTCGAAGCGGGATGTGACATTTTAAAAACCAACACGTTCGGCGCGAATGCGCTGAAATTTCAAGACCCGCCTTATACTGTACCCGCATTGGTCGAAGCCGGCGTGACGCTCGCAAAGCGCGCCGCAAAAGAAGCGGGTCGGGAAGTGCTCGTAGCGCTCGATATGGGACCGACGGGCAAGCTGTTAAAACCCTCCGGCGAACTGGAATTCTGTGAAGCTTATGAGCTTTACAAAGAACAGGTCGTCGCCGGGGCAAAGGCAGGCGCCGATTTGGTGCTGATTGAAACCATGGGCGACCTGTATGAGATTAAAGCGGCGGTGCTCGCCGCCAAAGAAAACAGCGATTTGCCGGTTGTTGTCACCATGATTTTCAATGAAAACGGCAAGCTTTTGACCGGCGCGGATATTCCGACCGCGCTGATTACGCTCGAAGGCTTGGGCGTGGATATGCTTGGTTTTAACTGCGGGCTCGGACCGCGGCAAATGCTGCCGTTTGTGCAGGAAATTTTAAAATATACTTCCACCCCGATTGCCGTGAACCCCAACGCGGGGCTTCCGACCTGTGTGGACGGCGTCACGACCTTTGACGTCGCGCCGGACGAATTTTCCGAGGCGCTTTTTGAAATTGCGTCCCTGCCCGGCGTGCAGGCGGTGGGCGGCTGCTGCGGCACAACGCCCGACCATTTGCGCGAAGCGGTGAAGAAATGCAAACCGATTGCGCCGAAAGAAGTAAAGGAAAAAGACTTTACAGCAGTAACTTCGTATTCCAAAACCGTTTTCCTTGCGGACAAGCCGGTGATTATCGGCGAACGCATTAACCCGACCGGCAAAAAACGGTTAAAACAAGCGCTTTTAACCGGCGACACCGCTTATGTGTTTGAACAGGCGGTCTCCCAAGCGGACGCGGGCGCCGATGTGCTCGACGTCAACGTCGGTTTACCGGAACTCGATGAAGCAAAAGTCCTGCCCGAAACCGTGCAGGCGCTTCAAACCATTGTAAACCTGCCTTTGCAGATTGATACTTCCGACGTGACCGCTATGGAAAACGCCCTGCGCCTTTATAACGGCAAGCCTTTAATCAACTCCGTAAACGGCAAGCAGAGTTCCATGGAAGCGGTGTTCCCGCTCGCTAAAAAATACGGCGGCGTGGTCGTCTGTTTAACCTTGGACGAAAACGGGATTCCCGACACCGCCGAGGGCCGAATCCGAATTGCGGAAAAACTCATCAAGACAGCCGCGTCTTACGGGATTCCGAAAAAAGATTTGATTATTGACGCGCTGACCTTAACCGTGAGCACCGGGGCGGACAACGCCCAAGTTACATTGGACGCGCTCGATTATATCCGCCACAAGCTCGGCGTGCATACGGTTTTGGGCGTTTCTAACATTTCGTTCGGGCTTCCGGCACGCGAAAACATCAACACCGCGTTTTTTACCATGGCGATGCAGCGCGGGCTTTCCGCCGGCATTATCAACCCGCAAAGCGAAAAAATGATGCAGGCGTATTATTCGTTCTGTGCGCTGAACGGAATGGACGAAAATTTTGAAACCTATATGGCGCACGCGGTGCAAACGCAAGCAGCCGCCACACCGACGGCGGCAACCAACGAAACGGATTTAAAAACCGCCGTCATCAAAGGCTTAAAAACCCAAGCCACCGAACAGACGCAGGCGCTTTTAAAAACCAAAGAACCGCTCGAAATAGTGGAAGAGGAACTGATGCCGGCGCTCGATGTGGTCGGCGAGGGCTTTGAAAAGGGCACGCTGTTTTTGCCGCAGCTTCTGATGAGCGCGGAAGCGGCAAAAGCCGCGTTTGAGGTAATTCGTGACGCGTTGCAAAAGAGCGGTCAGGCGGGCGAAAGCAAAGGCAAAATCGTCATTGCCACCGTCCAGGGCGATATTCACGACATCGGCAAGAATATTGTCAAAGTTCTTTTGGAAAACTATGGCTTTACAGTGCTTGACCTCGGCAAAGATGTCCCACCGGAAGAGATTTTAGAAACGGCAAAGCGCGAGCAGGTGCGCTTGGTGGGCTTGAGCGCTTTGATGACCACAACCGTCGTCAATATGGAAAAAACCATCAAGCTTTTAAATAGAGAATACCCGACTTGCAAAATTATGGTCGGCGGCGCAGTACTCACACAGGACTACGCGGACTGTATTGGCGCGGACTTTTACTCAAAAGACGCGATGGGCTCTGTCAGATATGCCGAAAAATTATTTTCCGAGTAACCAATCTTTGGGCAACTGCGCGTATTGACATATTCCCAGTGCTGTTGTATGATATTGCTGAATTCATAGGGAAATACTATGAATAAAAAATCAGTTTCAAGCTATCAAGCTGAAAATAGAAAAGAGATGTTTACAATGCAGGTTTATGCAGATAACGCGGCAACGACGAAGCTGTCAAAAACCGCACTTGACGCGATGATGCCGTATCTTACGGATATTTACGGCAACGCGTCCAGCCTTTATAAAATCGGGCAGGAGGCGCACCACGGCGTCCAGCACGCCCGCGAAACGGTGGCAAAGGTTTTAAACGCCGACCCGAGCGAGGTGTTTTTCACCTCCGGCGGCAGCGAAGCCGATAACTGGGCGATTAAAGGCGTCGCCGAAATGATGGCGAAAAAAGGCAAAAAACACATTATCACTTCCGCTTTTGAGCACCACGCGGTTTTGCACACGGTCCAAAAACTCGAAAAATATGGGTTTGAAGTGACTTATCTGCCGGTTTATGAAAACGGCATTGTCCACGTCGAAGACGTGAAAAACGCCATTCGTGACGATACGGCGCTTGTCACCATTATGTATGCAAATAACGAAATCGGCACCATTCAGCCGATTGCCGAAATCGGTGCGGTCTGCCGCGAAAAAGGCGTTTTGTTCCACACCGACGCCGTGCAGGCGGCGGGGCACGTCCCGATTGACGTCCGCGCGCAAAATATCGATATGCTGTCGATGTCCGCGCACAAATTCCACGGACCCAAAGGCATCGGCGCGCTGTATTGCCGCAAAGGGATTCGCTTGCCGAACCTCATTGAGGGCGGCGCGCAGGAAAGCGGCCGCCGCGCAGGCACCGAAAGCGTCTATGCCATGGTGGGTATGGCCGCCGCACTCAAAGAAGCGAGCGACCACATGGCCGAAAACGCCGCGCATATGACAAAGCTGCGCGACCGGCTGATTGACGGGCTTTTGAAAATTGATTCGAGCCGCTTAAACGGCGACCGCGAACACCGGCTTCCCGGCAACGTCAACGTGAGCTTTGAAGGCGTCGAAGGCGAGTCGCTGCTTTTATATCTCGATATGAAAGGTGTGTCCGCGTCGTCCGGTTCGGCTTGCACCTCCGGTTCGCTTGACCCGAGCCACGTGCTGCTTGCAATCGGTCTGCCCCACGAAGTCGCGCACGGTTCTTTGCGCCTGTCTTTGTGCGAAAGCAACACCGAAGAAGAAATTGACTATATTATTTCCTGCGTGCCGGAAATCATCGACCGGCTGCGCAGCATGTCCCCCTTGTGGGAGAGAATCCAAAAGGAAAGAGGTAACGCATAATGGAATACAGTGAAAAAGTATTGGAGCATTTCGCGCATCCCCACAATGTCGGCAAAATCGAAGATGCAGACGGCATCGGCGAAGTCGGCAACGCCAAGTGCGGCGATATTATGAAAATGTATATTAAAGTCAACGCCGGGATTATCACCGACGTAAAGTTTAACACCTATGGCTGCGCGTCCGCGATTGCGACGAGCTCTATGGCGACCGATATGATTAAAGGCAAGCCCGTCACCGAAGCGCTGCGCCTGACCAACAAGGCGGTTGTTGAGGCGCTCGACGGTCTGCCGGCGGTAAAAATTCACTGCTCTGTTTTGGCGGAAGAGGCGATTAAAGCTGCGGTCAAGGATTACTACGACAAAAACGGCATCGCCTATGACCCTGCGCTTTTCAAAGAGGATACCTGCCATTACGAGCATCACCACGCCGAATAATCGAAGCAAAATGATTTTACCCGCTGTGCTTTTTGCACGGCGGGCTTTTTCTTTCCGATTTATAGCGGATTTTTAATATTTACAACGGAATTTTTATAGATTTTGTTACGCCCTCCCGATATAATGCAGACAAAGGGAGGAGAAGCCAATGATTAGCCGCACAAAATATTTGGTCGATGACGAAACCGTCCGCCGTTTGTTTCAAGACGCAGGCCTCGGCGCTGCCGAAGCCGTCACCCCGCTTGGGGCGGGGGAGTTTAACGCCGTTTACAGCGTTCGGGTTGGCGGAAAAGAATATGCGCTGAAAATTGCGCCCGCGCCCGACTGCCCGGTGCTTCGCTATGAAACGTCGATGATGCGCGCGGAGGTCTATTGGTACGAGCAAATCCGCGAACATACTAAAATCCGTGTCCCCGAGGTTTATTTTACGGATTTCAGCCGCACGAAACTTCCGGCGAACTATTTTATTATGGAAAAATTAGACGGCGTGCCGATGGATAAAATGGAGTTTTCCAAAGCGGAGCGCGAAGACGCAGACGGACAAACCGCCGTGCTTGCCGCACAGGTCCACGGTATTGCGGGCGAGCAGTTCGGCTATGTGCAAAATGAGCTTTACCCCGATTGGTACACCGCGATTCGCGCGATGACGAAGAATTTATTGGACGACTGTGCCCGCGTCAACAAGCGAAGCCGCCGCGGTGAAAAGTTGCTGGCGCTCATCGACCGGCACAAAGCAGTTTTAGAGAAAGCGCCGTGCACGATGGTGAATTTTGATTTGTGCCCGCCGAACATCCTTTGCCGCCGCGAAAAAGACGGCATACACTATGCCTGGATTGACCCCGAACGGAGCTTTTGGGGCGACAAAATACTTGACTTTGTGTGCCTTGACGCCACGCACCCGCTTGAAAAGAAAACCGGCGTGCTCGCGGCTTATAACGCCGCGGCCAAAACGCCGGTCACTGCCACGCGCGAAGAGCAAATTCGCTACGCCGTCGGGCAGGGGTACCTCGCCTTGATTGTCGAAGCGGAAAAATACTACCGCTACACGCCCCACCATTTCGGCTGGTGGCGCAATGTGACGGCCGCGCTTTATTTATATGCCGACGCGTTTCGGGTGCTTCGCAAATGAGCGCCGAAAAGTCAAAAGCGAACAAAGCGGCGTCTCTCGGCGAAGGGAGCGTTCCAAGCCTTGTTTTGCGCTTTGCGGCGACGACTTTTGCCGCGCTGCTGCTCAATTCCGTGTATTCGCTTACGGACGCTTTGTTCGTCAGTTGGCGTGTCGGGGAAAATGCAATGGGCGGGATTTCCCTTGTTTTTCCGTTTGTCGTTTTGCAAGGGGCAATTTCCACCGCCGTCGGGTCCGGCGCGGCTTCGGTGGTCTCCCGAAAATTGGGGCAAGGCGACCCGCGCGCGGCCGGTGAAGCCACGCAAACCGCGCGCGCCGTGTTTTATCTTTCTGCGCTGCTCATTAGTATTATAGGGCTTTTGCTGTTAGACCCGCTTTTGTCGTTTATGGGCGCAACGCCCGAACTGTATCTGCCCGCCAAGCAGTATTTCACAATTTTACTGCTCGGCAATGTGTTTTCTACCGGCTTTTCGTCGATTATCCGCGCCGAAGGCAATATGCTCTACGGGCTTTTGATTTGGGTAATTCCGATTTCCGTCAATATCGGGTTGGACGCACTGTTTATCCTCACTTTCAACTGGGGTATACAAGGCTCCGCGGCGGCAACCGTGCTCAGCCAGTTTTTAAGCGCCATGATGAGCGTGCTGTTTTTCCGAAAATTTTCAGTACAGGAGTTTAAAAACGCACGACCGCACCTGAAAACCGCCGGGGAAATCCTCGCTGTCGGCGTGCCGTCGCTTGTGCAAATGGGAAGCTTGTCTCTTGCCACACTGGTGCTGAACCGCGTGTTAAGCGAAACCGGCGGCACGGCGGGCGTCAATGCGTTTGCTTATATCAGCAAAATTTTAACCGTTGCCGTTTTGCCGTTCACCGCCGTGGCGCAGGCGGTTGCCCCAATTGCCGGGTATAGCTTTGGCGCCGGGCAGCGCCTCCGCATTCAAAAGACCTTTCGCTTCGGGTTGCTTTTAAGCTTTCTTTATGCGCTTTTATCGTTCGGTGTTTTGTGTGCCGCGCCGACCGCCTTTTTGCGGTTGTTTACCGATAATCGGGGCGTGTTGGAAACGGGGACAGCCGGACTTCGGGTGATTGCCGTTTCGCTTTGGTTCTTGCCGCTGCCGTTGCTTTTGGCGTCCGTGCTGCAAGCGGCGGGCAAAAAGCTTTGGTCGCTGCTTCTATACGGCGCCGCCGCGGTGCTTTTGCTGCCGATTGCGTGGCTGTTCGCGAAAAGATTCGGGGTTTCCGGTGTGTGGTGGGCTTATGTCGTTTCCAACTTCGCGGCGACTTTGCTCGCGGCCGGAAAACTTGCCTTTATGAAACAAAAAACAGTATAGCAATAAAAGAAAAACAGGGTGCAAAACTGCACCCTGCTTTCTTTCTGTTTTGAATATTTATTCCGTGTCTTTCGGCGTACCGACCGAGACTTTTTCCGGTTCGGTTTCTGCGTTCTTTTTTTCGGTGGCTTTTGAGGGCTGCGCTTCGCTTGTCGTGTCTGTCGCTTCCGGCAGCGCCGTGCCCTCCAACTCGTCGTCCTCTTCGCTTTTGTCGGAGGACTTGGTGGAGATAATTTTCTGCACCGTACCGACGTTGCAGCGTTCGACAATCGCGAAGAACATCGTCACAATCAAAAGGTAAGGAATCGGGCTGAAAATACCGGGATTGACAAGCGACATAAGCTCCAAACTGATATAGGAAAGGAACACCGTCATGTTAAACATCGTCGGCTTTTTCCAAAGGAGAATGTTGCGCTTGATAAATTGATACGCATAGGCCGCAATGCCGACTATGCCGAAGCTTGCGGGAATTTGAATCAGCTCACAGTGATACCACGCAATCGAAAAGTCCGCCCCGGCGTAAACGTCTCGGTTGCCCATATAGCCAATCCCCGTGCCGAGAATGGGGTTGTTTAAGAAATCCTGAATCCCGCGGATATATTGATAATAGCGAACTTCCTGCTGTTCGCCTATCAGCACGCCGTTTATCGCGGACAAAAGCCGGTCAAAGGTCGAGCCGAAGAACGAGAAAAATTCACGCGAGAAAATCAAAAGCGCAAACGCAAGGCACGCGCAAATCGCGATATAGGTAAGACGACGGCGTTTGTCGTAAAGAATGAACAAAAGGCAGCACATCGCCATTTCCACCGCGCCGAATACAAGCCCGCCGCGCGAGCCGGTCAGCAAAATGCAGAAATAGAAGAAAAAGCCGAGCATGATGCTGTAAGGTTTTTTGTGCCCGCGCAAAAAGGCGAACGGAATGCTCAACATCAGAAACGTCGAGTAATTGTTCCGCCATTGCATATAAAGCAAGTCGCGTGTTTCAATGACTTCGTCAATATTCATCATGTAAAACGCAATGGTGACGAACGATGCAAAACACCCGGCAATGACCATGATTAAGGTGACCTTTTCAATCAGCGAATAGTCTCTGCGCACGGTGAGATAGGTGTAAAACATCCAATAGAGCACCACCATGGCAAAGCCCAAGGTCAAAATATAAAACAGCGAAACGGGGCTGAAATATTCTTCTTTGGAAATAAACCCGACGCCGCCGAGCACAACGGCAATCGAAACAAAAATCATGGGCTTTGTCAGCGCCCCTTTGGTGTCCGGCTTTTTCCAATACAGCACAAAGTGCGCAATCAAACACAGGGCAATAATCACGCCGAGCGATTTGTATTGAATAAAGGTGCTGTAAGAATTATAACATTTTGCCGCAATTAAACAGGTAATCATAAACGGCATAAATGTCGCGAGCAAATCTTCGCAGATGACAAGCGTTGCAGAGATGATACAGGCAAACACAAGCACGCCCGCAACGTTCCACTCGAACGCCGCGAACACTGCGCCGACCGCAAAAAGCAGCATCATATATTTCCCGGTCATCATGAAATCGCGCAGGCGATTTAACTGCGGGGAATTGAGCAATCGATTCATAAACCTTCCCTACTCAAATAAATTTCTCCGTTTTTTTGCTTTTATTAGCACTGGGTATATTATATATGGAATTTTTGAAAAAGCAAGATTTGTAACCAAATTATAATAATATTACAAAATTGTAAAGAAACACCTTCACGAGGGGAAAAGGCTGTAAACCCAAAATCTTCTATGGATTTTTGGGTTGATTTTGTTTTCGGAATTGCTTATTATATAAGTACGCAATAACAGAAACAGAAGGTGTCTTCATGAACATTCAGGAAATTCAAAACCGGATTCTGGATTTGAAAAAACAAAATGATATTTGCATTTTGGCGCACAGCTACGTGGCGCACGAAATTTTGGAAATCGCGGATTTCACCGGCGACAGCTATGCGCTGTCGGTCAAAGCCAAGTCCGCGCCGCAAAAGACGGTTTTAATGGTCGGCGTGCGGTTTATGGCGGAAACGGTGAAAATCCTTTCACCCGAAAAGCGCGTTTTGCTCGCGAGCGGCGAAGCGGGCTGCCCGATGGCGGAACAAATGGATAAAGAACTCATCAAAGCGGTGAAACGCGAATACCCCGACTACACCGTCGTCGCTTATATCAACACGACCGCCGCGCTGAAAACCATTTGCGACGTCTGCGTGACCTCCTCGTCTGCGGTCAAGATTGTAAGCTCGATTGAAAACCCCAACATTTTGTTCATTCCCGACTGCAACCTCGGCGCTTATGTGCGCGACCAGTTGCCGGAAAAGAATATTAAGCTTTTACAAGGCGGCTGCCCGATTCACGCTTCGGTCAATGAAGAAGAAGCAATAGAAGCCAAGAAAAAACACCCAGGCGCGCTGCTTTTGGTGCACCCCGAGTGCAAACCCGAAGTCGTGCGGCACGCCGACTATGTCGGTTCAACGTCCGGCATTATGCAGTTCGCTGAAAAAAGCGACTGCCGGGAGTTTATCATCGGCACGGAGTTAAGCATTGCCGAGCACCTGCAATATGCCTGCCCGGACAAGCGGTTCTATCCGCTTTCGAAAAAGCTCATTTGCCAGAATATGAAGCTTTCCACGCTTGTGGACGTTTACGACGCGGTGCGCGGCGCCGGCGGCGCGGAAATCGAGCTGGACGCGGACACAATCACCAAAGCACGCCGCTGCATTGATGCGATGATTGAGCTCGGCGGCTGAGAAAACATAGACGAAACGGAATTTACAACATGACAGAACAAAAAGGAAAAGTAATGGTTGCTATGAGCGGCGGGGTAGACAGCTCCGTCACGGCGTTCCTTGTGTTACAGCAAGGGTTTTCGGCGCTCGGCGCGACGATGCGGCTGATTAACAATTATGACCCATCGCCCGACAAAGCGCGCGCCTGCGGCGCGGAAACCGATATTGCCGATGCGAAAGCGGTTTGCGCGCGACTCGGCTGCCCGCACGAGGTGCTGGATTTTGCCGAACCGTTCCGCCACGAAGTCATGGAGCGGTTTGCGAAAGCCTATGAAGCGGGCTTGACGCCGAACCCATGCGTCGACTGCAACCGTTATATTAAATTCGGGCGGCTGTTTCAGGCGGCAAGGTCCGAAAACTGCGATTATATCGCGACCGGTCACTATGCGCGCGTTACTAAACAGGGCGACCGCTGTGTTTTGCAAAAAGCGGTCGACGAAAGCAAAGACCAAAGCTATGTGCTTTATTCGCTTTCCGCCGAACAACTTCGGCATACCATGTTCCCGCTCGGCGAATTTACAAAAGCAGAGGTGCGCGAACTCGCCGAAGAAAACGGATTCGCCAATGCAAAAAAACGGGACAGCCAGGATATTTGCTTTGTTCCCGACGGCGATTACGCCGCGTTTTTGGAGCGGTTTACCGGCAAAACCTTTGCACCCGGCGATTTTGTGGACAGAACCGGTCGCGTGCTCGGCACGCACAAGGGCATTATCCGCTATACAATCGGACAGCGGCGCGGGCTGGGGCTTGCGCTTCCGGCGTCGATGTATGTGCTGGAAAAAGATGTCCCCAACAACCGCGTGGTGCTGGGCTTTGACGACGATTTATATACCAAAAAGCTGACGGTCGGCGACCTCTGCCTTTCGGCGTGCGACACGCTTTCGGGCGAAGAAAAGCTTTGCGTCAAAATTCGTTATAACCAAAAAGCACAGCCCGCAACGGTGGTGCAGACCGAAAAAGACCGGTTGGAAATCACGTTTGATGAGCCGCAGCGCGCCGTGACGCGCGGGCAGGCGGCGGTGCTTTATGACGGCGAGACCGTTGTCGGCGGCGGAACGATTTTATAAAAAACGATACAAGCGGCAAAAACAACATATTGACAGAATACCTTGCTAATTTTTACTTGGGGCAAACCGCGGAAAAACCTGCGTTTGCCCTCTTTTTTTGCGTGAAAACAGGACGAAATCTAAACAATATTGTGATTTTGCACAAAAGCGATTTGCTTGGTTTGTGTGTTTTGTTATAAGGGCTGAAAATGCATTTTCAGAACAAAAAATCAGTTGAATTGTATTGACATTTTGCACCCTCAACTATAAACTATTAACAAAACAGAGAAGCAATATATGTGCACATTATACAACGAGGGAGAAAACAATGCTGGCAATTCTTAAGGGTATGAACCCGAAAACGATTTACAAAAGTCAATACGGACTGCGCAGAGTCTTTATGATGCTGTTCAGCGTTGTGCTGATGGGCTTCGGCGTGTCGGTGTTCTCTTATTCCGATTTGGGCGTTGACCCCTATACTTCTATGAATATGGCGCTGAGTGCAAAGCTCGGAGTCGGCTTCGGCTTTTTCCAGATGTGCATGAACGCCGTTTTGCTGGTCTTCGTTGTTTTGCTCTCGAAAAAGCTTATCAACCTCGGCACAATCGCCAACATGGTCGGCGTCGGCTATGTCTGCCAGTTCTTTACAACGCTTTACGACCGCTATTTGCCGGTTCCCGGCTCACTGCCCGTGAAACTTTGCTTAATGCTTTTGGGCGTTGTGCTTTTGAGCCTTTCGGCGTCTTTATATTTCACTTCTTCTTTAGGCGTTGCGCCTTATGACGCCACGGGCTTCATTTTGGACGAAAGAAGCAAAATTCCTTATAAATGGTGCCGCGTGATTACCGACGTTATCTGCACCGCAATCGGCTTTGCCTTCGGCGGCCCGGTCGGTATCGGCACGGTTGTGACCGCGTTCTTCATGGGTCCGGTTGTAACCTTCTTCAACACCCGCGTTTCCGAAAAGCTGCTGCGTGCCGATTACAGCAACTTCCTTGCGGTTCGCTATTATGATTTTTCCCGCTTCGGCGGCCGCCTCATCTCCCCGAACGGCCGTTTCGCAGCTTAATTGTTTTTCTCCCCTCTCTTTTGATAAGATGCATTTTGCACCGAAAAGCAGTCTTTGAAGGCTGCCCAACAACCGCCGCTTTTTAAGCGGCGGTTGTTGTTTTTGCGAAAAAGCAAATTTTCTGTCGTGCTGCAATTCTTGACAAGAAACAGGTGCGTTTGTTATTATATATATTTGTAAGCTCTGGATACCTTGTATTTTTCGGAGGCATGAGGATGAACACGGATACTTTGTGCATGGGTTGTATGAAAGAAATCGGCGACTTGAAGCAGTGCCCCCACTGCGGATTTTTGGCGGACACACCGCAAATCGCGCCGTATCTTCCGTTGCGCACACAGCTCGGCGGTCACTATCTTGTCGGTAAAATGATTTCCGCCGGCGGCGACGGCGCTACCTATATGGGTTGGGACTATGCCCGCAAGGCCGCCGTTACCATTCGGGAATTTTTACCCGAAGAACATATCACCCGCGCTGCGGGTGAAACCGAAGTGCGCGTGGTCAGAGGCAGTGAGCTTTTGTTCCATGACGGACTTTCTGCATTTTTAAACCTGTGGCGCAACTTGGCGCGCGTGCGCTCGCTGACGGCGCTTATCCCGGTGCTCGATATTATTGAAGAAAACGGCACGGCTTACGCGGTGTCGGAACACGTCGAAACAATTTCGCTTCGCGATTTCCTTTTGAAAAGCCGCACGGGCTATTTGACGTTTGAACAAACTAAAACCCTGCTGATGCCGGTGGTTTCCACCATTTCCAAATTGCACAGCATGGGCATTTACCACTGCGGGATTTCGCCGAACACCCTGCGCCTCGGCAGAGACGGCAAAATTCGCATTACGGATTTCATGATTACCGATGCCCGCGTGATGAACAGCGGATTTGCCGCCGAACTCGACCCAGGCTATGCCGCGATTGAGCAGTACAGCCGAGAGGGCAGTATCGGCTCTTGGACCGATGTTTACGCGTTCGGCGCAGTTACTTACAGAATGTTGGTCGGCAGTACCCCGCAGGAAGCGGTGCAGCGCGTTGCCAACGACAAACTGATGTTCCCCGCAAAATTTGCCGAGATTTTACCGGCATATGCCATCAGCGCGGTGCAAAGCGCCATGGCGATTGCGCCCGACGACCGCACGGAAACGATAGACGAATACCGTGAAGAGCTTTCCGGCTCGCCGAAGGTCATGGTTTCGCGCCAATCCGCCGCCGAAGAAGCGGTGCGTGCGCAGACGACCGACGCGGAAGAGGCGGAACGCCGCCGCAAAGAAAAATTGCGCAAAGAAATGATTCGCAAACAAGAACAAACCCGCATTTTGCTCATTTCGTTCGGTGTTTGCATTGCGGTCGGTGCGCTCATTCTCGGCGGATACTTCTTCTTTACGCGCGACACCTCCGCCGCGGCGGACGAAACCGTAACTTCGGGCGAACAGGAACTTGTAGATGTGCCGAATTTCGCGGGGCAAAGCTACACCCGCATTTCGAGCGACACTGTTTTAAACGAGCGTTTCCACTTTGTCGTGGAATACGCTTACAGCAGCACGGTGGAAAACGGCTTCATTATTTCTCAGGGCACCCCGGAAGGCCAGCGCGTGCCCAAAGGCTCCGACTTGAAAATTGTGGTCAGCAAGGGGATTGAATATGTGACCTTGCCCGACGTTTCCGGCATGACTTATGACGCGGCGGTTCAACTTTTGATTTCCAAGGGCTTTACCTGCACCAAGGTCGAAAAGGAAAACGACGGGACCCACACCGCGGGCATTGTCATTGCCACAACGCCGGAACCCAATAAGGATTACGAAAAAGGCAAGGAAATTTTCCTCCAGGTCTGGGGCGAAGAGCCGACAACCGAAGGCTCCGTGCTCGGCGATTTAATGCCGAACCTGTTCGGATAATGAAAACAAAAGACAAAAACGGTAAAGTGCAATCACTTTACCGTTTTTTTGTATAGAAAACACGCCCGAATTTCTGCGTTTGTGTGCATTGAAAAGTTTTCTTGCCGTCTGTTATAATATATTCTGTTAAAGTGTTAAACCGTTCGCCCTTTCTAAAAATCGTGTGAGGTGACACATGGAAAAATATACACCGAAAAAAGAATGGCTTGCCTATTGCGTCGGCGCGCTCGGGCAGGGTATGGTCTATGCCATTATGAGCTCTTACATTTCAGACTTCTATATGAATGTCTTGAAATTAACGCCGCTGTTTGTTTTGCTTTTAATGCTGTTCGCACGCATTTGGGACGCGATTAATGACCCGATTATGGGCTACATTATGGACCGCGCCCACCCGAAACGCGGCAAAATGCGTCCGTATCTTCTCTATACGCCGATCCCGATTGCGATTTTGACGGTTCTGCTGTTTTACGCGCCGAACCTTTCGGGCGTTTCTTTAATGGTGTATGCTTCGGTGACCTATGTGCTGTGGGGGATGATTTATACCTCGTCCGACGTGCCGTTTTGGAGCTTGCCGAACGCCATGACCCCCAACCCCGCCGAGCGCGGCGACATTATCAGCAAAGGTCGCACCGCAAACGGCGTGGGTTCTGCCGTGCCGATGGCGTTTTTCATGGTACTCGGGTTTATCCTGCCGAAATTTAACTTGAGCGGCACCGAGCTTGAAAAAACCAAATATATGGTGATTGCGCTGTTCTGCGCCATAGTCGGCAACATTTTGTTTGCCAGCGTTTATTTTAAAACCAAAGAACGCGTACATATTCCCGACCCGCCGAAGCGCAAAAAAGGCGAAAAAACGGCGCTCGGCCGGATTTTCAGCTGCAAACCCCTGATGCTCACGGCGCTTATGGGCGTGCTTTCTTCCGCGCGCTATATGTATCAGGCGGGTGCGGTGCACGTTGCGCGTTACAGCTTTTACATCGGCAAAGATTTGACCGGTCTTTCCCTTGCGGAAAAAGAGGCGGCGCTGCAAAGCAACGTAAGCCTTGTTTCCACCGTGTTCCAGGTGGCAAGCGCACTCGGCATGTTCGGCGCGATGCTGTTAATGCCGCTGTTATTCCGCAAATTCAACTATAAGCAAATCATCATTTTCACGTCGCTTTTGGGCGCGGCTGCAAGCATGATTGTCTGGTTCTTGGGTTATGAACGCTTCTGGCTTTGTGTGCCGTTTTTCGTCATTTCCTGTATCCCGCTGGGGGCTATCAACGTCTGTTCGTTTGCGATGATCGGCGACTGCCTTGATTATATGGAGTGGAAGACCGGCGCGCGCTTAACGGGACTCGGCTCCGCAATTCAAAGTTTTGTCACGAAGTTCGGCAACGCCATCAGCACCAGTTTTATTATTGTAATGTATATGATTGTCAACCTCAACGTGGCGGACATCAACGCAAGCGTAACCGCCAATCCGTTGGAAATGACCGAAGCCGTGCGGACGGGTATGTTCAGCCTGATTTCGATTATTCCCGCCGTTTCGCTGCTGCTTTGCACGGTGCCGCTGTTTTTCTATGATTTGGTCGGCGAGAAAAAAGACCGCATCACGAAAGAACTTGCCGAACAGCGTGCCGCGCGCGGTGTTGTGATTGAAAACTAAACTGTACCGCGGTTTTGCTTTCTGCAACCGGCGGTTTCCGCCGGTTGCAAAGTGCAGTATGCAGACAGAAGGCAATACCGTGTGCTATACTTTAGAAAAACAAACCGGGGAGGTAAAAATGGAAAGCTTTATCGACTACATTGAAAACACGTTGCAGGGCGAACGCGACGACGCAACGCTGTACCATTTCAAACGGCAGCTGCTCGATAAAATGACCGAGCGCGCCAATGAAATTACCCACAGCGGCCTGCATGATGAAAAGGTGCTCAGCGACCTTATTATCAGCGAGTATCCCGATTTGCCGGGCGCTTATCAGAAATACCGCGTAGCGGCGAAACGCGAACGCCGCGAAAAACTGGTCAACAAAATCATGATTTTCGGAACGCTCGCTTTGGCGTTTTTGCTGTTGGTGATTTACCTTACGGTCAGCTTCTTAACCGACGCGTGGGATAAAACCTGGCTGATTTTTGCCGTCGGGTTCCTCGGTTGGGCCATTTTCCTGCTTTCTGTGGGGGTGCACCGCATTTCCCGTTTGCGCAGACTCTTCCACCCGATTGCCCGCGTGCTGCAGGCGCTTGCGGTGATGTGCGGCGCGTCTGCAATCTTTTTGCTGGTGCTTGTGTTGGCCGACTGGACCAAAGCCTGGGTGCTGTTCCCGGCGGGCGTCATCGGCATTTATTTGGCGGACGCGATTTTCGCTTACAAAACCGGTCAAAAGCTCCGAATTATCAATTACCTTGTCTATATCCTCGCCGCGTCACCGATGGTTTATGTTTTCGTGTGCGGGCTGGGGCTTCTGCCGTGGGATCCGGGCTGGCTGATTATTCCGCTTGCAGTTTTGGTCGACGTCGTTTTGATTGTCATCAAAATGGTTCAGAATTCCAAATATAAATACAGACCGGAGGTGGACGCAGCATGGAACGAAAATTAAACGCCGAACTTTGGGATAAAATGCATTACCTGTTCCGCGATTTCAACGACCGCATGGTGCACGTCGAACTGCATTATGATTTTGAAATCGACGTGGAAGCGCTCAAAACCGTGCTCATCTGCTTCTTTGAAAAAGCGCCGGTCTTACATTCGAGCTTCAAAGACAACCACGTAAGCCCCTATTGGATTGTGAAACCCTACCGGATTGACGACGTGCTCACCGTGTCTCACCCGGACGATTTGGACGAAGCAATCAACACCTTTTTAACCCAGTACATTCCGCCCGACAGCGACCTGCAAATGAAAGTCGCGCTGTTTTTGAAAGACGGCAAGTCCACCTTGTGCATTGTGGAAAACCACATGTGCATGGACGGCGGCGACTTTAAATATTTCTTAAAAGCGTTCTGCAAAAATTACAACGACTATGTCGAAAAGGGGATAAGCCCCATTGATCTTCGAGAGGGTACACGCTCTTACGAAGCGGTTTATCACGACTTTTCCCCGACCGAACAGAGAATGGCGCGCAACCTTTACAAAAACGTTTGCGCGAAAGACGATCACAAATTCCCGCTGACGCCGGACAGCATTCGCGACCGCTCCTTTATTGCCCGCCGGAAAATTGATGCGGACAAATTCGCAAAAATCAAGGCGGCAGGGAAAAAGCACGGCGCTACCATTAACGACATGCTCGTCGCCGCGTATTTTTACAGCCTTTACGAGCTTGCGGGTTACCCCGAAAGCGACAGCGTCACAATTTCCTGCGCGATTGACTTGCGCCGCCATATCAAAGACGTCAGCGACGAAGGGCTTACCAACCACACCGCGTTTATGCAGTGTAATATCCCCGAGCGCGGGCAGGACATTTTCCAAACGCTGCAATATGTCGTGCACAGTGTCAACAAGTTTAAGCACGATAAATTCATGGGGCTTTACGGCCTGCCGCTTTTAAAACTCGGCTATAACATTCTGCCGCACGCCGCTTCCGAGGAAATTATCAAAATCGGCTATTCGAACCCGCTGCTTGCAATGAGCAATATCGGCATTTTGGAAGTCGACAAGCTTTCTTTGGACGGTCACGAGCCGGTGGACGGCTTTATGACCGGCGCGGTGAAATACAAACCCTATGTTTTGCTTTCCGCAACGACCATGCGCAAGGTGATTACGCTTTCCATGTGCGTGCGCGGCAACGAAGAGGACGAAAAGACCGTTGAACGGTTCTTTGACTTAATGGAAAAAAGCCTTGACCTGTTAATTGCCGAATAAGAAAAACCACAATACAAAAGCCGCTGCCCGTGCAAACGGACGGCGGCTTTTTAAGTCCTAAAAAGCGGACTGAAAGGGTTGTTTTGGTTTTGTGGTACTTTCGAAAACCCGTTATAATGGCAATATCCAAAACTTATCGGGGGTGTTTTTGTTGCTCTTTTTACTTTCGTTTGTGTGCCGGTTTTTCCATACCCTGTTTTTCCGAATGAAGTGGTAAGCCTTTTTGCGCGGTTGCAAGTTTTTTTGAAATACGCTACAATATTTTTCGAGGTGGACTTCATGGTAGAAAAAAGCTGCATTTCAACATTTTACGGGCACAACTTTGACCCGACCCAACCGACGGCAGAAGATATTTGTTTGGAGGACATCGCGCACGCGCTGTCTATGCTTTCGCGCGCCAACGGGCATTTCCGCGAATTTTATTCGGTCGGGCGACACAGTCTTAATTGCGCTTATGAAGCGAAAGCGCGTGGCTTGTCCGCCAAAGTGCAGTTAATCGCCCTTTTGCACGACAGCGCCGAATGTTATATCGGCGACCTGACAAGACCTCTGCGCCGCCACATTCCTGAATTTACCGATTACGAGCGTGCGCTCCAAAAGCTGATTTTTGAAAAATATGCGGCATTTGAAATTACCGAAGAAGCGCGCCGCGCCGTGCGTGAAATCGACGACAGCCTCCTTTACCACGAATTTCTGACCTTTCACGGCGCGAAGCTTCTGGAAAGCCCTCCGCCTTTACACATAAAACTGGGTTCTGACAAACCCTACGCCGAAACCGAAGCGGAATTTTTAGAAGTTTATCGGCGTTTGCATGAAGCGCTTTAAACGAAATGAAGAAAAGGGAGCGTAAAAACGCTCCCTTTTTATGTATTCTTCTGTTATTTCGCCGCTTCGGCGGTGAGGGCTTGCATGTCTGCCATTTTCTTTTCCATGTCTTCCACCAGCTTAAACTGTGTACGGCAGCGCACCAGATTGTGCTCAGGGTAAGCGGTTTTGAAATAGGTGTCGCCGTTTAAAAAGTCGGTTAAAAACCGCATGCCGCACTCCAGCGTCATCAGCTTCGACGAAAACGGGAGATATTCGATTTCCCGCGGTGTGAGGCTGTCTTTTGCAACGCCTAAATAGCCGTCCACATACGCTTTGTAAAGCGGCAGGCTTAACGAAACTTTGGAAAGGTCTTTTTCGTCCTCGCTCGCGGTATTCGCGCCAAAGCGAATGCTGTCGCCGAAATCATACAGCGCAAGCCCGGGCATCACGGTGTCCAAATCTATAACGCAAATGCCGCGGTTGGTTTTGTTGTCAAACAAAATGTTGTTGAGCTTCGTGTCGTTGTGGGTCACGCGCAGCGGCAGTTCGCCTTTGTCCATTAAATCTAACAGCACGTGGGTGTCCGCTTCGCGTGCGCGCATAAATTCAATTTCTTTTTTTGCTTCTTCCCGCCGACCCGAAAGATTGTCACGAACCGCTTTTTCAAAGTCTAAAAAGCGGGAATAGGTGTTGTGAAAATTCGGAATCGTTTCTTTGAGCGTCTCGCTCGGGTAGCTTGCCAGCATTTTCTGAAACCGTCCGAACGCTTCCCCGGCGTTTTTAAAAACCTCTTCGCTTTCAATGGTGTTGCAGGTGTAAACATCGCCGACGTGGTGGTAACACCGCCAGCAGTCGCCGTTTTGGTCTTTGACGTAATATTTCCCGTCGTTACACGGCAAAAAGTTCAGCGTTTCACGTTCGGGGTCGCCGCCGTTTTTCTCAATTTCCCGGCGCAAAAAGCTCGTTACCCCGACAATGTTTTCCATCAACGCGTCCGGGTCTTTGAAAACATAAGTGTTAATTTTTTGTACCACATAGTCTTTTTTCTGCCCCTGGTTGTCCTGAAAACAAAGCTGATAGGTGGTGTTAATGTGTCCGTCGTTTAAAGACTTGGACGACTGAAACGCGCCTTCCAAGCGAAATTGTTTTTGCACAAACGCCAAGTCAAAAAGTTGCTCCCCCAAAAAGAACACGCCTTTCTTAACAAAGTTGGATTTTTTCATTATAGCCTGTTTTCGCGGTTTCGTCAAATTCTGTCACGAAGCGCGCGGGGAGCGGCTCTTTTTTCGGAAAAATATCTTTACAGAAAGCCCTTTATACGATAAAATAAGAAAGATAAATAAAGTAAGGTTTTGCGCGTTTTCGCGCGGCCGGATTTTGGGAGGAAAACGCATATGGAAGCTGTTTATAAACGCATTCTGTTAAAACTTTCCGGGGAGGTGCTCGCGGGCAACCAAGGCCACGGGATTGACTTTGACACCGTGCAGGAAATTTGCAAATGGGTCAACGCCTGCTCAAAACTCGGCGTGCAGATAGGCCTTGTCGTCGGCGGCGGCAACTTCTGGAGAGGCCGTTCTTCCGGCAATATGGACAGAACGCGCGCGGACCATATCGGTATGCTCGCAACGGCAATGAACGCTTTGGCGCTTGCCGACGCGCTCGAACAATACAGCTTGGAAGTGCGCGTCCAGACCGCGATTGAAATGCGGCAGGTCGCCGAACCCTATATTCGCAACCGCGCCATTCGCCACCTTGAAAAAGGCAGAGTCGTGATTTTCGGCTGCGGCACGGGCAACCCGTTCTTCTCGACCGATACCGCGGCGGCGCTTCGCGCGGCAGAAATTGACGCGGACATTATCTTCAAAGCGACCAACGTGGACGGCGTTTATGACAAAGACCCGAACAAATACGCCGACGCGGTGAAATATGACACCTTGAGCCACACCGAAGTGCTCAGCAAGGGCCTTGCGGTTATGGATTCCACGGCGGCGTCGCTCTGCCGCGACAACAATATCCCGATTTTGGTCTTTAACCTGTCCGATCCGGAAAACATCGTGCGGGCGGCCAAGGGCGAAAATATAGGCACCATTGTAAAATAAACCAAATTTACCGGAGGAGAAATTATGCAAGAGATATTTGATTACGCAAACGAAAAAATGGAAAAAACCCTGAAATCCCTGCACAACGAATTCGCTTCCATGCGCGCGGGCCGCGCTACGGTCTCGCTGCTCGACAAAATCTCGGTGGACTACTACGGCGTGCCCACCCCGATTCAGCAGATGGCGGCGGTTTCCGTTTCCGAAGGCAGAATTTTGGTCATTCAGCCGTGGGACGTCAGCACCATTTCCACAATTGAAAAGGCGATTCAGGCGTCCGACCTCGGCGTGAACCCCCAGGACGACGGCAAGGTCATTCGTCTTATCTTCCCGCCGCTGACCGAAGAAAAAAGAAAAGTGCTTGCGAAAGACGTCAGCAAATTCGGTGAGGAAGCCAAAGTTGCGGTGCGTTCCATTCGCCGCGACTGCATGGAAAAACTGAAAAAACTCAAAAAAGACAATGAAATCACCGAAGACGATTTGCATGACGGCGAAGACGAAATGCAGAAAATCACCGACAAATTCGTCAAGAAAATCGATGAAATGGTCGACAACAAAGAAAAAGACATTATGGCAATCTAACGGTTGTCAATGCAGCGGGAGTGCTTATGGATAAAAAGGATTTACCGCAGTTTTCGGTTTTACCGAAGCACGTCGGCATCATTATGGACGGCAACGGCCGCTGGGCAAAAAAGCGCGGCCTGCCGCGGTATAAAGGGCATATCGAGGGCGCCAAAACCTTTCGGCGCATCGGCGAGTTTGCCGGAGACCTCGGGATTTCCTGCTTGACCTTTTATGCGTTTTCCACCGAAAACTGGAAACGTCCGCCCGAAGAAGTCGCCGCGATAATGGATTTGTTCCGCGAATATCTGCGCGAGCTTGACGACCGTAAGGCGGAAAACGAAGAAAAGGGGATTAAGGTCAATTTTATCGGGGACCGCACCGGTATCCCGCAGGACATTTTGCGCATGATGGGCTATTCCGAGCGCATCACCCGCAAAAAAGACCACGTTATCCTCAATATTGCGATTAACTACGGCGGGCGGCAGGAGATTGTCCACAGCGTGCAGGAAATCGCAAAACAGGTGGAAAAAGGCAAATTAAAAGCCAAAGATATTACCGAGGATATGATTTCCGACCACCTTTACACGGCGGGGCTTCCCGACCCCGATTTAATCATTCGACCGAGCGGCGAATACCGCCTTTCCAACTTCCTGCTGTGGCAGTCCGCCTATGCAGAATTTTGGTATTCCGATATTCTCTGGCCCGATTTCACGGAAGCGGATTTTGTGGAAGCGCTCCGTGCCTATGAACACCGAAACCGGCGTTTCGGCGGTGTTTAAGGGAAAAAGAAAGAGAAACTATGGAGGCATTTCATGCTTAAACGAATTATCGTCGGCGTGATCGGCGCATTGGTCGCCATCACCGTCATTGTCTTTAGAAACACCCCGCTTTTGTCGATTGTTTTGGCGTTCTTTACCGTGCTCGCTGCTTATGAAATCGAAAAGTGCGTGCAGGTCAAAAACAAAGCGGTTATGGCGGTAAGCCTTGTGTTTTCCGCGCTCGTGCCGTTTTATTATGAATACGAGCCGGAACTTTCCTCGCGCGGCATCACTATCCCTGTGACCGTGGTTTTGGCGATTTATATTCTTCTTTTGTTCATTTTGATGCTGACCGACTACGACCACACGAAATTTGAAGATGTCGCGACGGTTATTATCGCCACCACCTTTGTGCCGTGGGGCTTTTCGACGCTGATCATGCTCAACGACGTGGACCGCACGTTCCCCGACGAATTTGACGGACATCACGGACTGTTCTTCATTTTGTTCGGTCTGTTCTGCGCGTGGCTTTCCGACACGTTCGCTTATTTTACCGGGCGCTTCTTAGGCAAACACAAGCTTTGCCCCAAAATCAGCCCGAAAAAGACCGTGGAGGGCGCTGTTGGCGGCGTTGTCGGCGCGGTGCTTTCCTGCGTGATTTTGTTTGCGATATTCGACAAGTTCTTCTTTACCGTACATAGCGTGACTTATCTCGAAGTGATTATCCTTTCCGCTGTGCTGTCTGTTATCGGCATGTGCGGCGACTTGACCGCTTCAGTCATGAAGCGCAACTTCGGTGTCAAAGACTTCGGAAAGCTCTTTCCGGGTCACGGTGGCGTAATGGACCGCTTCGACAGCGCGCTGTTTGTGCTGACGGCGTTGTATGCGTCGATTTTAATCACAAGGAATGTATTCTGATGACAAAGAGTTTATCGATATTAGGTTCCACCGGTTCTATTGGTACGCAAAGTCTTGACGTTGCCCGCCTGCGCGGGTATACCGTCGAGGCTTTGACTGCTTATTCGGACGTTGCGCACATGGAAGCGCAAATCCGGGAATTCCACCCGAAGACGGTCGCCATGGTCGAAGAAAAGGCGGCGGCGGACTTAAAAGTCCGCGTGGCGGACACAAACACAAAGGTGCTTTCCGGCAAAGACGGCGTTTGCGCTTGTGCGAGGGCGGACGGCGCGGACACCGTGCTCAATTCGGTTGTAGGCATGGCGGGGCTAGAGCCCACGCTTGCCGCAATCGACGCCAAAAAGAAACTCGCGCTTGCCAATAAAGAAACGCTGGTCGCCGGCGGGCAGCTGGTTATGGAAGCGGCGAAAAAGAACGGCGTTTCGATTTTGCCGGTCGATTCCGAGCACTCCGCCATTTTTCAAGCATTACAAGGCCGCCCTGCGAATGCGGCGCTCAAAAAGATTATTTTGACCGCGTCCGGCGGACCGTTTTTCGGCAAGACAAAAAAAGAACTCGAAAAGGTCACCGTTGCCGACGCGCTCAAGCACCCGAACTGGGAAATGGGCGCGAAAATTACCGTGGATTCCGCAACGATGATGAACAAAGGGCTTGAACTCATTGAAGCGGTTTGGCTGTTTTCCGTTCGCCCGCAGGACGTGCAAATCGTCGTGCACCGCGAAAGCATTGTCCATTCCGCGGTCGAATATACTGACAATTCCGTCATTGCGCAGTTGGGGCTGCCCGATATGCGAATCCCGATTCAATACGCGCTGACGTACCCCGAGCGGTTCGAGTCGCCGGTCGGCGAGCTTTCCCTTTCCGAAATCGGAAAGCTGACCTTCTTTGAGCCGGATTACGACACCTTCCAATGCATAAATCTTTGCAGAACTGCAATAAATAAAGGGGGACTGTTCCCGGCGGCGGTCAATTCCGCAAACGAACAGGCAAACGCCATGTTCCGCCGCGGTGAAATCGGATTTTTAGACATTGCCGCGCGTGTCGCGAAAGTGTTGGAAACCGCGCCGCAGAAGGAACGCTATACCTTAGAGGATGTTTTGGAAACCGACCGCTGGGCGCGGGAAACCGTCGCAAGTCTTTAAGAGGTGAGAGCCATTTTATTAAGCATGACGGCATCGGAACTTTGGAGCAAGGCGTGGCCGATTTTGTTTGCGCTTTTGTTTTTCGGTGTCATTATTATGATTCATGAGTGCGGGCATTTTGCCTGTGCAAAACTTTTTAAAGTCAAGGTCAACGAGTTTTCGCTCGGCATGGGCCCGGCCTTGTTCAAACGCAAAAAGGGCGATACGCTTTATGCGGTTCGGCTGTTCCCGATAGGCGGCTATGTCGCCATGGAAGGGGAGGACGACGCGAGCGAAGACGACCGTGCATTTAACAAAAAGCCGGTTTGGCAGAAAATGATTATCGTCGTTGCCGGCGCGCTGATGAACCTGATTTTGGGCTTCATTTTAATGGTGCTGCTTCTGACGACTTCCACCGACCTTATCGGCACTAACACGATTAAAGAGTTTTACCCCGACGCCGTAAGTTCGCAATACGGTTTACAGGCGGGCGACCGCTTCGTAGAAATCGACGGGCATCACGTCTGGTCGGAACTTGACTTGTCATTTTTAATGAGCCGAAGCCAAGACGGCGTGTTCGACTTTGTCGTGGAACGTGACGGCGAAAAGGTTACATTAAACGACGTGCATTTCGCCACCGAACAGCAAAACGGCATTACGCTCATTCAATATGATTTCATCATCATCGGCGAACAGCCGGGATTTTTGAATATCGTGAAAAACGCCTTTACCCAGTCCGCCTCCATCGTTCGCATGGTTTGGCTGAGCGTCTTTGACCTCGTCACCGGGCGCTACGGCATGTCGGAACTAGCGGGACCGGTCGGCACGGTGGATATTATTGCCGACGTGACTGCCCAGGCGGTCTCTTCGGGAAGCCTTACCAATCTGTTAACGATTATGGCGTTTATCACAATCAATGTCGGCGTGGCGAATTTGCTGCCGCTGCCGGCGCTGGACGGCGGGCGCTTTTTGTTCTTGGCTGTGGAAGCCGTCCGCAGAAAGCCCGTCAACCCGAAATATGAAGGTTATGTGCACGCCGCGGGGCTTGCATTGCTTCTGCTTTTGATGGTGGTTGTCACCTATAACGATATTGCGCGCATCGTGCACGGCGCGTAGCAAAAAGAGAGGATGGAAAACCTATGGCACAACGCAGAGTTTCAAGAGCCGTAAAGGCAGGTAACCTTACAATCGGCGGCGGCGCAAAAATCAGCGTCCAGTCGATGCTGAATGTTCCGGCGGAAGACGTCGAGGGCAACGTGCGCCAGGCAGTCGAACTCGAAAAGGCGGGCTGTGAAATTGTGCGTCTGACTGTTCCCAACAAAGAAGCCGTCAAAACCCTTGCGGCGGTCAAAGAAGCGGTTTCCATTCCGGTTGTCGCCGACATTCACTTTGATTACAAATGCGCGCTCGAAAGCGTCGCCGCGGGGGTCGACAAAATCCGAATCAACCCCGGCAATATCGGTTCTGAGGACCGCATTAAGGCGGTCGCCGACGCCTGCCGTCAGCACAATGTCCCGATTCGAATCGGCGTAAACTCCGGCTCGCTCGAGAAAGATTTGCTTGCAAAATACGGTTCCCCGACGCCCGACGCCCTTTGTGAAAGCGCATTGCGGCACGCCGCGCTGCTCGAGAAATTCGATTTTAACGATATCGTGATTTCCATTAAATCCTCCGACGTTTCCCGCATGGTCGCAGCGTACAGGAAAATTGCCACGCTTTGTGATTATCCGCTGCATTTGGGCGTTACCGAAGCCGGAACGGAGCGTATGGCGCTGATTAAATCCGCAGCCGGTATCGGCGCGCTGCTGTTAGACGGCATCGGTGACACCATCCGCGTGTCGATGACCGCCGACCCGGTTCGCGAAGTGGCGGCGGGGTTTGATATTCTCAAAGCGGTGGACTTGAAAACCGACTGCCCGCGGATTGTTTCTTGCCCGACCTGCGGCAGAACCAAAGTTGACTTGATCGGCCTTGCCAATGAGGTGGAACGCCGCTTGCAGGGCTGCAAAAAACCGATTACCGTCGCGGTAATGGGCTGTGTGGTCAACGGCCCGGGCGAAGCGCGCGAAGCCGACATCGGTATTGCCGGCGGTGACCATTGCGGGCTTTTGTTCCGCCACGGCGAAATTTTAAGAAAAGTCCCCGAAGACCAAATTGTCGACGAACTGATTGCCGAAATCGACAATCTTTAATGCTCACAGGGTTTATAATAAGAAAGATTACATAGAAACAGGAATTTAAATGGCTACTTTTTTTGAACTCTTTTGCGAGTGCAAAGACTCGCTCCAAAAATATGAACAGGCGCTGTCAGAAGCCCGGGTGCTCTCGCTGTCGAACGACACCGAATCCGGACATCTGACAGCTTTCGTGCGTTTTCCGCGATTGGTTTCCGACCGAATGCTTCGGGAAATTGCGTCTGTGATTACCGCGCAGTTCGGCGGAAGCGTTCGTCTTTCGATTGAACCGCGCTTTGACAAGTCGCTGTGTACGGAAGCGTATGCGCCGGAAATCAAGGCTTATCTGAAAAAAACGGTTGCCGTTACCAACGGCTTTTTGGAGGGCAGCGACTGGAAAATCGACGAGAACGGTGTTTTTGCACATTTGAAACACGGCGGGCTTGCCATTTTGGAACAGGCGGGTTGTGTCCGCGTGGTTGAAGACTTTTTGCTGGAGCGCTTCGGCGTGCGGCTTCAGGCACATTTTTCCGAAGAAACCGCGGACTTTGCCGGTGAATTGCAGTCCGTGCAGCAAAATATTGACAAAGCCGAACACGCGCGTGCGGCTGCCGCAGCCGTGGAGCAGAAATACGCCCCCGGCGCAGTTGTGAAAAAGGAAAAACCGAAAGAAAATGCCCCCTCCGATGAAAAACCGGTGGAACATGTCGTCAAAGAGGGAATCGGCTATTACCTTGAAAGCGTCCGTCCGATTTACGGCAATATTATCCGCAAAGAACCGATGCCGATAGCTGACATTGAACTGCCGGAAAACGATATGGAGACCGTCCCGGTTGTCGTTTGGGGGCGGGTGTTCTGCTTTGATGAGCATACCAGCAAAAAAGGCAAGCACAAAATCATTACCTTTTATATCACCGACGAAACCTATTCGTTTATGGTTTCCATGGTCGTGAAAATTGAACAGAGCGACGAGCTTTTGGACAAGCTTCACAACGGTGTTTATATTCTGATGTCCGGCGAGGTCAAATTCGATACCTTCCGCCATGAATATGTCATTGACCCGCGCGCCATCAGCACCGTGGAAAAAATCGAAAAGCAGGACAACGCGCCAAAAAAGCGCGTCGAGCTGCATTTACATACCAATATGTCGCAAATGGACGGCATGACCCCCGCAAAAAAATTGGTGGAGCGCGCGATAAAATGGGGACACAAGGCGATTGCCATTACCGACCACGGCTGCGCGCAGGCGTTCCCCGACGCAATGAACGCCGCCAAGGGTAAAATCAAAATCATCTACGGCGTGGAAGCCTATTTTATCGACGACTTAAAAGAGCCGGATAAATCGTATAAGGAACTGCGCTCTTACCACCAAATCATTTTGGTCAAAAACTTAACCGGGCTTAAAAATCTGTATCAGTTGATTTCAAAGTCCAATATCGACTATTATTATAAGCGTCCGCGCACGCCGAAGTCCGAACTTATCAAACACCGCGAGGGCTTAATCATCGGTTCAGCTTGTGAAGCCGGTGAACTTTACAGAGCAATTCTGGAAGAACGCCCCGAAGAAGAAATCCTTGAAATTGCGCGGTTTTATGACTATCTCGAAATTCAGCCCACGGGCAACAACCGCTTTATGATTGCGGCCCACAGCGACCCGGTTTCCAAAAATCCCGAGCGCAACCGCGAATTTGACAAAATCACCTGCGAAGCGGATATTGAAAATATCAACCGCAAGGTGATTGCGATTGCAGACAAGCTCGGCAAGCCGGTCGTTGCGACCTGCGACGTGCATTTCATCGACCCGGAGGACGCCAAATACCGCGCTATTTTAATGGCGGCGCAGGGATTTGCCGACGCCGACAAACAAGCACCCCTGTATTTCCGAACGACCGAAGAAATGCTCGCGGAATTTGCCTACCTCGGCGAAGAGACCGCGCGTGAAATCGTTATTGATAACCCCAACAAAATTGCCGATATGGTCGATGTCATTCGGCCGTTCCCCGATGGCACTTACCAGCCGTCCATTCCGGGGTCGGAAGAGAAGCTTCGCGAAATCTGCTGGACAAAAGCACGCGAGTGGTACGAGTTTAACGGCGAAGTGCCCGAACTTGTCAAAACAAGACTGAACCGAGAACTGGACTCCATTATTGAGCACGGGTTCGCCGTTTTGTATATCATCGCGCAAAAGCTGGTTTGGGATTCCGAGGACCACGGCTACCACGTCGGTTCGCGTGGTTCAGTCGGTTCTTCGTTCGTCGCGACAATGGCGGGGATTTCCGAGGTCAATCCCTTGGCGCCCCACTACCGTTGCCCGAACTGTAAATATTCCGAATTTTATACCCACGGCGAATATGGTTCCGGCTTTGATATGCCGAAAAAAGACTGCCCCCATTGCGGCACGCCGATGATTCGTGACGGTCACGAAATCCCGTTTGAAACGTTCCTCGGCTTCCACGGCGACAAAGCGCCCGATATCGACCTGAACTTCTCCGGTGAATACCAGGGCAAAGCCCACCGCTACACCGAAGAACTGTTCGGTTCGTCCCACGTTTTCAAGGCGGGCACAATCGCCACCGTGGCGGAAAAAACCGCTTACGGCTATGTTAAAAAATATTTGGAAGAGCGCGACCTGCACGTCAACCGCGCCGAAGAACAGCGCCTTGCCGAAGGGTGCACGGGCGTCAAGCGCACCACGGGTCAGCACCCGGGCGGCATGGTCGTTGTGCCGAACGATTACGAAGTGTGCGACTTTACGCCGGTCCAGTTCCCCGCGGACGATACGACAAGCGACATGGAAACCACGCACTTCGACTTCCATTCTTTGCACGATACCATTTTGAAACTGGATATTCTCGGTCACGATGTGCCGACGCTTTATAAACATTTGGAGGATATGACCGAGATTAACGTGATGGACGTCGACGTCTGTGACCCGAAAATTATCCGCCTTTGCACAAGCCCCGAACCTTTGGGTGTGACGGCGGAGGAAATCAGCTGGCCGACGGGTACGCTGTCTATCCCCGAAATGGGCACTTCGTTCGTTTGCCAAATGCTTTTGGAAGCGCAGCCGAAAACCTTTTCCGACCTGCTGCAGATTTCCGGTCTTTCCCACGGCACCGACGTTTGGACCGGCAACGCGCAGGAGCTTATCAAAAACGGTACC
This sequence comes from Candidatus Fimenecus excrementavium, assembly GCA_018712805.1. Classification (GTDB taxonomy): domain Bacteria; phylum Bacillota; class Clostridia; order Oscillospirales; family Acutalibacteraceae; genus Fimenecus; species Fimenecus excrementavium. The sequence continues at coordinate 11,511 of DVGI01000050.1, read as the reverse complement.
TGCGACATTTCCAACGTTATCGGTACGCGTGACAGCATCATGATTTACTTAATGCACAAAGGGCTTGACTCGAGCCTTGCGTTTAATATCATGGAAAAAACCAGAAAAGGTATCGTCGCCAAAGTCGGTTTCCCCGAGGGCGCCGAAGAGGCGATGCGCGCGTGCAATGTGCCGGAATGGTATATGGATTCCTGCCGAAAGATTAAATACATGTTCCCGAAAGCCCACGCGGCGGCTTATGTTATCGCGGCGCTTCGCCTCGGCTGGTATAAAATTTACCGCCCGCTTGAATATTACACCGCGTTTTTAACCGTGCGCGGCGGCGATTTGGACGCGGAAACCGTGGTGCAGGGGCACGACGCTGTGCGCACCCGCCTGAAACTTTTGGAAAGCAAAATCCACGACAAAACCGCGACCGCCAAAGACAAGGAGCAATTCACCGCCATGCAGGTGGTCAACGAAATGATGGCGCGCGGCGTCGAGCTTTTGGGCGTCGATGTCTATAAATCCCGCGCAACCGCTTACACGATTGAAGACGGCAAAATCCGTCTGCCGTTCTCCGCGCTCTCCGGCATCGGTGAAAACGCCGCGGTGGCGCTTGCAAATGCGCGCGACGACGGCGAGGGCGCGTTTGTTTCCGTCGATGATTTTGCCCGGCGCGCCAAGGCGGGCAACAGCACCGTGGAACTGCTCGACAGCTGCGGCGCGTTCGGCAACCTGCCGAAAACCGCACAGATTTCATTGTTTTAAACGCACCGAAAAAAAAGACTTGACGGCGTCACTTTACTGTGCTATCATAGTAGCACGCTAAAGTGAACAAGGGAGAAATATACCTAAAAACGGCGCACAGGTGCGAAAGGATATGACCCATGAAAAACTACTCTAAAATCACACCCGAGGGAACAAGGGACTATTTGTTTGAAGAAAGTGACGCGCTGCGCGCGGTGGAGCGCCAGCTTGCCGATTTATTCAAATCCCGCGGTTATAAAAAGATTGTCACCCCGACAATCGAATTTTTTGACGTGTTCAACCGCGAAAGCGCCGGCACTTTGCCGGAGGCGCTGTACACGATGACCGACGCCTACGGGCGGCTGCTCGTTTTGCGGCCGGATTCCACACTGCCCATTGCGCGTGTGGCGGCGACTCGCTTAAAAGGCGCAACGCTTCCTTTGCGGCTTTACTACAATCAAAATGTGTTTTCCCGCCGTCCGAAGCTGTCCGGCCATAACGATGAAACCTCCCAAAGCGGGATTGAGCTCATCGGCGCCAAAGGGCTTCGTGCGGATTTAGAAGTGATTACCATGGCGATTCAGGCGCTCGAACTTTGCGGCGCGCCCGACTACCAAATTGAAATCGGTCACGCGGGCTATTTTAAATCGCTTTGCGCTTCTCTTTCGTGCGACGAAGAAACCGTCAGCGCGATTTACGATTGCTTAGAAAGCAAAAACTTTGTCGCGCTCAATACGGTGCTTGACGAAATCGGGCAGACCCCCGTTACGGACGCGATTCGCAATTTGCCGCGGATGTTCGGCGACGCACAGATTCTTTCCGAAGCGCGCAAGGTTGCAAAAGGCAAGGAAGCGCAGGCGGCGCTCGATTATTTGGAAACGCTCTACGCAAGACTTCAAAAAGCGGGCTACGCCGACCGCATTATTTTGGATTTGAGCCTTGTCCACCGCACCAATTACTATACCGGGATTATTTTCCGCGGCTATACGGAGGGCAGCGGCGTTACGGTGCTTTCCGGCGGTCGCTACGACAGCTTGATTTCCGAATTCGGCGAAGATTTACCGGCAACGGGTTTCGGGATTAACACCGACGACCTCGCGCGCGCGAAACTGCGCCGCGGCGATGTGCCGAAAGCGGCACCGGCGGATGCCTTGGTATTTGGCGAAGACGGCTTTGAAACCGAAGCGCTCCATTTGCAAAACCGCCTGATTCGGCAGGGCAAAACTTGTGAAAACGGTGCGTTTGACACGTTCGAACAGGCAAAGGCTTACGCGGAAAATTGCGGGATTCGGAACCTTTACCGCGTGAATGCCGACGGTGTGCAGGAGGTCGTGTTATGAGAAAATTGCGAATTGCCCTTACAAAAGGCAGACTTGAAAAACAGACAATGGAGCTGTTTGAGCGCATGGGGCTTGACTGCACCGAGCTTCGCGAAAAAGGCCGCCGGTTGATTTTGCCGGTCGGCGACTATGAAGTGGTGCTCGCCAAAGCGGCGGATGTGATTACTTATGTGGAACACGGCGTGTGCGACATCGGCGTGGTCGGCAAAGACACCATTGTGGAAAACGGCAAGAGCTTTTATGAGGTCTGTGACCTCGGAATCGGCAAATGCCGCTTTTGCTTGGCCGGCAAGGTCGGCGAAAATTTCTATGACGGATACAACGTCAAGCGCATCGCCACCAAATACCCCAACGTGACCAAGGCATATTTTGAAAGCAAGGGTATGGATGTAAAAATCGTGAAAATCGAAGGCTCTGTGGAACTTGCACCGCTTTTGGGGCTTTCGGACGCGATTGTCGATATTGTGGAAACCGGCACAACGCTCAAAGAAAACGGCTTGGAAGTCTATGAAACGCTGTTCCCGATTTCCGCCCGCGTGATTGTCAACACCGCGAGCATGAAACTGCGCCGCGCGGAAATTGACGCGTTTGTCGCGGGCATCGAAAAGGCAAAACAGGAGGCAGGCAAATGATTCAAGTGGCAAAAGCGGACGGCGTTTGCGAACGTCGCCTGATTGAACAATTAAAACAGCGCAGCGGTGAGATTGACCGTTCCGTTACGGCGGCGGTTACGGAAATTCTCGACCAGGTTCGCCTTTACGGCGACACGGCGGTGCGCGAATATACGATGAAGTTTGACGGCTCCGTGCCGGAAAATGCGGAAGTGCCGAAAGAAGCGCTGGACGCGGCGCTCGAAGCGTGCGACCAGAAATTTGTCTACGCGCTCTATCGCGCGGCGGACAATATCCGCGATTTCCACGCGCGGCAAAAACAGCAAAGCTGGTTAGAGCCGGGTGCGGACGGCGTAATTTTAGGCCAGCGCATTCGTGCGCTTCATCGCGTCGGGATTTATGTCCCCGGCGGCACGGCGGCTTATCCGTCCAGCGTGTTGATGAACGCCATTCCGGCGAAAATTGCCGGTGTGAAAGAAATCATTATGGTGACCCCGCCGCAAAAAGACGGCAACCCCAACCCCGATATTTTGGCGGCGGCGAAAATCGCCGGTGTGGACCGCGTATTTTTAATGGGCGGCGCCCAGGCGGTCGCGGCGCTGGCATACGGCACCGAAACCGTCCCGAACGTGGACAAAATCGTCGGGCCCGGCAATATCTATGTTGCCACGGCAAAAAAACTGCTTTACGGCACGGTCGATATTGACATGATTGCCGGCCCCTCTGAAATCCTCGTTGTCGCCGACGAAACGGCAAACCCGAAGTTTTTGGCGGCGGATTTGATGAGCCAGGCCGAGCACGACAAAATGGCAAGCGCGATTTTGCTGACCACGAGTACTACCGTTGCCAACAAAACCGTCGAAGAATTGGAACGTCAAATGCAAACGCTCTCGCGGCGCGAGATTATCGAGCAGTCGCTTACTGATTTTGGTGCGATTATCGTCTGCAACTCCATAGACGAAGCGGTCGACTTCGCCAACGAGCTCGCCCCCGAACACCTCGAAATGGCGGTGCAAAATCCGCTGGAATACATCGGGCGGATTGACAACGCCGGAAGCGTTTTCCTCGGGCAGTATTCGCCCGAACCGTTGGGCGATTATTTTGCGGGTCCCAACCACGTTTTGCCGACCAGCGGTACCGCGCGGTTTTTCTCGCCGCTTTCGGTGGATTCCTTTATTAAAAAGTCCAGTTTCATTTATTACACGCAGGACGCTTTAAGCAAGGCGAAAGACGACATCATTAAACTCGCCGAAACCGAAGGCCTCACCGCGCACGCAAACTCCATTCAAGTCAGATTTTAAAGGAAGTCAAGTTATCTATGTTTACACTCAACGAGAAAGTCAAGAATTTAAAGCCTTATGACCCGATTTCGGGCAATTATCACATCCGCCTTGACGCGAACGAATCGTTTATCACGCTTCCGCAGGAAATCAAACAGGAAATTTCCGACCGGGTGCTCTGCAACCACTTTAACCGCTATCCCGACCCCTGCGCCGAAGAGTGCTGCGCGAGCTTCGCCAAATATTTCGGCGTTCCGGCATCTTGCGTGATGGCGGGCAACGGCTCCGACGAGGTCATTTCGGTCATTATGAACGCCTTTTTGCAAAAAGGGGACACAGTCGTCACCCTCGCGCGGGATTTTTCGATGTATGCGTTTTACGCCTCTTTGGTCGAGTGCCGCAGCGTCGTTGTGGAAAATAACCCCGATTATACAATTCCCGTCGACAACGTGATTGAAACCGTCAAGCGGGAAAAGGCGCGCATGGTGGTGTTCTCGAACCCCTGCAACCCGACTTCTCTCGTGCTGCCGCGCGAAGAGGTGCGCCGCTTGGTACAGTCGGTGGACGCGCTTGTGGTTTTGGACGAAGCATACATGGACTTTTCCGACCAAAGCCTTTTGTCTGAATTTTCAAAATACGATAACCTGATTATTCTCAAAACCTGCTCGAAAGCGATCGGTATGGCAGGGATTCGCCTCGGCTTTGCCGTGACAAATGAAACGCTTACCAAAGTCCTGCTCGCGGTCAAATCGCCTTATAACCTCAATTCGATGACGCAGGCGGTCGGCACGGTTGTGTTTGACCACCCGGAATATATCCGCTCCTGCGTGCGCCGCATTTTGGAGTCGCGTGACGAGCTTTATGAGCACTTCTGCCGGATTTCCAAAGAATTTCCCGGCGCGTTCGTGCCGCAAAAGCCGGAAGCAAACTTTGTGTATGTGCTGTGCAAAGACGCCGAGGGGATTTTCAATCACTTAAAAAGCAAAGGCATTATTGTCCGCTTTATGGGCGACCATTTGCGCATCAGCGCCGGCCGCAATTATGAAAACGAAGTGGTTTCGGAAGAAATCGAAGCTTACCTGAAAGGGGCAACGCAATGAGAGAGACAACCGTTGAGCGAAAGACCAAAGAGACCCACATTCGCCTGCACTTAAATTTAGACGGCGGCGAAGTGTCGGTGGAAACCGGCGTCGGCTTTTTTGACCATATGCTGACGGCGTTTGCCGTGCACGGCGGCTTCGGCTTGGAGCTTGCCTGCCAGGGTGATTTGCAGGTGGATTGCCACCACACGGTGGAAGATACCGGCATCGTGCTCGGGGAAGCCTTTGCCCGCGCGCTCGGTGACAAAAGCGGTATTGCCCGTTACGGCAGCTTTTTTGTCCCGATGGACGAAGCGCTCGGATTTTGCGCGGCGGACATCAGCGGTAGGCCGTATCTTGTGTTTGAAGCGGATTTCCCGCAGGAACAAATCGGTGCGTTCGACACCTGTATGTGCCGCGAATTTTTCCGCGCGTTTGCAGATAACGCCGGCGTGACGCTCCACTTGCGCGCGCCTTACGGCGACAATTCGCACCACATTGCCGAAGCGCTGTTTAAGGCGTTCGGTCACGCGATGCACGCGGCCGTCGCCCCGGCGAAAGACGGTGCGGTGCTTTCCACCAAAGGCATGCTTGACTAACGGAGAGAACACAACGATGATTATTTTTCCCGCAATTGATATCAAAGACGAAACCTGCGTCCGCCTCTATAAAGGTGCAATGGAATCCGCCGAAAAGGTGGCGGAAAGCTATCTTGACACCGCGCTCGCCTTTAAACAGGCGGGGAGCACCTGGATACATATGGTCGACTTGAACGGCGCGTGCGAGGGCGTTCGCAAAAACACCCATATTTTCACCGATGTGGCAGAGCACGCCGGCTTAAAAGTCGAGGTCGGCGGCGGCATTCGCACAATGGAAGACGTGGCGTTTTATCTCGAACGCGGTATTGCGCGTGTGGTTATCGGCTCGGCGGCGGTTAAAAACCCCGCGCTTGTGCGCGAAGCGTGCAGCCGTTATGGGGACCGCATCGCCGTCGGCATTGACGCGCGAAACGGACTTGTTGCAACCGAGGGCTGGGTGGAAACCAGCGAGGTTTCTTATTTGACGCTCGCCAAAGAAATGGAACAAGCCGGTGTAAAGACAATTATCTTTACAGATATTGACCGCGACGGCACGCTCACCGGCCCCAATTTGGAGCAGTTGACCGCTTTAAACGAAGCTGTGTCCTGTGACGTGGTCGCAAGCGGCGGCATTCGCAATATCGACGATATCCGCGCCCTGCGCGACGCCGGTCTTTACGGCGCCATCTGCGGACGCTCGATTTATAACGGCACGCTTTCGCTGCCCGAGGCGATCGCCCTGTGCGAAGCGTGAAAACGAGGTGACAAGGTTTGGAACTTGACAAATATTTTAAAAAAGGGGAGCTGATTCCCGCAATTGTGCAGGAACACGGCACCGGCGAAGTGCTGATGCTCGCTTATATGAACCGCGAATCCCTGCAAAAAACGCTGGAAACCGGCTACACCTGGTTTTTCAGCCGTTCTCGCCAAAAACTTTGGAACAAAGGGGAAACCTCCGGCCATACGCAAAAGGTGGTTTCCATAAAAGGGGATTGTGACGACGACACGCTGCTTGTCGAGGTCATTCAGACCGGCCCCGCGTGCCATACCGGCAGCAAAAGCTGCTTTTTCAATACCATTATGGAGGAACTGACAAAATGAACGATGTATTGGACGAACTGTATGAAGTCGCGCTTGAGCGCCGTCAAAACCCGAAAGAGGGTTCTTACACCTGCTATTTGTTCGACAAGGGCATAGATAAAATCTTGAAAAAGGTCGGCGAAGAGGCTTCGGAAACGATTATCGCCGCCAAAAATGGTGTGAAAGAAGACACCGTCGGCGAAATTTCCGATTTGCTTTATCATTTGGTAATTATGATGGCGAACGAGGGCATCACCCCTGCTGACGTCAAAGCGGAGCTTGGGCGCCGCCACCAAAAAGAGGGCAATTTAAAAAAATTCCATCAGGTTGATAAAAACACTTAAAGAAAGTGCAGGAGGATTTGGTTATGTGGATTCTTTGGACGATTTTAGGAATTCTCGGCGCATTTATTGTCATTACCTTAATTCGTGCAGCGTTCTGGACGCCCGAAAAAATTTCGAGCGAGCCGCTTGATGAGGAAAAAGTCGATGTCGAAAAATATCGGCGGGATTTGAGCGCCGCGATTCAGATTCCGACCATTTCCAAGGTCAACCCCGACGAAGTGGACTGGGACGAATTTCAAAAGCTCCACCGGCTGTTTGAAGAGCGCTTCCCGCTGGTTTACAAAAACCTTTCGTGCGAAGAAATTTCGCTCGCAAGCCTCCTGTTTACCTGGAAAGGCAAAAATCCGGATTTAGAGCCGATTGCGCTTTTGGGGCACCAGGACGTTGTCCCGGTTGCCGAGGGTACGGAACAGGATTGGACGCATCCGGCGTTTGGCGGCGTGGATGACGGCGAATTTATTTGGGGCCGCGGCGCGTTGGATATGAAAAACCACTTAATTGCGGTTTTAGAAAGCGTCGAAAGTTTGCTTTCCGAGGGCTTTCAGCCGGAACGCACGGTTTACCTTTGCTTCGGGCACGATGAAGAAATCGTTGCCGCCAAAACCTCCGGCGCAGGTGCATTGGCAGACGCGCTCAAAGCCCGCGGCGTCCATTTGGACAGCGTGCTTGACGAGGGCGGCGCGGTGCTTGATTTAAAGGTCGGCAATATTTTGACAAAACGCCTTGCCGGTGTCGGGATTGCCGAAAAAGGGTATGCCGATTACCGCGTTTCCGTGACGGCGAAAGGCGGTCACTCTTCTCAGCCGCCCGTGCATACCGCAATCGGTGAACTTGCGGAAGTCATCCGCGACATCGAGAGGCACCAGTTTAACGGCAAAATGCCCGACTTTGTGTATGCCCTGTTTACCAAAATCGGCAAAAATGTTTCTTACCCCGCGCGCATTGTGACCTGCAACTTGTGGCTTTTAAAGCCGCTTGTCACGTTTGTGATGAAGAAAATTCCGCCGGCGGCGTCGCTTATCCGCACAACGACCGGCGTGACGATGGCCGAGGGCAGCCCCGCGGCGAACGTGTTGCCGCAAAAAGCCTCGATTACAATCAATTTCCGAATGATGCCCGGCGTGACGATTGCCGACGTGGAAGACCATATCCGCAAAAGCGTGCGCAATAAAAATATTGAAATCGAATTTTTAAAGGGCAAAGAGGCTTCGAAAGTGTCACCGACCGACAGCCGTTCGTTCCGCATTTTGGAAGAACTCTGCACGCGCACCGACCCCGATATGATTGTCGCGCCGTATCTCGTCATGGGCGGCACGGATGCTTATCACTACGAAGAGGTCTGCGACAATATTTACCGCTTTGCGCCGTTCGTAATGGATACAAAGCTGCTGCTCACCATGCACGGCACCAACGAACGCATTCCGATTGACTGTATGGGCGACGCGCTCAAATTCTTCAAGCGCTATATCCGCATGATGTCCGCGGAATAACTGCGAACAGCGACCAATTCCGAAAAAAGCGGATTGTTGTCTCAGGAAGACAAGGAGCAACTATATGAGCTCGGTGATAAACTGTACGGGATTGGTAAAGACACGATTGACGCACAAGCGTCCGAAGAGGCACTCGAAAAATACCAAAAGATTTTTTCGCAGTTATCTGAAACAACCGCTGCGGCTTTAACAAATACGGTTTCAACCGGAGCAGTCGGAAAGTTTAACGCTATGGTTGAGGCATACGAGGGCAAAGTCAGTGTTTCTCAGCCGACCGAAGCGGATTTGAAAGGATATAACGAAATTTTGTCGGCTTATGCAGGTTTGACCAACGAAGAGAAAAGTAAGGTTGACTTGTTTATGTTTGACAAAATGCTCCATTTGATTTTGGATCGTGAAAAACAGGTCTCTATACAGAACAATCCGGATGTAGCTTCTTATAATAAACAGCATTATATCAACGCGGAAGTTGCTGCAGAAAACATTCTGGGCGCAGTTGGATATGCTGCATACTTTTCAGAAGCTAAAGAACTTTACACGGTCATGAACGATTCAAAAAAAACGGCTGATGAAAAGTTTGAGGCATATAAAAGCGCAAATCAATACGCGCGCATTTATTCTGATCTTTGGTATTCTTCTTATGCCAGTTTTTATTATAAACTGGACTCCAGCAATATCGGCAAAAACTTTATGAAATTAGCGCAGGAATACGGTAAGCTGTATCTTGCCGAGGACCCTTTTACGGAAACTGCGCCGACCGTTCCGTCCAAGCCGAACAAAAACGATTATTCGCTCGGCGAAGATGATCCGGCATATATTGAAGCGTATAATACTTACATGGCCGGGTCCAAGGCAAAAGCAGAATACGATTGCCGAAAGAATATGCACACCGCTGCGTGTAATATAAAAGGTGTGCAAAAGGCAGAAGGTGCAGCTTCGGAATTTGCAGGGCTCGCCGATTTTATGAATGCGGCTGTTGCTGCTGTTCAGAAAAACAGTAAAATCCGAGGCAAAGCATACAGTCTCGGCGTCGACCCGGATAAATCCGACGCTTTCCTTGTTATGTTCCGTTGGCTTTACGGCGAATTGACCTCTGCGCAAAACAGTCAAGCCATTCAAACGGCCATTGACTCTTCGACGCTTGGCACTGTGCCGAAATCACTTATTAAATCGGCATGGAATTCAATTTCAAAATTGCCTGCGGACACAGCTATCGCGGTTCTGATCAATTTGACTGCGCCGGCTTTACCTAGCTTCGACAATGTGCCGGGCAGCAATTTGCCGAACACGGACAGCTCAAACGGCAGCAACGCCGAAGCAGAGAAAAACAGCAATTCGGCTAAACCCGATAACCCGAGTATTCCGAAAACCGGCGGCGGTGTGGCAGTAAGCCTTTTTGCACTTGCTGCAACGGCGGGACTTGCCGGCGGTGCAGTCCTCCTGAAGAAAAAAATAGAAAACAGTAAAGACTGACAAAGATTTCCTCCTATATTCTGGTGTTAAACACAAAAGGGCAGACAGGCTTTCGCTTGTCTGCCCTTTTTATATCGGAAAGAAGGTTTTATAAAACAAAAGTAAAGTATATAAAAAAATAGCCCCGCTTTTTAGCGGGGTGTTCGTAAGACAGTAAAACAGGCAAAAGGCGTGACCGTGAAAGTCACGCCTTTTGCCTTGAGAGGATAGTCGCTGGGGTGCACCCCCTTGTTCGAAACGCAGTAACGCAACACGCATATACGGGGATTACCCCGTATAGAAGTGCGCCCTTAGTTTGACAAACAGGAATTTGAAAACTATAAAATTATGAATGATTATTGCTCTCCATAGGTTATCAATAAAATTCTCCAAAAGCCTTGAAAATAAAGGATTTATCGCAATATGTTCGCCTTATTCCTTTATATGATTTCACACAAGTTTACTCTTTCCCTGACTGCTTATAAGGGCAAAATCAAGGGCAAGAAAATCTCATAACAAGATATAACAGAGTGTGGCAATCGGGAAACTGTGATGTATGTGCGAATATATAATTTTGGAGGATTACAAAATGAAACAGTACATCTACAACGAGCAAAACGGTCTTTGGTATGAGCTATGGGGCGATTATTATATCCCCTGCTTGGAACTACCAACCGAAAAAGAAGAACGGCACATCGGCGTATGGGGGCAGCGGCATTTGCGGTATATCCGTGAGCATAAAAAGGCGCTTTATACCAGCCTTTTGACAAGCGGCAGGCTGCATTCCTACCTTGCCGATGTTGAGGAACAGGCGCAGGAGCTGTTTGACCGTCTTATGAAGCAGCGGGCAGAGCGTGAGGGCATTACCGAAACGCTGAAAACCGACAATCAAATGGAGTGGGTGCAGAGAATGAACGCCCTCCGGTTGGCGGTTACGGAAACCGTCAATGCCGAGGTGATCTTCGTATGAGAAAGAAGAAATACCACCTTTATTTGACGGCAGAAGAAAGACGGTATGTTTTTAACGCCCTGCTTGCGTACCGCAATAAGCTGCTGGCGCAGGGCAGATATACAGACCTTATAGACGAGGTAATGATAAAGCTGCAAAAATGAGCCTGTAACGCTTTCAGACGCAAAAACGAGGGGTAAGGGTACAAACACTTTGCCCCTCAAAGTTTAGGCTCTGGAAACGGCTTAAAATCACGCCTTTTTGACCTCTAAATGTCTACACGGCGGAATAGATGATTCGACCTGAATTGTTGATAGCGCACCACATTTTTTCTCGAATAGAGGTTGAAAATCAGCGGGATTTGTGATAAAATTTTATATGTATATTTATGTTCAGAAAGGGGCTTGACAAAAATGGCGGCAGGAAGCACACCGGTAGCAAGCAAGCACAGCATAACTGCGCCCTTTTTCCTTGTCAAGAGTACAATCGCATATTTTTCAAAGGCGTATTCCGCCCGTTTTTATACGGATGGGGTACGCCTTTTTGTGTTGCCTGATAAACAGTACAATTTTTTTCTCA
>DVGI01000049.1 GCA_018712805.1 Candidatus Fimenecus excrementavium | reverse complement strand
TGCCGGTGACTTAATTGGCTGTTGGGCACTATCCGTTTTCGGGGGTGTCTCGGTCAAATCAATTTCTCCTGATTCTTCGTTCGTATATGGGTTGGTGGAGTCCATCTCTTCCTGTTCCAATTCCAGACGTAGACGATCAGCCTCGCGGATAATGGAGTTCTTGATTGCCTTGAATTCCTTTTGCTTTGAGAGAGGATTATGGACACGTGGTTTGTCCTTGTAGTACCCCTCCAATTTATCACGCAGATCATTCCAGACCTGATAGCACGCTGCCACATCTGGCTGCAGTGCCAGTTCATCAGTGATAGCATCCACTAGTTCCTTCAACTTTTTAGGCAGATATCCATACTGCTTTTTCCCTTTGACACTGCCCAGGGCATTAGCCAGTTCCACCATCTTTCTGGCAATCGAATCATTATCCAGAGAGGTGGATTCCATGCGAGCAATCAGTTCCGCCATAGCGGAGCGGGACTGTTTTACCAGGTCCTGATAAACTCGGCGTCCTGGAGAGTCACGCTGGGATTGACAGAACAAACCTTGCGAATCAGCAGGTTGCCATCCGGCATATTCTTAAACCGGACAGTGACTACCGACTGTTCTCCGCTGTCGGCCAGATAGACGGTTTCCGAAGACTGGATGATGCTATAGCCGTCCGCAGGGTCCACTTCCTCCAGAATATAGGTGCCAGGTTTGAGGCTGGTCCAAATAGCGGTGCCGTTTTTCCCGGTCACCTTCTGGCCAATAATCGTTCCACCGGTGCCAGATGTCCCGCCAAGGTAACGCAGCTGGAACGTGCAGCCCGGAAGGGCCTCACCAGTGACGCTGTCGTATTTCTCGACGATGATGGCGTTAAGGGGAGTATTCTGGAAGGTAACGGTTTTCTTTTCTCCGCCATGGAGAATGATCTTCTGAGTTGTGGGCTCTACCATCTGGAACCCAGGAGCAGGCTCTACCTCAGTGATGGTGTATTCGCCGGGATACAGCCGCTTTCCCTGCTCGTGAAGTCGGATCTCGCCGTTAGAATCCGTCAGGAACTCGCCAAAATCAATGGTGGCAGGTGCGTCAGCGGCCTCACCATTGCTGGTATAGGTTACATGGAATCGCGCTCCCTCCACGGGGGCACCGGCAACGCTATCCTCCTTGTAGATGGTGAGTTCTGGACTTTTGCTGTTCTTGAAAACAAGCTTCTTTTCATCCCCTGCATTCAGAGAGATCGTCTGGACCCGATCTGCGTCCTTATCGGGGAGGAAGTAGGGGGCCGGTACGGACAATTCAGTGACACGGTAAGTACCAGGTGCCACACGGAGGGTAACAGTACCATCCTGGCCGGTGGTGACATCATTCTGGTAATCACCATCAATGGCTTCAATCCGGAAGACGGTGCCGGAAATGGGGGTAGTGGAGTCTGCAGCATCGACTTTGGCGATGGTAAGCTGAGGCTGCTTCAAGTTATCAAAGATCAGCTGCTTCTCATCGCCAGGACCCAGCCAGATCGTCTGGGTAGGTTCCGCAGCCACCACATAGGGGTCAGGTACGGAGATTTCAGTCACTTCATAGCTGTCTACGGGAAGGCCGGTCAAAGTGGCCGTGCCGTCTTCACCAGTAGTAACATCCGTGTGGTAGCCGTGATGAATGCCCTTTACTTCAAAGACGGCTCCGGGAACAACCTGTCCGGTCTGGCCATCGCGTTTAAGAATGGTAAGGGTAGGAAGTTCTTCATCTACTGCGGAGACCGAAATCGTGCCGCCACCGTCCACATCTTCCTGATCCACATGGACGGTTACAGGCTCTTCGAGTCGGGCATAGGGAGCCGGGACATAGACTTCAACGAAAGCGTAGAGGCCCTCGGTGATATTGGTAACGGTAATAATTCCAGAGGCATCGGTTTTCTCTGTGGCAATGATCTGCCCATCTTTCAGGACATTGAATACTGCGCCTTCGATGGGCTGGTCGGAGTCGTTTACCTTCAAAAGTTCGAGCTTTACTTTTGCGTCGTTCTCGAACACAAGGTCAACATCGCTCTTGCCGTCCCAATAGAACTCCTGCCGGACCTTATCAGGATCTTTACTGATGGTGTACCCATTGGGAGGGGTGACTTCAGTGGCTACATAAGAGCCGATGGGCATCGTATCCCAGGGTACATCCTGCAGATATCCTCCAACACCAGTGGTGTAGGTGCCGGTAAAGCTGTTATCGACACCCTCGATCTTAATCACAGCACCAGCCAGCCCCTTGCTGGGATCGTCGGAATCCACTTTGCGGATGCTGCCCTCACTGGTGATGACAGGAGTATCAGTAAAGGTAACTGTGACGGTGGTACCGCTCTCGTTGGGGAGAACAACATACTGAGGTCCTGCGTTATCAATTTCGTAGCCCTCCGGAGGGGCCATTTCAGTTACGGAATAAGTGCCCGCATCCAAAGGCGACAGCGTATAGGTTCCATCGCTCCCGGTGACAACCTCCTTGGAGTAGGTGCCATTGGCGGACTGGATGAGGAATCGAGCACCGGAAAGGCCCTTGCTGGGGTTGGTGGAGTCTACCTTCTTTACGGTCAGCTCGTACTGCTCGCGGGTGATGGTGAGTTCGCCAACGAATACAGCCTGAACATCATTGGCGGGGTGGTAATTGGAGCCAGGACCAGCATATTTGTATTCATATACTGCGCAATCACCCCAAACACCCTCTGCACCGAGGTCGAGAGTGTACTGGGCCCTGTCGCGGAAAGACCAGCCATCCAGTTCCTCATCAATGCTGGTGTAGTTGGTGTGTTTGAGGTTGTTGAAAACATACATCAATTCTTCCGCGCAGGCGACCACAGGATCAGAGAGCAGACCGGCCTTATACCGCCAAACTACTGCCTGCACCCATGCATTCATAGTCCAGGTATAGTCGGAGCCCCATACTTCATCCAGGCCCAGTGCTTGTGCCCGGCCAGTGAAAATACCTTTGGTATGACAATAGAAATATGCCATCATAATTTTCACTGTGGAGTCGTTGATTTC
>DVGI01000048.1 GCA_018712805.1 Candidatus Fimenecus excrementavium | reverse complement strand
AGATCCAGCACTTCACATATTTAAACAGGAGCCTTCTGCCTCTCCCCAGGGAGCTGTACACATGCTCCGCGGCACGGGCAAACAGCGCCAGCATAAAGACCCTGTCCTCCGGGGCCGCACCCTCTGCCGCGAAGGCCGCGCGTCCCGCCGCCTGCTCCAGGGCCAGGGCCTCCTCCCGGGAAATGCAGGCTACCTGGCGGGCCAGCTCTGCGCCAAAGTCCTTCTCCGCCCCCTCGTACCCCTCCATGTATCCCGCGAAATGCAGCATATCCATGAAGACGGCAAAGAGCTCCACAGCCCTGCTCTGCTCCAGCCTCCGCAGACTGCCCAGAGCTGTCTCTCGGAAGCCCCGGAAACAAGGCCTGAGAGAAGGCCTTCCCCGGCCCCGTCCTCATTCTCATTCTCGTCCGCCCCTGGCTCTCCCTCAGCCGTCTCTTCCCCGTCCCGGCCCCGCTCTGAAAGCCGGTCCACACGCACCTGGGGCAGGACAGCCGCCGCGGCGTCAAAGCCGGGGTAAGAGGCCAGCATGCTCCCGTCCGACGCAGGCGTCACTTCCACCGGCGTCCACCCGTAGTCCTCCAGGAAGATCTCCGTCCAGGCGTGGGCTGACTCGTCCGTCACCTCCGCCACCCAGGTCCCGTCCTCCTGCCGGACAAAGTCCGAGGGCTGCACCGCATAGCCGGCCCCATAGCGGGCGGGTATCCCGTAGAGCCGGTACATGAGGGTGGCGGCGGAGGCATAGTGGACGCAGTAGCCCTCCCGGCTGTCAAACAGGAAGTACTCCACAACGTCCGTGTTCACGGGCGCGCTTCCCGGTGTCAGCGTGTAGGAGGTATTGTTTTCCAGGACAGAGAGGATCACCGAGGTGGCCTCCGCCAGGTCCGATGCCGGATGCTCCCTGCACAGGGCCGCCAGCGACCGCACCTCCTCCTTTGGCACCTGGGTGTAGACCGTCTGGATCTCTTCCATATATATATCCTGGATCTGGCGGAACCATTCCGCTGACTCCTCCATCTCCCGGGTCTGCCTCGTCCAGTCCACATCCATATCCTGCTGCTCATAGTACTGAAAGCTGTAGCCCGGGAGCCGGGCCGCCGCCTGCTCTGACGCGCCGTCCTGCTGGTAGTCCCGCTGATAGTCCCACCTGCTGTAGTAGGGCGTGTAGAGAGGCCGTATGCCTCCCGCCGTGTGCTGGATATTCAGGCTCACAGGCTCCGCCCTCCCCTCTGCCTCCGCAGTGCTGTTGAGCATGAAGTACATACTGGAAAACACGCCATTGAGCCAGGTCCCCCAGGACCCCCAGCCCATCTCGTCCGAAATATCAAGGAACAGGCTGCGGTCGTCCGCCGCCTCCCAATGGCTGTCCCCGTAGGTGCCTCCGGCAAATCCCCGCAGATACAGGGTCTCCCCGGGCTGGCGGGAGGCGGTGAGCCGAAGCTGTACCGTGCCGGTCTCCGCCTCCAAAGGAAAACCGCTTCCTGTCTGTCTCCGCCATGCGCAGGCCCCAGAACGCAAGCTGAAAGAGGGCCAGGAGCAGCACCGGCGCCAGCTCTGTATCTGTCCCAAAGAAGGGGGGCAGGAGCAGGAGGGCCGTTGTCAGGAGATAGAGGAGCCAGTGGTCGCCCAGGACAAATTCCAGCAGGGAGACGACTGCAGCCAGCACGGCGCCGGCCAGGAAAAGAGCCGCCGTGACCGAAGTCCCACCGCCTTCCCCCTGTCCAAGAAAAGCGCCCGCCAGAGCACGCGCCTGCCCGCCTATCGTCTCCGGGAAAAGAAGCAGTGCCGCCCCGAATCCCAGAAGGAGCAATGCCGACAAAGCCAGCACACAGCCTTTTCCCCTGCCGGCGGAAAGCCACAGGAGCAGACACAGTACGCCCGTCCCCCCATACACCGCCCACGGACTGCATGCGATGCCGTCTGACGAGCGCAGGAGAAGCAGGCAGCCGTATACACCAGACGCCAGGAGCACCAGCCGCGCGCCGGCGTTTATCCAATTTTTCCATCCGGTCCTGCCTCCCATCCTCTGCTCCTCCTTTCTCCCCGCATCACAGACCTATAGAGTAACTGTCATTTTCGCCAGCTCTTCCTCCAGTCTCTCAGAGGAAAAGCGGCGTACCAGACGCCGCCCCCTGGAAAGAGCCAGATTACTGTCCAGCGTCAAAATATCCTCCGCAGAAGAGACGGCGCCCGCCTCCCGCACGCTCCCTGCCACCTGCTCTATCCGGGTCCCCCGCCGGCTTTCCTCCGGCCATCTGGTCCGGTAGAGCTTCTCAAACAGCGCCGGCCGGCCACTCTCGTCAGTCATCTCCCACCTGACGCAGCGTCCCTTCCCTCCGGCCTCCCCCTCGTCGTACCAGAAGACAGATACGCCGCTGCACACCCGGAGCAGGCCCCGGAGCTCCATGTCAGGCGGCAGGATGAGCGCCTCCCACGCCTGCCCCAGCTTTCTTTTTCTGGAAAACAGAGCCAGATAGTCGTACACCCGTATCTCCTCCGCCTGAAAGGTGCGGATGCCGCAGTGATCAGCCCTCTCCTCCACCCACAGCCTGCTCTCGCCAGGCATGGCTCCGCCGTATACCTTCTTGTCCTCCCGGCGCCCGCCCCCCTCGTATCTGCTCCCTATACGGACCACAAACCGGCTCACGGGAAGGATTCCCCGGCTTTTCACTGTGACCCGGCACTGAAAGGTCTGCCCTCTGACCGCCAAGATCCTGGCGGCCGGTATCTGCAGCTCCAGACGTCCGGCCATATAGCCCGCCAGGAGCCACATGACCACGGCCAGCAGGAGCTCCGCCACCGCCAGCGCCATGAGCGCCGGATCTTCGTATATCCCACCTATGTAGGCGGTGAGGAGTATCAAAATAAGAAGGCCCGCCTTTTTCATGGACGCCTCCTCTCTCCCACAGGCGCTTTCTCACCCGGCCCGTGATCTCCTCCAGCACCTGCCTGTCAGACAGCCCCTCCATCAGGGCCGCGCCGCTCAGCATGACACGGTGGGCCGACACATAGTAAAACTGTTCCTCCACGTCCGCCGGGGTCACATAATCCCTCCCTGCAAGATAGGCTGCCGCCTTTGCCATTTTCACAAGGGCAATGGTGCCCCGGGGACTTGCCCCTCTCTCGAAATGGGGATTCTCCCGGGTGGCACGGATGAGCTCCAGGATATAGGCGTACACCCTGTCCCTGACAAACACGTCATGGATCTCCTCCTGCATTTTCAGGAGAGTCCGGTCGTCCAGCACAGTCTCCACCTTCTCCAGCCGGTCCTCTGCTGATATGGACTTGGCCATAGCCAGCTCGCTCTCAAAATCCGGATACCCCAGGCTCAGGCTGACCATAAAGCGGTCCACCTGGGCCTCCGGCAGATACTGGGTCCCCGTGCTCCCCGCCGGGTTCTGTGTGGCGATGACCAGGAAGGGGGCGGGCACCTCCCTGGTCACGCCGTCCACCGTCACCCTCCGTTCCTCCATGACCTCAAGAAGGGCAGACTGGGTCTTGGGGGATGTCCGGTTGATCTCGTCCGCCAGGAGCAGGTTGCAGAAGACACTGCCAGGCTGGTAGACGAACTTCTCCTTCTCCCTTCTATATATAGAAAAGCCGGTCAGATCCGAGGGGAGCACGTCCGGCGTAAACTGCACCCTTCTGTAGGACAGCCCCATGGCCCTGGAGAACGCCATGGCAAGGGTAGTCTTTCCTACTCCGGGGATATCCTCCAGCAGCACATGCCCCCCGGCCAGAAAGGCAGTCATGATCTCCCGTATCCTTTCTTCTTTTCCCAAAATCACCTTTTCCACCTGCCCGATCACGTCCCGGGCCGCCTGGGATCCCGCTTCCATTTTGCCGTCCTCCCTGCTCGTTTTTATCAGCCTGCTGTTTTCCTGCTTTATTATAGGCACACTTTTCTGTCCGGAAGAAGTTCTTTTTGGTTTTGCAGTATGAACCTCCGGGTAAATATTTATATACGAAAAAGAGAAATACCAGCTCTCAGCTGATATTTCTCTCCTTTTATAAGAGGCGCAGACCGGATTTGAACCGGTGAATCGAGGTGTTGCAGACCTGTGCCTTACCACTTGGCTACTGCGCCGCAGTGTCCCGTTTTTGCGGAACACTCATATTAT